>NZ_SEWF01000047.1 GCF_004168285.1 Emticicia agri | reverse complement strand
TTTCTGATAATACACCTTTATGTTCATAAACTTTAAAGTACACAGGTAGGGCTACACCTTTTACTTGTGCCGCCAATACTAAAACGTGTAATTCAAAAGAACCGATTTTCCATTCTGTTGCATCCAAAAAAAATTATCTGCTTTCTTAATAAGGCTGTTGATAACCCATAGTAATAAGTCTATAAAAAGCCTCGTTGAACTATATCTATTGAAAAACCGAATTAAACGTTGATAATAACTACCTGATTTTAAACCTTTTTTGTCCATTATCTTTGCCATATCGTCTTTCATCTTGTAAAGATTAGTCGTTTTACTAGTCAGTAAACCTGTCAATACCATCATTACATTTTCTATCATGCTTTTATGATATTTACCTTTGATTGTGCTAAGTTTGTCTGTGAGAGTCATTGGGTGTGAGTTTTGTTTGCTTCGTCGCTACAAAATTCGCCTTTTTGGCTCTCTTTTCAACAAACTATTTTAAAATGGTGTAGTAGTATAATCTACATATTAAAGGATTGTATGCGCTTGTAAAGATTTTCTAAAAACTGACATAACCAGAAAGGATAAATCTGAAGTAAGAATTGAGATTGATGTGTTTTATCTGATTCAGGTGCTGAACGGGTACATAAAACTATTTGGCTTTATTACAGAAGATGAAGAAAAGCATTTGAAGAGAGGTTTAGCACTTTATCTATAAAAAAATGTGATGAAATGCACAATTACCAGAGAGAGTTTAATAAATAACTCAATTGTCGTAAGAACTGCGTTCCATCACATTTATGTATAATTCCGGATGCTTACTGTTTGAATTTTAACCATTACTGGTTTTTCTGTTTGGCATTGTCGGAATCTGGAAGATTAGAACTATTGTTCTTCACTTCCGGTATATTGGATTTTTTAAATCCATATTTCTTTCGACCGTGGCACGGTTAAAGTCGTCAGAGTGTAACCGTGCCGCGGTTAATATATCATCTTTTATTTTCTAATATTCTCACTTACCTCTATTCATACTCACATCATAATAACTAAAAACTTTGTGCCAGCCTTGCTATAAACATTATAGATAGCAGAGGAAAGATTGTATTGAGTGCGTTTTTCCTCAGAGTGATGAATATTTTACATTTTATTACCTCTATTATTTAGTCTTTAATAGTGTACGCATAGAATTCTTAAATATAGCTATTATCTCAATTCAAAATAAAGACTTAGCTCATGCCTTTTAGGTTATTTAAGATATCTTTCTGAGCAGAATAAAGGAAACTTTGCTCTTCTTTTTTTGCCATAGCTTTGTTGCTAATGATAAAAATTATTTTACCCAGTTTAAAAGGTCATTTTACACTCATATTTGATTGAAATTTCCTTGTTTTTATATTAAATCATCTAAAAAATTATGTTTTTTAAGCGTTTTTATTGAACTTTGATTTTATAATACTAATAGAGGCATAGTTATTAATTAGTATTGTAAAATACTATATCCACCATAAAAAGAGTTATACATAGAATATCCTTCCCTTAACTGATTTCATGAAAACTAAGAATTATAATATTTTCTACACAGATGATGATTTAGACGATAAGGAAATCTTCAAAGAAATCATCAATGAAATTCATCCCGATTCTTCTATTGAGTTTCAAAGTGATGGTTCAGAGCTATTGAATCGTCTGAAAGAAATAAATTACAAACCCGATATTTTATTTCTCGACCTGAATATGCCCTTTACAGATGGTTTTCAGGTTTTATCGGAATTGAGGCAAAATTCCGAAATTAAAGATTTGCCTGTGGTAATTCTCTCTACTTCTAACGATACTGATGCTATCGCTAAAGCAAAAGAATCAGGGGCTACTTTATATGTATGTAAACCTAACTCTTATTCAAAATTTAAAGGTATTCTTGCCGAATTATTAAGTTTTAACTGGAAAATTGACCCGGAAGTACTGCAATTCAAAGATTTTGTCTATGCTTAAAGCAAAATCTTTCATTACCAATAGTAAATAATGTATGAATCCAATAGCTAATATTCTTACCCAACTCCGTACCCAAACCAGCACACTTCACTCTGCCTTAGAACAAACATCCTTGTCGGTAGCACTCCTGAATGAACACGTTGCTCAGGAAAACTATGTGGCTTATCTGCAAAAAATGAGAGAAATAGTGGCTTTTTACGAAGCCGAAGTATTTCCGGCTTTGAATGATGCACTACCTGATTTGCAAAAAAGAGAAAAACTGCCATTAATAGATGAAGATTTAAGCTACCTGTCGTCTGATATTTCAGGCTTGCCCATTTTTTCAGCTTCAGGAGAGCAGAATTCTTCGGTGGGTTATGCTTTGGGTTGTATGTATGTAATGGAAGGGTCAACTTTAGGAGGTAAAGTTATTTTAAAACACATTTCTAAAACTTTAGGGATTAATCCTGAGCAGGGAGGTTCTTATTTTGACGGATATGGCGACCAAACCGGGCAGTATTGGAAAACTTTTTTGCATATATTGCAGGAATATTCAGCAACTCATGACTGTGATGATGAAATTATAACAGGAGCAAAAGATACTTTTATATCTATAAAAAATTATTTTGAGCAGTAGCTAATGAAATTGAAGGATATAGTAAACAGAGAAATTGTTAATCTGACAAATTGTGAGCAAGAGCCTATTCATGTGCCGGGCAGTATTCAGCCACATGGGTTTTTAATTGCCATTGACGCAGATTTTGTAATCAGATATACCAGTGCCAATGTCAACGATTTTTCTGTACTAACAGTAGAAGAAGTATTACAAAAGCCCATTGAGGTTTTGATAGGAACCGACCAGTTGGCTGAATTCAGATATTATATCAATCATCTGCAGGATAGAGTTACTACTCCGCTTATTGTGAATATAGAAAATACTCAATTTCAGTGCGTTATTCATAGAAGCATTGATTTACTGATTTGTGAATTTGAACCGGTTTCTGAGTATATTCCACGGGTATCTACTGTTTACGACCAGGCTATCAATTTTGCCAAATACATGGGTCAGGCCATGACTTTACAGCAATTAAGCCATAGTGTTGCTACCGAAATAAGGGCATTGACAGGCTATGACCGGGTGATGGTTTATCGTTTTGATAAAGATTATAACGGAGAAATATTTGCCGAAAGTAAAGTAGATGAACATGAGCCATTTCTTGGATTGCACTATCCACATACCGATATTCCGCTACAGGCAAGACAATTGTATATCAAGAACCTGCTGAGGCTGATAGTTGATATTAATTATACACCTGTTCCGATTTTTACGAAAGAAAATGCCACTAACGAAAGCCTGGATTTAAGTCATTCAACCCTGAGAAGTGTTTCGCCGATTCATGTTGAATATCTTAAAAATATGGGTGTGGGTGCTACTCTCACTATTTCGTTGATACATGAGGGTAAACTATGGGGACTCATTGCCTGCCACCATTATTCTTATAAATACATCGACCATTACACCCGCATTGCGGCACAGCTACAAGGGCATTTTCTTACTTCACAGATTCAGGTAAGAGAAATGGCAGAGGAATATACCGTAGCGGCTAATATCAACAAATCGTTAGAAACTTTACTCAATCTGAGTTTTGCGCCTGAAAGAGCATCGTTACAAGATTTAGTGAAACAAACGCAGATATTGGAAATTGCCAATGCAGGTGGAGTAGCTGTGGTGCTGAACGATATTGTGTATAAAGCAGGTAAGACCCCTGATGATAAGAGCATTTTAAAGATAACAGCCTGGGCGAAGAAAAAGGCTTCTAAAGGATTTTATAGTACTTCAAGCCTACCTGAACATTTACCCGAAGCGCAAGAATGGTGTGCAACCGCCTCAGGTATTCTCTACTATCAGTTAGGCGTAGTGCACGACGAAACCATTGTCTGGTTCAGGCCTGAAAGTCTGGAAGAAATTAACTGGAGTGGCGACCCCGAAAAAGCTATTGTAAAAGATGCCAATGGGCTATCACCCAGAAAATCGTTTGAGAAATATCAGCAGATTGTCAAATGCCGCTCGCACGAGTGGACAAAAACAGAGCAGACGGCTGCTTCTACTTTCTCGTATTCGTTGCAGAAATTTATTACGCTGATATTGCTGACCGAAGAAGAAGCCAGACAAAGAGAATTGACCAAGCAATTGAAAGAATCGAATCTTGAACTCGAAAATATCAGTTGGATAAGCACACATGACCTGAAAGAACCACTAAGAAAAATCCAGTTGTTTTCTTCAAGACTATTAGATTTGGATAAAAATATATCGCCTGATGTGAGTAATACATTGAAGAAAATGAATGCTTCGGCTAATAGAATGCAAAGGCTTATTTCTGATATTACTAATTATTCAAAAATCAGACATTCGGAGAAATCATTTGAAGCAATTAATCTACAGGAACTGATTGAAAAAGTAAAACAAGGACTGCATGAGGAAATAGAAGAAAAGAATGCTACTATCACTACTCAAAATCTGACTTCGGTAACGGGTATTCCGGTAATTGTGCATCAGCTTTTCAGTAACCTGATTGGGAATGCTTTAAAGTTTAACAAGGAAGGAGTTCCGGCAATGATTAACATCAGTCAATCAAAAGAACCTGGCCTTTCGCCGGAACCGGACGATGCCCGACTCTATACCAGAATTACAATAGCCGATAATGGTATTGGCTTTGAAAATGAGTTTAACGATAGAATATTCAAGATATTTACTCGTCTTCATACAGCAGATAAATATGAAGGAACAGGTATTGGCCTTGCCTTATGTAAAAAAATCATGCAATTGCATAATGGCTACATCTTTGCCGAAGGTGTGAAGAATGAAGGCGCTACGTTTAGTTTGTATTTTCCGGTGTGATACAGTTTGGAGATTTATTGAGAGTACAATGAATCTTGAATGCAAATACGTGAATCAGAATCTATTTTATTGATTTTCTCTTTTAATTCAAGAAAAATAGGGAATGATTTCGCCAAGAGGTTATAATTGTTGAAACCGCTATAATGCCCAATAACATCTAAAACGCTTTTATTTTTTTGATAAAATTCATTTATATCTTCCTTTTGCTGAAGACATTCTATTCTTTGCTGCATAAAATTATATCTTAACAAAGACTTTGATAAATGATTAGTTGTTTCTTGCGCTAAATACTGTTTTGCATCATTACCATTATTAAATAATACTGCTAAAGCGCACAAATAGGATACGAAATTATAACATTCTGGTTGAGATAGAATATAGCCTTTAGGAATGAATTTATACTTTTTAAGAGGGTCTAAGAAATTCCATAGCTCTTGTAAAAAAACTTCTATAATAGAAGTTTTTTGCAAAAGAAAAAAATCATAAAATCCATGATTTTGTACTTCTGAGTATACGAGAGATCGCATAAATCCTTTATCATATATTTGCCAAAAAATATTAAGTGTCCAACGATAAAGAAAATTTAACTCTTGATATTTAAGTAAATTGGGGTTATTATTAATTCCATATAATAATTCCGCATAATCAATACCAATAGACTTTAATTGATTGTCAGCTTCAACTTTCTTAAATAAATCTTCTAAATAAATATCCTCACTAATTAACTGGCTTAGATTAGTCTGAATATTCCTGTTATTTACCTCTATAAAGTTTAAATACCTATTCATTCTTTAGAAAATCTACTAATTCTTACAAAAGAGCCACAATTATACTAACGTTTATATAATTGTGGCTCAAATACTATTCTATAATCCCTATCAAAAATCCCCCTCAGCAGGCTCTCTGGTTTTCTTTTTAGCCTGGTGCAGACGGTAGTTAAATGTTAAATTTACTTGTCTTAATCTGCCCTGGCCACGGCTTTCGGTATAGAAGTTTACGCCTTCGGTGATAGAGCGGTAAATTCTTGAGTTAAAAACGTCGCTTACATTAAGGGTAAGGGTCGCATTGTTTTTAAGAATATCTTTGCTTACAGCCAGATCCATTACCGCTATGGCTTTTCTGCGACCTTGTGGGGTTTGTTGCGGTGCTTCGTAATTACCTCTTATCTGGAAGTCGGTATTTTTCCAGAATGTGAAGCGTGAAGTCAGACGTGTAAACCAGCTATAGGTATCGCTTTTCAGACTGGCATCAAAGTTAGCACCATTTGTAATGGCACGGAAGAAGTTAAAGCTACCATCCATTTTCCACCATTTGTAAGGAGAGAGTGAGGTAGTAAACTCATAACCAAACGAATTTTCAGTAGCTAAATTTTCCGGACGGGTAAAAGAACTACCGGTTGCATCTACGGTTCTGATGCGAACAATTTTCCCATCGGTAAATCTGTAATATAGCGAAGAACTGATAGAACCTGTCTCAAAGTACTTGATATGTCCTATTTCATACACATCAGTAAATTCAGGATTCAAATCAGGATTCCCACTCCAAAAGTTACGGCTATCGCTGAAGGTAGAAAACGGGCTCAAATCATTATAAGTTGGGCGACGGATGCGTCGGCTATAACTGATTTGCATCGAATTCTGTTTTGGAAACTCGTAAGTAAGGTGCACACTCGGAAACAGGTTATTGTATTTCCGTGGATTTACCTCATTAGTTTTTTTCAGAGTAGTAGTTACATGAGTCCATTCGGCACGAACACCTATCTGATAAGAAAACTTATTGACCTTATTGCCTACAATACCATAAGCAGCGTTGATATTTTCTTCATACAGGAAATCGTTGGTAAAACCTGCAATCGGAAACCACGTGCCATCTGTTCCACGTTGAGTCAGCGAGAAATCATTGGTCATGTCTCTCGAACTACTTCTGGCACCTAATTCAAACTTACCATCTTTGGCAAAAGGTTGGGTATAATCTAACTGAAACAATAATTGTTTTTCGGTTTCATAGTTGAGTGAGCGTTGTAAAATAGCCGGAATATCAGATGCACTGCCATCAGGTTTGAAAGTAGCCTGATTGTAATACTGGTCAGAGTCTTCCCAGTTATCTAAGTAGCGTACATCAGCCGATAATTCATGCCCTTTTCTGTCAAACTTACGTTTATAAGAAATGGCATATTCTGAATTAGGCTCCGTTTCTGTTTCATCTTGTGTACGATTAGTATAACCTGTCGAATTATTGAGGTTATTCAGATAATCTCGGTACCTGATGTCAGAAAAACGCTTGCCTTTGCTGATTCTCCATAAGTACGAACCCGTTAATACATTGTTTTCGTTAAAGAAATAATCAATTCCTGCTCTGGCACTATTATTCTGGCCTTTTAAACTACTGGTAGAATTTTGTTGGGTAATCAGCGTAGAGTCGCCATGATAAAACTCCTGATACTGGGAGTTTCTACCGGGCGTATTCCGATAAGAAGCCGTATAATTAACAAAGAAATTCAGATTTTTACGGCGGTAATTCACATTAGCCGCCAGACCAAGGTTAGTCGGGATACCCGTAATGACATCAAATGAACCATTAAATCCCTCTTTGCGCTCTTTTTTCAGAATAATGTTAATGATACCACTCATACCCTCCGCCTCATACCGTGCCGATGGATTGGTGATAATTTCGATTCTTTCGATACTGCTTCCCTGCAATTGTTGCAAACCACTACCACCTTTAATACTCACCAGTCCCGATGGTTTCCCATCTACTAAAATCCTGACGTTGTTGCTTCCTCTCAAACTCACGTTACCATCAATATCTACCGATACCGAAGGTACATTGGTAAGAATATCAACGGCTGTGCCACCAGCATTGGCTAAGTCTTTACCCACGTTAAACACACGTTTATCAAGGGTCATTTCCATAGAACTTTTTTCGGCTCGTACCTCGACTTCATCCAGGGTCTGGCTCGAAGTGGCAATCTTCAGTGTACCTAAATCGTGCGGAGAATTATCGGGTGTTAAAGAAAATACAGGAGTCTTGGTAGCCTTGTAGCCAATAAATTCCAACAAGGCATAGTAAGTTCCGGCAGGAGCATCAATCAAGAAATCTCCGGTATCGTTGGTGATATTTCCTGTAACAAACGAGCTATCAGGTAATTTAAACAACCGGACGCTGGCATAAGATAGCGCTGCGCTCGACTGTGCATCTACAATTTTTCCTTTCAATTTTAATTTTCCTGCATTCTGCGCAAAAGAAACCTGTATACATACGATACTCAAACACAAACAAACAATAAATGATAGTGCTTTTCCGGTTAACAATAAAGAGGTGTTTTTTGTAAAAATGTTCATTTCGGATTTTAAAATAGGATATAAGGCTGAAGAGGTTGGTGGATTAGTTGACTTTATAGGCCACTACTTTGTTTTTCAGGAAAGTAGGTACAAAAAGCATTTTTTTGTTAGCAACATAGGCAAAATCTGCTGTATTCATTGGTTTGTCAATCGTATCTAACAATAAGCTTGGTTTCCCTTCCGGTGTTACATGCCATATTCTGCCTCTCCATTCACTTACAAAATAGCCTTTCTTGCCATCAGATTCAATGCCGTCAATACCGCTTTTTTCTGTTCCCATGCCTTCAGCAAATTTGCTCAGGTCTTTGGTTTTAGTATCGTATGAATATAGAATACCTTCGCCGTTTCCGATCAATAATTTGCCATTGTCATAAAACAGTCCGTTAGGGTTTTTAAGCAGCCCACCTTCAAGAATCTTTTCTAATTGACCATCTTTTAGTTTCCATACGCTATTGGCACGCATATCAGTTACATAAAGGGTTTTATTCTTTTCGTCAATAGTAATATCATTCAGCATTTTAGCATCCGGCACGGTATAGTTGTTCACTACTTTTCCGGTGGCTAAGTCAATTTCATTGATGGCAAAAAAACTGGCTGTATATAATTTATTACCAATAATGCCCATACCCTTAATGGCATTCAAGCCAGGGGTCATGATTCTTTGCTGAATTTTGCCATCTAAACCCACTTTGGCAACAAAGCTTTCCTTATTTTCAGGTACTGATTTGCCATTGATGCAAGACACGTATAAGACATTATTTTTGGCATCATACAAGACAGATTCAGGTGTGGTAAGTGTCGTATCGCTTTCCCAGGCTTGTGTCAGCGTAGGAGTTTGAGCTGTAACCGAAAAACTCAGCACACAGCAAAGGTATAGAGCGCTTAATAAAATTTTCATAAATTAATGGAGGTTGAATTGACGTTTAAGAATTGGCTTTTAAATATAAAAAGAGACAGAATATTACGAATTATTTCATTCTCCGACAAATAATCTATTTATAAAGTAGACTTCCTATTCTTTTAAATCGACCAATGTATCAAGCAATCCGAAAAGTCAGGGTTATGAATAAAGTAGGTTTTAAAAAGATTATTTACTTAATTGGGCATTATTGATTACAATCAGAAATTCTTACCGTGGACTCTTTTATTTTTTTCTATACTCCTTGTTCCGTTCTGCCTGTTCCTTTCTCCACAATTTGAGTATCTTCTTTCACATCATTTAGTCATCATACTGTATGGCATAGAGTTTTTAGTTTAATTACTACAAATTAAAGACACAACTATATGAAAGATCAAGATAACAGCTTCTATAGTCAGAGTGACAACGAAGCAATTGAGCCAAATACTTCACAACCGGAAAAAACCTGGGACGGACCTATGTCGGAACCGGAACGTACAGCAGAGAAAGAACAAGAAACCATTAATGAGCGTGTAGCCGACAAAGATGACAGAGGCGAAGGGTCGGATAATCCACCATTAAGAAATGAGCTTGACCCGCCAACTGCGCCGGATATTATTCCAGACCAATCGCCGGATGAAATCAATTATCCAGGAAAACAGGGGTATCCACGCGTAGAGCAACCTAAGTTTTATGGTTCCTCTATCAGTTCAGGCATGGATACAGGTGGTACTGATTCGTCGATAGGTAATGAAGACCCAAGGGGAGAACATGGAGAAGAAGCACAGGAAATTCAACAGAAAGAAGAGGAAAAGCGGCAGGAAAAAATAAAAGAAAAAGAAGCTGATTTGAGAGAAGCGGTTGAAGGACGTGATGAAAGTATCCAGAAGTCTGAAGAAGGAAACATAACAGATAACAGAGGATACAATGAAATTCGTGAAAACTCTCCTGTTAATAACGACAGAGACAAAGAATTTCTGAATTAGAGAGAAGTGTGAATTTTGATAGATAGGAACAGTAAAGCCTTGAACCCACAAGTTCAAGGCTTTACTGTTTTTATATCTGCTAATATGTATATTTGAGCAACCAAAACGATACATGAAAAAACATCTATTTATTATTTCGAGCTTACTACTCGCCAGTTGTAGTGTGATAAGACCCACGCCCAAAACAGCGTTGGTTGACGGATTATACCTGCAAAAGAAAAATGGCGTAACCAAAAAGGTATATGTCGATGTAGAAGACGATGTTTTGCGTACTCACACTATCAGATTAATCAACCAAAGACTCGTAATTGACAGTTTAAGTATCAGTGACTTTTATCCTGAACATATTAAAGAGAAAAGTAGAGAAAAAAGTTTTTTCTCTAAGCAAAGTTTTGACATTGACTTTTTAACAATTCCTCTGAAATACCGTTTTGCCCGTCTGGATGTGCCTGCACAACTTAATACTAATTTAAATGGAGCCGTTTATCTGGGTTACAGAATAGATAAATACGTGGTGGGTTATAAACCTGATTTCCTCAATCTCTCTTTTCGAAATATAACGCACTATGGTTTTTCTTTTGGGGTATTTAATGGTTTGGGCAATACTGCCATGACGCCAACCAATACGTTCAACAGGATAAATCAGGAATATGATGGAGTGGTCTGGAATAAAGGTCTGGCAGGGATTCTGGCCATTAATAATTTTACTGTGGGTCTGTCTTTAGGTATAGATAACCTGCTTGATAAAAATAAAAAGGTTTGGATTTATGAATCCAAACCTTGGGTGGGTATAGCTTTTGGTCTTAATCTGAATTAATACTTACTCCCCGAATATCTCTGCCGCAAGCTTGGCATCAAGCCCATATAAATCATTTCTGAAATTGATTTGCCCGGTATTATCAACCCAGCTTGTAAAATACACAATATAAACAGGTATCGCAGGAGTTACTTTAATGCCTGTTTCTTTGTCGGTTTCTAATACTTCATTTACCTTTTCTATCTTCCATTCGGTATTATTTCTCAGCAGGTAAAGCGCTAATTTTTTAGGGTCTGATAAACGGATACAACCATGACTGAATGCTCTTTTTGAATCACCGAAATGCCCTTTGGATGGGGTATCGTGCAGATAAATATTATAACTGTTAGGAAACAGAAACTTCATTTTACCTAAAGAGTTTTTGTTGCCGGGCTTTTGTCTGATAATGTAAGGCACATTCTTGGTATAGTTACTCCAGTCAACACTTGACGGGTTAATAACTTTATTGCCCGATAATACCTCCATATTATTTCGGGTCAGGTACCCGGTACCCCGTTTCAACTGTGGCAGTATTTCATTGCGTATGATACTTTGTGGAATGTTCCAGTATGGATTCAGCACAATGGTAGAAAGGTTACCCTTAAAAATAGTGGTCTGCGAAGCTGTTTTACCTACTACTACATTCATTGTCCAGACCTGTTTGCCATTTTCAAAAACGTGTAACATATATTCAGGAATATTAATCAGCAGGTGGTCTTTTTCTAACTCTTCAGGTACCCATCTTAATCGTTCCATATTCAGCATAATCTGCTGAATACGGAATTGAACAGGCTGATTTATTTCTTTCAGGGTGGCTACATCAAGATTGCCTGACTCCTTTAAACCCATGCGATGCTGAAAACGAACAACTGCATTTTTCAGCGAATCAGTAAAAGTCATACTTGTATCTTTCAAACGAAAATCGCCTATCATAAACAAGATTTGTTTAGCTGCTAATATGCTTGAATCTCTATCGCCTGTTATGAGTTGTTTTTTAGCCGTAATTACTTTCGGCCAGCCGCCTTTCCGCTCAATATTCCGGTAAATTCTTAGTTTTTCTTTCAGACGGATATAATAGAGATTGACGGGTTCTCTTACCTTTTCACCCTTGTTTAATGAAACCAGTGAGTCGAGCAGGAGTTGATAGTTCTTCTTTTTACGCGGAATAAACCACTCTAAATCGAGTGGGTTTTTGGCAATACCTCCATAAGCCTTTATGGCATAGTTAAAGAAAGTAGTAGTAAGCAGAAGCTCTAATCTTTGCACTTCTGCTTTGCGGTCTAAGAAATCTTTTTCATCACTCTCAGCACTGGCAAGCAGATTGTCTAATTCAACATTCTGAAAACTGCTGTCAGCAAAATCATAGGTATAGCCTTTTAGTTGGCTATAAAAGTTCTGAGCAGCATTGTTCAGCCCGTTTTTATTAAACCAGGCCGACTGATAGGAACGACGGGCATAAAACTCTTTTACCTCTTCTCTGATAGTATCTTCTGCAGAAACAGTTTTGAAAAAGTTATTAACAATAGTACTATCCAGCAGAATATCAGTAAAGTTCTTTGATGAGTAAATACTCGAATCGGGCAATACACTTCTGCGATTTTTCTTGCCCTTTTTACAACTGGTTACACTGACAACAACAGTTAAAATAATACAAACAATAACAGCAACCTTTTTACCTTTTAGCATAAGCTATGTGTGAATTTTCTCTATGGATATATAATAAACTGCCATTGGCAATAACAGGCACAACTTGCGGTATCAGTTCGTTTGGTAAAGCAGGGCAGCCAAAGCTACGACCTAATCGGCCATGTTGTTTTACAAAACTGGTGCTTACATAGTCTGCTCCATGAATAATAACTTCACGACGACGAGCATTATCATTAATACCTTTCTGCAAACCTGCTAACAACAAAGCCATGCCATGTTTGGGGCTTTGAATGATTTGTCCGACTGTATAGAATCCTAAACTACTTTTGTGAGATTCCATTTCGTTAGAAAAGTTATTAGCCATATTATCGCCTGAATTTCTGCCATGTGCTACTAAGGACGAAAACAATAGTTTTTTCTGTAATATGTCTATCACAAAAAAACGTTCCTGAGTAGAGGGCAAATTGAAATCAACAATGGTAACAATTGACTTTGCAGGACGATATTTTTCATAACCTGCCATTGATTGCTCAAAGGCCTTGTAATCCACTATACCATTCAGTTGGCAATCATTGTACAGCATTTCTACAGCACTCATAGTAGTAACTGTATTTTTGCGGCTGATGTTTTCGGAATTACTATTTTTTGAAGTAATTGTGTTTGCTGAGGGTAATGCAAAACTAAGGGCGATCAGAAAATAAATCTGCTGAAAGAAGTTGGACATAGCTTAATAGTTAGTGCATGTTTAAGCCTAATTTTTTTGACCATACAGGCCGCAGCGTAGCGGGTTTATAGGTTAAAATCTTAATTTTTAAGCATGCGTTTAAGTTAATAATTTATCAACACCGTTTCTTTAACGCCATTTTCTGCCCAATCATTTTATAAAAAATGATTTATTTGCCTTGGCTTCTTTACTATTTATGACAAATTAGCGGAACCTGACCAGCCTGACGACTCCTATAGAACCGGATACAAAAGAACAAACCAAGCTCCTAAACAGTTCCGCAAAGGCAAGTGTCAAGAGGTGTCTTAAAAAAATGGCAGGTAGTATTTACTATCTGCCATCGTGTTCTTATTTGACTATTTTCCTGAAAAACTGTTTCTTACTGGTAGAAATTCGGGTATAATAGATACCCGCAGGATAGAAACTCAAATCAATGGGGGTTTGGGTAGATTCAAATGTTCTTGTAAGAATTACTCTACCTAAAATATCTGTAACCGTATAATAGGCTGCCTGTTTCAGCAGTGCTTCATCGATATAGAGTCTGGTTTCCTGCTGAAATGGAATCGGATAAATTTTTACCAGATTTTCAATGTCTTCCAACTTATGCACCACAAAAGCGGCTTGCCCCGTAAAACTACCCTCACCACATATATTTCTGACAGAGGTAATGGTAAGTGTCTCTGATTTTTGTGGAATAAAACTAATCGGGAAATTACTGCTTGTTACATCTTTCAACTCTGTGCCGTTTGAGAGTCTGATTGTCCAGGGTGAATCTCCCGAAAGTGTTAACAGAAAACTGGCTGAATCTCCCTCCATGACAGAAGTTTTACCGCTGATGTTACCAACAGGATAAGTTCTGACCGTAAACCTTGAATCTGACAAAGACCCGATGATAGACGGGCTGGTTCCGTTTACCCGCACAGTATAGGTGCCTCCTGATAAATTAAGAGGAATAACCGCAAATAAACTATCGTTTTTCATAGTGGTTTCAAGTACTCTCCAACTGTTATTTGAAACATCAAATAAGTCAACCTTAAATACATTATCAGCCTGAAACTCACCATTACTGATTATATAAGGTACAAATATGCGGTTTCCGGCACAAACTGAATTAATGCTTAAAGGCTGTGTAGTTATCACAGGCAAAGGCATTATATTTAAAGTAACAATACCCGAAGTTTTTCCTTGTCCGCAACTGTTGCTTACACGTTTAATGGTGTATTTATCAATACCAACTGTAGCTTTTAAGTCAATAAAATAAGGATTCTGCGTGATGTTTTCATAATGTCTGCCATCAGACAACTCAATAGTATAAGGTGCATCGCCAGTAAAATCAACTCTCAGCCGTATAGTAGCTTTCTCATAAACCGATTTTACCTCACTACTGATAGTAGCCGTACTTACAGGTCTGAGCCTGAATGTATTGGTAATATCGCTTTCAAGGTAAGGACTGGTGGATATTAGTTTAATTTTATAATCGTCGCCGGGGGGTACGGTAGTTGGTATAGAGAAATACAGGGTCGAGTCATTGATAAGTTTTGTTTCCATATCCTTGAATCTGGCACCGCTATTATCAGATAAAACTACCTTGAAATGGTTTCTTTCTCTGAAAGTACCGTTTGACTGGAAACCTAAAACCATATTTCCGCCAATACATATCTCATTCGGTTGCTGAACTCTTAGTCCGGTGGCTCTTGGTTTTAATACTTTTACAGTAGCCGAGCCACTTGTTTCGCCAATACATGGATAAGCATATAAACGATTAATAGTATATACTTGTGTAGAAGCCGGAGATACTTTTAAGGACTGAACCGGAATACCTGTAACGATACTGGTTCCGTCTGATAGGGTAATATCCCAGGGTTCTCTACCGGTTAACGATAACTGAATGGTAGCCTGCTCGCCGGGGAGTATTTCACTATAGCCCGATATATTTGCGGCAGGTTTAGCCATAATAGCAAATGGCATAGAAAGCGGACTCTCTGAGTAAGGTGCTGATGAAATAACCTTTACTTTATAGCCATACCCATCAATATTAGGAGGAATATCGAGATACAATTCATTGGTTTTGGCATAACCAACAACCGCTACAAACTTATCATCAGGGCTAATCAGGTGGCAGGTAAAATAGTTGTCTTTATCAAATATGCCTTTGGTTTCAAAAGAAATACGTGATGAGTAGTTATAATCTTTGCAACGATAAATAGCCTGTGTAAACATCCAGCCTGAAAATTGAGTTTTTATTTTAGAAATATAAACAGCCGATGGGTCAGGCTCTAATACTTCTAAGCGGGCACTTCCCTGTACTTTGCCATCTCCACAAGCTGTATTAATCACCCTGTTCATTTTAAAATCATAGATTCCGGGGGTAGGAGTCAAGTAAGAGGCTTCTCCGGGATAATCAATGATTAGTTTGTTTTGCGAGGCATTAAACATTCCTCCACCGCCATTGTTTACTCCATTACCTACCGAATAACTCCAGTCTGCACCACCCTCTAATAAAATATTGAGCGGCATGGCTTGTCCGAAATAAGCTCTCTGATTTCCGCTAAGGGTAGCAGTTGGAGTATCGTTAATACGAAAGGCTTTGGTGAAAATACCCTCATAATAGGGAGCAGAAGCAACTAATTTTAGCTTATAATTTGCCCCGACAGGAATATCTGTTGGAAATTTAATCTTTATCGGGCTTGTTTTGCCTTCACCTATATAACCTAAAAAATTGCCGAAACCATTGTATAAAGCTACTCTGAAAGTGTTATCATGGGCAAAAGTACCTGTTACTTCGAAAGGAAACTCATATTCTTTTACTTTACATAAGGCTCTTTCATCAAATTTTATTTCGGCAGAGTAATTGGGGGCATCGTCAGTAATATTAATGGTATAATCTTCTGTTTCTCCGCCATAAATAGAGGCACAGGCATTATTTAATACAGATTCAGGGTCTTCTCTGTAGGTTCTTACTCTCATACGGGTAAGCCCTCTTTTGGCATTTTCAGGAACCGTGAATTTGGCCCATGAATACTCCAAGGCATTTTCAACAAAGGTTTCATTTCTGTCAAATCGGCCATTCTGGTCATAATCAATCCATGCCACTATATAATAGTAGTTATCTGACCAGAAATTGGTTTCACTGCCTCCATCGCTTGAGATTATATCATAATTATAAGAGCCTCCGGGTTTCAGGTTAGCTACCATAGCTGTATTATCTGTATAGTTGCGTACCCCCATTTTTATATCAAAACTATTGAGCAACATGCGGCCATCCATATCTGTCAGGCGTACGCGTGTAATTCTACCATAAGGCAACTGCTGATTGGCACTAACAAACGGAACACAATAGTTTTCAACTTTTTCTCTCACATTACTTACAGCCTGTCCGTAGCTTTGTCCTGTACCGCAGGCATTTGATATAGTTTCCAGTGTATAGGTAGTGCTATTGCCAAGTGTAACAGGTATCAGCGTGGGGTTCTGTGTTGTGCTAATAGTAGAAATACCCTCTTCTGATTTTAATGCGACATTCCACGGGCCTCCTCCTGTCAATTTTACGGTTAAGTTAGCTTTAGTGCCTTTATTACCTACCAGTGAACCTTCAAGAAAGGCTGATGGCTTTTGTCTGATTTCAAATTCATTAGATTCACTACCAATATATGCCCCACTTTTACTCACCACTCTTACTCTGTAATTACTCCCTTCGGGTATATCAGCCGGAATAACAGCCGTTAATGGATTCTTACTGCTGTTGCCAATGGTCGTAAAGTTTTTACCTGTTTTGTCAGAAAGCTGAATCATGTATTCGTTTTCCATCACAACGCCGTCCTGCACTTCATACGGTATTTTTATTTCACTGCCAGCACAGACAAAAGGGAAGTTAAGTGTTGAGGTTCTAAGCCCGTAATTAACTTTTACGGCTGCATTGCCTTGTACTGTACCGTTGCCACAAGCCTCATTACTTACAGATTTTAAAGAAAAAACTTTATCTTCGGTAGGAGAGACCTGCCATTGGAAAAAGTTTTCAGCACTGATAAGTGAATCTCCCTGAGAAGTAACTAATGTGAAAGGTTTTTTACCTAAGAGGTGTATCTGTAGCTGTGCTTTTTGGCCGTTATAAATAGTGGTATCGCCACTTAGTACAGCTATAGCTTTTGCTTGCACAGACAAATCCTGAGAGATAGACTCAATAGCCGGATTGCTTGAAACTACCTTGATTCTGTAATTATCTCCAACAGGCATTCCTTCCGGTACTTTTAATTCTAATACACCACCTGTGGTTGTATTGTGCGCAATTTCCTTGAAATTATTCCCGTCTTTATCTGAAAGGAAAAGTTTGAATGTGTTAAACTGATTAAAAATACCATCTGCCTTTATACTGAGCATCATAGGCTTTCCTTCGCAGAGATAAGTGCCTGATATATTGCCGATTGAGAAATTACGGGCTACAGGTTTTGGTATCACATTCAGTTCAATCTGCCCTTTGCCCACACCGTCACCGCACTCGTTCCAGACACGGGTAAAACTGATGGTTGTGCTTTTCTGCTGCCTGAAATACAGCTTAGGGTTAGGGTCCACACCAAATTCACGAAAATCATTATTATTCAGCCTCATCTGCACAATACCTCCACTGAGTTTGATAGGCACGGCTATTTCTTCGTTTTCAAATATATTGTAATTGCCGCTTATCTCGGCTGTGGGTATTTTATTGCCATAAATAGCAAAAGAAGAAAAACTACTGCTAATGGCAGGACTGGTAGAAGTTACCTGTATATAGCAATAAGCCAGATCGACCGGAAAATCTTTTGGTATTTTACAAGTGATTTCATTGCCTTTGCCACTGCCTATCTCTGCCGAAAAATTTCGCCTTGAAGAAATCAGCGTGGCCTTGAATTCGTTGTCAGATTTAAAGTTTCCGGTAGCATTAAAAGTAATCACAAAAGGTTTTTCAACGCATATACGTACCCACCCTTCCTGCGTTTTTCTTACGCCATCCAGGTAAATATCTTTTGTTACTATCTGGTTTGAATTGACCCCTTCGCAATCTATGCTATAAGCATTGGCTCTATTGTTATCCTGAATAAGTCTTACCAGCAATCCGGTTTTAATCATCCCTATCTGACCCGGCGTAAAAAAATTACCGCATCCCCGGTAGTAAGACATCAGGTTGCCTATCTGTGGGCTGTATCGGTCGCCGTTTACATCTACATAGTTACTGCTGAACTCACAGTTTTTTATGTCAGAAATTACACTGCCATAAGGGTCGGCAGGGGTATCGCACAGCAGGTCACCTCTATAGGCACAGTTTGCTTTTTCGCCACGTGAAACTACTTCTGAGTAGCCCTCCCAGCCTGCGTCCTGAAAAGTATGTAATAACCCGAAATAATGACCCATTTCGTGAGGCAAGATTTTAGTTATCAAATCAGTGCGATTTTTATAAGCACAGAAAATGCGGTTAGTTTTTTTATCCGAGTTCGGAAAGTAAGCGTACCCGCCAAGACCGGGATCGGTAAACTCTTTAACCAGGTATAAATTAATGGCATTGTCTACATCATGTACTTTACAGAAAGCACTTTCTGATCGTGTATCGAATTTATAAAAAGTGCCATCGTTGATATAATCTATTCCTCCACAGAGGTAAAACTGAATTTTAGCATCAATAAAGTGCATATTAAGGCTATCCATCAACTCCTTTATATCGTTGTCAAACAACTCCATGCTTCCATCTGATTTACTTAAAAGGTGAATTTTAAGCGCTACATTCGTAACAGTTTCTTCCCCCTTACGGGCTCTCATAGTTTCTTGTAGCTGAAATTGTTGAAGGAAAATACCTTTCTGACTCTGAGTGGGGGCTTTGGTTGTACACCAGGGGTCTTGGGCTAAACTATTAAAAACAGGAAGTAATAATACCAGCAGGTAAAACAGTTTTTTCATTAAATTATCAAGTAGGTTCGGGTGTTTAGATTAGTCACTTTACTGCAATAGGAGAGGTACTTTTAAGGCAAATATCGTATCACAGAAAAACAGGGGCAAATTACTAAATCTTTAAAAGAATAAAGGGATTTTTCAAATTATTCTTTTTACGTGCAAGTACCTGAAGGGTATTATGTATAAGTATAAAAAGCCTGTTTCCGGTTGAAGAAACAGGCTTTTTATAGCCAGTAGCTTTCAGGCTACAAACCATTATAATACATAATAACCCTTACTAAATCACTTTCAGTTTTAGGGCTGAGTTTCCCCTTTTTCATGTATTGTTCTATATCATTGGCTTTGTCTGCCATTAACTCCAGAACTGATTTTTTATCAGTTTTAATTTTTGCGAGTTGCGTCAATTCTCCTACGTAATAGGTATTATTATTCAGTATATTTCTCTGTACAGTGGCCGAACCATACGGTTTTTCGTCAATCAAAGTCTTATGATTCTTTTTCCATAGTGTAATTTTCCCGGTTACCAGTTTTTCATAGTAAATCCCATCTACTCCTCTCATAAACTCATGCTCGTTGGCATCTTTGCCAATGGTAAAAGCGGCTATCGGTTGGCTGAAGGCTTTCATGCTACCATCGGCATCCTGAAAAATTACCTGATTAATCACCTGGTCAAATTTCAGGTCAAGGTTTTCAAATTTTTTGCCTGATGCTAAAGTAACACTTCCTTTTTCCCAGTTTTCGAGCAAATACGGTGTTCCTTTTACATTCATATAGGCTTGCCCTGTTAAAGGCGTGCCTCCTAACACATCGGCAGATACAGCCATCTGTGCAAAAGATGAGTTCCATGCCAGACAACTGATAATTAATAGCTTTTCAAATCGTTTCATCATGTATAAAATTAAGTTTTAAAAAGAATGGGTTGCTGAGAGAATCTCAGACAACCCATTGCAAAAATAATAAAGAACAGAATTTTTAGTTTCCGATACCAGGGTTTGTTTGAGTCTCTGCTAAAGGAATACCGAAAATATATCTTGCCTCAGATGGTTGAATCATAGCACCTGCGCCAAAAGAGTTGATAGGTTCGCCTCTTCTTAAGATATCATTTGTACGGAAACCTTCTGCAAATAACTCAATACGTCTTTCTGTTAAGATAGCAGTAATTAATCCGGCTTTATCAAGTGTTCCGAAATCATAACCTGCATCCGAACGATTGTGTACTGCTTGTAATAAAGCTAATGCACGGGTTTGGTTACCTGCTTCAGCTTCAGCCTCAGCTAAGTTTAATAATACCTCGGCATAACGGATATTCGGAACGAAATCGATATAAGGTGATACACCACTGAATTTAGTGCTTGATGGGAACGCAGCTACGCTGGTAGTTGGCACTGTCAATTTAGCTTTACGGTCATCAGAAGCTCTGAATTGCGGATTTGAATAAATACCTGTAGGACCTGTATTGATAAAGTATTCTACGTTACCCGCATTGAAATAATAACCTAACTGGTTTTGTGTACCAGGAGCATTGGTTTCAGCCATCGGGAACGAAAGAATAGACTCAACAGAAGTATAGGGAGTTCTGAAAACAGATACCACATCTGCTTGTAATTCATGAGCTACACGGTTTGGTGATTTAAAAGGAGCAGCCGCAGAAACAATTTTGTTAGCTTCTGTAATAACACCTGCATAATCTTTTTTCGCTAACAATACACGGGTTTTTAAAGCAATAGCCGTGTTTTTGTGTGCTCTCGTTGTACGCAATAAAGGCGTGCTGTAATTATCAGGCAATTGACTTTCAGCTTCGTTAAGGTCTTTCAATACCTGATCATAGATTTGTGCTACGGTGCTTCTTGCCAGATTATTGTTAGCTGAAGAAGTTTCTCCTTTTAATCTTAGCGGTAAACCCGGAGATGCACCATTGTCTAAAGCATAAGGTTTTGCAAAGAACTGAACCAAAGAGAAATAAGTAAGCGCTCTCAGGAATTTAGCTTCTCCGGCATAGTTAGCGGCTAATGCAGCACTAACCGAGTTTGGATTAGCTGCTAAACCTTCTAAAAACAAGTTAGCTCTGTTGATAGTCAGATAACCTTGTGTCCAGAAGTTAGCTATATAAGTATCAGATGGGTCCTGATTACCTTGGTAGGTAGAATAACCTGTTACAGAGTTGGTAGTACGGTTTACAAACTCTTCGGCACGAATATCATTGTAAATTAAATAACGACCACCGAAAAGAGCACCATTTTTAGCAGAACCATACAAACCGATTACCTGCGACTCAACACGAGCAGGAGTTGAGAATACCGTAGCATCTGACAAGCTTAGTTCAGGAACAGCGGTCAGGAAGTCTTCATTGCAGGAAGACAAGCTAATGGTCATAGCCAGTGATAAAATCCCTATTTTTTTATTTAATATTTTCATAAAATCAATGTCATTTAGAATTAGAAACTTAGGTTAAGACCAGCCGTGAATTGTCTTCCTTGTGGAATGCTATTACGCTCAATACCAGAAGCAAGGTTAGAATCTCCGTTGGTTGAGATTTCAGGGTCAACACCTGTATATTTGGTAAGCAAGAAGGCGTTGTTCACCTGAACATAAATTCTTAATGAAGTAATACCTGTTTTGCCAAATGTACTTGGGATACGGTAACCCAAAGTAGCTGTTTGTAAACGTAAGAAATCTCCTTTTTCAAGGTTTTCAGAGATAAGGAATGATGAACCGTTTGATACGTTATCACCATAGACTGCTCTTGGAACGTCAGTAATATCACCTGTATTTTTCCATGAGTTCAATACATCTACAGAATTGTTCCACACACGTTGGTCTCTTAAACCGGCTTTGCTACCGTTATAAATGTAGTTACCACCAGAGAATGTGAAGTTCACCGCTAAATCAAATCCTTTGTATTTGAAGTTGTTGTTGAAACCACCATACCAGGTTGGGATAGTACCACCCAATATTTGTTGTTGAGCAGATGGCGAAGTTGTTGGTGTTCCGTCAAGGAAAGTCCAGGCATTAGGACCACCTAAGTGTAGGTATTGTACTTCTTTGCCATCACGTGTAACAAAAATACGACGACCATTAGCAGGGTTAACACCACGTGTTATTACACCATACACCTGTGCCGCAGAGTAACCAACTTTAGTAATACTTGTTGCTTCTAAGCCAGAAGTATTAGTAAGGATTGGCGTATTGTCATCAACAAGGGCAGTAACCATATTTTTGTTGGTAGAGAAATTCAGGTTAGTTGACCATGTGAAACCACCTTTATTAACTGGTACTGCAGTGATTGCAAACTCCCAGCCTCTGTTGTACATTGAACCAACGTTGGCAAGAATAGAGTTACCAGGAATACCTTTTGATGGTGCCTGTGGTACATCAAGAATCATGTTATTGATGTTTTTGTTATACCAGTTAGCCTCAAAAGTAACACGGTCGTTAAGGAAGCTAAGGTCTAAACCAATGTTAGTCTGCTCACTTGTTTCCCATTTCAAATCTTTATTACCTGCCTGGTTGAACGATAAAGTAGCAGCAGAACCATGAAGACCAGAACTAAAAGTAGAGAACGAACCATAAGCGTTGTTAAGGTTACCATTACCAACTTTACCCCAGCTTGCTTTCAAACGTAATGAGGAGATTTTGTTACCAAGACCCATGCTCTTGAAGAATTCTTCTTCAGATACAGTCCAACCTGCAGATACCCCACCGAAATCACCCCAACGGTTTTCAGCAGAAAGCGCAGAGTTACCATCACGACGATAGTTACCGCTGATGAAGTATTTATTGGCAAAGTTATAACTCACGCTACCTAAGTAAGCTTCATAAGCCACTTGAGAAATGTTGTTTCCGGCAGCAAGGTTAGTACCGAAGTTACCTTGGAAATCAGTAAAGAAGAAGTCAGCAAGACCCTGACGTTGCGCACCCCATGAAGTTGTTCTTCTTTTTTGTACATCAGAACCAGCCACCAATGAAATATTATGTTTTTCACCGAATGTTTTCATATACTGCAAAGTATTAATCCAGTTCCAGTTATCTGCACGGTTGGTTTGGTTATAAGCATCACCTAATGCTGACCAGCCATCACCATTATATGGGTTCCAGAAACGGATGTTTTCTGTATTTCTGAAATCCCAAGAGTAAGTAGTCTTGAAAGTAAGACCTTCATATAGTTTTACTTCTGCAGCTAAGTTAGAAATGATACGATTAGTTTCAGAGGTGTTTTTATCCAAGTCTCTCAAAGCAGCCGCATTAGGGAACTGTGCTGGTAACAAGTTGTTTTTACGACCTACTGTATTGTTTTCAAGGTTGTAAGTACCATCTTCGTTATAAGGAGGCAAGTTAGGTACTTGCGCTACAGCAATACGACCTAAACCTGAAGTAGCAAATGCACCACCAGTATAAGAACCACTGTTAGGTGATTTGTTCATGCTATTAGTAAAGTTGATATTAGCAGATAATTTCAACCATTTGGTAGCCTGATGGTCTAAGTTAAGACGGCCAGAGCGACGTTGGAAACTATTCGCTTCAAGGAAACCATTCTGGTCAGAGAAACCTGCCGAGAAATAATAGCTGGTTTTTTCTGTACCACCTTGTACGGTCAGGTTATGGTTTTGCGAGAAACCTGTACGATATACTTCTTTGTACCAATCTGTATCAATTAAATTACCATTTGCATCGTAATTAGGTAAGAATGATTTGTTTTGATCGTTACGTTGAGAAGGTGCAATCGCATTCGGATTAATAGACAAGGCGTTAGCAATAGCCATGTTTTTATGATCCATGTATTGTTGTGCATTTAATACGTCCGGTAAACGAACTGCATTGCTTACACCAGCCCAGCTATCAATAGAAACTTTTGCACTACCTGATTTACCGCGTTTGGTAGTAATTAATAATACCCCGGCAGCTGCACGAGAACCATAAATAGCCGCAGAAGCAGCATCTTTCAATACGTCGATTGACTCGATGTCGGCAGGGTTAATATCACCTAATGGGTTATTCGTACTGGCGTTACCTGATACGTCACCTGTAGTAATAGGTATACCATCAATTACTACTAACGGAAACGAGCTCAATGAAAGTGAGCTAAGACCACGCACACGGATAACGGGAGGGTTATTTAACAGACCGTTCGGTTGTGTGATGTTCACACCGGCAGCCTGACCCGTTAAACCTTGTGCGAAACTTTGTACAGGACGTTCAGCAATCTGCGTAGCTTTTACGGTTGAGGCCGCACCTGTAAATTCGGTTCTTTTTTGGGTACCGTAACCTACAACCACAACTTCACTTAATTGTTTGTTGTCAGCTACTAACTGAACATCAACGATTGTACGAGTGCCTACTGGTACTTCTTGTGATATTGTACCAATGAAACTGAAAATCAGAGTAGCATTACCTGAAACATTAACTTTGTAAATACCGGAAGCATCTGTTTGTGTTCCTTGTTTTGTTCCTTTTACCGTTACACTTACACCTGGGAGTGGTGAGCCATCTTCTGAAGCCGTTACCTTACCAGAAACCGTCCTTTCTTGTGCAGTTGCCTGCCACGCAGTAAAGAGAATCCCCAGCATGAAGAGAAGTAGAGATTGTTTTCTCATGTTTTGTAGGTTTGTTTAGTTTGTTTATTAAATTAAAGACACAAAAAAATTTAGGACTGTAAAATTATTAAAAAGTGATTAAAAAAAAAATTTACAATAAATGCTCGCTATACAAGTGTTGTAATAAGTTGACTTTATGGGCTAATTTATGGCTGTAAATATCTTATTTGTAGATAAAAAATGGTAATTTATAGACTTAATAATTTATTAAAAATATAGTGCCAAATATTGGAATAGTTATACATTAGCTACTCTGAACGGTTTTATCTCAATTGACTGCCACACATTCTGAGTTATGTAAGGTTCATTATCATACCAGTTTTTCATTTCTTCATCATTTTCAAACTGAACAATCATGACAGAGCCTACCATTTTGCCTGAATCATCAAGCATGGCTCCTCCGATAATAAACTGATTATGTTCTTTAAGATTTTTTGCACCTGCCAGGTGGATAGGGCGGGCTTCCATTCGTCGATGAATGGCTTCTTCATCAGCACCATCTCTGGCAATGATTACATATTGATTCATGCAGCGTACAGTTTAGTTTAAGGTCAATTAATTTTTTTGAACTCAAGGTAATCGTAATTCATATTGCCATGTGCCACTGTATGCAGCGTAAGCGTATGAATGCCTTTCTTCAATTTTACTTCTGCCAACGATTCTGCTTTGTTCCAATGATGCCACTGGCGCCACTCTACAGGCTCGTTTGGGTCAAAAGTTGAGCTAACCTTCAGGTTTTCAGCTATGGGTGTACCGTCAATATCTAATGAAATAACGCCATCGCCATTAGCGGTGTACATCAACCCTACGGTGTAATTACCCGTTTCTTTTACATTGACGTAATATTTTATCCATTCGCTGTTTTTTGTCCAACCTACATATAACTGATTCATTTCGGGCATTACCTTATTATATTTCGTATTATCTATATCGTTAGCTTTGGTATAAGAAATATCTACGCCCTCTTTCATCCTGAATTCATTCAAAAAATTGCCATTGGCCGGATTCAGCTTCCCACTGCCATTATTCAGGCTATCGGTATCATGATAAGCCACCCCTTCACCGCCTGTATTATACCATTCACATTCAATTTTTCCCGGAATTTGTTGTAAGGTATTCTGCCATGCTTGGCCCGCATTATGTGGTGTCTGATGCTTGGCGCAAGTAAAAAGTCCAAAGGAAAGAATAATTAGTAGAGTGATTTTCATTGTCAGGTTTTTGATTGAATAGATATTATTAAACTGTTTCAGGTGCAAATTAATGTAAATAGCTTAAAAAGACTATCTGTCATTTTAGTCTCTAAGCCCGATTAAGTATAACAAAGAAATGTACTTCAGGTATAGGAACTTAAACTATGAAATTGTCTAATACTCACTTTGATAACGAAAATAACCTAAAGCTTTATCCGAAAATATTAAACTCTATTTTATACAGAATAATTTTTATGTTATGTGCAGACTTTAGTCTGCGCCTGTAAGATGATAATTCCCGCGCGGCGTCCGCGTTGTTATTTTAGACGGCGAATTCCATTCGCTGTTACTTACGATAATATTAAATTTACTTTAATATATATACGTAAGTCTAAATTAATAATCGGTTTATAAACAGATAATATATTAGCTGATTATAGCTCTACAGAGATAACTCTATAAACAGAAAACACCTGTTAAAAACCTTCGATAAAAATAAATGGCTTTATCTGAAAAAGGCTAATGAGCATGTCAGGTATTTCATTTATTTTGAGCCTGTTAATCTATTTTATTATGAAATTTCTGAAGATGTTAGGTTACCTTTTTGTTGCTTTTATTGCCCTCATGGGTTTTGCCGTCTGGTACTCACAAACGCCCGAGGGTAAAGCAGTCTATGCCAGACAAAAAGCCAAGGCACACGCCGATTCCTTAAAAGCAAAAGCTACTATAGCACAAGAAGAAGAAAGCCTGAAAAATGCTACCTTATTGATAGAAGAAAACTTTGATGGCAATGGCTCCTTGAAATTGCCCGTTTTTGACAAAAAGAATGACCGGTTATTTTATGAAGACGGAAAATACAAAGCATATTTAGGCGCATGGAAACGTGAATATTATTTTGGCATTGGCAAAGAACTGAACAATTTTGTGGCAGAAGTACAATGCGATGTGGGTAGTGCAGGTATGTGTGGTATTGTGTGGGCTTTACCGCTGGTAAGAAGTGAAAATAAAACAGCATCTAATGCACATTTTGTAAAAACCACAGATGGCTGGAGAACGGTTGAAATACCTCCGACCGGAATGAGCCATGCCCATGAAAACGGCAGCCGTTGGGTAAAAGATTTGATGAAAGACGACAAAATGAGTACACTAAAAGTTAAGAAATTCGGGAGAAAAATTACCTGCTACATAGATAATGAAGAAGTAAGAACTTTTGAATTGTCAGCCAATTTTCCTGCTACCGGAGAAGTAGGTTTACTAATTGGTAAACGGGATATGCCACAAGGACAATCGCAATTTGGAAGCGTAGCCATAAAACGCTTTAGAGTATGGGAGTTGAAATAATTTCATGTATCACGATTTTTCAAATCGTCTTACCAATGATAGGGCAAGACAATTTGAAAAATCTTCTATATGAGACCAAGTGCCAATGATTACCAACGTTTCCTTAAATTTACTACCCTTACTACAACAATGAGCAGATTGCAAAAGGCTACTACGCCAAGCCAGATAATTACACTTGGTGCCATCAGAAAAATCCGCTCCCAACTTAATACCCGATGAGATAATAAGGTTAACAAGTTTGGAATCAGTACTAAGAAAGCCAAAGGAAGCAACCGGATTATATTTTCGGTAGTAACTACCCAAGATGGTTTCAGGCGATGTTTAGCTACCCAGGTTTTCATGTTTCGGAAGCGCATAAAAGTAAGCAGCAAGGTTAGTAGTATAAAAGTAGCCATCAATAATTCATAAATCGAATCATTCATCACAGGTTGGTTAGCTTCCTGATTAGTAAGTATATGACTCACGCCCTGCATGAAAACATGATAGTCCTGAAAGGCATTGATACCACTGTTAAAAAGAATAACTATGCCATAACCCTCTTTGGTAAGAATCATCTGCTCTGCCTGATAGGTCCAGAGTACACCACTATGAGATACATTCTTTTGTGGGTCTATAAACCAGCCCAATCCATAAGAACTATTGGCAGGCGGTGAAAACATGGTTTCTATCCCTTTCTCGCTTAATAATTTCTGCCCCTTATATTCGCCTTTATTGAGGTACATCATCAACCATTTGGCTAAATCGGAGGTAGTAGAAACCATTCCTGCCGAGCCCTCTATAAACCAGTTGGGTTCGTTGAGTTTTACAGGCTGACCAAACACAAATATATTGCCTTGAGCTAAATGTTTCTGAAACTCCATAGTGCTATGGTAATTGGCAGAGTGGGTCATTTGCAGGGGGGTAAATATATGTTTCTGCATATAATCAGAAAATTTCTCCCGACTTACTACTTCAACCAAATGAGCCATTACATGGTAATTGGGGTTATGATAATGAAATTTTTCGCCCGGTTTACTATCTAATTCAACGTCTTTCAGGTTATCAATGGTATTCATGGTAGAAGCCGGCTGTTGCTTAAAACTTAGCTCAGGATACACTACGTCTGACAAACCACTGGTCTGATTCAAAAACTGCCTGACTGTAATCTGGTTGGCACGACTATCGGCCATCTGAAAAGTTGGAATATAGTTTTTAACAGGTGTGTCGAGATTAATCTTTCCGGCCTCAACCAATTGCATCACCGCCATCGCTGTAAATGCCTTGCTGAGTGAAGCAATAGCAAAAGGTGTACTGCTGATAATGGCTCTGTTGTTTCCATCTTTTCCATAACCTTTCGAGAAAACTACCTGATTTTTATTGACAATAGCTATAGATAAGCCCGGTATATGGTTCTTATCAATGTTTTGCTGAATATACTGGTCTATCAGTTTTATTTGTTCAGGCGCTTGTGCCTTAGCCTGCATACCCGCAAAAATGGCTATAAAACCAATCAAGGTTGTTACTTTCAGTCTCTTTATCATAGGAAGCAAAGAATATTTTTGCAAAGAAACGAATAGTTTATCCTCAAATCTATGCTCGAAGCTAAAGAAATTCAGACTGCCAATAAAAGTTTGGCAGCCTTGCAAGTTGTGAAACTTTGCAAAGCTGCCAAAACTTAACCTTAATTTATAATACTTCTACTCAATTTTTATTCCTCACATATACATTATTACTGATAGATTCGAGGCGTACTTCAGGTCCACCTCCATATACTGTGCCTTCTAACAGGTAACCTACTATCGGGTTTTTCTGTTTTTTGTTTTTAAAAGCAATGTCAAGGTCAGAATACACTTCTCCGGTAACGGTTTTCATACCCAGGTTACCGCCTTTGCCTTTTGGCCAGTTTACCTCTACAAAACCACTGATAGTTTTTGCTTTAAGGGTACTGTTAATGCTGCTTATCCAGATATTGCCATTAATGGTTTCTAAACTTACCTCAGCTTTTTTAGGCAGATATACTTCGTAATTGATGGTACTGCAAACATAATAACTGTCTCCGTTTCTGCTCCACGACGAACGATGTCCGTCTTTGGTTTCAGGGCAGTCTTCCGGCCTGCCTTTTTTAATCATTTCTTCATCAAAATCAGTTTTTATTCTGATTTCCTCTGAATTACTTTTGGTATCTACCGTAAAGGCATCATTCAATCTCCCACCATTCACTTCAACAGCAATCTTTACATACACTTCGGCTTTATCCCAGTATTGCACCTTTATGTTGTCGGCAAATTTGAGGTTAAGGTCTACCGATTGGTTAGCCGCAAATGGCATACGTTTCTCAATGATTTTCTGTGCATAAGTAAACGAATAGCAAAGACCGAGTAATAGTAATAATGTTATTAGCTTTTTCATAATTTTATATCGGACAAAGGTTGTTATTTTTTGCGAACGTAGATATTACTGCTTATCGTGTTGAGTTGAAGATTCACACCACCACCATTCAGATTACCTGTAATGTTATGGCCACCACCTACTCTTGACATGCCATCTTTTCCTGATTTCAGGTTTAAATCCATATCTGTGTAGATTTCTCCTGAAATAGATTTCATCGATAGCGTAGCTTTAGCAGTAGCCGGAAGCGTAATGTCCAGTTCGCCGCTTATCAAAGAGATAGAAGAAGGCGTAGCCTGATTAAGCGAAGAAAATACCGCTGTAAGTTTACCACTGATGCTATTGGCTACAATAGGGCCTGTTACATTGTTTAGTCTGATGTCTGAATTGTTAGTTTTTATTTCCAAGTCGCCTTCTATATTATTCACAGTAACCATTGAGCCCTGAAAGTTAATTTGGGTAAACATGATACTGGCTTTATTAGGAACAAGAATGGTGTATTTCGACGATTTTCTTGAGGCTTTCTCAATTTTTAAAACGCCACCTTCGAGGTTAACAGCCAGACCAAGTCCGGTATTATCAACATTGGTATTGTAGAGGGGCTTCAAGCCTTTGGCTTGTTCCGGTATCGGTTCAGTACTGCCTCCTCTGATAATTACCTCGTCTCCGGCATGTCCTTCAATTTTAATATTGTCGGCATCTAATTCGATAGCTACTTTGCTATCTTTGGTATTGGCTAATTTAGATTTAAATTCCTGGGCTTGCGTATAAACAGCAGTTAATAAAATACAAGCGACTATTAAGATATTCTTTTTCATTGTAATATGCTTTTAGATAATTCTGAAAATTGATTGGTTTACTTGTGATTTCCTGCTGAACAAGGCCTTACATTTCTTCGGAAATCGGTTTAATTATTAATTGTTTATAAAGTTATTAATTGGGCTGCCCCTTCCTGTGCTTTCATACGCACTACATCCATTACATTGCCGTCCTGCGAAAGTTGCTCCAGTGTTTGCGAAGCTCGTTTTTCTTTCATCATTACCAGTAATTCAATGAGTGTTATCTGAATATTCGGGTCGGTCTGAATTTTAAGCGATTGAATCAGTCCTTCTCTTACCAAAGGCTCGTCTTCAAAACGTGCCAATGCCTGAGCAGCGGCCAAACGTACATTCACGTTATCGTCGAAATTCAGCGTATTAATCAGCAATTGGGTCAAATCCTGGTCTAATGCTTTCAGTTTCAGACTCTGGTTTACTGCCTCAATCCTTTCGCTCGCCGATTTCAGACTTACCTGCTCAAATTGCAGGCTTTGCTTCATGACTGTTTCGGGCTTGCTTTCAATGATAGTTATTTCGCCCCCACGGTTATTATAGGCATATCCTACAGCAAAACCCCCTATCAATAGGGCTAATCCTGCCGCTATCCGCAGACTTACAGTTCTGAACTGAATGATTCGGCCTTTCTTTTCAATCTTACTGAGTAATACTTCATTCAGATTTTTCGAGGGTGTCTCCTTTGCCGCGTGTCGGTAATACGCAAACTCGGCTATGTGGTGCTGCAAATGTGTTGGCACCTCTGCTTTACTGAAAAACTCTTTGATATACTTTTCTTCCTGGAGTGTGGTTTCACCTTCATAATATTTCTCTAGCAATTTTTCAATTTCCTGATACATAATTGTTCGTTTTTAAATAACTGTCTCTCACACTCTTGCGCGCTCTCGACAATATGACTCTGATATTATTGATGGTCTGTCCGGTAATCTGTTCAATCTCTTCAAACGAATATTCCTCTACATCCCGAAGGTGAAGAATCGTTTTCTGAAGTTCGGGTAAATCGTCAATGATTTTCTTTAGTAAATCATTGCTATCGGCTAACTCTGTCTGCTCATGTGGGGTATAAGTGTTGGCATTTACCTCAATTGTTTCTAAACCTGTGCTGGTATAGTTATAATCATGAGATTTAAGTTTATCCAGACACAAGTTTTTGGTCATTTGTACTGCTAATGCTTCTACACTATTATAAGCCCCGAGTTGCTGACGTTTATCCCATAGCTTTAAAAATATTTCCTGAACAGTGTCTTCTGCCTCCTCAGTATTCTTGAGGAAGAGTTTTGCCACCCGAAAAAGACGGGATTGATGCTGAAGAACCGATTGCGTAAATACTTTTAAATCCATTTCAATAACATAGACGACCGAGCCTGAAAGTCATTACAAAAATTACAAAATTTTTTTTGAGGAATAATAGAACATTCAAATAAGAGGAAGAAAGCTACTAAGCGGAAGGTTGAATAATAATTGTAGAAAATAAATTAATTATTGTTTTATGATAACTAAACCTTATTTTTACTCCATATTTAAAAAATTATGAAAAATGAACAAAGTAAAAATTATTTCTAAAATTCTTTTTTACATTACTCGTGTATTAGCTTTCTTCTATTTAGGCACTACGGCTTATTCAGCCTTTAGTTTACTGACAGGCTGGTCGTTGGGTTTCAGAGAAAACAAAAAGTATTTTCATGTCATGTACCCGTTTACAGATACTCCTTTTCTGAACGGTGATTACAATATGCCGTATATCATCTTTGATTTTCTTTTAGTATTGGGGCTATACGGATTGTTCTTTCTGCTCGCCAGCAATATATTTAAGGTATTCTTTCAGCCAAAACTGTTTACAGATTTTGGTATCAGACAATTGCGGTACTTTTACTGGGCAAATCTTTTTTTGCCAGGCCTGACCTTATTGTTTGCCAGTATTTTTACAGAAGTGGACGACATGGCTATTATTTTAATTATCTTGCACTTCATTTTGGGCGTTTTTGCCTATTTCTTTGCCGCTATTTTCAAACAGGGTTTACAATTGCAGAAAGAACAAGATTTATTTATTTGAGATATGCCAATTATAATCAATGTAGATGTGATGCTTGCCAAACGCAAGATGCAAAGTAAAGAGTTGGCAGAAAAAATCGGCATTACCACCGTCAATTTATCTATCCTGAAAACAGGCAAAGCCAAAGGCATTCGTTTTGATACGCTGGAAGCCATCTGCAAGGTACTCAACTGCCAGCCTGGGGATGTTTTGGAGTATGTGGAGGAAGGGTAATGAGTAGTATATAAACTACAACTTAGCCAGATTTTTTACACAAGCTAACTTATGTGTTTCGCCCATTAGCTTAATATTTTTGTCAAATTCATTTCTTGAGATTTCATCAATAGGCAGCCTGTTTTTCCTATAAAAATCAAAGAATACTTTACTTAATCTGCAAATATCGTCTTCCAGATAATAAATGTATTCATCTTTAAGCGTTGCAATATTACCTGAAATAAAAGTGTTCAAACCAGTCTTCATTTTCTGTAAACCATCTTGTTGAATTTTAGTCAGATTTGGGTTCGCGACTATAAATTTTTCAGTATATTCTATTTGTAAGTCTGTTAACTTTATAGCTATTAACTGGAGAGAAACCATTTCAGTACTGTAATCAATCACTCCATTGATTTCCTTGGCACTTGAAATATAAGTAAAATATAAAGTCAGAAGTGGCTTTTGAACCATTAGAAGAAAGGTCATTTTATCCTGATAACCGATTACTTCAGATTTGAAAAACCAGTAATTCTCAAAGTTTGAAATTTTGAAGAATAGATCTTTTGTCTCGTTCTTGGTACTTGGTAACGCCAACGTACCTTCTTTTGCTAATTTATCCAATAAGTTTATGGCATTTACATATTCCTGAGCCGTCCAGCTTTTATTTAAAGTGGGAATACCTGCATCAAAATATTTATTTATGGTGGCATTTTGACTTTTACATAAAAGAGGGAATAGAATAAGTAAAATCAGGGGGAGCTTTTTCATTTTTAGTCGAGCTGCTTTTTGTTTCAAATTTCTGAATAAATGTTTAAAAAACCTATCCCATGCTAATAGTTGAATGAATAATTACGCTACTACCGTTTTCAATCATTAGTCACTTTCGCAAGAAATCTCATGTAACATAAGTAATTCTATGAGATTTATAAAACTGTTACTTGCCAAATGCCGTATATGCAATTAATAAGTTTCATTCCTATCTCTGTAAATGAAAAAAAAATCTCTGGTAATAATTTTTCAATTTCTGATTTTTCAACTCTATGCACAACAGGCGTATAAAGTGGGAGATATTGTTAAGAATATTCCAATTACCAGGGTACTTAATACTGATAAAAAAGGCTTTTCGTTGAACGAGTTTAAAAAAGAAATTACTATCATAGATTTTTTTGGAACGTGGTGCGCCCCTTGTATCAAAGCATTACCTCATTTAGCTCAATTACAAACTACTTTTAAAGATAACCTGAACATTATTCTCGTTTCTAATGAAGAAGAAGCAAAACTGACTAAATTTATAGAAGCACGTAAACCATTTATGTTTCCGGTCGTTATAGATAAAGAAAATACTTTTAACAACCTTTTTAAGCCTGCTTCCTTTCCTTATACGGTTATCCTTGATAAAAGTGGAACTATCATTGCCATTATGGATGCAGCCAGTTTAAATGAAAAAATAATCAATGACTGGTTGAGTGGAAAAAAGATAAAATCTTCTATGTCCAGTTCGGTAGTAAGTCCAATCAGTAGAATGTCAAACAATTTAAAATCATCAAACAAGTTTGTTCAACTTTCTCAAACATTTGTCTATTCAGCCAAAACAGGAGAGAATACAGATAAACTTTTGCAAGAACTGAAAACACTTAATTATCATGAACTGGTCAAGCGATTAGTTACAGACGATGAAAAAAAAGCATTCTGGATAAATGCCTATAATGGTTTTACGCAGGTTATTCTAAAAAAAGACCCTGATAAATATAAAGATAGAAGTGCATTTTTTGAAGCCAAACAAATATGGATTGCAGGGCAATTGTTTAGTTTAGATCAGATAGAACATGATATTTTACGTCATTCAAAACCAAAATGGAGCTTGGGATATTTCAGCAGATGGTTTCCTGATAAAAGAGAAGAGGATTTACGTGTCGAAAAAGTAGATTATCGCATTCATTTCGCCTTGAATTGTGGTGCTAAAAGCTGTCCTCCCATTGCTTTTTATAATCCGGAAAACCTGAACGCACAATTAGATTTAGCTACTGATGCTTATCTGAAAAGCGAAGTCAGTTATGATGCTAAAAATAATATAGTACATTTACCTGCTATTATGAGTTGGTTTCGTGGAGATTTTGGCGGTAAGACTGAAATGATTGAGTTATTAAAAGCAAAAAAGATTATTCCTGAAAAGGTCAATCCATCTATTGAATTTAAAAAGTATGATTGGGAATTATATTTAGATAACTATAAACTTTAATTGATTATCATGGAAAATCATTACTACAATGCGGAAGATTTAGGCAAGTTTGGAAATATTGGCGAATTTCAGAAGCCCTTAGCCGATAAATTCTTCGCCTGGTATGGAGAGGTATTTGGCGAAAGCAGCTTGACAGCCAAAGAAAAATCATTAATAGCATTGGCCGTTGCACATGCAGTACAATGTCCTTACTGCATAGATGCTTACAGTAGTGATGCCTTTGAAAAAGGTTATAGTGAAGCCCAAATGATGGAGGCTGTTCATGTAGCCGCTGCCATTAAAGGGGGAGCAGCCCTGGTACACGGGGTACAAATGATGAATAAGGTAAAAGAAATAGCGATGTAAATGAGCATTCTCAATGAAATCACTGAAAGCACAGGGAAGTATTCTATCTAATACACAGCAACAAATAGATATACTTGAGCAAGGAACTAACCAGAATAACTCATCTAAACAACTACTGTTTACTGAAAAACTGGAAGCCTTAGAACATTATCCATTAAAACCAACTCAACTGGAAATTTTTCAGATAAATGTTGGCAAAATGTGTAATCAGGTATGCCAGCACTGTCATGTTGATGCCGGGCCCGACAGAAAAGAAATCATGACTGTTGAAACCATGCAGCAATGTCTGGATGTACTCAAAGCCAATGCCTCTTTTAAAACCGTTGATTTAACAGGTGGTGCACCAGAGATGAATCCACATTTCCGTTGGTTTATTGAAGAGATTAAAAAGTTAAACAAGCATATCATTGTTCGTTGTAACCTGACTATTATTCTCGCCAATAAGAAATACCATGATTTGCCCGATTTTTTTAAACAGCATAGGGTTGAAGTGGTATCTTCGTTGCCTTTTTATTCTAAAGATCGTACAGACCGTCAAAGAGGAACAGGGGTATTCGGCGATAGCATCAAAGCACTTCAGTTACTCAATCGGGTTGGATATGGTGTGGAGGGGAGCAATTTACTATTAAATCTGGTCTATAATCCTGCGGGTGCTTTTTTACCTGCCTCACAGACAACGCTTGAAAAAGAATACAAAGAAGCCTTACAGAAGGAATTCAATATTGTATTCAACAATCTTTATACCATCACCAATATGCCTATCAGTCGTTATTTAGACTATTTGCTGCGGACTGGTAACTATGAGAAATATATGGATAAGCTTATTACAGCTTTTAATCCATCAGCCGCTTTAAATGTGATGTGCCGGAACACACTTTCAATTGGTTGGGATGGTTTTATGTACGATTGCGACTTCAACCAAATGCTTGACTTGAAAGTAGCGGTTAGTCAGGAGCATATTTCACAATTTAACGCTGCTGACTTACTAAATCGGTCAATTATATTAAATCAACATTGTTATGGCTGCACGGCTGGTTCTGGTTCCAGTTGTGGGGGAGCAGTAGCTTAGATATATGCAAAAAGCAATCATTGTATTTGTGCGTAATCCTGTATTAGGAAAGGTAAAGACACGATTGGCAAAAGGTATTGGAGATGTGCAGGCTTTGCAGGTCTATACCAGCTTATTGAAAAAAACGCACAAAGTTATTAAAGATACAGATGCTGAGAAGTTTGTTTTCTATGCAGACGGTATCAATAACAATGACTTATGGGAGAATGATCTCTTTCACAAAGTTCAGCAAACAGGAAATGACCTGGGCGAAAGAATGTATAATGCTTTCACTTATCTGTTTGACAAAGGCTATAGTAAGGTGCTCATTATTGGCAGCGATTGTCCGGCATTAGAAACCGAAATTGTGGAAGAAGCGTTTTTGACATTAAACTCGGCTGAGGTCGTTATCGGACCAACATTCGATGGAGGATACTATTTACTTGGATTGAAGAAAGCATTTGCTTGTTTGTTTACAAATAAGCAATGGAGTACAGAGACAGTTTATCAGGACACTATGCAGAATATATCAGAACTAAACCTTTCTTATGCAGTATTAAAACAACTTTCTGATATTGATACAATAGAAGATTGGTTGCCTTTTAAAGATTTACTTTAAAATTCGATGGCTTTAATGATTAACGCAGTTTAAGGATTCAGCAGTTTCTTGTAAGTAGTTGCCATTTCTATCTGAGAAGCCCCATTATGAAACATTTGTATGATTCTATAATTGGCAAGCTGTACACGTATCCAACTATTATTTTTATACTTTCGGGCCGAAATAATTGCTGCTTTAGGAATGATTGTATAATAACCTGCTTTTCTTGCCCTCATCACAATTTCATAATCTTCCATGATTCTCATATCAGGCTTAAAGCCACCAATTTTTTCAAAGAGCGTCTTTGTGATAAAGAAAGTTTGATCTCCACCGTAACAAACAAACCAGTCAAAACGAGTAAAAAATTCATTGAATTTTAAAAGCAGATTCGAGTTGTCGAACTTTGTTCTGTACCTGCCACAGTTAAAATTATTATTCATGCAATGTAGCAAGTCATTGGCAAATGACGCAGGAGGGAAAGTATCGGCATGAATAAAATACAGGAGGCTTCCTGTACTTTGTGATGCACCAAAATTCATTTGGTTTGCTCTACCTGTTTGTGGAGAAAGGATCGCTTTTGCACCGGTATTTTGGGCTAAATGAAGGGTTTCATCAGTGCTTCCTCCATCCGATACGATGATTTCGTTTACTAACCCATTACTGTTATCTTTTAAAAACTGAATAAGCCCAACGATATTTTCAGCTTCATTATAAGTAGGAATGATAATGCTAATCATTGATTGAGTTTTTGAAGATTGTTTAATTTGTATAAATGTAACGCTTTATATACTTTTTAAATATATTGATTGTTTAATGAAAGTTGATGCGTGTATTGTCAATGAATAGTCCTATGCCTCACTAAAGCATACAACTAAATAGATTAAAGGAGCAGAGGTAATGAATAAAAAGGTAATTAATCCTATCAAAATCTTTGAATAGAGCTAATAGGCAATCTATGTATGGTTATTTGCTATCGGTAGCACCGAAAATTTGATTTTTTTTTAATTGTCTGATAATTAACTTTAGTAAAGTTTAGGATCAAACCTAAAACCTGTGGGGTAGGTATAGTCTAAGCATAGATTTGCGTAAGTCTGTATAAAAAGAAAGGGATATTCTTCACCCCTCTGAATTGGCTTCTGAATGCTTTGATTTTAGCATTAAAAGATTCAGCAGAAGCATTAGTACTTCTATTCTCAAAGAAGTTTACAATCGTTTTATAATGGTTCTGAATTGACCTGGCTACTGTATTGAACGATTTAAAACCAGCCTGTCTTACTTTCTCGTGCCATTTAGCCAGTCTTGTTAGGCCATATAGCTTATCATTGGTATTCTCAAAGATATGAGAAAGACTCATGGTTAAGTCATAGGCTTGCTTAATGTCAGGGTACAGGTCGAATAATAAAGTAGCTCTTTGCTTTTGGTTTTCAGTCCAGTCTTTCTCTTTTTTGTAAAGGACATATCTGCTTCTGGCTAGTAGCTGTTTGATAGTATCTCCATTGGAGAGTACTATGGGGACATATTCTGTATCGGTTTTCTTAGCCAATTCAATAGCATCATTTTCAGCATCCAGTGCTTCCCATCTGTGTTTGATTCTGATTTCCTGTAAAGCCTCTGTGGCTAGTTTTTGTACATGAAAACGGTCTGTAACTCTGGTAGCATTTGGGAAAGTTCTTTTGGCAATTAATTCCATATTAGCAGCCATATCTAAGGTAATCTCTCTGACTTTCTTGCGAAGATTGACATGAATTTTCTGTAA
>NZ_SEWF01000046.1 GCF_004168285.1 Emticicia agri | reverse complement strand
TGTATTATCAGAAAAGGATCGTATCAATTTCATTCGTAAGGCATTTGTACTCATAGATTTGCATGGCAAACTATTGATAGCCGATAGAGAGTTTATAGGAAAAGAATGGTTTAGCCATTTGCTTGCCTTTGAGTTAAATTTTGTTATCCGCTTACGTAAGGGGATGTATCGTAAACCAATCGAAGATAGTGGCTACAGTTATGAGGAATTAGAGATGAAAGCAACAAGAAAAGGCTATTCTCAGGCTATTTTTACTGTTTGTGGACAAAAATACAGAATTGAGATGTGGCGTTCTGATAATAAAGGTGAGCCTATTATCTATTTGATTACCAATGTTTTAAATAAAAAAAGAATCGGAAAACAGTATGCAAAACGTTGGAAAATTGAATATTGCCGCTTCGGCGGTCCGATTTAAGCATATGAAGACTAATGGATTTAACTTAGAGGATATGTCATTAACTGATTTGAAAAAAATCCGTTTGATGATTAGCTTAGTAGTTGTCGCCTATATTTTAGCAATAAGGGAAGGAATTATTCAACAAAAAGTGCAAAAAATTAGAACAATAAAATACAAAAATGGAGATAAATATCCTGCCGTCTCTATTTTTAGAAATGGATTGCAAGCTATTAGTAATTGTATAATTAGCTGGTTTGATTTGAACAAATATTTGTCCTTTATTAAGAAAAAAAAATATTCAATAATCCAAATTGTATAGTAGTATATATGTAGATATAATTTTGCCCATTAAACTATTCGTTCAGAAAACAGTTAGTTAAAAAAACTGCTATTTAGGTATCAAGCCTATAAGTACCCAAGCCTTTAAATATTAGAAACTGATTGGATTTATCGGCAATTATCGCTTAGTTTAGACCGAAAAAATCACGTTTAGCCATTTTATAAGCATTAAATACCCGACATTATGTTTCAATTTTTACACAATGATGCTGACTCTGAAATAATTGAGGGGATTTTAAAAGGTGGAAGAGAAAGACAAAAATGCGAAAATATACTCTACGAAAAGTATCTGTACTTTATCAAAGAGGGTGTCAGGAAACATCAAATTGAAGAACATGAATCTGCTTCTGTTTATTCAGACACCATATTAAGTGTCATTGACCACATTCTCGGTCGTCGGTTTGAAGGGCGTGCTTCTTTAAAAACTTATATTTATCAAATTTTTTCAAACCAATGTGTTTCCCTTATCAGAAAAAAAGCGACAAACAGGGCAGCGCCAACTTTTGACACCGTTTTACTTTCTGAAATAATGTATTTAATGGGCGATGATACCCAAAGTATTATTCAGCAAATAATTGAACAGGAAGAGGAAACAACTTTGTTACAAAGGCTTGATGCCGTAGGTAAAAAATGCAAAGAATTATTATTATTATGGGCCAACGGGTACTCTGATAAGGAAATTCTTGATATGCTCACTTATAGCTCTGTTGATGTAGTAAAGGTGAGTCGTATGAGATGCATTGATAAACTTAGAAAAACTTATTAGTCATGGAAAATGAATTAGCTTTAATTGAAAGCTTTTTTAATAATGAACTTTCTGAACCTGAGCGTCAGGCGTTTGAAACAAGGTGTAAAACCAATCAGGCTTTTGCCGAAACTGTTGCACTCTATGTAAAAACTAAATATGGTTTTACACAACTACAACGAGCCAAACGCAAAGCAGAATTTGAAGAATTAAGAAAAAAACATAAAATGCCGGTAATGGCTACTGCTGCTGTAAAATACTCTATTGCAGCCATCATAGTTATTTGTATTACTATACTGAGTTGGTGGTACTTGTCAGAACCGAAACTCACAGAATTGGCCGATGCATACATAAAAGAAAATTTTTCGACTTTAAGTACCACCATGTCGGCAGATAAAGATACTTTTAAAAAGGCTATTTCGCTTTTCAACGAGGGGCAATTAACAAAAGCGGCGGCTATTTTTGATAGCCTGGCAGAGTACAATAATCCTGAAGCCCTGAAATATGCTGGTATCTCCTACTTACGTCTACAAAAATATTCGCTGGCACTTGAACACTTTGCAACACTACAGAAACAGAATCTACAATCAAATCCGGGTACGTTTTATTATGCCCTTACCCTTCTGCAACGCAATCAGAATAATGACCTCACCGAAGCAAAAAAACTCCTTGAAAAAGTACGTAACGAAAAAACAGAAGGCTGGCAGGAAATAGAAAAATGGAGCTTATAAAAAAAATCAGATTTTTTGTTTACCTATTTTATTAAACAGCGACTAACAGTTAAAATAGGAAAATAAGTTCTCATGAATCCTTAAATGACTATTTGCTAAATTGACTAAATCAAACAGGCAGAAAAGCCTTAACCAGATTGCTGAATTATTAAAATTAAACCTCTGGGTCGTAAAAAAGACTCCTTAACAGCTTTTGCGATAATTTCTATAACCAAACAAAATTGGTTTCGTAATAATCCGGACTGATGCTTTAGAAAAAGCGTTTGAAGGGTTATTGCGTTGCTCAAACAGAAACAACTGCGTAGCTGTGACTAAAAACCATATTAAAAATACAATTATTTGTAACGCTATTTTTATAAACTTAAAATTTGCGGATTAACCTGAAAAGATGCTGTTTACCTATTAGAGTCTCTTAAAAGTACCTGTTCATTAAGGCAATCGTATATTTTGCGTATAGACTGATTCGTATATCCCAATAGATATATTGCTGTGACTAAATTCTATTCCAGAGAGGAGTATAGCTGTCTTTTCCCTCTGTGAAAATCAAACAGGGCATTGCCTTATCAATTCTTATTTCTAAGATTAAAGGGTTATAAAAACAATTGTTTTGTCAGGAATAGTATTCCTGACAAACAAAGCCCTATTGTCATTTTTTTAATAAATACGCCTTATCAATAAGCATATATGACAGCTGATTAAATCAGATGGGGCTATTGCTTTGCATTTACAGAGAATTTCACACAACATAATAACCAGAATCAAATACCTCATAAGTATGAGTTAAAACCCGCAAACGCTTTGTACTAAAAGTTACTTTCATGTGAATACCAATTTGAAATCTGATAAGCATTTATTTTTCAGACAAGGCCGTGCTATGTCTTTTCATAAGGATTCTATGAAGTTTTCAATCAATTATTAATCATAAAACCAAATCTCGCACAATGAAACAGTAATCAAATCTCCGGTAAAAAGCTGTGTACTAAAAATTCCCTTTGATGTACTACACCTGTTAAAATCTGATAGCTGCCCATAAGCCAGCTAAGGCTATGCTTTTGCCCTTTTCGAAGGGATATGTGACTAATTACCTCAAATATTAATCAAAAAACCCAAAATTTCGTAAAAAATGGAAGAAATCTGGAGTGCCAATTTTGCAGACTGGAAAATAGAAGGCCAGGAGCTATTTAAAGATGCTGTTTCGTTAGACGGCGATACCATCAAAATTTCTGATCAGGAAAACCCAATGGTAAGTTATACACTTACTTCGCCACTCATCAATGCCTTAGATAATCTGACTTATACTGATGGTTTTACTGATATTGCTATTGTGGCCAATGTAAAACTATTCATCAATCAAGGCGACAACGCCTTCATTTGTATCCACAACGCACACAATGATTTCTGGTTGAATTATCAGGTTTTCGGAGACTCAACGCTTGTAAGCAGCACGCCTAACAGTAAGAATCTTTATGACATTATTGTGCCCGTGCTTACTTACGACAGCAATGAAAGCACAGATGTGCAGGTAGTACTTAAGCCGCAGGCCAACAGCGATTATGATATTTTAGGCGCAGTTACTCAGCTTAAACTGAGATTAGTGATAGACCATACTATGACTCCGCCCCAAAAGTCTTATTTCGAGGTCAGAAACCTGAAAATCATGGGACAACCGATCTCTGCTTTAGAAGCATTAGAGGGAGAGCCAGATCCTGGTACGGGTGGGCCAAAAATACCTCCACCACCAATCAGATAAAATGCTTGGTAGTTTTAAAAAAATAGAATAAATTAATGGGTGCTTAACCTGGTTAAGCACCTATCCTTAGCTCATTACTTATGAATAAAACTTTAATACTCTTTTTATTTTTTATTGTTTTTAGCCTAACTGACAAGTCATCTGCCCAATGTCCATCAGACAGTAGCGTCAAGGCAGCTATAAAAAAATCAGCCTCTCTCCCACTTGATCAGAATATCGCTCAGTTAGAGCGCCTATATAAAACTTCACTGACTTGTGCAACAATTCAGGATTCTACCAGAGGGAATATTTGTAGCAATCTCACCTACCATTATTACTTAAAAAATGATGCACATAAAGCCCTACCTTACATTAAGTTGAGTCTTAAACAATGGGAAAGTTACGCTAAGCAGAAACCGTTAGGCCTTACTTATGCCGCCTATGGTGCAGGGGCTTACCATCATCTCTTCCAGAATTACCTGGAAGCCATTAAATATTATAAACTAACCATTCAATATGCTACTGACCCCTATTGGAAAGGCTATTCATTGAAACTAATTTCAGATCTGGAATTAGAATTAGGTGATTATGAGAGTATGCTCAATTCTTTAAATAAAGCAGAGCGTTTTGCCGAAAACTCTAATCAAAGCCATTTGCTGCAGCTCATGAGTCAGATTTATAATAGCAAAGGTATCGCTTACAGTAGGTTAGAAAATGAGAAAAAAGCGATTGAAAGTCTTCAGATAGCACAGAACTTTTACCAGAAATCTTTTCAGATTTCGAAAAATGATGATGGCGAACTAAAAGGGAATATCTATGCCAATATGGGTATCAGCTATTATAACCTGAAAGACTTTAAACTAGCCGAGACCAATCTGAAGAGAGCGGAGCAGGTTTTTATTCAACTCAGATTTAATTATTTAATCCCCATGCGGATTCACAATAATCTGGGGATTTTATATACCGAGTTTCATAAATACAAAGAAGCAGATAGGGTTTTCAACAAAGCCATTACTGCCCTTCAAGGAAAAAAAAGCGTAGAACTTAGTAGAGTTTATCTGAATTATGCCACTAACCTGCGTGAAGAAAACAAAGTAGATTCTGCTATCAAAACCTTAGAAAAAGCCCTGATGGCGTTTCCTTTATTAGATATTAAGAAACAGAATTTCGGTATAATCAGAAGTAAAAGAACGCTTTTTTATATATTGAGAGATTATGGCAAAAGCCTGTTGATAGCTTATCAGAAAAACAAAAAACCGGAAGTATTGAGCCGCTCGATTCAATACCTCTCTTATGCTGATCAGTTACTGAACCTGATGCGACAAGAACATCAGGGGCAACAATCCAAGAGTTTCTGGCGGGAACACTCCCGTAGCCTTTACGAATCAGCCATTGAGGCTTGTCGTTTAGCCAATGATTCTCAAAAAGCTTTTTATTTTCTGGAAAAATCGAGAGCTATTTTGCTGTTAGATGATTTAAAAGAGAATAATGCCCGTCAATTTTTATCGACACAAGAAAAATTAAAAGAAAAAAATTATCAGGACCAGATTTTTGAATTGCAGACCCAACTCGAAAAACAAACCGAAAATTCGGCACTCTACAAAGAAACTTACAAAAAACTATCGGAAGTTAAAGACCAGTTTACCGGGTTCAAGAAAGATTTAGAAAAACGATTTCCTGCTTATTATGCAGCCAAATATAACGAAGACTTCAAAGATTTAAGCACCTTGCAGCAATGGCTTCAGACAAGTCAGCATCAGGCTTTTATCACTTACTTTGTAGGCGATAGTGCTACATACGCCATGAAAATAAGCCCCGAAACAACTAAACTGATTAAGATAGCCAAAGACCAACAAAATCTTAGCAGTCGGTTTATGAACTTTTGCAGTAATATCGACTCACTTAATAAATCTTTCCCTGATTTTTTAATCCTCTCAAACCAGTTATACACTCACCTGATTCAACCGCTTGCATTAACGGAAGGGAGAATCATTATTTCTTACGACGACCATTTTTTGCCCTTTGAGGCATTCAGCCGTACAGCAAAGAAAGCAGACTTCCTGATACAATCCTTTGCCATCAGCTATGCTTATTCAGCAAATTTTCTTTTAAAGAGTATTGAAGCTAAAAATCAACAAACCTCATGGTTTAATCGGACATCTTTTCTGGGTGTAGCTCCCGTTAATTTTGCCAGAACACTTTCAGTTGATAAACTGCCTCTATCGGCCACTTCTTTAACCAATATTGAAAAAACATTCAGTGGCCATTTACTTCTGGGAAAAGAAGCATCCAAGCATGCATTTATGACTCAGTTTCCTGATTATCGGCTGGTGCAACTATATACTCACGCCGATACCACCCATAAAGGGCCTGTTTTTTATATGCAGGATACTCCTGTATTTGTTTCAGAGATTAATCATGCCCAGACTATCAAGACCGAAATGATTGTTTTATCAGCCTGTAAAACCGGATTGGGGAAAAATATTAAAGGAGAAGGAGTTTTTAGTTTGTCAAGGAGTTTTTCTGCTTTAGGTATTCCCTCATTGATTACTACTTTATGGAGTGTTGATGAGAAATCAACCTATAGCCTGACAGAATTTTTTTATTCGTACCTGAAAGACGGCCTACCCAAAGATGTTGCTCTGCAAAAAGCAAAGCAAGCATTTATGCAGGCAAACAACCGTAATTTATTGCCAACCTTATGGGCATCTTCTATTCTGATAGGAGATACTACTCCTGTTGAAAAACCGGATACAGGGCTTATAATTCTAACAGGTGTTTTGCTTATAGGGGTTGGCTTATTTTTACACAAGAGATACAGGAAATGATATGGTAATAAAAACAAACATTTTTGTTTACGTAAGAGAGGGTTCAACGACTAATGTTCATTAACTGAACATTAACCTTTACGCCCAATGACATATTTTGACTGCTCTGAAGACATCATGCAGATAGTATATCTGGAAGCCGATGTTAATTATACTATCTACCATTTTTTTAACGGAAAAAAAATCATATTACCTACCACCCTTAAACGCCATGAAGCAAAAGAAAATCTGAGGCACTTTCTGCGGGTACATCGTTCTTTCTTACTCAACCCCGATTATATTATTGGCATGCGTAAAGAAGGCAAAAAAGTAAGCATCCAGATGGTAAACGGTAAAGAAGTTTTGGTTTCTCGCAGAAAAAAACCGATAATCAAACACCTGAAAAAACAGCAATTCCTTATTGCCTGATTAAATATTTTATAAAGCCATCAGTACTCGTTAACTGGTGGCTTTTTTATCGTTTTCCCCATCCCTGAAACCTTATTTGTAGCCCTCCCCCTTTCAGCATCTACCTATTTCTTAATAAAAATATAACAGTACTTCTTATCTATTGCGGCATTAGTTTCCGTCTTTTACGGCTCTAACCATTACAGGTTACAAATTTTGTTAAGGTATTGTGCAGAAGAGTTTTCAATGTGTAAAGTCGAAATCATCTGATGTTTCATATCTAATCCATCATCTAAAATGTTAATCAATGAAAAAATCAGTATCATTCATTTATCTTCTATTATTCGTTTCAATCGTTGGTTTTGCGCAAAAACAAAAGAAAATACAATACCCCAGAAATATTATTTTATTAATAGGCGACGGTATGGGCACGTCTCAAATCTTTGCCGGAATCGCCGCCAGTAAACTCCCGCTCAATATCGAACGGAGCAAGGTGATAGGCTTTCATAAAAACCAGGCTACCAACAATTTTATCACAGATTCGGCAGCAGGTGCTACTGCTTTTGCCACCGGAGAAAAAACCTACAATGGTGCCATTGGTGTAGACAAAGACAAGAAAAGCCTGACTACGATTCTGGAAATTGCCGAGCAAAAAGGGCTGGCCACCGGACTGGTTGCTACCTGCAATATTACCGATGCCACTCCTTCATCGTTTATTGCCCATCAGCCTGCAAGAGCCATGATGGACGAAATTGCCGCCGATTTTCTTAAAACAGATATAGATGTTTTTATTGGTGGTGGCCGGAAACACTTTGCACAGCGTAAAGATGGTAAAAATCTTGTTGAAGAGTTGCGCGCAAAGAATTATCAGATTGCCAATTCGATTGAAGAGGTACAAAAAGTTACATCTGGCAAACTGGCGGGTTTTCTTGCAGATGAAAATCCGGTAAAAATATCAGAAGGCAGAGGAGACCAGCTTTTAGTTTCAGCACAAACAGCCCTGAACATACTGAAACAAAACAAGAAAGGCTTTTTTCTGATGGTTGAAGGCTCACAGATAGACTGGGGCGGACACGCCAATGAGACACAGTACATTGTGAACGAAATGCTTGATTTTGACAAAGCCATTGGTGCGGCCTTCGACTTTGCCGATAAAGATGGTAATACTTTAGTAATTGTAACAGCCGACCATGAAACAGGCGGTTTTTCTATTAATGGGGCTAAAGATGGCATAATAGACGGTAAGTTTACTACCAAAGGTCATACGGGAGTAATGATTCCGGTTTTTGCTTATGGCAAGGGTGCCGAACTATTTTCGGGCATCTATTTCAACAATGATATTTTTCATAAAATGAAAAAGGCGTTTAAGTTCAAATAAAGAATAGTTTGGCTAAACTGATAGAAGAAAAGGGTTATCTAAACTATGCTTTTGAGATAACCCTTTTCTTCTATTAATTCACGGGTAAATTCTTGCTGATATTTTGTAGTAAAAGCACGTATGAGGACAATTATTGCTCCATTCATGCAACTCATTTAATAAAACCGTGTCATTAATGAAAGAACATAACCTTTTGTATGGCAAAAGCCCTGAACCGGAATCTTTGGGTTGATTATTTACGCTCGGCACTTACCGTATTGGTAGTGGCACATCATGCCAGTTTGGCCTACACTACCTTTGCCCGATTTGATAAAGTAGCTTATATCAGGTCAACGCATGCCGTTGTAGATAAAAAAAGATGGATAGGGCTTGATATTTTTGAGAATTTCAATGATGTCTTCTTTATGTCGTTGATGTTTCTGATAGGAGGTCTGTTTCTAATTAAAAGTATTGACAAAAAGGGCATAGCTGTTTTTATTAAAGACCGGTTTTTCCGCCTGTTTTTACCTTTTATCAGCTTAGGCACTTTACTGATGCTAATAGCCTATTTCCCGTCTTATTATCTTGCCAAAGAGAATACTCATCTGATTGCGTATGTGAAAGATTTCTTTGTAGTTGAGCAATGGCCTGTAGGCCCGCCGTGGTTTATATGGGTGCTGTTTGTTTTTAATATATTACTTGCCTTATTACACTCTACCATCAGGAAAAATAGTAGAAACATCGCTCATTTTATTACTTTGCTTCAGAATAAACCCGTGTTGTTTTTTATATTCTGGTGGGTAATCACCTGGTTGCTCTATGTACCAATAGCCTATAACATAGGTGCAGGAACATGGACAGGCTTTGGGCCATTTGATTTTCAGTTAAGTAGAGTTCTGCTTTACTTTGGCTATTTTATGCTTGGGGTTTCCATAGGCACTACCAATTTTAATCAGCAATTATTTGCGCTTACTTCACCTATTATCAGGCAATGGTGGCTTTGGCTCTTACTTGCCTTATCTGCATATACTTTACTAACTATTGTTGAACAAAAAGAAATATTAGCCAACATGGTAAAGACCAATCAATTAGGCAGTTTAAGTGGGTGGATGATTTATTTTAGTATCTATACTGCTTCATGTACACTCAGTAGCATTGCATTCTTAACAACTTTCAGAAAATTCGTACAAACATCGTTTTCATGGTGGAACTCGTTGACCGAAAACGCTTATCTCATTTATCTGACCCATTATATTTTTATTACCTCAATCCAGTTTCTTTTATTGACTTATGACATGCCTGCTTTTGTGAAATTTCTGATAACTTTCATCATTTCTCTGACTTTAAGTTGGGGATTGAGTATTTTATTACGAAAGATTAAAGTAATTAATCAGTATCTGTGAGTACAGGTTAAAAGCTATAAAATTCACAAAGCTAATATTAGTTAAATACTATTCTTATGATGAATCTCCTTTCTTAGTCGATAAGTCAAACAGTTAGGGAGATATTTTCAAAAACTCGTATTATTATCCGGTTTTTTGTCGACAAAAGGCTAAATCAATACTATTGCTACTTTTATCATATAAACTGCCTGATTTAATCTACATCGTAATTTTCTTAAAAAAATACCATATACCTTTGACTCAACAAATCAAAATCATCATTCATTTAAAATAATAAAACAATGAAAAAGTCATTCTTAATTTTAGCTCTTAGCTTATTCGCAGTTAGTTTTAGTTTTGCCTCTGCAGAAACACCTGCTATTGTAGCAAAAAAATCAGATCCAAAAATTTCAGTTCAGGATATCAGCAATTTAAGGCTGAAAGTTCTTTTCGCCAATGTTGAAAAAAGTACCGCAAGTGTTCAGATTTATAATTCCAAAGGCGATGTTTTCTATCAGGACTTGAGCGAAACCGATAAACCATTGGTATTAAACCTTTCGCATTTAGATGATGGCACCTATACCTTAGCAGTTGTTTCAGGTAGCGATAAATTATCTTACGATTTCAATATCGAAAGTCAGGTAACCCGTGTAGCAGTATTGAAAAGCAAATAATCGGATGTGTGAGTGGAAAGAAGGGCAAAGGTCGAAAGGTCTTTGCCTTTTGTGTTTATTCAACTATATAAATACTCAAAACCTTTTTAGACTACATAACTATTAAAAAGTCACAAGAAACAGGATATTTTTTTTGCAACAATTGGCTATCAGTATGTCAGGATAGATTTTTTTCAATGTATTATACCCAAACGGCTTATTAGTACCAAGCACTTTGCTATTATATCCCTGATTTCCCACAATTCCCCCTCTCCTTTCCCAACCATTCTACCTTTATACGTATCTTCTTAAAGATTCATCAGTTTTTTCAGAACCTTTGTAGCATTTCAGAATTACAGTACGACTTATCATCAAAAAACCATTAAACATTCACAAAACAATGAAAATGATGAAATTTCAAATCCGCCTGTTACTCGTAACCCTATTATGCGCTGTTTTGGCTTTTTCTTGCAGCCAGGATAACAAAATTGAACCGGATAAGAATAGTAAGCTACAAACCAATGAGCAGGAATATAACCGGATTCTTAGTACCCGCTCAACTTACAGCGGAACTACTTTTGAAATTACCAAAGTAACAAGAGAGGGAAATGTAATGAAGATTGAAGTAGAAGGGGGTTGTACCGAAGCCAATTACAAGATTGTATGGAATGGAATTGCTTTGATGTCTTACCCTATGCAGACAGGAATAGTAGTAAACTATGAAGACAAACCCGGTGAAACCTGCACCGACCCCAAGAAATTTACTTTAGAAGTTGATATGCTGAAACTCTTTGGTACTACCGATATAATTGTACATGTAGCCAACGGCTCAAAAGTAAAAGATATTTCGGTTGACCCTGATGGTTCGGTCAGCGACAGATAATTTATCAAACTTCAAAGTTCAATTTTCTACTTCTGCTGGTCTTTCATCAAACAAAGACCAGCTTTTATTCATATACCTGTGGAATGCTTGTCTGATTGTACCGCACAAGAGAAAACCTGGATTGAGGGCTGTGCCCAACACAATGCTGTTTCGCAGGAAAAGCTATTCAAACATTTCTTCGGTTTTGCTATGGGTATTTGTCTGAGATATCTGCCCGACAAAGCCCTGGCGCAAGAAGCACTCAACGATGCTTTTCTTAAAATCTTCAATCTGTTACCTTACGAATACAAAAAACTATCGTCGTTCAGGGCATGGGCAAGAAGAATTATCATTCATACGGCCATTGATTATTTCAGAAAAGAAAAGAAACATTTTTACCATAACGACCACGACCTTGAAGAGTCTTCCCAACAGGAAAACTTTTTTGACAGAGAATCAGCCGAAGAAATTATCCGGTTGCTGAATCAGCTACCTCCTTTGTGGAAAGTAGTTTTTAACTTATACGAAATAGAAGGCTATAGTCATGATGAAATTGCGCAGATGATGCACATTCCGGCTTCGTCTTGCAGAACCTATCTGACACGCGCCAAACAACAATTAAGGGTATTGATTAACACTCATAACCGAACAATGCAGTAAAATGGAACCTATTGATAAACAAACCATTGAGAAACTGAGGGCGTATGAAACTTCTTATCAAGAGGAAGCATGGGAAGAGTTTGAGCGATTCAGAAAGAAAAAGAAAAAAAGACCAGTGATTATTTTCTGGAGAATGGCCGCCGGAATAGCCATAAGTCTCACTCTTGGTTGGGGAATATATACAATCAATCAATCAGATGGTGAGCATATGACTGTAAGAGCAAGGCAACAACCCCACAATAAGTCTAAAATTGAAGATTCTAAAACCAACAAAAATACCTTAACTGAAAGTATAACTATCAGCCAGAAACCGGTCAATTCACAGAATCAGCTTACTGAAAAATCGGATGCTGTGAAAAATATTGAAGCAAATAGCGCATTAAATATGGGCAAGAAAGACGAAAATTTAAGCCTGAATAATTTGACAGAAGAAAAGCGTTTTCAGCCTGACTTGCTGCAACCACACATTTTTACGGGAGTTTTAATAAGACCCAAAAGACCTTTTATGCGTCCTTATACGAAGCAAGAATCAGAAGAAAACACCGAAAAGAAAGCCAATCCTCTACAACTAAGTATTGCCATTGCCGGCCTGGCCAATCAGGCTGCCAATATAGTAACTCAGCAGAATTTCGGATTGAGAGGAACTACTGAAATTGCTTTAAGTAACAAAACAGAGTTAAGTACAGGTATCTATATAGGTCGTGAAAATCTTAATTTACTCAATACTACTGTTCCTATGTCGTCTCCTATGGGTATGCCTCGGTTGAATCAGGCCAATTATCATTGGCTTAATGTAGAAGTACCACTTAATGTACGCTATCGTGTATGGCAAAAAGGTTCATTAGCCTTCAGTACACAGGCAGGAGTTTCTATGATGGGAGCATTTAACCAGACCTCTCAGCTTTTCTATGAAAATCAGCGGACAGTTGTATTGGTTTCAGTAAGCGAGAATGGCCAGGTGCAGGAAGTAAAAACTACTGTGATTGACAAAGAAGTAAAAAACAATAGCAGTAATGCCCAAAGAATAAGTTTAGGCACAGCCCTTAATTTCTCGTTGGGTATTCACTATCCTTTAGGTAAAAACCAATTATCGGTTGAGCCTTTTTTCAAATATCCTATCGGTGCATTTACTGCCGAAAAACTACATTACAGTACCATTGGGGTACAATTGCGGTGGAGCTTAACTATAAAGGAAAAAAAGTAATTCACGCAAAGAATTTATCTTCTAAACTTCCTTACTTTCTGCTTTTATGCTTTTCCAGCCTGTTTTAATAGTTAAAATGTTCAAAATGAGTTAAAGAAAGTCGAAAATGAGATAACCCCTGTGTTGGCTCATACCATAGCTTTGTAACATCAATTATCTATTGAATATTACATGCAAAGCTATGAACAACGATTTGCTTATTACTATTGACAAAGGCACAACCATCAGATCGAGTCAAATATTAATGCTCAAGGCAGACATTAACTATACCAATATTCTGATGGATGATGGAAGCACGATTCTCTCTTCCAGAACATTGGGTATATTCGAAAAACGGTTATATAGCTATTCGTTTTTCAGACCAAACCGCTCTGTTATTATTAATCTCAATTATATAGCAAGTTTTCAGAAAGAGTCTTTCACCATTAAAATGGAGAACGACGAACTCATCAGTATTTCAAGAAGACGAACCAAACAGTTTCTCAGAAGAATTTAACCTGATTATTCGGTATAAAGAGCTTTCGTGGTAGAAAGAATGGGATTACAGAGAGTGAATTCATAAGCTTATTATGGGTTCCTCTCTTTCCTCAGACTATCTGAACGAGCACTATTTTCAACCCATAAACTACTATTAAGTAAAAAATTTATAAGGGTTTGGTACTATTGAGTGAATAACCATTGATTAAAAGGTATTTGATGTTTTTTCAGATACCTCTTTTTTTATAGACCTTCCAGTAATAGCCTGATATTGGCAATCACTGCCTTGGCATCGTCCCGGTGAATGTAATGCCCGCTATTAGCCAGATAAATTAATGCGCCTCCTTTAGATGAAGAATGTATCAATTGCAACCATCGCTGTATATTCTTTGAGTTTTTTACATGAAAAAATCGCTCATGGTCATAGTCTGTGCTACGGTTAGCTACAGGTACTTCAAATTTCCCACCCACAAAAAAGTAAACAGGCACATTGGGTAAAGGCAAATTCTTGATTACTGCAAAATCTGTGCGTCTTAATTCGGCTAATTCCTGTCTTTCACTCCAGGGTCCGAAATTCAAAGAATCTGAACGGGAAGCTACCTGTTTAGGTTGATACAGGCGGTTATACATCATTTCATCGATTCGCTTTTCAGGCACGCCTATTTCTCTGAAAATCTGATTCCAGTCGTCTTTAGATTCAGTAAAATCTGCCGGGTCAACAAAAACCAGCCCTGCTATTTCATCCGGATAATACCCTGCAAAACTTCTGGCATAAAGCCCCCCCATTGAATGACCTACTACTACATACGGAGGGGGTATATTCATGGTCTTTAATAAGGCTTTCAGGTTTTCAGCCGTTTGCTTGGGTGTGGGCATCTGATAAATCTTGTCCGATTTCTCTACGCCCTGCCTGTTATAAGCAAATACGGGCGCTGATTTTGCTAATTCGTCAATGACTGTATTCCAGCTACCTATGCCTACACCCATACCATTTTCAAAAACAAGCACGGGGCTATTAGGTTTTCTGGTTTCAAGCCCTTTGGTAAAAACGGCGAAGTTCTTTCCGTTTACATTCACTGATTTTTCCTGAGCATCAGAAGTAAATACGAGTAGAAACAGGAAGAAGTTGAGGATGTTTTTCATTTTTTGAGTTTAGCTGAATGAGAAACTGTTTATCTTTGGAAAGATATTAAAAACTGAACTTAATACCCTAATTTTCACCTAAAAAATTAGTTGTACAGGTTTTATTGATTACAGTACAGACATTTCTTACTCTAATGACCCTTTATGAAAAAACTATTCCTTTTACTGCTCACTATTGGTTTGTTCTCAAACGACAATTATGCCCAGACAGATAATCAAATCGTTTTGGGGAAAATTGATAAGGTATACTCAAAAATACTGCATGAAGAACGGTCTATTCTGATTTATACCCCCACTAAAGACACGGACATTTTTACCAAAAAAAAGTATCCTGTTGTCTATTTATTAGATGGTGATGCACATTTTTATTCGGTTGTGGGTATGATTCACCAACTAAGTAGTGTCAATGGCAATACCATTTGTCCGGAAATGATTGTGGTTGGGATTCCGAATACTGACAGGAGAAGAGACCTGACCCCCATACAGGATAATACTTCCTCAAAGCCAACAGGTGGGGGTGAAAATTTCATGGCATTTATTGAAAAAGAACTTATACCACATATTGATTCGGTGTATCCTACCCAACCTTATAAAATGCTGATTGGGCATTCTTTTGGCGGTTTGACTGTAATGAATGCCCTGATTAATCATACCCATTTATTCAATGCTTATGTAGCTATAGACCCGAGTATGTGGTGGGCTCAGATGCGTTTTTTAAAAACTACAAAAAAAGCATTGACCGCTAACAAATACGCAGGAGTATCTCTTTACTTAGGCATAGCCAACACCATGTCTGACGGAATGACTCTTGCCAGACTCGCCAAAGACAAATTACCGGATAATAATCATATTCGTGCGATTTTCGAATTAAACAATCATCTGAAAGCCAATAAACAAAACCAGCTAAACTATAAAAGTAAATATTACCACACCGACGACCATAGTTCGGTACCACTAATAACTGAGTATGACGCACTTCGTTTTATTTTTAGCTATTATCCCGTAAAACTCACAACGAAAGACTATGATGATAACCCTCTTTTAGCAGATAAATACCAGAAACATTATGAGCTGATTTCTAAGCAATTTGGCTATCAGGTAAAGCCCGATGAGGAATCTATCAATAATATGGCATATCAGGCGCTTGGTTCAAACCAGTTTAAAAAAGCCGAAGGGTTATTCAAGCTGAATGTGGCTAATTATCCCGAAAGTTTCAATGTATATGATTCTTATGGCGATTATTTTGTAGCCAAAAAAGATACCGCTAATGCCATCATACAATTTAAGAAAACGCTGACGCTCAAAGACCACCCAGACATCAGAAAGAAATTAGAAGAGTTAACCAAAAAATAGGTCTTTTTTGTATCACGATTTTTCAAATCATCGCCCATTAAACGCAATAATTATTAAAAATATCAGTCTTTCATTAGCATAGGCATATTAACAAACCTCTACCTATACTAATGATTTGAAAAACACATATTTTTTAAATCATTACTGACAATTACAATTAGTACTTGGTGTGCTTACAACGCCCATCAGACATGGGGCACTTCCAATATATCTACCTGAACGTTTACCTATACTCTGGCAATATTTCTGACATTCTGCATCACAGGCTGACCCTTGACCTACATCAGTTACTGTTTGGCCCGGCGAACAGGTACAACAACAATCGCTCAAAGCAATGGCCCATAACAATTGCGTTTCGATACCTGTAATCTGGGTATGAGGTAATATAGAATTCATACTCCCCAGTGTTACCATAGAAAATCCACCAAAGTTGAATTGCGGGATACATCGGGCATAAGGAGCTAAAGCATTACTGGCAGTAGTTAAATGATTGGCTATTACCGACTGAATATTGGCAGGCATGGGTACTGCCCTACATTGCTGACTACTTGCCCAGGCCTGTGCAGCCCCTAAATGCACGCCTCCTACATACAAGGAAAGCATACTGACCCCATTGTCGCAACTCAGGCGCAGGCTTTGCACAACAGCCTGTAAGTCTCGTATAATACCCTCGGTTTGCTGAACAATCTGCTGAGAAGATGCCGAGGGAAGCATACTTCTCAGGCCTGTAATACGGTTTCTGTCAAACACAATACAGCCCATCATTTCTAAAGTAGCATTAAGCAGAACAAGGGCAGCATCACAAGCGGCAATGGCTTCTGCAGATAACCGTCCTGGTTCGGTAGCTGCTCTGCCCCATACAGTACCTAACGACTGGGAAGCATAATAAAAAGTAGATAGCTCGCCTCTGCAAAGTTTTTTTGTTATTCCTCCAGCCACTACAGGGCCGCTTGTGCCTGTCTTGGTCCATACCTGATTATTCCATGTAAGCTGGCTTCCGTTTGCTGAGAGGGTGGCAGTAGTATTATTCCATTCAGGCACTAAAATAGAAGTTGCCCCTGTAAAATAGCCACTTACTTTTTTACCCTGAAAATTGATAAAGAAAAAGATATTATCCTGCTCAATGGTATAGGCTCCTTGTCCATTCACTGACCAACTCCCGCTGATATTCGGAAACCCCGAAAAAGGGCTTTTTGTCCAGAGTTGATTATTCCATAAAATGGCCTGTCCATCGGTGGTAAGTACTGCAGAGGTATTCCATTCTTTGGCATATAAAGTATAATTGTTGGTAAAATACCCATTACTACTGGAGCCGCTAATGGCGAAAACTATAGAATTGCCATTTTGTGAAATACTGGCTCTCTGGTCAGTTTTTCCGTTAATATACCATGTGCCGCTCAATGAGGTTTGCGCTATACTGATTTGTAAAGACAGAGTACCAATGATACACAAGGTCCAAAAGGGTGTTTTCATACAATTAGCTATTAAATAAATAATAAAGCAAGAAAGGGTTTCTATATACAGGCTAAAAATAATGAGTAGAGAATACTTGAGGCAATCCCCTCTGGAGGGTATATTTCTTGTTATTACAACAGAGGTTAGTGCATTTTGCTATAAACATTAAACAAATTTCACTTTTACCAGTTTTATTTAGAGCTTTTGGCTTTATGTGTTAGCTATTTTATAACCTGATTACCTTAAAAAATTTTGTCATGCCTTTAAAAAACCATCTCTCCCCACTTTTCCTGTGCTGTCTATTCATTTCTCAAAGCATTTTCGGGCAAATACTCAAACCCGGATTTGATAAAGCAGAATATATTGAAACCCTGAAGATTAATCAGAAAGTACATATTGCCCTGAGCAAATGGACAAACCCCAGCGATGTGCCAGACCCACAGGAGTATAATTTTCTCTATCGCTCTCCGGTAGTAGCTTTTGACAATATATGGGACTTATGGGTACATAAAACCAAGCCATTGGCAGTTGTTTCGGTACAAGGCAGTATTCAGACCGAAGCCAGTTTTTTAGCCAATCTTTATGCTGCCATGATTCCTGCCAAAGGAGAATTACAGTTAGATAAAGACTTCAGGTTTATCTATACCCTTTCAAACAATCCCAAAGCGGCGGTGCATGTGGGTTGGTTTGTGGCAATGGCTTATTTGTCAAAAACCATTGAACATAAAATAGACTCTTGTTATCAAGCGGGAATCAAAGATTTTATTCTGACAGGCCATAGCCAGGGTGGAGGCATTACTTTTCTACTGAATGCTTATCTCGAAAATCTGAAAACAGCCAAGAAACTCCCACAAGATATCCGGTTTAAAACTTATTGCAGTGCGGGCCCGAAACCGGGTAATTTATTCTTTGCGTATGATTACGAAAACATGACTCAAGGCGGTTGGGCTTATAATGTAGTAAATACAGCCGACTGGGTGCCTGATGTACCTTTTACTGTGCAGACCGTTGATGATTTTACGGCTGTCAACCCATTTTATGGCGCAAAAGCCTTGATAAAAAAACAGAAGTTTCCAAAAAATATAGCTCTGAAGCACGTATATAAGCAAATGAGCAAGCCCAGCTTTAAAGCCCAGAAAAACTATCAGAAATACTTGGGGAAGATGGTTTCGATGGCAGTAAAAAAACAAATCCCTGATTTTATTACCCCTCAATATTACAATAGTAATTATTATGTAAGAACCGGAAATACCATTGTGCTATATGCCGACGACGAATATTTTAAATTATACAGTAACGACCCTAATAATCAGAATATATGGCAACACCATTTGCCAAAACAGTATCTGTATCTAATAGAGAAAATGAAGTAGGGAGGTTTTTCTATGCGGGTTAGCCTATGGCGTATTTCCGTTATTGATACTCTTCAGGGAACACAGTAATTTTACATTAAAAATATTCTGCCATGAAAAACACGCTACTTCTTTTATTACTACTTGTATCGGCAAAATTAGCCGGGCAATCGGTTACTATTCTGCCTACTTCTGCTGATAGTCCATTACAAATCCGAAAAAATGCCATAGGCTTAGACCATCGTAATGCTATTGGCTCGGTAGGTGTGGGGACTTATGCCAGTGCCGAAGAAGGTTATATCCAGACCCATACCAATCATCCGCTTGCATTCAGCACAAACAATACGGGTGCGCAATTGATTTTAAAAACAAATGGCTATTTTGGTATAGGCACAGATAGCCCTCAGTACTTATTAGACCTGACCCACAGAGCAAGAATAAGAACCAGTAACCAGACAGCCGGAATCTGGTTTAGTAAATCAAATAACCATGTAAATGAAGGTGCCTTTTTTGGCAATCTGAACGATACCCAGACAGGTATTTATATCGGTAATAACTGGCGTTTCAGCTTAAGTGATGCTGGTGTAGTGAATATTCCGAATCTGGCAGGTACCGGTACCCGTAATGTTGGGGCAGATGCTAATGGTAATCTGGTGGCATTAGCTGCGCCAAGTGCCGGCACAGTTGGGTTTTCTATTGCTGCCTCTGCGCCTATTACAATTCCGGGCAACAACACTTATATTTATATTGGTGGTAATGAAATTGAATATAATGTTGGTAATGCCTGGAGCAACAATCCAAATCAGTTTACAGCTCCTTCTAATGGTTTATATCATTTTACAGTAAAATTATCCTGGGGAGGTCGTGGAAACGGGCACAGAGCTTTATTTCTTCTGAAAAATTATACCGATTACATCAAAGGTAGAGCAGATTTTCCCGGAAATGACCAACCATTAAAACAATATTTTACAACCACTATTTATTTGAATGCCAATGATAAGATTCAGTTAGTAGTTCAACAAAACTCCGGGTATGACATTGGTTTAAGCGGGGAGTTGTTTGATACTACCGTTTTCAGCGGATTTAAGATAAATTAGCATACATCAGATTTATTAATGTAAATTTTTAAAGAAATTTTATAAATATTTTCTGAAAATTGAAATTTATGGTAAATTTTGAGTCTCAATATTATCTGTCCCTTTTACAACCATAAACCCATCAGAAAATGAGCCTTATTGTTACCATCATTGTTGGCGCCATTGCAGGTTGGCTGGCTGACCTCGCCTTTAAAAGTTTCAGTTTATCTCTTGTGTATCAGATACTCTTAGGCATTGCCGGAGCGCTTGTAGGCCATTGGCTATTAGACGGAGAGCTACACACCATGCTTGGTTTACCCGACATACTAAGCCGAATCGCCGAAGCATTTGTGGGTGCATCGGTAATTTTATTACTGGTCATGCTGTATAGAAGATATTCAAAAAAAGCGTGATACGCTTACAAGGATTAGTACCGTGCTTCGGTACTAATCCTATCCAAGTGCAATCATCTCATAGTTTGCCATACCTTTTTTGGCTCTCTTTTTAATACCCGGTCTCTCAGCTTCAAAAATGGTTTCTCAACCAGTTTATTCAGCAGCAATGCCGCCAATACCGAAGTAATCATACACAGTACAAACATCCATACACTCTCTTTAGCTATACTTAATTTGGCCAGTTGTTCTTGCGAAACATGCACTACAACTTTATGTGTCAGGTAAAGTGCATAAGATAAGGCCGCAATATGAGAAGTAATTTTTGAGGAGAACCTATATAAAAATACTTTCGGGCTAATCGCTGCCATCACTCATATTCAAGGCGGATTAAATGAAAGCCCGATTTACTTATCAGATAAAGCCAGTGAGGGCTTGGAAACATGAGGCTGTAATGGCAATAAAAACAGAGAAAATGGCCAATGCAAGCAGATGTGTTCAAGCCCGGTAAACTTTTGTTTATTAGAGAGTTTTTTCAACTCCCGGTGTAAGGTCATACAATTTTTGGGGTGTTAATTCGTGCGTATCAGGAAAGCTGAATTTAAGGACAATTCACCCGAAAATCAGGCATAAATATAGGCTAAAGCGTTTTATTTTTTTTAATATGTGTACCATTACTACTTTTTAGCAATGAGCAATTAAATAAATATTTTATTGTTAAAACAAATGTTATATTTGCTTCTTAACTTTCTCTTCTTATGCCTAACCCGTTAATTTGTTTGTTGATAGACGATGATCAGGATGATCAGGAAATCTTTATACTGGCTTTAGAAGACTCAGGTCTGAATATGCAGTGTGTCATTAGCCATAATGCCAGCGATGCCCTACAAAAACTCATTGAAGACGACACTTTTTTACCCAATTATATTTTTCTTGATTTGAATATGCCACGTATCAATGGCATACAATTACTCACCGAAATAAAGAAAAATTCTCGCCTCAAACACATTCCTGTCGTTATTTACTCTACCTCTGCACACCCTAAAGACAAAGAAGTTACCCAAAAACTGGGGGCGGCTGCTTTTATTACCAAGCCATCAGGCATTAAAGAACTTTCGCAGATACTAAAAGATTTGTTTCAAACACATGTACAACCTGCTTACTAATAAGCGCTAAACACAGGGCACTCAGACTATGAAAAATGAAGCCGTAAAAATTATAAAAGCCAAGAAAAAATTTATTCTCGAACAATGGTTTCAGAATCAGGTAGAAAATGATGGTTTACGAGAAGATTTAATTACCAATGAAGACCAACGTATCCAATCAGAAGAATTACTGAATTCATTCGCTGCCAGTCTCAGTGAGTCTAACTTTGATAATGCTCAGTCGAGAGATTTTGAGAAAGTGGAAGAAATCTTATCAGGCATTGCTATTGCCAGAGCCAGAAGAGGTTTTTCACCACGTGAAACCGGTGCTTATGTTTTTAGCTTAAAATCGGCTATCTTAAAAACATTATCAGAAGAGATTTCAGACGCTAAGGTATTATATACCGAGAGTATGCGTATCAATAGCCTTTTAGATAATTTCAGTATCGTTACTTTCGAAACTTTCATCAAAGGCCGGGAAGATGTGATTCTTCGCCAGACAGATGAGATTACTGAAATATCTACACCTGTTATTAAGGTATGGGATGGTATTCTGGCTTTACCGATTATCGGTACACTTGACAGTTCTCGTACCCAGATAGTAATGGAAAACCTTTTACAGGAAATTGTTGAAACAGGTAGTTCTATTGCTATTCTTGATATTTCGGGGGTACCAGCCATAGATACGTTAGTGGCTCAACACTTAATTAAAACGGTAAGTGCGACACGCCTGATGGGGGCAGAATGTATCATTAGCGGTATTCGTCCTGAAATTGCACAAACGGTTGTACACTTAGGCATTGATTTATCTGAAATCATTACCAAAGCCAGTTTAGCCAGTGCCTTAAAAACAGCTTTTGGTATGTTAGAATTAGAAGTAAGAAAAAAGGCCGTTCCTAAAACTATATAATACACCTTGCAGTACACATAAATTTGTATGGATAGAATTCCTATTCTTAAGATGGGTGATTTTTTGTTGGTCACCATTCAGGTTGATTTATATGATCAGTTAGCCGAAACACTTGAATCAGATTTAGCACAGATGGTAAAAAAGTACAGCTCTAAAGGAGTACTGATAGATATCTCTGCTGTATCAATCATTGATTCTTTTATGGGGCGTATTCTTGGGAATATCTCCAATATGTCGAAAATCATGGACGCTGAAACCGTAGTAGTAGGGATGCAACCTGCTGTGGCTATTACCTTAGTCGAGCTGGGCTTACCTCTGAAAGGCATACATTGCGCTCTGAATGTCGAAAGAGGAATGGAATTATTACGTTCTAAAGTTATACTCGACACGCCAGAAGACGACGAAGATGATAGTAACCCTGAGTAAAGACAGTATCAGGATAGCCAGAGAACAGGACACAATTTTTTTACGCAACCGGGTAAAGGAATGGGCTACTAAAATTGGTATGGGCTTAGTAAACCAGACCAAACTCATTACAGCTGCCAGCGAACTGGTACGTAATATGCTGAAATATGCCGGAGGCGGCACTGTTGATATTGAAATTGTAAGTAAAGGACGTGAAAACGGCGTAAAATTGGTTTTTAGAGATAAAGGGCCGGGCATTAAAGATATTAATCTGGCTATGCGAGATGGCTATACTACAGGTAAAAGTTTAGGATTAGGACTGCCGGGAACCCGAAGATTGGTGAGTGAATTTGATATTCAATCGGTAGTCGATGAGGGAACAACCATCAGCATAATCAAATGGAAAAATGGATAACAATTTTTTCTTTAGCCAGAAGGTTGAAGACCGTAGCTATCTCTCTTTTATTAAAAGAGAAATACATAGCCTGATTAGCAAAACAGAATTCTCGTCGATGCGTGCAGGAGAGTTAGACATAGTAGTATCAGAACTACTGTCTAACCTGATTAAACATGCAGGTGGTGGCGAAATATTTTATAAATTGAGTAAAGACGAAAACAATTCAAAGGTTTTTGAGATTTATTGTATAGATAGCGGCCCCGGCAATAATAATATGGGTAAAATGATGAAAGATGGAGCGTCTTCATCTAATACATTAGGGCATGGTTTAGGAGCTATTGATCGTTTGAGTAATTTTTTTCAGATTTATTCGGTGGCCGGCTGGGGAACAGTGGCCTATGCAAAAATATTAATGGACCAGGCTCAGAAAAAGATTGTTCAAACCAAAAATGAAATTCAGTTAGAAACATTACAGGTATGTATGCCGGGCGAAGAGGTTTGTGGTGATGGGTATCAGCTGAGAAAAATCAACGATGAAATTCAGATTTTTTTAGGTGATGGTTTAGGGCATGGACCCAATGCACATGAGGCAGTACAAACTGCTATTGAGGCGTTTAATCAGTGTGCCGAAACTGAGCCGACAGATATACTAAGGTTTATGCACCAGAAAGTAAAAAAAACGAGAGGTTTAGTTGGTACTATAGCCAGTTATAACTATACAAAAAAAGAGTGGAAAATATGTGGAGTAGGCAACATTACAACAAGATTATATGAAGGATTAATCAGTAAAAAGGTAATGTCTCACAACGGGATTATCGGGCTCAATATACCATCTTTTATGAATGCTCACGTGCTAACCAATATAGATTATCAACATATCTTTATGTATTCAGATGGTATCAGAAATCACTGGGATTTACATCAGTATCCGACAATCCTGAAATATGCTCCTCCTATTATTGCCGCTGCCATTTTTAAAGATAATGCCCGGCGAAACGATGACATGACGCTGTTGGTAGGAAAAGTAAATTAAGTAACCCGATGGAAGAAATCATAAGAATCAATCTGGACAACGAAATGGATTTAATCATTGTTCATAAACGAACGATGAGACTGGCCGAACTGTGTGGACTTTCTATTGCTTCTCAAACTACTTTCGCAACTGCCGTATCAGAGGTTGCCCGATTGGCTATCAGCTATGGAGATAAATCTTATATCATATTAAGCATTCATTCGCTTCGGTTGAATCAGAAAGAAATAGTGGCTACTATCTTTGATAAAGTTGACCTGAAAGCTATCAACTCAGAGGCTTTTGCTTATGCCCGTCGTCTGCTTGGAGATATTCAGACTGAATATAAGGATTATTATCATGTAACTACACTAAAGTACCGTGTTCAGTTCGGGGGTATTATTTCCAAAGCTAAAATTGAGTCATTCAGAGAATACTTCAAAAATGAGCCTTCTATTTCGGCTTACGATGAAATACGGAAGAAGAATATTCAGTTATTAGAATTAATTGACAAAGTGGCTGAAAGCGAAAACCGATACCGGATGTTGAGCGATAATTTGCCACTGATGATGTTTGTGATTAATAACGATGGAAAAATAAGTTATGCTAATAAGTGGCTGAAAGAATTCATAGAAGGACAGGGGCTAACGCTTACGAATATTACATGGTTTTCTTTATTGCATCTGCCCGATTACCGGGGGTTTTATGCCGATTGGGAAAAGGCCATTCTTACCAAAACGATTTTTAAAGCACAAGGCAGGTTAAAACAAAGAGAAAATCTGATATGGCACCTGATTTCGATGATGCCTGTAAAAAACGACAATGATTTAGTAACCAACTGGATTGGTTTTTTTGTAGATATACATGCGCAGAAAGTTGTTGAAGAAACGCTGCGAGACAATAAGGCATTAAAAATGATTCAGCAGGAGTTGTTGTCTCACCAGAAAGAACTCGAAGTAAAAAATACGACGCTTTCAAGGCAAAATGATTTCATAGAAACTGTACTCGATTCTTCAGTCGATTACATATTGGCGGTGGATTCTGATTTCAGAATTATCACTTTTAATCATAACTATGAGGTACTCACCAGCAAAAAAAGAGAAGAAGTATTAGGCGAAAAACTCACAGATGTTTTTCCGGTGCTTAAAGATAACGGTACTTATGAATTAATTCAGGCAGCACTTGCCGGAGTACCTAATCATACGCCAGTCTATCAATCTGTAATATCTTATAGATTCTACGAAGTATTTTATATTCCGCTATCAGATGATACAGACGAAATTTATGGGGCTGTTGTATTAGGCAGAGATATTACCGACCATATGCAACACGAGCAGAAGCTGAAAGCCATGAATGAAGAGTTGTTGCTCCGGAACAATGAGCTCGAACAGTTTGCTTATATAGCCAGTCACGATTTACAGGAGCCTTTGCGCAAAATCAAAACATTCTCCAAGTTGCTTCATGAGTCTTTGGAATTGAATGATAAGCAAAAAGATTATTTCAATAGAATCATCAATTCGTCGAACCGAATGTCTAATCTGATTAAAGACGTATTAGATTTTTCGCGATTATCAATAACTGATGAACAATTTGTTGCTGTTGATTTGAATGAAGTATTAAATTTGGTGAAAGTTGACTTTGAATTATTGATTGAAGAAAAAAGTGCTGTTATTCATAGCGATACACTTCCTGTTGTACCAGGTATTCAGTTACAACTCACCCAGCTATTCTTTAATTTATTGAGCAATGCGCTCAAATTCTCCAAAAAACAACCTGTGATAACTATTAAAAGCCGGAAGCTGAATTTTGATGAGATAAATAGTATCATTGACTTAGATGCCAACAAAAATTACTACCTGATAGAGTTTCAGGATAATGGCATTGGTTTTGAGCAACAATATGCCCGACAGATTTTTACTATTTTCCAAAGATTGAATGATAAGCAATCGTATGCCGGTACAGGTATAGGGCTGGCTCTCTGCAAAAAAATTGTTGAAAATCATAACGGCTATATAACTGCCACCAGCGAATTAGGCGAAGGAGCAACATTTCATGTATATTTACCTGCTGAGTAATATCTGTTCTCTTAATAGCTACTGTCTCCTTGAAAAACCGCATTATCTTTTACCTCTCAAACGATGTACATATTCTTGATTTAGCAGGCCCTTTGCAGGTCTTTTATGAATCAGGTGAGTATGGTATTCCTTATGAAATACGCTTCGTTTCCGACCAGAACAAGAAACAATTTTCAGCGGGTTTATTTTCAGATAAGCTTACCGATTTTGCTGCTATTGAATTCGACAAAGACGATATTCTGATGATTCCGGGTTTCAGTATTCAATCCAATCTGGAGCCAAACAAAAGTTTTGACGACTGGCTGAGAAAAGCCTTTGAAAACAAAATAACTATCTGCTCGGTTTGCACAGGTGTTTTTGCGCTGGCAAGGGCAGGCATCTTAAACGGCCTTGAATGTACTACACACTGGAAATACATTGAAGCCCTGCAAAGGCAATACCCGAAGGTAAAGGTGATGAAAAACCGCTTATTCGTAAAAAATGATACTATTTACACAAGTGCAGGAATTACGACCGGTATTGACCTGGCGTTATTTCTGATAGAAGAAAGACACGGGGCAAATTTTGCCTATCAGTTAGCCAAAGAACTGGTGATGTACCTACGCCGTGATAGTGCCGACGGTCAGGAGAGTATCTATGTACAATACCGCCAGCATATCAATTACCAGGTTCATTCAGTACAGGAGTGGCTTATTCATCACTTACATCAGAAAACCTCTATTGAAGCCTTAGCCGAAAAAGTAAATATGAGCCCGAGAAACCTGACCCGTCTGTTCAAGGCTAAAACCGGAATTACCATAGGCGAATATGTTGAAAAGTTAAGGGTAGAAAAGGCATTGCAACTCTTAAAAAGAAACGAAAAAATGACCACTATCTCGCAGGAGTGTGGCATTAACCATCCGCACCAATTAGCTACCATTCTCAAAAAGCATACAGGGTACATTCCTAAAGAACTCAAAAAGCTGTCCTGATTCTGACTATTATTGTCCTTTCGTTACCTGTTACAATAGCCTAATTTTGTAGAAAAAACAAAATAATGAAAGCTATTCTCACTTACATTCTCCTTTTTGTGTCGGTGCTGAGTTTTGCACAGACAGCAAGTACTGACCCTTTCGTTTGTCCACCCTGCGATAATGATTGCGATAAACTTACTTTCAATGAAGCAGGCAGATGCCCTCATTGCGGCATGGAATTAATTCAGAAAAGTAAACTCCCCAAGAAAAAAATGACAATCTGTTTTTATTTGCAGGATGGCGTAGAAGTTCTTGATTTTGCCGGGCCTATGGAGGTATTCTCTTATGCAGGAGCTAAAATATTTACTGTTTCTAAAACCAGAAGCCCTATCAAATCGCAGGGGATTCTGAAGGTAACGCCCGATTATGCTATTACCGATGCTCCACCTTTTGATATACTGGCTGTTTTTGGTGGTAATTCGGGCGTTGCCTCTGAAGACCCCGAAGTTATAGCCTGGATAAAAGCCCGAAAACCTACTACACAATATTATTTCTCGGTTTGTACAGGTGCTTTTATCTTAGGAAAAGCAGGTCTTTTAGATAACCTGACCGTAACTACTTTTCATGAAAGCATAGACAGGCTACAAAAAGCCGTACCAAGTGCCAAAGTGTTATCCAACGCACGTTTTGTAGATAATGGTACCATTATCACTACCGCCGGAATTTCAGCAGGTATTGATGGAGCCTTGCATCTGGTAGAAAAGCTGGGAGGAAAAGAAGCAGCTAAAAGAGTAGCAACTTATATGGAGTATGATAAATGGGTACCTGAGCAGGGTCTAATAATACCCCCCCGCCCCTAAAGGGGTGCTTCATTACAGCGAAAAAGTTCGAATACTGTTTTTTACTCCCCTTTAGGGGTCGGGGCAAAAAAAAAGGTGGTGAAACACAATGTTAGCTTTTGCTTGTGGAGTATGTATTAACTCCCTCGTTGTGTGTTTCACTACCCTTTTTATGTATAATTAAAGCCTATTGGCAATAATCCGCTATTAATTTTGTAACCTGATTAGAAACGGTTTGTATCTGTATCACGGTTTCTTCTGTCAGCATCTTCGTCGATTTCTTCAGTTTCTGAATAATCTGCATCGGCGTTTCTGTTCATACCTTCTCTGTCGCCACGGTCACGATCCCGGTCTCTGCCTTGTTGGCTTGAGTTCCATTGGTCTGACTGACCTTGTTGGCCTGTGTTAGTATTACTTTGTTGGCCTTGGTTTGGCATATCTCTGTTACCACTTTGCTGGCTACCTGACTGTTGGTCTTGTTGCCCTTGGTTCCAGTTTTCTTGCCCTTGCTGGCCTTTATTCATATTTGATTGTTGACCTTGTTGGCTGGCATTTCTGTCGCCTTGTTGTTGGCTGCCAGACTGTCCTTGTTGGCCTTGATTCCAGTTTTGTTGCCCTTGTTGGTCTTTATCACTACTTGATTGTTGGCCTTGTTGACCTGTGTTTCTATTTCCTGATTGTTGAGTTGACGTATTTTTTTCGTCTTCCCTTGGCTTATTTTCTTGCGTTGCCATAATTTTAAGTTTTTTGAGGTTAATAGATAAAAGAGAAAATCGTTTTTCTCCTATTTATTCTACAAAAAATTCTATGCCACCTCTCAGATTATTATCCAAAAGGGTCATTCTATTTTGGCGTGGCATAGAATCCTCAAATTTTATTTAGACTGGGTAAAAATTTAGGCAAAAAACGTATGCCTGTATTATACGTAAATCTCCTGCTTACTGGCTTGTATTTTTATAATATCAGAGGGTGACATACTGATTTTTCTATAGGAGACAATTATATGAATCATTATATTGGTTGTTCAGGCTTTTCTAACAAAGACTGGAAAGGTTTTTTTTACCCTGATAATCTCTCGTCAAAAGATTATCTGACTTTTTACTCAGAGAATTTCAATGCTGTAGAAATTAATTCTACATTCTATCGCAAACCCACCAGTAAAACGCTTTTAAACTGGTACGAACAAACCCCTGCTGATTTTCTTTTTTTTATTAAAATTCCACAAACTATCACACATATCAATCAACTGAAAAATGTGCGTCAGGAAGTGAACGAGTTTTGTAAACACATGAGCACCAATTTAAAAGAAAAATTGGGAGGTTTCCTGTTTCAGTTTCCACCTTCTTTTGTCTGTGATAAAGAAAACATGAGCAACGTACTGAATGGGCTCAATCCAAGGTTTTTAAATGTAGTTGAGTTCAGACACAAGTCCTGGTGGAACGAGGGAATTTATGAATTTCTAAAAGAACAAGGCATTATTTTTTGTGGGGTAAGTATTCCTAAAGATGTGCCTGATGATGTAATTATTAATCATCCTGATACCTTATATTATCGGCTTCATGGAACACCCATTCTGTTTAAATCTGAATATAGTGAAGAGGAATTACAGATTTTAGCTGAAAAAATTATAGCAAGTAATAAAAATGCTTTTGTGTTTTTTAATAATACCTGGGGAACTGCTGCCATAAAAAATGCCTTGTATTTGCAAAAACTATTACGATCTAACCATTACTTTTCTTAATTTTGAGCTTATGAGAATGGCTCCGATGCTCTAATATCTTCCCGATGTCTTTCTGACATTTGCTGCCTTTTTACAAAGGCCTGTTTTTTCATTGTCTTTCATTTCAAAATATATTCATTGGCATTTCATCAGACTCATCTGATGTTGTGTTGATAATTCATTTTTATCTCTCAATTGTCATGCAAGAAATCTTAGATATAAACCAAATTCAACAATTCATTCAGCAGGGATTCATCAGAATTGATAATGCTTTTTCGGCAGATATAGCACAAGAAGCAAGAAATATTCTCTGGAAAGATACTGGCTGCGACCCCAACGATAAAAGCACCTGGACAAAACCTGTGGTTCGTTTGGGCATGTACACCCAAGAGCCATTTATTAAGGCTGCCAATACACCTGCGCTACATCAGGCTTTCAATCAGTTGGTTGGGCAAGGCAACTGGATACCTTGTATGAGCATGGGTACATTTCCGGTACGTTTTCCGTCGGCAGAAGAACCGAATGATACCGGGTGGCATATAGATGCCAGTTTTGCAGGTGATGACCCTGCTGACTTTTTTGAATGGCGTGTAAATGTTCACTCAAAGGGTCGGGCTTTATTGATGCTCTTTCTTTTTTCTGATGTCAGTGAAAAAGATGCCCCTACCCGTATTCGTGTGGGGTCTCATATTGATGTAGCACGCCTATTACAATCGTATGGTGAACGGGGACTTTCATTTATGGAACTGGCAACGAAACTAACAGAAATGTCTGAAAGAGAAGAAGTGTCAGCCACCGGAAAAGCAGGGACTGTGTACCTATGTCATCCATTTATAGCCCATGCAGCGCAGGCACATCAGGGTACCGAACCTCGTTTTCTGGCGCAACCTCCCCTTTTACTCAGAAACGCTTTAGTAATTGAGGATAAGAATGGAGAATATAGCCCTGTTGAGCAAGCCATCAGATTGGGCTTACATAAAAGGTAAGGCTAAAAATAAAACACCTTACTTAGCCATATAGGGTAAGTAAGGTGCTTGATAGGTTTCTTCATCAACTACTTAAACTGATGCGTTCTGAATATCCGGATAATTTCCTGCTCATTGCCTGGATTTTGTATCGAAAGAGCCGTGGAATTCATTTCGTCTTTGTAAATAATTGCCCTCAGTATAATAAAGATTATTACGAATAAATATGTTTTATAACGTGAGCTCACCAGTGCGTGAGGCATATTTTCTGATTGGGCTGCGAACTCTGAGATTGTGCAATGCACAGCCAATAACCATTAGCGAATCCTGATATTGGAATAGCTTTAGTTTCAATCTATCAGTTAAAGAACGAAGTCTTTTAATACCTGCATTACCATGTTCAGCAATCACTCTTTCCTTAGATTTTGCTTTGTTGGTATCTTTGGATTCTTGTGACAACTCACCCTTTTTTTGTTTCTTTTTAGGGATGATTATTGTAACATTTATTGGATTATAAGCTAAATACCCTAAATCAACCCTTAAACTGGTATTTTCCGGAAAATGATAGTTTTCCTGATCGCAAATAGCTTTGTCGTGAATTTTCCCTTCATAAGTCTGACTTAAAAACAAGACTTCTGAACCGTCGTCAAAGATAATATTGTTCTTTATGGTGTGGTCTTTTTTTTACCGCTGAACAATTCTTTTTGTGATTCATAATCCACATTTCGAGCTACCGGACGCTCTGTGGCATCCATTGAAAAAGTATTATCCGGATGCTTTTCCAAGACAGTTTGTAACTCCTCATTACTGCGGCAAGGAGTTAATTTTGATTTCGATAAGGTTTCTAAAAGCAAATTATTTAAAATTTTGACTATCCGACTTACTTTGCCTTGTGAAATCCCAAAATTAGCTCCCTGAAATTCTTGCAGGGGAGCATTTTTTAAATAAACCATTAAAAAAAATAGTTTATCTCTGTGAGAACCTAATCTTTCGTTACTACGAATTTCATATTTTGGAATTACTCGTAATTGACCTTGTAAGGTATGCCAGCGAAAGTAGTTTTCACTAATTGGCTCAAAATGCCTTAATAAAAAGTCGAATTCAATAACTTTTAGGCTTGTTAGCGATAAAAATCGCTTCTCATTAGTATGTGTATCTTCGTAAGTTAGTGCCATCAATGCAAAGTTACGCACGCACACGTTTTAAATTAGCTTTTTTTTCGTAATAATCTTTAATGGTATTATCTTGTTTTTCTTTAGCAATCACCGCTCTCTTGCCATTAATACTGGTTTCTTCATAAGAAAGCGGTTTGGGATTACCGTCTTTGTTAATATCACCATTATACCAGCCGTGGTCAAAATAGATTTTATCAGAGCCTCTTTCAAAATAACCTACATAGCTGTCTATTCCTTGTAAGGGTACTAATTTCCAGTCCTGAGTAGGAAATCGTAAAGAAAACGCCGGATTTTCAATGGGAAATAATTTATCCCACTCAGGGTCTATATACTCAGCAGGCTTATTACAAGCGGCTATAGCAAATAGTAGCAACAGAAATGTTATAGCTTTCATAGTTCACCAGATTTCATCTATCCATATTATATTTACTCGATACCTCTGTTAGCTGTAATTGAGTACCGTTGAGTAGATGGATTTCATACGTGGCGTTGAAAGTCCCGCCCCAAAATATCCCATTAATATTTATCTTGTTATTAGCCTTATCCCAACTGCCTTTTGTTTCATTATAAGTAATCGGAGGGGTGCCACACCAACCGGCATTCTGTCGGGTGATAAGTAACCCATTGGCTTTAAATCCGTATCCGGGTTTATCCTGCTCAAATTGAGATGCCCGATGAAAACTAATCAGTGATTTATTTTCAATAGATTCATATTTATCTAAAACCCATGTCCCTATAATCGGGTTTTCAGGGTCATATTTTTCCCTACAGCCCAACAGCAGTCCGGCAAAGAGCAAAGCAACAATATAGCGTATATTCTTAGTCATAGGAGTGAGTTTTTATATAAGATACTTTTTATAGCAAAACAGTTGGAGTGTCATAAGAATTTGTCCTGAAATGTCATAAAATGTGGTGAAAACTATCTTTTTAAGGAAGTAATAGAGCATTTAATTCAGGTAAATCATAAAAATTTAAAAATATTTATTATACAAGCTACCTTTTTTTACATAGTAGCTTGTATATTTGAATATTATTTACTTTAAACATTTACAGATTATGAAAAACTTTCTTTTATTCGCCCTCCTACTTACCTGTATTTCAGGTTTTGCCCAATGCAACCTTGATTTATCGTTGACTTCCAACAAAACCGAATACTTCGATGGCTCAGGCGCCCTGCAACGTTCAGTTGATGAAAGCAGTACTATTGAAATCATCAAAAAACAGGTATTGATTAACCCCGGAAATAGTGGCAATATCATGACCGCAACTATTACTTCTTATACCTGCGAATGGCCTACGGCTTACAAAGAAGGCAAAAGCGTAATCAAAGCCGATTTTGATGACCCATCAGGTAATACACGCCATGCTACTATGACCCTTGAGGGAAAAGATGGAAAAGTAACTTTTACCATGGAAATAGCCGAAATGGCTGACAGAGTAATTAAGGTTACGATTGATACTTTTAAAGAAAAGAAATAAAACTGCCCTATAGAAAAGAAGCAAACTATAAGAACCCAAAAATGATATTGGCGACCCCAATATCATTTTTTTATTAATTAATTATTGTTTTACATTAATTAATTATATATTTACATCAAATTTCGTTCAATCATTATCAATCAGAACGGTTTTTATCTTTTCAGAAGCCCCTCAAAAAGGAGCACGGAATTGTATTGTTTAAAATCTATAAAATTATGAATCAGCTATCACTCAAAAACATCAACAAAACCTATGGCAACGGGGTCAGAGCCATTGAAGAAGTAACCCTCGAACTCAGCAATGGCATGTTTGGCTTATTAGGTCCTAACGGTGCCGGAAAATCTTCATTAATGAAAACTATTGTCGGCCTGCAAAGGCCTGATAGTGGCAGCATTACACTGAATGGGATTGATATAGTAACCGACACCGATTTCATTAAACAGCAGTTGGGTTTCCTGCCGCAGGATTTTGGCGTGTATCCCAAAATATCAGCCTACGATTTACTGAATCATCTGGCAACGCTGAAAGGGGTTGTGAATAAAACAGCCCGGAAAGAACAGGTATTGGCACTGTTAGATAAAGTTAATCTGTATCAGCATCGCCATAAAGAAGTTCATACTTTTTCGGGTGGTATGCGCCAGCGTTTTGGTATTGCTCAGGCTTTACTGGGTAATCCGCAAGTGATTATTGTTGATGAGCCTACTGCCGGACTTGACCCCGAAGAACGCAACCGCTTCAACAACCTGTTAAGCGAAATAGGCGAAGATATGATTATTATCCTTTCAACCCATCTGGTAGAGGATGTAAAAAACCTCTGTCCTAACATGGCTGTGATGCATCAGGGCAAAGTCATTGCTCAGGGCAAACCCTCTCATTTTATTAATTCGCTGGCAGGTGCCATCTGGAAAAAAACCATTGATAAGAAAGAAAGAGGTGCATACGAGCAACATTTCAGCATTATTTCTACCCAACTCACCGAGGGTAAGCTGAGTATTCATGTCTATGCTGAAACTCAACCCGACAGCCATTTTGAGCTGCTCTCACCTACGCTGGAAGATTACTATTTCTTTATGATGAACCAACAAAAACAGGCCGCATGAAAACCACAACACAGTTTAAATATCTTCTCGCATTTGAGTTGAGTCTCTTTTTCAAAAGAGTCTGGATATATGTCGTTTTATTGGCGTTTTTAGGGCTGGGTTTTGTAGGCGGTTCTTCATTTTCAGCATTCACTACTGAAAATACTTTCCGCAATTCACCTTTTGCTATTACCTATATTTTAGGGTATTTATCGCTCATCTGCATATTTTCGTCAAGTATCTTAGCTGCACAGGTATTGTTCCGTGAGCAGGAGCATCATTTTTCTATGGTGTTGTATGCCACTCCTTTAAAGAAAATCAACTTCTTTCTGAGCAGATTTCTCATTGTTTTTGGTATCAATAGCTTCACTTTTTTTCTGTTAGTAACAGGCTTTGCCGTAGGGCAAACCATGTCCCGCTTTGATGCCAGCGAGATGGGGCCTTTTCATCTCTGGTATTATTATCAACCTTTTTTGTTGCTTACCCTACCCAATGCTTTTTTCTGTTCTGCTGTGGTGTGTAGTATAGGCTTACTCACAAAAAACAAGTTACTTGTCTATATATCGGGCTTATTTATTTTCATTGCCTATCAGGTATCGCTCATTTTTTCAGGTTCACCCCTGATTGCAGGAGCCTTACCTCCTACCGAGGAATCTATGCAAATGGCTGCCCGATTTGACCCTTTTGGCTTGTCAGCCTTTTTGCATCACACCCTTCAATGGTCTGCTATTCAACGCAATACCACACTGACTGCTCTTACAGGCACAATGTTGTTCAACAGGTTATTTTATGGGATAGTATCTTTTATACTACTGTTGGTATCGCATCAATTATTCAGTTTTTCGGTTGATAGTAAAAGCAGAAAGGTAAAGGAAAAAGCCCAGACAAAAGGTTTTATTCCGGCTTATCGTGCAGTTCTCCCCCAGGCTTTCAGTGTACCACATTCGTTTAAATCACTGCTCAGTCTGGTAAAAATTGACCTGACATTTGTACTGAAAAGTATTCCTTTCCTGCTGATTCTGATAGGTATGGTTTTCTTTGTTTCGATGGAAATGTATGGAGAAATTGAACAGGGTATTCGCATTCCCGAAAACTATGTAAGCACCGCTTTAATAGTCAATACTATTTTAGAGACTTTCCCTGCGCTTTGTAGTTTAGTGATTTTGTTTTATAGCAACGAACTGCTCTGGCGAAGCCGCTCGTCGAACTTTCATCTGATAGAAAACACTACACCTGTGAGCCTGTATATACAGTTTTTTGCCAAGTGGTTTTCAATGGTTTGTATCATTCTTCTGCTGATTACAGGTGTGGTGCTGACAGGTATCGTTTTTCAGTTAGTGTATCATTATCCGCACATCGAATGGTTTACGTATATAAGTATAAGTTATTTAGCAGGACTACCACTCATATTAAGTGCAGGTATTGTAATAGCCATTCAACAATTGAGCAAAAACAGATACGTTGGGCTGGTATTGTCCACCATTTTTGTACTGCTCACTACCACCAGTATCGGCACTGCGATACACATTACACATCCTCTGCTTAGGATAGGAAATGCTTTTGGCGGAGAATACAGTACTATGAGTGGTTTCGGGGCTCATCTCATTGCATTTAGCTGGCGAATGTTGTTTGGGGTTTGTACTACTTTTATTATCATGCTATTGGCTGTTCAATTCCAACAAAGAGGTAGGAAATCATGGAATTTGCCTATCGGAATAACTCTTCTGGTATTAGTAATAATGGCTACTGCCTCGGGTATTTATATCAATAGTCAGTTAGACTTAACAGACCAGGAAAGCACACTTGAATGGCAGGCCAATTATGAGAAAAAATACCGACAATTTCAAAATCTACCCAAGCCGACTATAAGGGCGGTACAAACTAAAATTGATGTATTTCCCGAAAAAAATGCGTATAATGTCTCAGCCACTTATACCTTGCAAAACAGTACCAATCAACCTATTACGAAGCTTTTGTTTTATCTCACTCCTGAGATTTCGCTGAAAAGCCTGCAAGTGGCTGGGCTAAAAGTAAATACTGCTGATGAGGAGTTCGGACATTACTGGATTAACCTGCCGAAACCTTTACAGTCTCAGGATAGTATTCAGGCAGATTTTGAACTAAGCTATACGTGGAATGCTTTTACAAAACTGAGTCCTTTCAATGCACCCGTAGAAAACGGCGCATTTATGCGTATCAGCAATTATTTTCCGCAATTAGGTTATCAGTCCGGCAACGAAATTGATAATGAAGTAGAACGAAAAGCACGTAATTTAGGCAAGGCAACTCCACACAAAAACCTGGAGGCACCCCGTCAACAAGAAGCAGAATGGTTGACAATAGATATGCAAATTTCTACTTCTGCCAATCAGACAGCCATCGGTATAGGCGAATTGGTGAACCATTGGACTGTCAATAACCGCAACTATTTTCATTACAAAACCGATGTACCTGTCCGGTTCAGGTTTGGCGTGTCTTCTGCCAATTATGCTGTCAGAAAAATCCGTCATCGGGGTATTGACATTGAAGTATATTACCACCCTACCCACCACGAAAACGTTGCCGGATTAATAGCCAATGCCAAAAACACGCTTGATTATTGCGAGACTAATTTTGGGAAATACCCTTTCAACACCATTCGCTTTGCCGAAATCTCGGCATTCAGCAAAGGTTTTGCAGCTACTGCCTATCCGGCCACTATATTTATGACCGAAAACATGGTTTTTCATGCCAATATCAAAGGAGATAAGCAACAGGATGTGATTAATGAACTGGCAGGCCATGAGCTTTCTCATATATGGTGGGGAAGCACCCGATTTGTACCCGACGAAAGAGAAGGGGGAAGATTTCTGAGCGAAACCCTTGCGATGTACACCGAACTGATGCTCGTAAAAAAAATGTACGGACAAAAACGGGTATTAGAAAACGTGCGGATGCACAAAAACATCTACCTGAGTGACAGAGGTTTCAGCGATGAGCAACCACTTTATAAAACTGATTACAGCAATCTGCATCAGTTTTACTCAAAAGGCATGGTAGCTATGTATCAACTCTCTGAACTCATTGGCGAGGACAAAGTAAATACCGCCTTGCGGAATCTCTATCAGAAATATGCAGGTAGTAATACACTACCCATTACTACCGATTTTCTGAATGAGTTATATGCACTTACTGATGCCTCTATACACCCTGCCATTGATGATTTGTTTAAAAAGATTATCATCTACCAACCCATTGCCCAATCTATCCAGGCACGGCAAATTGATAATCAATATGAAACCATTTTTGAAGTGATTGTTAATAAATACCAGGAAGATGGTAAAGGCAAACAGGCTAAGGTAGATTTTTCGGGTACTATTGAAGTGGGATTTTCTTTTAAAGATGGGAAGGAACAGGTAATGAGTTTCCCTGTTAATCATAACAAAGCCAGTATTAAAGTAACCCATACTGAAAAGCCTGTAAAACTTGTTTTAGACCCTCATGAGAAAATGATAAAGGGTGATGAGGGGACAATTTATCGGGTGAAGTGAATAATTTATTAATCATTTCAAGCCATCAGCGCATTGCTGTTGGCTTTTTTTATTACCTCTTTCCAGTCTATTTCTACAAGTCTTATTCTGAGAATCTGCAATAACTCTTTCCATATTAAAATCAAATTAAAACAAAATTAAAACCGAAGCAGTCTTTTCTCCGTAATTACCAATAAAATAGTTATTACAATAATCACACATTTATGAAAACAATCAGATTCTATACGGCATTTCTTCTTTTGGGTCTTATTATCTCATCTTGTGAAGATGACAGCAAAACTATCGACATCATTAAGCCTGATGTAACGTTTTTCACCTTGGTTGATGGCAATAAGTTACTGAAAATCAATGCCATGAGTTCAGAAACGGCCATGACCACCACAAACATTACAGGCTTACAGGCAAGTGATGCCATAACGGCTATTGATTTTCGTCCTGCCACCGGAGAACTCTATGGCGTAAGTTCTCAAAATCGTATTTATGTCATTAATCAGGAAAATGGCTCTGCCCGTTTAATCGGTGCATCTGCGCTTAATCCTGTAGTGAGTGGCTCGGCAGTGGCGCTTGATTTTAACCCGACAGTGGATAGAATCAGGCTCGTAACCAGTAGCGGGCAAAACCTGCGTTTACACCCTGAAACAGGCGCAGTAGCCGCCACTGACGGCGCTATTAACGGCGGTTCAAGTCCGGGTATTGAAGCCGTGGCTTATACCAATAATATGGCAGGGGTTACTACTACTGTTTTATATGATATTGACCCGAAATCGGATAAATTATACAAACAAGACCCACCTAACAATGGCACATTGGTAGAAGTCGGTGCTTTGGGTATAGATGTAACGATGGCGGCAGGTTTTGATATTAGCCCGGAAGGAGATATAGCCCTTGCAGCCGTAATGACAGGCGGAAAATGGGAACTGCATCAGGTAGATTTAACCACAGGTAAACTCAGTAAATTAGGCAATTTACCATCAGGCAATATCATAGGGCTGGCTATTCCTACCGCTCCGGTGGCCTATGGTGTTGATGATGCCAATAACCTGCTGATTTTTAATTTCATGAAAGCAGGTACACCTGTTAGCAAAACCATCACAGGTTTGCAGAACGGAGAAACCATCTTAGGGATTGATATGCGCCCGGCTACCGGACAACTCTATGCCTTGGGTAGCACAAGTCGTATATATGTCTTAAATATGTCGTCAGGGGCAGCTACTGCGGTAGGTACTGCACCATTCGCCACACTTTTGTCAGGAACCAGTTTCGGGTTCGATTTTAATCCTACCGTTGATAGAATCCGGTGTATCAGTAATACAGGGCAAAATCTGCGTTTACACCCTGAGACAGGAGCCATTGCGGCCGTAGATGGCGCATTAAATCCGGCCACGCCAAGCGTTACATCGTCGGCTTATACCAACAATTTTGCAGGTACTACTACAACAGCCCTCTACAACATTGACCATATGACCGACAAACTGACCAAACAAGACCCACCTAATAACGGGACTCAGGTAGAAGTGGGCAATTTAGGAATTAATGTTGAGGCGGCCGGAGGTTTTGATATAGGTAGCCGTAGCGGAACAGCCTACGCCGTGTTGCGGGTAGCAGACAAATCTGCTATTTACACTATCAATCTAACATCAGGAGCAAGTACTAAAACCATCGACTTGCCAACTACTATGCGCGCCTTTACTATCGGTTTAGGGTTTTGATAAATTTGTGAGAATTGAGAAACAGCCTTAAAGCATTTGCTTTAGGGCTGTTTTTTTGCGCGCCTAAAGGGGAATTTAAGTAATTAAAATAATGAATCTTATACCATCTTTCCATTCGACGACAGGCTTACTTTTAAATAGAATGATTAATTTGAAATATTTTCTTTAAATTATTGAAATTTTCGAATAGTCTATGGAACAGTTCATCAGAGCCATCAGGCAAATGATAAGTATTTCTGACACTGAAACAGATTCCCTTCTCGGATACTGTTACCTGAAAAGTTTCAGCCGAAAAACTTATCTCAGCACCCCCGGTAAAATATGCAATGAAGTTTTTTTTATCACGAAAGGCATCAGTCGTAATATTCTGATTGACAATGAAGGCGTAGAACATACGACTAATTTTACGATCGAAAATCAGTTTATAGCTGACTACGCCAGTTTCTTACAGAAAACGCCTTCTATCTATTATCTTCAGGCACTCGAATCGATTGAAGCCGTAGTGATGCCAAGAGAAGCGATAGAATGGGGATACCATAACCTGAAGCAAGGCGACAGGTTAGGCAGACTCATTGCCGAATATTATTTTGTTTATCATGATAACCAGATACGAAAGCAATATTTTGAAACACCCCAACAACGCTACGAAACTATCACACAGGTTTTCCCGGATATACACAACCGTGCACCACAACACATGATAGCTTCTTATCTGGGTATTACTTCTGTTCACCTTAGCCGATTAAAACGTACTTACGTCTGAAAATTGATTAATACCTTCAAAATCTAAACATTTGTTATCGTTTTTAGCTAAAAAGCGGATATAATTTTGTGGCTGTAAATTTTAAACAGAACCATGAAATTTTCGGCGAAAGAGAAAAACAGAATGAAAGAAAAATATGGCTCCTGGGCAGTTGTTACAGGTGCGTCATCAGGTATAGGTTATGAATTAGCCCTAAGATTAGCTGAAGCCGGAATCAACTTATTAATTAACGCCCGTAATGAGCTGAAACTGGAAGAAATCAGACAAGATTTTCAACGAAGGTTTGCTGTACAAGTGCTTTCGGTACCAGGAGATGTTTCAAGTGAAGATACCATCAATACCATTATTGAAAGTAGTAAAAATTTAGAGGTGGGTCTTTTGATTGTTTCGGCAGGTTTTGGAACATCCGGTGAATTTATCAATAATTCTATAGAAGCCGAGAAATCAATGCTAAGGGTCAATTGTGAGGCCTTACTGATACTTACTCATCATTTTAGTAAGGTGTTTGTTCAGCATAAACGAGGTGGAATTATCCTGATGAGTTCGATGGTGGCATTTCAGGGAGTACCCCATGCAGCCAATTATGCCGCTACCAAGGCCTATGTGCAATCGCTGGCAGAAGCTTTGGCGATAGAACTAAAACCACTGGGAGTTGATATACTGGCCGCAGCTCCCGGGCCGGTAAAAAGTGGTTTCGGGCAAAGAGCTGATATGAAAATGGGCTTTTCTCTGACACCGGAGCAAATTGGCGCTCCTATCTTAAAAGCCTTAGGCAGAAAAACCACGGTTCTTCCTGGCACATTAACCAAGTTTTTGGTTTACTCTCTAATGACAGTACCCCGCCGGGTAAAGGTACTTATCATGAATAAGGTAATGGGCAACATGACCAGGCATCAGGCACAATCGACGTAATGACGAGCATATTATTGCTTTCAGAGAAAGTAAGAAGCTGTTTGAGTTAAATTTTGAAGGTAAAAAAGAGCGGTTTTTGCTTCAAGACAAGATTTAAAAACCGGAGTTTAGCAGAGCTAAATGACGGTTTTTAAAGCGCAGTATTGAACAAAAAACGACTTTTTTAATTCAATAAGATTAACTCAAACAGCTTCTAATATATGGCATGTGAGAATTAATGGACAAAATGACAGTTTTAATGCTAATGAAGATTATTAGAAGCATAGCATTCTTTGTATTGATTTTGTAAAGCATTATTGGTTTTTTAGAGCCTTTTATTTTTTGACTTTGAGCTATTAATAGTGCTCATACCAGCTAAACCTTTTCTGAACAATTTGCGCTCTTTCTTCTGCCAAATAGGAAAGAAATGCCGAAGAAACAGGAGAATGTTTTTTACCTTTTAGCCATATCAAACTCCAGGTAGTTTTAATCGGCAGACCATCAATTGGAATAATGTATAACTCATTATTATATAGCTCATTTCTTATGCCTATGAGCGGCATAATTGAATACCCTAACCCAGCTAATACTGCTTGTTTTACCGCTTCATTAGAAGTAAGTTCCATCTTTTTTAAGACTGAAATATCACTATTATCAATAAATTTTTCCATAGTTTGTCTGGTACCTGAACCTTTTTCCCTAAAAATCAGAGGTAAATTCGCAAAGATTTCCTTTATGGGATTATCATTATCAGGCTTCATGTGAGCATTTCCTACCAGGTATAATTTGTTTTGAAGTAAATCAAGTTTCTCCACGTTTAATATAGTTGGCAAAATAGAAACAAGAGCGAAGTCTACTTCATTATTTTCAAGACTTTCTACAACCTTACTTTTATTAGTTACATCCATCACTAATTCTATTCCAGAATGTTTATGCATAAAATCAGCAAGAAAGTATGGCATAACATACTTTCCTGTTGATACTACCGAAATCTTTAATCGGCCTGTCAACTGGCCTTTATATGCCAAAGTTTTATAATTGATAGCATACACCTGATTAATAATATTTTCAGCCGCTTCTGCAATCTCTCGTCCAAAATCGGTTATATGAATTTTTCTACCGACTACCTCTGTCAGAGGTATATCAAACTGGTCCTGAAAATTTTTTAACTGAATAGAAACGGCTGGTTGAGTCAGGTTTAAATCTTCAGAAGCTTTGGTTACACTTTGTGTCTGCACAACTTTTAAAAAAATTTGCAACTGATTTAGTGTATAATTCATAAGATATATTTATGATTTTTATTACAAATATAAATAAAAATTTATTAATTGAAATACTCAACTTTGTGCCGTTAAAAATAAACTCAATTCAAAATGACAAAAATAACAATTGCCAAAGGTGATGGAATAGGGCCTGAAATAATGGACGCTACACTTGAAATAATTTTAGCAGCAGGCGCTAAAATTGAAACCGAAGAAATAGAAGTAGGTGAGAAAGTGTATCTGTCGGGTAATACTTCGGGTATTGCTCCAAAGGCCTGGGACATTATCAGAAAAAATAAAATAATTCTGAAAGCTCCTATTACTACACCACAAGGCGGAGGTTACAAAAGCCTGAATGTAACAACCAGAAAATTTCTCGGGCTTTACTCAAATGTAAGACCTTGCATGAGTTTACACCCATTTGTGAGCACCAAGCATCCGGTAATGGACCTTGTTATTATCAGAGAAAATGAAGAAGATTTGTATGCAGGTATTGAACATCAGCAAACTGACGAAGTGGTACAATGCCTGAAATTAATCAGCAGACCCGGATGTGAAAAAATTGTTCGCTATGCTTTTGAATATGCCAGACAGCAAAACAGAAAAAAGGTAACCTGTTTTACCAAGGACAATATCATGAAGCAAACAGACGGTTTGTTTCATCAGGTATTCGATGAAATTGCCAAAGAATATCCGGAAATAGAAAACGAGCATTGGATAATTGATATTGGCGCAGCTAAAATGGCTGATACTCCGGAGGCATTTGATGTAATTGTGATGCCCAATTTATATGGAGATGTGCTGAGTGATGTGGCTGCCCAGATAACAGGGTCAGTAGGGCTGGCAGGCTCAGCTAATATAGGGGAAGAATGCGCTATGTTTGAGGCCATACATGGTTCGGCACCAAGAAGAGCCGGGCAAAATATAGCTAATCCTTCAGGTTTATTACAGGGGTCGATTATGATGCTGAACCATATCGGACAAACCGCTATTGCAGAAAATGTGCAAAACGCATGGTTAAAAACATTAGAAGATGGTATTCACACCTATGATATTTTCAAAGAAGGAATCAGTAAACAGAAAGTGGGTACTAAAGAATTTGCTAAAGCGGTGATTGCCAATCTGGGGAATAAGCCCACGCTTCTAAAGGCCGTCTCATACGCCAACAGTTCTCATTTAAATCTGCCAAAATATAAACGAAAACCTTCTGCCAATAAAGATTTAGTCGGTGTTGACGTGTTTGTTCACTGGTCAGGTACAAATCCAGATGAATTAGCAAACAAAATTAAGCGAATTGAAAGTGAATCGCTCCATCTGAATATGATTACCAACAGAGGTATAAAAGTATGGCCTAATGGGTTCAAAGAAACCTTCTGTACTGATCACTGGAGATGTCGCTTTAAACCCGTTGAAGGAGTTGAGATCAGCAAAAAAGCAATCATCAGGCTTTTAGAAAATGCCCTTAATGAAAACATTGATACTATCAAAACAGAAAACCTTTATTCATTTGACGGAAAACCCGCTTACTCATTAGGGCAAGGTCAATAAACTTATCTATTATGAATATTCAACTTATACAAGGAGAGTTCAGCTCTCAGGATGCTTTAGAACTCATCACTCAATTGATACATATAAAAATAAAGTATCACGAAAATAAAATAGCTACTAATAGCAACGAAGAAGATATAAAATATAGAGAGTCAAAAATAAAAAGATTACAAAAAGAACTCTTCGATTTTAGAAGTAGCATTAGAAGAGAAGAACCGGGCTTGAGATTGGACGCTATTATTACGATTGAGCATTCCTGAAAAAATAGTGCGAAAGCTGTTATTGATTTCTAATGTTCATCTCCTTTATAGCAGGAGTGTGTAGGATATATCCTACACACTCCTGCTATTTATGAAATAGTTTTGAAAATTCACATACATATATAATCATGGCTAATAAACTATTTATCGTATGTCCATTTTCAGGTCTGGAAACTTTTATACGGAAAAAATATGGCAATGAAGTTTTCTTTCTGACTTACGCAGGTACTGTATTAGAGACGCACGATTTCGTATATAACTTAGGTGTAAAACATCTTATTTTTAAAGAAAGAATAAAAACAATTTATATAGTAAATGATACCTCATGCAGATTTATTAATAGTATTATTAAAAGAAAAAAGTTAGCAGGGCTAACCTGCGAGAAGGTCATTGAAGAACTATATATCGAATATTATTTTTCTTACTTTCAAAGCCAGCAATATTTGCACAACAATATAATTTGGCAGAATTAAATATTCAAACGCAGATAAATAAAATTTTGAATTATACACTTTTTAAAGATTTCATTTCTGAATCAGGCATAGAAATAAAGGGTATTATTACATCAAAAGAAAATAATTTATTTAAAGAGTTACCATCAAAAATACTATAGATAAAATTTATAAGTAAACGAAAACCTTCAGGTATCTGGCATCAATAAAGTTTGGTAGTTGTTAAATGTCCTGAAATTTTGTAATCTACATCAGGCACAATCAGTTTAATAATTGTTTCAGCGTTTCTTCATTATTCTCTTCAAAATAAGGATGATGATATTGGTGGAGTTTCATAAGTACCTGTAGTAAATGATTCTTCTCCTCAATACTTAAGTTGCCAACAATATGGCCAGCCATTTTCTGAATTCCGTTCTGAATCAGCCCATACTGTGTGCGACCTTTATCAGTCAGTGATAAAAGTTTTGAGCGGGCATCTGCCGGATTGTCTCTTTCTTGTAGCATGCCATCACGGAGCAATCTTTTCAGCACTTCATTCCCTGACGATTTCTCCTGAATACACATACGCAGAACATCTATTTTCTTAAACTCCTTATTGGGAAAAAGAGAAACCAGAACGGCGAAGTCGTCGAGTGAATATACTTCTGTATTACGAAATACCCTTCTGGCATAAAACTGTGCATACTTATAAGCAATACCCAAAAACATTGAAATTAAGCCATCTTGTGATGGAACAGGGTTTTTGGGCACTTGTTGCGATTGATTGGCTTGATTAATTATCCATGATACAAATTGCTCCTTTTGCCAGCGTTGTGCATGGGTTTGTTGCTGATATGCCTCAGCCAGAGCAATAATTTCCTTTAAAATAGTATAGTCCATAGCTTGAAATTTTAGCAATTTAAAAAAAAATAGTTTTACATCATACTATAAAAAATATTTTTGTCTTATATAAAACATTTTTATTCTTATAAATGTTCTATATAAAACTAATCTAATTCATTTGGTATGAAAACCACTAAATTCTACTCTATTTTTTTCTTAACATTATTTAGTTTCTGCGCTTTTGCCCAGAATACAGGAAATATTTACGGAAAAGTTACTGACAAAAATACCCAGGAACCCTTGATAGGTGCTACTGTAAGCGTTGAGCAATCTACCCAAGGCACTACTACCGACCTTGAAGGCAACTTTCGTCTATCGCTCCCCGTTGGCAGCTACAACCTGAAAGTCACTTGTGTGGGTTATCAAACCCTTGTTAAATACAATATTAACCTGACCTCAGGGAATGCGCAGTCTGTAAACTTTGAGTTACAAGCTGAAACTTCGGCTTTGAGTGAAGTAACAGTAAAAAATCAGAAAGAGAAATCGGCTATTGCATCAGATGTTATTACCCCGCTTTCTGTACAATCTCTTACGGTTGAAGAAATCAGAAGCAATCCGGGCGGTAATTTTGATGTATCAAAGGTGATTCAGGCACTGCCGGGTGTGGCCGGAACTACCGGAAGTGGGGGATTTAGAAACGATATTGTGCTCAGAGGTGGAGGGCCAAACGAAAATATCTATTACCTTGATGGTATCGAAATTCCTGTACTCAACCACTTTTCTACACAAGGTAGTGCCGGAGGTCCTGCCGGTATCATCAATACCGCCTTTGTCGAAGACATCAAATTGAGTACCTCAGCTTTTAATGCTCAATATGACAATGCTCTTTCGGGTGTTTTTGAAATCAACCAGAAAGTGGGTAATTCCGAGCGTCTGCAAAGTAATATCCGGTTGAGTGCTACTGAACTGGCGGCTACTTTCGACGGCAAAATCAGTGATAAAACCAATTTCTTACTTTCGGGGCGTCGTTCGTACCTACAACTTCTCTTCAAGCTGATAGACTTGCCTATCAGACCTAATTATTGGGACTTTCAAACCAAAATTACCCATAAATTAGGCGCTAAAACAACATTAAACCTGATAGGTGTAGGAGCAATTGATGATTTTAAATTTGCGCTACCCAAAGACCCAAGCCCCGAAAACATATATATCTTCCGCAATTCTTCGCTTATCAATCAATGGAATTATACAGCAGGAGCCTCTATCAGACATCTGATTAATAAAGGGTTTATCAATATTGCCCTGAGCCGTAATCATCTGAATAATTCATTAGAAAGGTATGAAGATAATAATAATCCGAATCCTGAGTTGCAGAATCTGTTTTCCCAATCGAAAGAAATTGAAAACAAGCTGCGGGCATATCTCAAAAAATCTCAGAATGGTTTTACTTATAGTGTAGGCGGTGTGATACAATATGTGAATTACCGGAATGATTTCTTTCAGAAAATAAGAAATGAAGTACTTGACGAAAACGGCAATATCATTCAGCCGGAAGTAGCTTATCGTTTTATGACTGACTTAAATTTCTGGAAGTATGGTGCTTTTGCGCAGGTTGGAAAAACCTTTTCTAATCAGGTAAGTTTGTCTGCCGGGTTAAGAACTGATATGAACAGCTTTACCAACGAAGGCCAGAATCCGCTCAAAACGCTCTCACCACGTCTTTCTGTATCTGTCCCTTTCAGCAGTAACTTCAGACTTAATGCCGCTTGGGGAAGCTATTATAAAATACCTATTTATACGGTGTTAGGTTTTAAAGATGCACAAGGCAATTATACCAACCAAAATAATAAGTACATCAGTACCATACACTACGCATTGGGTTTGGAGTATCTTCCTAAACCGGATTTAAGATTTACTGTAGAAGGCTTTTATAAAGATTACCGCAATTATCCGATTACCACCCTGAATAATCTATCCTTAGCCAACCTGGGTGGCGATTTTGGAGCCATTGGCAATGAAGCCGTGCAATCGGTGGGTAAAGGACAGACTTATGGAGTTGAGTTCTTTGTGCAACAGAAACTTGTGAAACGGAACTTTCTGACACTTTCATACACCTTTGTACGAAGCAAATTTGGTGGACAGAATACCGATTTAAGACCCTCTGCCTGGGATGTCCGTCATCTGGTTTCGCTGATTTACGGTCTTAAACTAAATAAACAATGGGAGTTAGGAGTAAAATATCGCTTTGCCGGGGGTAGCCCATATACACCCTATGACCTGGCTGCCTCTCAGCAAAATTACCTGACACTTGGACAAGGAATCTTTGATTATACCCAATTAAATTCGGTTCGTCTGAAAGCCTTTAATCAGGTGGATATACGTGTGGATAAAAAATGGAATTATTCTCGCTGGACATTGGATTTATTCTTAGATATACAGAATGTATTTGCCTTTAAAAATGCGTCTATTCCTTATTTTACCTTTAAACGCAAAGCTGATAATTCTGACTTTGAAACGACCGATGGCCAAGGTATCAAGTCTGACGGGTCAAATGCTATTCCGGTTATTTTAGATAATCTATCAGGAAGACCAACCCCAAGTGTTGGATTTATTATAGAATTTTAAACCTGTTAAAATGTATGATTTTTAATTCAGGCATTAACAAACGAGAATTTAATTACTATTATAAAGTCATTATTGAAAACGAAGTAACAAACGAACATGAGGTATCCGTCAATCAGCTTTTAAACTTGTTGAAAGATTATGTTTTTCAATCTCTCAGACAGTTTAAATCAGGGAAAAAAATGAATCTCATCTATTCTACTCACTATTTTTTCAGAGAAACAATAGAGAAAGGATTCTATAGTTTTGAATGCGACATCATTGATTTTACAGCTAATAAAGTAGCCATTGAAGCTTATCTTTATAATGAAAATCATTCAAAACTCATGATGAAGTGGTTTAGTGTATATGAGCGGAAGGTATTTAAAAAAATATAAAGTTTTGACAGGTTTATCGAATTTCCTTCAAAAAAACAAACAATAGATTTTTCAGAATCTTAATAGACTCCTCCTTCCTTCCAATCAGAAACAAACCGGCCAGTAAAAAGAATGATTGTACTGGCCGGTTTGTTTCAGGTTATTAATCAACCCCCTATTCTGTTGCCAATAAGAGACTGTTTGTCTTTGAATGTTAAATGAAAAAATATTAAAAACGGCCAATTAAAATTGACAATAATGATTTTTGAGAATAGGTCAAATATCAATCTGTTCTCAAAGTAAACAGAACTTTGTATCCGCTTAATAAATGTTTATACTCAAATAAAAAATTAATGCAGAATAACAGCATATACTAATGAGGGTGGTATCAAAATTGCAATACTTATATACGTACAATTGAAAAATAATATATTTAAGCTCTTTGTGGAAAAGAGATTATATCTATAGCAACAATTGTTAAACAGGCGTACATAATATTTATTCCTCAACTGCCAATGAACCACCTTTCCATCTCTGGTAAACTGTTGTGTTTGATTTTTTGCTTACTGCTGTCCTCTATTACTTTTGCTCAATTATCTCAAACAGGCAAAAGTGCTAAAAAAAAGCAAGTCATTACTGCACCAACTCAAACTACTTATCCTGACCTTGCACTGAATGAAAGTGTTAACGATGAGGTCATAATTAAAAACCTTATAAATTACAAAGTTTCAGAACCTGTACCTGATAGCCCTACTTCAGTATCAGCCAGCCCCACCAGTATTTGCGCAGGGAGTAATGTTTCTTTGACGGCCACTTGTGCAACCGGTACAGTAACCTGGTATAATCAGGAAACCGGAGGAACAGCTATTGGTACAGGCTCACCATTAATAACAAGTCCTGCTGTTACAACAACCTACTACGCCTCCTGCTTTGTTAGTGGAGCACCCGCAAGAATAGCGGTAGGTGATAGTGAAAGTAGTAGAGTATCTGCGGGAACAGTAACTGTTACAGGCATACCTGCCAATCCGACAAGCGTTTCGGTTAATAAAACGACTATCTGTCTGGGGGAGACTGTTACTTTAACTGCCAATTGTAGCAGTGGAACGGTAACCTGGTATAGAGAAACAACTGCCATTGGAACCGGGTCAGGTTTAATCCAAAGTCCTACCGACGAGCAGACGAGATATTTTGCTAAATGTATAAACGGCTCATGCGAAAGTAATTTTGTAGCTGTAGATGGGGTAAATGTGAATCCTTTACCGGATTTTCCGACAGACGTTTCGGTTAGCGAGACAAATATTTGTTCAGGCACTGCTGTCACATTATCAGCTAATTGTAGCACCGGAACGCTTACTTGGTATACTCAGGCAACCGGAGGATCGGCTATTGGCATAGAAACAGACCTTAGCCAGAGTCCGACTACAAATATTATATACTATGCTGCTTGTATAGGTGAGTTTTGCGAAAGTGTACGTGTAGCTACTACAGAAGTAAATGTTACAGCTATGCCGGGTATTCCAACAGATGTTTTGGTAAATAAGACCAGTACTTTTATCGGCACAACCGTTTATTTAACCGCTACTTGTAGTTCGGGGACAGTTACCTGGTACAATCAGGGTACAGGGGGTGATGCAATAGGCACAGGGTCAGGGTTAAGCATTGCACCGTCAACTACTACCATCTACTATGCCAGCTGTAAGAACGGGTCTTGCGAGAGCAACAGAGAGGCAACCAGTGAAGTAACAGTTGCGACTTTGACCGACCCGACAGCTGTTTCTGTCAATAAAACGAGTATTGTGAGTGGGGCAAAAGTGATATTTAGCGCTACTTGCAGCGGTGGGCAAGTAGTTTGGTACAATCAGGAGAGCGGAGGTAACGAAATAGGTGTCGGTACGTCAGTCGGATATTACCCAAGCCAAAATATGACTTTCTATGCTACTTGCAGAAATGGTATTTATGAAACCACTAGGGTAGCCACCAATGCCGTGAGTGTGATTAGTATGCCGCAGTTGCCTTATATGGTAAGTGATAATATTAATCCGGGAGAGACGTCCTCAGAACTGGACGAACTGACCAATGTAAATGGGACGCTATTTTTTACCACTGAAAACCCTGAGTATGGACGGGAATTATGGAAGACTGACGGGACATTAGAAGGAACGATGCTTGTAAAGAATATTAACCCCGGCCCAGACCCTTCGTATACCAACTCGCTTAAAAAGGTGGGTAATCTTTTGTTTTTGCGGCAAGTGATGGTGTACATGGCAATGAATTATGGATTAGTAATGGAGAAGCCGATGGAACTGTGATGGTAAAAGATATAATTACTGGCATTACCAATACCGAGATTGGTTTCATCACTGATGTAAACGGAATAGCCTATTTTACAGTAAACGATGAAACAACCGTCGGGAAAGAATTATGGAAAAGTTACGGAACAGCCAATGGTACTGTACTACTAAAAGATATAATGCCCGGAGTAAACAGTTCTGAACCTAGTATCCTTATCAATATGAATGGTACTTTATTTTTTACAGCCATTGGAGAAGGTTCGGGTAGGGGGATGTTCTTGAATAGAATTTAATAACTCATCAAAATCCTGACACTCTTCATAATCAAAGCCCCTTTCTGAAAAGTAAATCGCTTGTTTTACATCAAAATGTATGAAAATGGTTCTGATAACTTCTTGCCAACCTTCTCTTACCTTTTTGTGTGAGTTAGTGCATAGCTCAAACCATTTCGAAAAAGTATCAAAATCGCCACTAAAATCGAATATATTATTACTTAACGTGAGTTCGATGGTTAAAATATTGTATTTCAATTAGTTATAATAAGAATTGGAGTAAAAATGAGAAATTTATGAATTCCCGTCCATAAACCTCAAAAATCACCCCAATTCTTATGCAATATAATGAAAATAAGCTAATTGAAATCTTTGTGAGATGCGATGATTTCTGTCAATTATTTGATAATTGGTTAGCAAAAAGGGGGGTACCTGCAAACCAAAACCAACCCTTAAGTACCTTAAGTGATAGTGAAATTTTGACACTTATTATATTCTATCATTATTCAGGATATAAATGCTTTCAGTACTATTATCAAGATTTAGTAAGGAATGTTTTAGTGAAAGATTTCCCTAAAATACCTTCATATAATCGTTTTATTGAATTAATTCCCTATCAGACTCTGAGATTACAAATGTTCTTAAAATACCTTTCTTTGTTTTCTATTAGGACGGGTAATTATTTTATTGATAGTAAGAAAATGCCCGTTTGTGATAATAGACGAATTCATTCAAATAAAGTCTTTGTAGGGTTTGCTGGTCGTGGAAAATCTTCTACTGGTTGGTTCTATGGACTAAAAACCCACCTGATAATCAATGAATTAGGTCAAATTATTAATTTCGCCCTTACACCAGCCAATATCTCTGATAATGATGACAGACTTATGAATTATATGTTTGATGGTCTAAAAGGACAATGCTTTGGTGATAAAGGATATCTAACTAAACTCTTTGAACAATACTATCTCAGAGGGCTTTTATTGATTACTAAAGTCAGAAAAAATATGAAAAATAAACTGATGAAAATAAAAGACAAAATCAACCTAAAAAAACGGGCTTTGATAGAATCTGTCAATGACATTCTAATGACTGTTTTTGACATAGATCATACCAGACATAGAAATCCTATCAATGCTATGGCTCATACTTTTGGTGGACTAATTGCATATTGCTTTTATGAGACTAAACCAGCTACTTTCATCATTAAATAAACATCGAATTCACGTTA
>NZ_SEWF01000045.1 GCF_004168285.1 Emticicia agri | reverse complement strand
TCAGTCTATCAAGCTCCCAATAGTATTATTGGTGAAGAGAACTTGCTTGTTCTTGAAGAGAAATGGCGTAAATTGTACCCTAAGGCGGTTGAGCCCTGGATTAATAATTGGGAAAGGTTATCTGTCTTTTTTCAATATTCCCCAGCCATTAGAAAAATTGTATATACAACCAATACCATTGAGGCATATCATAGGCAGATTCGTAAACTGACCAAGACTAAGGGTGCATTTACCTCTGATAATGCTTTGCTAAAATTGGCTTTTCTATCCATTATGAACATGGATAAACTCTGGAATAAGAAGGTTTTTAGCTGGAAAGAGATTTTATCAGAAATCAGTATTATTTTCGCTGATAGAATCGCTGATGAAGATTTCGAGTTATAAACTCTGGTTGAAAAAACCAGAATTTATAACTCGCTCTAATTACTCCTACATGACACAGTTTAGAAAATACTCCCACTCCGACTCATTCACTACCACAATATTACCTTAGTAATTGGTGTTTTTTTTAATAGTCGTATAAAGCTTTGGTTTTATACGACTTATATAGAACCTGTTTAAACTTATTTCTTTTGGCTGCAAATGAATCTTTTCCGATTAGACGAAGAGAAAAAATTCGTCCGTAGTGCTACTACGAACTCAATTTTTCTCTCCCTCTAATCAAAAAATCTTTCATTTTCGCTGTAAAATTAAAAGTTTAAACAGGTTCATATTTAAACATATTAGAGAATATTGAGTCAAATCTTAAAAGCTCCCCTCATTAGTAATTGTTCGTTTCGTGGAATACCAATTTCTTTAGCTACTTCTTGCCAGCCCACAACAGAAGATTTAACCTCATGTATAATTGCTTCCATTTTTTGATTGGATAATTGAAAATACAAGCCAACACTTTTTGCAAGGCTCATATCCAGAGCATTGTTATCAGTGTCAATATTTAATGCTAATCCATCTTTATCAATAGATGGATTTATATCAAAAGCAGGTGATAAGTACCATCCTTTTGAAGTTAATATAAAACCATGATTCCGTAAATGGTCATCTGTATTAGAGATAAGTATATTGAAAACAATTCTTCTCCACAATTGATGTAGATTTTTGGTTATATCAATCCCTGAAAACTGGATAAATTCTACTATATCAAGGTAGGAAGGAGTTTCATCTCTTATTAGCTCTTCATTTTTTCCTGTCATGGTCATAGCCGAGGCAAAATGAATCCGCTCCGAGTTGTTCCGGTCAAAACGTTTGGTGAAAAAGGTATGATGTTTTCCTGCTATTTTTTCAAGACGACATTCTGCCATTTCAATACCGGCATTGATTGCTAACCGATAAGCCAGGTATTCCCACGCACCTTTGTCTATGGTATCATTCTCTGATGGAAATTTTGCAATCCAGAGTTGCCCTGTCTCATCATGAATATTGGCTTTGGGTCTCGCTCCACCCAATGATGACCCGGGAGCTACAAGCATTGTCAGCCATTTTCTTATTTCGTTGGTATCCTGGTTTGATTCTATTAGCGCAGCTCCATATTGAAGTTCTCTTACACTTGCCCAGGGAGGTGTCGGAGAAATTGAATCGTTATCGAGAAAATCACCATTTGGGTCTTTCTTTAATCGTAATGCGCCCATACGACTGAGGTCATGGACGCCTAATAAATAATCAATATCATACAAAGTAGGCACAGGTTTTCCCTCTAATCTTGAATTAATTGCAGCCCGACGTTTCATAAGTGTACGCCCCCAATTATCCGGCATAGAGTCAAGAAATATACCAAAGTTTTCTTTTCCATTAGGATATTGCCTTCCTCCATACCAGACAATATCCGGATCTAATAATAACTGCTCCTGCGATTTAATCCAATTATCGTCGTATGAAAAACTAAAGGCTTTTCTTCCTTTGGCTTGCTGAGCAGATAAGATACCTATGCATTTAGGCTCAATCATACCTTTCCAGTCTAAATATATCCAGATGTCTGTTTTATCTGCCATTATCTTTCTTTCCTACAAGTTTTAAGTCCTGTAATTTTCTGCCAAATTCGTCGTCAGATGCGAGCTTTAAGAAATCATCCTGGAGACCTAATACTCTTAACACATTGAAATAGGCCCCAAGAGATACACCAGGATTCCCTTTCTCAATATGATACAAAGTACTACGGTCAATACCAGCTCTCTCGGATACCTGAATTGTGGTCAAACTCCGACGCTTACGTGCCAACTTGATGTTTTCTCCCAACTTATCCAGGGTCTGTTGGAATCTTGGGAGTAGAATTTGTTTTTTTGATTGCAATATGTTGTTGTTTAATATCTACAAAAATAATCATATTGTTGAAAATAAACAACAAATAGTAAGTTTTGGCTTCTTAGAAGAGACAAAAAAGATATGACCGGGACGTTTGTAATAGAACCAGTTCGACAAGTTAATATTGATTTTAAGGATACTTTTTTGAAAGATTCTATACTTTGAATACCTACTTCTCCATCACAATATACCCAGGATATGATTCATTATTCGGTAAATCAAATGTTTCATCATAAGGTTGGGTGCCTTCGCCATTGTTGTATAAGGCTACCCGTTTTACACCCGTTGCTGTGCTGCCACCAATGCCATTGATAACATTCTGTATTTGTCCCGGTCCGGCAAAACGGGTTGTACACATTTTTTCGAGTTTCACATTTGGGGTATTTGGTATTTCAAAACCGTTGCTCTTATTCACTTTGCCATCAGTACCTGTGAGAACTGCGTAAGACCCCATGCCGATACCCTGATGGTCTTTTACTGTATTGGCTACCTTGTATGCGGCATATCCATCAACTCGGCCTCCCTGGCTGCTCCAGCTTGCCTGATTGGGTGCATCATAAGGTGGTTCGTTTTGTAAAAAGTAGGTTCTGCCACGTTCGCCCAGCCATAGCACTTCATATTCCTGATAATGTTCAGCAAATAGCCCATAAAGTGTTACATCATCGCCTGTAACAATAAGGCCGTTTTTACTTCTGTCTCTTATCCAACGGGCTTTTCCACCCGGTTGAGAGCCGTGGTCGGCACGCCACAACCAGAAGTGGTCGCCCACCACATGGTTGCTGTTGATTTGCATAGAAGTATGTATCTGAATATTCTTTGCCTGAACACCACCTACTCTACAAGTAATATCTGTGAGCATGATAGGATTGGCAGAATGGTCTGCCTTGGCATCTTCGTTCCCAACTCTGATTTGATAAGTTGTACTGTTGAACGAATCCATCAGAAGTCCGGCAACGATGATTCCATCTTTGTCGTCAACATAAATACATCCCCACGTGTTTTTCTCAGTAGGCTCCAGCGTTACCGAAGCAATCCCAGCACCTAACAATATGGCATCTTTTCTGTTCACCTGAATAGGCGCATTCAAAGCATAATGTCCCGGCGTGAAAAATATATTCTTCCCGGCTTTTAGTGCCTGATTGATTTCTACATCAGTATCGCCTTCCTTGGCCACATACCAGTCGGTAAGCAAATCCTGTATTTTGCCTTTGCCCATGTCTGTCTCCGACCAAGAAATGCCTACTCTGTCTTTTTGCCATGCAGGAACAAATACTTTGTATTCGCCATCTTTATCAATAAAAAGAAAAGGTTTTTCTCTGATAACAGGCGTTGTAGAAACCGGAGAATTGATATTATCTGCCTGTGGTGCATTAACACAACCTTGCCAGACCATATTATATGAGCCGCCCATCGCTGCTGAACCTGCCGGGAAAACAGTATTTCGGGTGTACCATTGTTGTTGGCCACCCCAGTTGGGTCTGTTGGTTGTATAACGGGTGTCGGCAATAAAACCACCGCTACCCCAGAAGTTGGTGTTGCCAACATCTGAAATATATTTCGACGTGCTTTCAACCGACATTCTTCTTGCACTGGTTGACTGGGAAACTGTCCAGGCAAAATCACGCATCACTGTTACGTTTTCCATCGAACGCCAGAAAGTACAGGTAGCATTTGCTCCACCCGAAAGGTGAGGGCGGGTAAACACAGAACCTAACTTAACCTCTGATGGAACTTTGCCCAAGCCTCCGATATGCGAATAGAATCCTAATTCTATGGAATTAGCCTCTGCCGATGAGGCCGAACCCGAGCCACCTGAATCGTAAGTCTGCCCATTAATATTTGCTTTGAAATAATAGGCCTGACGTTTGGTAGTCCATTCACCATTTGCGCCGTTTCGGCCAATTGTGGCAAAGTGTGCATTCATTTCGTTGCGTGCAGTTTCTGCTTTTTCATATTTTCTATCGTAGAAATACACATTGTCGCCAAAAATCTGGTTTTCTAACGAAACTACCAATGTTATGTCGTTACGGGTAATTTTATAATAGTTTTCATACTTATCGGCATTAGGCTTTTTATCTGTAAATGTCAGTTTTGAGGTAGAGCCTACCGACACAAAATCTGATGCCAGACGACTGCCTCCTCTGGTAATTACATAAGGCCCCGAAGAACCGAAAGCCTGCCATGAGAGCGTTATGCTGTGTTTCTTCTTGTTGTAAACAATCTTACTCTCCTGTTTTTTTTCATCCGGTGCATCGAAGGTTATAAAACCGCATAGCATTGACATAAACGCCAATGTAATAAACAAATAAATTGCTTTTGTACTCATAGGAATATGCTTTTTTAGTGGTTTTTAGGGGTTGTTGTACTGTTGTTAATTTTCCTATTAATCTTCAGAAGTTACTAATAGATTACGGTAGTCATATTTAAGGTACTTTTTATTTTGCTGTTGTTCTCTGTTTATTTCAATCAACTCATTTTTTACTTCAATTCTTAGCCAATACTCTGGGCCTAAATGAGAAAAATAGCTTAACTTCAAGACAAGGTCAGAATTCAGTTTCCTATCGCCCACTAAATATTTGTGAAGATTGCTGTCTTTCATCTCAAATAAATCAGCTAATTTTTTTTGCGTAACATTGAAAATTCTGAGATACATTTTTACAAAGTCTAATATTTTTAATTCATCTGCTATCTCTTCAGACTCAATATAATCTTCTATCTGATACTTAATCGATAACAACTCATTTTTCAACCTTCTTTCTTTGGACTGTTGCTGAGATTGAGAAACAATGAACTCACTAAGAGATTTTCTCTTCTTGTCATTCCAAATGTCTGTTATTTGAAGTTCTTTGCTTTCCATAAATGCTAATTTAAATATTTATTTATTAAGTTCTCACCTGCCTCCGGCGATAACACCATTGTTGTTTCTCCCCATTTCATTGCTGCGTATTTCTGACTATAAAGAGCCATGAGCTTAATTTCGTCATCTTTATTTTCCTCCATTACATCAAATGCCAACCAGCCTTTAAAATGATTTTTCCCTGATATAAAACTAAGCCGACAAGCATACGCAATTAAACACCCTGCCACCTTTTCATAACGCTTCTCTGTTCCTTTATTGTGAGGAGCTATTTCTATATATGCCATATATGGTTCTACGGTATCTTTTAATTGAAAGATAAGGCATCCCTCTATCTCATCCGGAGTTGTAGTGGCTACTAAAATGTATGTTTGAAATTGCTTTTTCTTAGCATGTTTTTTAAAGTTAAATCGCCAGCCGTCTGTAATAGATGGTAAAATTACATTTGCCGGAGACATTATTTTTGCCTCTATAGATTCATTATCAATACATCTGACAATTTTTACTTTCATGTATTTAAAGGAGTGAATTCAAATATAATAAAAATTATACAAAATGTATAATTTCCTTAATTGAAATTTATAATATTTGATTATTTTTATCTTTGCAAAGGCTGAAATGTATTAGATTAAAGAAAAATCAGCTCGATGGATAAGGCCTTTGGCAAAACTATATAAACTTGTTTAATTGTAACCAAAAATGCAACCAAACAACTACAGTTGGTTTGACCTTAATTTCCCCTGGATAGGCGGTGTAGCAGGTGTTGTAATGCTAATTCTGCTTTTCGTAACCAGAATACTTCAAAACAATCAGACAATTCCTAAATGTAAAGATATAACCTGGCTTTCGTGGTTAGGGGTTACGGCTTATCTGATACACAATATAGAAGAATATGGAATCGATTTGTATGGACACGTTCATGCTTTTCCCGAACAATTCTGTGCTACCGTTGCCAAGGCTTTAGGCGTGGTCAAATGTAATGTGCCGCCTGCATTTTATCTGGCTGTTAATATCACGCTATTCTGGGTTATTGCTCCTTTGAGCGCATTCCTTAGCAGTCGGCACCCTTTGGTCGGGCTTGCCATTTATAGCATTATTTTTATTAATGGCCTGATACACATCTTGCCTATGCTGAAAGGTGAGGTTTATGGTCCCGGCAGTTTAACAGCTATTACTATCTTCTTACCATTATCTATCTGGGTAGGGTATGCCTGCTTTGGACACAGGAAACTACCCTTTAGTGCAATGATATTGCTGATTATTTTAAGTCTTGTTCTTCACGCTTCACTTGTAGGTTCAATGGCAGCATTTTTAAAAGGAAATATCAGTGATGATAGGTTAATTGCAATTCAGATTATTAACGCAATCTTGTTTCTGGCTATCCCGTTGATTGCTGAAAAGTGGTGGCATATTGACAAAATAAGTACACTAAGCCCTGAATAACGAAATGAAAATCCAATACTGCTCTGATATACATCTGGAAATGAATACCAATAAAGCGTATCTGTTACAGCATCCTATTGATCCGGTAGGAGAGGTGCTACTATTGGCCGGAGATATTACCAATGCCAAGTATTACGATGACCCTCGCCCTGTTGAAAAACAATTCTTTAAAACTTTATCTCAACAGTTTGAAAGAGTATTTATTATTGCAGGTAATCATGAGTTTTATCGCAGTTGGGACATAAGTGTTTTAGAAAAACCATTGCTGAAAGAGATTGAAAAAAATGTATTCTTACTCAACAATCAGACTATAGTTTATAAAGAGGTTGCCTTTTTCTTTACAACGTTATGGTCGGAAATTAATCAGTTAGACGAAGTTTATGTGAAAAGAAGCATGCCTGATTTTAGCCTGATTACTCATTATCGTAAAAGCCTATTGGTAAAGCACTATAATGAACTGCATAAACAAGCCCTTGCATTTTTAGATAAATCCCTTTCTCAGACTGGAAATTTAAAAAAGATGGTGGTCAGCCATCATTTGCCTTCATTACAATGTGTACACGCCGACCACGTGGGCAGTAGTTTAGGCTCTGCTTTTGCTACCGACTTAGATGCGTTTATATTACAACATCAGCCTGATTATTGGGTATATGGACATAGCCACCGGAATATGCCTGATATAGAGATAGGGAAAACAAAACTTGTTACCAATCAATTAGGCTATGTGCCCTACCAGGAGCATTATAGTTGGGAGAGCGCAAAGTTTTTTGAATTGTAGACTGATATTCATGAGTAGGGATTTTAAAACTAAAATGCCTTACTCTATTTGAATTTTATTGCTTTATGATTAGTTTAAGGGCTGAATTGATACTACCCATGTTAGCAGAATTATATTATCCTACGTCACTTGAACCCAAAGAGTTAGATGCGCACCTCGAAGATGGTTGGTTCAGAATGGGGCAAGCTATTTTTACTACCAATTTCCTGAAATTTAAAGAGATACTTTATAGTGCTATCTGGTTGCGGATTGATTTGAATACGTTTGAACCTTCTAAAACACAGCAGAAACTTCAGAAATTTAATTCAAAATTTACGGTAAAAATTCGGGAAGCGTTTATTGATGATACCAAGGAAATGCTCTTTGAAAAATATCAGAACCATGTGCCTTTTGATACCGCTCCGAATCTGCAACAATTGTTGTTCGGGCATGGCAGTAATGATATTTATGAAACATTGGAGATTTGTATTTATGATGATAAGAAACTGATTGCCTGCGGTTTTTTTGATTTGGGCGAAAGAACCTCTGCCGGAATTTCGTGTTTTTACGACCCCGAATACAAAAAGCATAGTCTGGGTAAATACCTGATGTATCTGAAAATGGATTTCTCCAAAGAACGGGGGCTTGATTTCTTTTATTTAGGCTATTTTGCACCCGGTTATCCGCTGTTTGACTATAAGCTGGATTTAGCAAAAAAATCGTTGGAGTACCTTGATTTGGTAACTGACGTATGGCTGCCTTTTGAACATTTCAGCTATGATGCCATACCGCTCGATTTGAAGATAACCAAACTCTATAACTTGCAGAATGCGCTGAAAAAAGAAAAAGTGAATACCGTTTTTCAGTTTTATGAGTTTTTCGATGCCGATTTAATTAATAGTCTGAATGGGATGCGGTTGTTCGATTTTCCGGTCTTTTTGTTTTGCTTTGGTATAAATACCTCTAATCCGATTATGGTGTATGATTTACGTGATGATAAGTATCATCTGATTACTTACCATTGCATTTATGAAACCATGTTTGAGCAAAAAGATAAAACCCGTTTCAATACCCATTTACTTCAACTATCGAAAGTGCTGTATTCTACCCCTTCCATTGAAATGATGGTAAAAGTCATTACTACTGCCTTGCGTAAAAACGCCATCGGAGAGTTTTATATTTTCGATTTAGTGCTGAGAGAAGCGTGAGAAACCCGAAAAATGAAGACTGTAAAACCGAAAAATGTAAAATGAGACAGCCGTTGCTGTAAACCGAAAAATGTAAAAGGATTAGAAATAATAAAACTGGAAAATTCGGTAGCTGTTGCTGTAAAAGGTTAAAAATGCTATCATGCGGGTACGGTACTTCGAGTTTGCTATAAAGATATTGAATTGCTAAGGCTAAGGGTGACACGCAATTTTTCGGACGAGTATATGCGTGCCACCCGGCTCTTCCCTTTTTCGGTTTTAAATTTTTCATTCTTCATTTTTCGGTTTTACCTCCTTTCGCCGCCTCCGCTGGCACATTATTTTAGGCTTTAAGGTATCCTCACACTTAACACAAGGTATCTGATGAAAGCTAAATCTTATCTGTTTCTGACTGTTCTCTTGCTTTTTTCAGCAAGTAAACTTTATGCGCAGGTGCAACCTGTTGACCTGAATTTAGAAAATTACAAATATCCTTTTCCGGTACGGTCTGTTACGATTAATTCTCAGAAACAGGAATTACAGATGGTTTATATGGATGTAAAACCCGATAAACCCAATGGAAAGGTAGTGATGCTGCTGCATGGCAAAAATTTCAATGGTGCTTACTGGCGGCAAACTGCCGAATCGCTTACTAAAGCAGGGTATCGGGTAATTATTCCCGACCAGATAGGTTTTGGGAAATTTTCTAAACCTTTGAACTATCAGTACTCGTTTCAGGATTTAGCCAAAAATACCAGAGAGGTATTAGATGGTTTAAATATCACCAAAGTCAGTATAGTAGGCCATTCGATGGGAGGGATGCTGGCTACCCGTTTTACATTGATGTACCCCGATAGGGTTGAAAAGTTTATCTTAGTGAATCCCATTGGTCTGGAAGATTATAAACTCAAAGTTCCTTATCAAACTCTGGATGCTGCCTATCAGAAAGAATTAAAGCAAACTTATGAGTCGCTGAAGAAATACCAGCAGGCTAATTATTATGATGGGCAGTGGAAACCCGCCTATGAAGAATGGCTGACACCTTTGGCAGGCTGGACACTGAATAAAGATTATCCCGTTATTGCCTGGAACTCAGCCCTGACAGCTGATATGATTATGACCCAGCCTGTAGTTTATGAATTTGATAAAATAAAAGCCCCTGCTTTGCTGATAATCGGTCAAAGAGACCGAACTGCCATTGGAAAAGATATGGCTCCTGAGCATTTAAAGGCTACTATGGGTAATTATCCAGAATTAGGCAAACAAACCCAAGCTAAAATAGCTAATAGTAAATTAGTGCCGCTTGCAGGTGTAGGGCATTTGCCGCATATTGAGGCTTTTGAGCAGTTTATAAAGCCATTAGTAGATTTTCTGAATGAATAGTCCATCTCCGGCTTTCAAAAGTATAGGTATGGAGGTAAAGATATTGTTAATAATTGCTTTTATTCAACTACAAAACGCATGATTAGCTTTATATTTACACACATATTTGACACTAAACTCACCTATTACTTCGACAGCCTTTATGGAGACCAGAAGAGAATTTATTCAGAAAGCGGCGGTTTTAGCCAGTGGTACAGGATTGGCAGGCATGCTACCCCCGGTAATTCAGAAAGCATTAGCCATTGACCCCAAAGCAGGTAGTACGTACCTTGATGCCGAACACGTAGTGATTCTGATGCAGGAAAACCGTTCGTTCGACCATTCGTATGGGACTTTGCAGGGCGTACGTGGGTTTAATGACCCAAGAGCTATCTCGCTCCCCAATAAAAATAAAGTATGGATTCAGCCGAATGCTGCCGGAGAAAACTATGCCCCATTCAGGTTGGATTTAAAAGATACCAAAGCTACCTGGATGAGTTCATTGCCACACTCGTGGGAGAATCAGGTAGATGCCCGTAATGAGGGAAAATATAATAAATGGTTAGATGTAAAGCAGTCGGGCAATAAAGATTTCAAGAAAATGCCTTTGACGATGGGCTACTACGACCGTGAGGATATTCCATTTTATTATGCTTTGGCCGATGCCTTTACGGTTTGCGACCAGAACTTTTGTTCTTCACTGACAGGTACAACTCCGAATCGTTTGTATTTATGGACGGGTACTATCAGAGAAGAGCAAAATGAAAATTCAAAAGCCAACGTAAAAAATGAAGATGTGGACTATGACAAATGGGCCCGTTGGAAGACTTTCCCTGAGAGACTGGAAGAAAACAATGTCTCATGGAGAATCTATCAGAATGAAATCAGCCTTGATACAGGTTTAGAGGGTGAAGAAGATGCCTGGTTAGCCAATTTTACAGATAATCCGATTGAGTGGTTTGAGCAATACCATGTGAAATGTCACCCTGAATTTTACCAGTATCTGCAAAAAATGGAAAAAGTATTACCAGAACAGATAGCCGCAGCAAAAACCAAATTAGGTGCTTTAACCGCAGGTACACCTGATTACGAGAAAGCCAAAAAAGATTTAGACCAGAAAGAGGCATACCTGGTAAGGGCTAAAAAAGAGCTGGAAGAATGGAAACCGGAAAGATTTGAAAAATTATCAGCGTTTCATAAAAATATCCATCAAAAAGCCTTTACCAATAATAGAAAAGACCCGCATTACCATGAACTGACTACGCTTGACTACGAAGACAACGGCGTAAAACGTCAGGTACAGGTGCCGAAAGGTGATGTATTGTATCAGTTTCGTGAAGATGTAAATACTGGCAAATTACCACAGGTATCATGGATTGTTGCGCCCGAGAACTTCTCCGACCATCCGGGTGCGCCCTGGTATGGTGCCTGGTATTTGTCGGAAGTAATGGATATTCTGACTAAAAACCCTGAGGTTTGGAAAAAGACCATCTTTATTCTTTGCTACGATGAAAACGATGGTTATTTCGACCATGTACCGCCATTTGTCCCACCGAATCCTCATCAGCCCCATACAGGTAGAGTATCGAAAGGCATAGATGCCGGAGTAGAGCAGGTAAGTCTGGCACAGGAACTGAAACGTAAGCGTACCAATCCTGAAAGGGATTCACGGTCGAGCCCGATTGGCTTAGGTTTCCGTGTGCCTTTGGTGATTGCTTCGCCGTGGAGTCGTGGGGGCAATGTTTGTTCAGAAGTGTTCGACCATACCTCTATCTTACAGTTTTTAGAGAAATTCGTGAATCATAAAACGGGCAAGAACATCAAAGAAACGAATATCAGCGAATGGCGTCGGGCTATTTGTGGCGACCTTACGTCGAGCTTTGAGCCTTATAATGGCGAAAAAATCAAGCTTCCGACTTTTGTGCAGAAAGATGCCTTTATCAAGACTGTTTATAATGCCAAATTTAAAGGTCTACCTTCAAACTATAAAAAACTGACTGAGCATGAGATAGCGCAATTGAACGAAGGCAAAGATTTGGGAATTATGCCAAAACAAGAGTCGGGTGTCAGAAAATCTCTGGCAATTCCGTATCAGCCTTATGTCAATGGGCAACTGAATGGTGATAAAAAAGCCTTTGTGATGAGCTTACACGCATCTGACGAAGTATTTGGCAAGCAATCAGGCGGAACGCCCTTTATTGTGTATGCGCCGGGTAAGTATGCTGTGCGTAACAAAGATAATCAGAAAACAGGGTGGGAAGACGTAAGAACCTGGAACTATGCTGTAGCCAATGGCGACCAGCTATCAGACGAATGGGCATTAGATAATTTTGAAAACGAGCAGTATCACCTGATTGCCTATGGCCCTAATGGCTATATGAGAGAATTTAAAGGGAATGCGGCAGACCCGATGGTAGAAATTAGCTGCGAATACCAACGTGTAAAAGGAAGCCCTAAAAAACTTACAGGAAACTTAGAGTTAAAAATTAAAAACCTGAATACACAAGGTGCTGTAAGTATAGAAATCACAGACCAATCGTATAAAAACGGGAATCATAGCAAAACAGTGGCCGCAGGTGGCAGTGCAACGGTGGTAATAGATTTGGCTAAAAGTTTCAACTGGTACGATTTCAGCGTAACAGTAAAAGGTAATACTACCTTTGAAAAACGCTACGCCGGACACGTAGAAACCGGGAAAGCAAGTTTTACAGACCCTGCTATGGGGAAAGTTGTGGCTTAAACCCCTCACCCCCGACCCCTCTCTGCGCGGTGGCCGCCCCAACTGTGGGAGAGGGGAGTTAAAGTCCCTTTCTCCACTATTGGGAAAGGGATTTAAGAATAGCAGTTGAACTCTCAAAATCCTTGTTTTTCATCTATAATATCTCGCCTCAATTGCCATAATCAGATTATTTATGTACTTTGTGAAGCAAAATCATCTAAACAAACTACTAATAATATGAAGCGTCTTGTTTTCTTATTTCTGTTGCCCGTCTCATTATTTGCTCAGAAAGCCACTCAATCCTTTTCAGCCGCCGAAATCAAGCGTTACCAACAACAAGCACAGCAGGTTACCATTATTCGTGATAACTGGGGAATACCTCATATTTATGGCAAAACCGATGCTGATGCGGTATTTGGCTTGTTATATGCCCAATGTGAAGACGATTTCAAGCGTGTAGAGATGAACTACATTGAAAAATTAGGCAGGATGGCAGAACTGAAAGGAGAACCGGAACTCTACAATGATTTGCAGATACGCTTATTGATTGATACTACCGAAGCCATAACCGATTATAATAAAGCCGAACCCTGGCTGAAAAAACTGATGAATGCCTACGCCGACGGCATCAATTACTATCTATATATGCACCCCGAGGTAAAACCGGCCATCCTTACCCGATTTAAGCCGTGGTACACCCTGCTGTGGACGGACGGAAGTATTGGGGCTATCAGCACGGCTGATGCCACTATCAGCGAACTGAAAAATTTCTATTCGGGTGATAAGGTTTCTTATGTAGATGAACCCAAAGACCCTGAAAATCAGACAGGTTCTAATGGTTTTGCCATTGCTCCATCAAAAACTGCTTCAGGTAATGCTATTCTGTATATCAATCCGCATGTAACTTTTTATTTCCGCCCCGAAGTGCAGGTAGTGAGCGAAGAAGGACTAAATGCGTATGGCGCTGTAACCTGGGGGCAATTCTTTGTATATCAGGGTTTTAATCCGTATTGCGGCTGGATGCATACTTCAAGCGCTGTGGATGTATCAGACCTGTATGCCGAGAAAATTACTAAAAAAGACAACCGTTTTTTTTATGCGTATGATGGTCAGTTGAAGCCCGTTACAGAAAAGAAGATTGCCATTAAGTACCTGAAAGACGGGCAAATGCAAACCCGTGAGTTTACCACTTATTTTACCCATCATGGCCCTGTCATAGCCAAGCGGAATGATCAATGGATGAGCCTGAGATCTTACAATCGCTCAATGGTAAGTCTGATTCAAAGCTGGAAGCGTACCAAAGCCAAAGGGTTTGAAGAGTATAAAAAAGTAATGGATTTGAAAGCAAATACGTCTAATAACACCGTATTTGCTGATAACAAGGGCAATATTGCCTACTGGCATGGCAATTATGTGCCAGTAAGAGATAAAGCCCTGAATTGGTCTAAACCTGTAGATGGGAGCATCAGCACTACCGAATGGAAAGGTTTACATAGTGTAGAGGAGTCGGTACATTCCTACAATCCGGCAAGTGGATGGTTACAGAATTGTAATTCTACGCCTTTTACAGTAGCCGGAGCCAGTAGCCCTAAAAAATCAGATTATCCGCCTTATATGGCACCTGATGGTGAGAATTTCAGAGGGGTAAATGCGGCACGGGTATTAAGCAATGGCAGCGGATTTACGATTGATAAAGTAATTGCCGCAGGATATGATACCTATTTATCAGCTTTTGAAGTATTGGTGCCTGCCCTTGTAAAATCGTTTGAAACCAATATTCAGCCGCAAGATACGCTTTATACATCGTTAAAAGATGCGGTTGCTATGCTGAAAAAATGGGATTATCGTACCGGTGAAAATTCAGTAGAAACAACTCTTGCCATTGAATGGGCGCAAAAATTAGGCGGTGAAATCCAGAAAATTTATATTGACGAGGGTGAAGATGACCAGGTAACCCGTACAAAGAAATTTGCACAGGTAGCCACCGCTGACCAGCTATTAAAGCCTTTTGCACAGACCCTTAAAGACTTGAAGACCAAATATGGTACCTGGCAGAAGCCCTGGGGCGACATTAACCGTTTTCAACGCTTATCGGGTGATTTGCAGGGCAAATACGATGATGCGCAGCCAAGTATTCCGATGGGATATGCCTCTGCTTTGTGGGGTATGTTGCCCTCTTATAATAGCCGGGTGTATCCGAACACCAAAAAAAGATATGGCATTAGTGGGAATAGCTTTATCTGTGCGGTGGAGTTTGGCCCTAAAATCAAGGCAAAATCATTGCTGGCAGGAGGGGAGAGTGGCGACCCGAAATCGCCACACTTTAAAGACCAGGCTGAAATGTACACCAAAGGAATCTTTAAAGAAGTATTGTTTTATAAAGATGATGTACTGAAAAATGCCGAAAAAAATTACCATCCCGGCGAGTAGATTTTCAATATCAACCTATATACTCAATTTGTTATGAAATCGGTCAAAGTAATTGGCATATTTATGTTGCTTGTATGTGTATCAGGCAATGCAATCTTTGCCCAGAGAGTGCTTATTATCGGGCTTGATGGTTTTGGTGCTGAAGGTTATAAAATGGCCAAACACCCGAATATTGATGCTTTGGTAGCCGATGGGGTATTATCGCTTACAACCCGTCCGGTAATGCCATCGGTAACCATGCCTAACTGGACAAGCCACCTATCAGGTGCAGGCCCTGAGGAACATGGGGTAGTAAATAATAACTGGACTATTGATAAGCATGATTTGCCACCCATTGAAGCAGATAAAGAAGGATTTTATCCATCTGTTTTTAAATTGCTGAAAGACCAGGTACCTGATTTAAAAACGGCTTTTTACTATAACTGGGCAAATCTGATTAAGTCTTTTAACCAAAAATACCTCGATGAAACTTCGTTTGAAGATAATTACGGTTTTACTGGTAATTATCAGAAAGCCTACGATTTTATGGTGAAGAATCAGAAAGAACCAACGATGGTTTTTTTATATACTGTGCATATTGACCATGCCGGACACGACCATAAATGGTTGTCGCCTCAGTATATTACGGCCATAGAAGAGGCCGATGTAGCCATTGGTAAATTGATGAATCAGTTAAAAGCAGAAAATCTATATCATGATACCCATTTCTTATTGATTTCAGACCACGGGGGTATTCCAACAGGGCATGGTGGGGTATCGATGTCAGAAATGCAGGTTCCGTGGGGAGCTACAGGCCCGCAGATTAATCATTTAGGTCTGGTTGATTATCCGAATAGCAATAAGAATACTTCGCTGGTAGTAGCCAATATCTTTGGACTGAAAGAGGTTCCCAATTCGTGGTCAGGGGTTTTACCTGAACTGATTTTAAAGAAGAAGAACAAGAAATTGAAGAAGTATTTCAGGTAGGGGAGAGGAGTTTGCGGAGTATTGTGTGAGATGTCTCAGAAGTCTTACACGCCAAATAATATCACTATGGCGCACCGTTTGGAAACAACCCCACCCTAACCCTTTCCAACAATGGGGAGGGAACGAAAGCCCCTCTCCCCAATAGTGGAGAGAGGGGTTGGGGTGTGGGCGGACGTCGCACGGGTCAAAGCCTCGCCAAATACTATTTTGTGTGATTTTTTTTAAGATAATCTCTTCATTCCTTTTTACTACACCACCTGCTTCACAGGTAAAACCACATTAAAGGTAGCTCCGCCCTCGGCATTGCTTTCAATGGTAATGTCTCCGTGGTGATTCTGGGCTATTTTTTTGCAGATAGCTAACCCGATACCTGTTCCCTCATATTCTGATTTGCGGTGAAGCCGCTGAAAGATATGAAATACTTTTTCGATGTACTCCGGTGGAATCCCAATGCCATTATCGACAAACTGAATAAGATAGTAAGTATTATTAGCCGATACATCAAAAGTCAGGGCTTCCGTTTCAGTCAGTATTCGGGCATTGATACTGATGACGGGTTTTACTTCTTTGCGTACAAATTTAAGTGAGTTACTCAATAAATTGGCAAATAACTGGCTCATTTGTAGCGGAATGGCTTCAATAACAGGCAATTCATGGTAGTTGATTACCGCTTCTTTTTGGGCAATTAACAATTCATAATCAGAAAAGATATTTTCAAAAATCTGATTCAGGTTTACTTGTTGGTAAGTTATATTTTCTTTGACTAACTGCGAGTACATCAGCACATCTCTGATGAGGGCCGTCATATTGGCAGATGAATTTCTGATTTTAGTCAGGAAATTCTTTGATTCATCAGATGAATTGATACCTAAACTCTTTTCTAATAATTGCGAAAAAGTGCTGATTTTGCGTAGTGGTTCCTGTAAATCGTGTGAAGCAATATAGGCAAACTGCGCCAGTTCGGCGTTTGAATGTACCAGTTTTGTATTAGATTCTGCCAGTTCTTCAACCGTTATCTGTAATTTTTCGATGGCTATATCCAGGTCTTTGGTACGTTGTTTTACCTCAGCTTCTAAGGCCAGTTGCATTTCTCGTTGCAGGGTAATATCCTGTGCTGTACCACTCAGAAAAGCCGGAGCACCTGTGGCATCGTAAATAACCTGACCCTGTGCATGAATTAAACGCACCTGTCCGGTTTTATGGTTCACAACCGGATGTTCATTGTCATAAAAACCAGAACTGCCCGGAGCTATGGTTTGGGCGATAAGTGCAGGCACAGAATCCCGGTATTCGCCCGGTAAAGGATTATAGGCGGCTATCAGGTCTTGCGTATCTTCGCTGAACCCAAGCCATTCCATAAAACGTGGTGAATATTTATAAGTGTTGTTTTTAATATCTAATTTCCAGGTAACAAGCCCTGCCAGTTCAATGGCTCTGCGCAATTCGGCTTCGGCTTCTTCTAATGCCTGCTGGGCTTTAATCTGCTCTGTAACCTCAACGGCTATTTCCAGTATGGCATATACTTCTCCGGCGGCATTAAATACAGGGGTATAGGTAATATTATAATAGCCATTAGTTAATACTCCGTTTCTGAATATTTTTGCTAATGAACTCGCAGAATGGTATTCTTTACCTGTGCTGAAAACCTCTTCGAGAATCTGTAAAAACGGCTGATTCTCTGTGATTAATTCAGGCATTACTTCTCTCAAAGGCTTGCCCAAAATGTCAGGTCCTTTGCCCATCAGGTCTATAAAAGTCTGGTTAGGGTTTTCTATAATAAAATCGGGACCTACATAAAGACCTATTCCGGCAGGGGCCGACGAGATAATACTCTTTAATTTATTTTCGTTTTCTTCAATTTTTTGGCGTGTTGTTACCTGCTCTGTTACATCAACGGCTACTACCATTACCCCTACTATCTTATTGCTTCCTTCGTAGCGTGGCTGATAGGTAAAATCAACATACACAGATTCGGGTTTGCCATACTTGATTAAGTCCACTTTTACAGCGTTAGCAATAAAAGGTACACCTGTTGTAATAACTCTGCGTAACAAATCATCAAAACCCTGTCCGGTTAATTCGGGTAGCGCCTCCAGTAGGGGTTTGTTGGTTAAATCTTCGGGTTTTCGGTCAACCAAGGCCGCATAGGCCGAATTAACATTTCTGAAAGTCAGGTCATCTTCACTGATAATAGCAATGGCAACCGGAGACTGTTCAAACGAAGAAAGCAATTCTTTCTGGGTTTGCTCAATACGTTGTTGAGCCAGTATTTGTTCGGTTACATCTACTGCCATATCTATAATACCGTACACCTCACCCTGAGCATTGAAGAGCGGCTTGTAAGTAAAATCGAAATAATAGGTATTCAGTACACCATTTACTCTCAGGTCGGCACGCATACCATTGGCAGTGTAGGTTACGCCCGTAGTAAAAATAGTATCCAGAATATCCAGAAAGGGTTGTCCTTCCAACTCGGGTATGGCTTCTGCGAGTGGTTTACCAAATACTGATCGCCCTTTGCCCCACAGACCAAGCATTTTTTCGTTGGCCACTTCAATTATCTGCTCTCTCCCTACAAAAAGTGCGGTTGCAATAGGAGCTTCCTCTACCAGTGCCCGGAAACGGGCTTCGCTTTCTTCAAGTTTGTTGGTAGCATTTTTTTGTTCGGTAATATCTAAGACAGACCCGATAAAACGGACAGGGGTATCATTCTCATTAAAAAATACTTTGCCTTTGGCTCTTACCCATCGTATCACGCCATCTTCAAACCCAACAGTCCGGTATTCAACATCATAATCGCCATTACTGATTGATTTGGTAAATGACTCACTGATTACATGCAGTATTCGCTCACGGTCTTCGGGGTGCAACCCTGTTACAAAATCTTTTTCGTAAGTTACCGGCCCTTTATGGCTGATACCGAAAAGAATGCGGCAGCGTTCGTCCCATTCCATTGTTCCGGCTTCAAGGTCAAGGTCGAAAGTGCCTAATTGGGCCGCTTCTTTCGATAACCTGATTTGCTCAAAGGCACGCTCTAAGGCCTGCTGGTTTTCGGCCCGTTCCGTTATTTCAGTGCAGGAGCCTATATAACCTTCAAAAGTGCCTTCATGGGTAAATCTTGGGGTATTCTGCGAAAACAGCAAATGGTATCTGCCATCTTTGCCCATAATCCGGTATTCAAACTCAAAGGGTTTTCTGATGGCAAAGGCTTCTGTTGAAACCCGGATAATTTTTTCTTTATCCTCGGGGTGCACCAGATCAAACCACTTGTTTCCGGTCAACTCATCCGGCGTTTTTCCGGTCAGTTCACTCCAGGCTTTGTTAAAGTAGCTGGCCGTATTATCAGTATTGCCCAGCACAATCAAGATACCGCTGTCTTCAGCCATCGACCGGAAACGGTCTTCACTTTCTAAAGTCAGCAGAAGCGATTTTACTTTATCAGTAGTTTCAATGCAAATCACTAAAACTCCCTGAATCAGACCATTCTCATCTTTGATTGGGCTATATGAGAAATCAAAATATAAGTCTTCCGGGTATCCGTTACGATTGATAGTTAATTTGAATTCCTGAAAGTTGACAGGATTCCCTTTCATCACCTCGGTAAACAGTGGTTCAAGTGTTTCCCAAACCTCCTTATAGGTATCATTTACGCTTATGCCTAATGCCTGTGGATGTTGATGAAGACCAAGAATAGGGCGGAAGGCATCATTGTATATTTGCGTAAAATTCACCCCCCAGCAGATGAGCATAGGTGTAGGTGTAGTAAGCATAGTGGCAGTCATTTGTTTCAACTGCACAGGCCATTGGTCAGGTGTACCCAGAGGTGTACTTTGCCAGTCTTTATTGCGCATCAAAGCACCCATTTCTCCGCCTCCGTTTAAAAAGGGGAAATGATTAGATGGTTGATTTGCCTGACTCATGGGTATTATCTGATTAAGGGCCTCAATAAATTAATTAATTCATTGAAATCGCTGGGTTTGGTTATAAAGTCATAAGCCCCAAGGTCTTTGGTTAGTACTTTGGTGGCGTCATCTGAAGCAGTAGAAAAAATGATTACAGGGATAGGTGCCAGCACTTGGTTTTGTTTGATATGAAATAAAAACTCCTGTCCTGACATTAAGGGCATATTCAGGTCGAGAAAAATTACTTCCGGTAACTGTTTGCTTACAGCTAATTGTGCTAACGCCTCCCGGGCACTGTTATAATAATTGTATGTAATAGTAGAGGATATTTGCTGAAGCGCCATCAGGAAAATCTCCTGGTCGTCATCATCATCGTCAATCAATAAAATATTGCTAAAAACCATAAACAAATGTAAAAAACGAATCTTATTTTTTTTATAATCGGTTTGACTTCCGGGTACTTAATATTACTTAATATAGAGTTATACGGTAAGTATGAAATTATTTATAAAGGAAATAAAAAGTATTCAATTATAATCTTATGTCGGCTATTTTTTTGTCTAAAACTGCCTTAATATCAAAAATTACTGAAAAACGGTCTTTTTTTAAAGCCTGAAAATCAATTGAAAGAAATTCCTGATGAGGTACGGCTAATATGATTCCGTGGTATCGGGCTTCAAGGTTTTGCAGAAGTCTGATGTCATATTCCTGTTGTACTTCTGCGGCATTGGCCCGGGGGTCATATACTGCTGTTTTTACCCCATATTCGTTCAGTTCTTTTATTACATCAATTACACCCGTGTTGCGTATATCGGGGCAGTTTTCTTTAAACGTAATGCCCATTACCAATACCTCGCTGCCATTAATGGTGATACCTCTTTGCAACATGGTTTTGATAAGCTTTGAAGCTACAAAAGCCCCCATTTTTTCGTTCACACTTCTGCCTGACAGAATTACCTGCGGATGATAGCCCAAAGATTGTGATTTATGCAAGAGATAGTGGGGGTCAACGCTGATACAATTGCCACCTACCAGCCCCGGCTTGAAAGGCATAAAATTCCATTTGGTAGCTGCTGCCTGTAATACCTCGGTGGTGTCTATGCCCATTTTATCAAAAATAAGCGCCAGTTCGTTCACAAACGAAATGTTTAAATCCCGTTGGGTATTTTCTATTACTTTGGCGGCTTCGGCTACTTTTATAGAGGGGGCAACATAAGTGCCTGCTTCAATAATACTTTGGTAGAGGGCATCTATCTGTTGTGCTGTTTCGGGTGTAGAACCCGAGGTAATTTTCTGTATTTGGGTAAGCGTACGGGTTTTATCGCCGGGGTTGATTCTTTCGGGAGAATACCCGCAAAAGAAATTCTGATTAAAGACCAGGCCGCTGTATTTTTCTAATACAGGCACGCAGTCTTCTTCGGTACAACCCGGATAAACCGTTGACTCATAAATAACAATATCGTTTTTTTTCAATACTTCTGCTACCATTTGCGTAGCCGTGAGTAAAGGCGTGAGATTGGGTTTCTTGAAATTATCGACAGGCGTTGGTACTGTAATAATGTAAATAGTACAGTCTGCAATAGCTTGTGGCTGGTAAGAGAATTGTAATTGCCGGGCAGATTTAATTTGCTGGGGTGTAATTTCCTGATTATGGTCAGAAAAATCAGTCAGTTCTGTAATTCGTTGTTGATTGGTATCAAACCCGATAGTTGGGTATTTGTGCCCGAACTCAACCGATAGAGCTAAACCCACATATCCTAAACCGACTACTGCTATTTTTATCTCGTTTGATTCCACTTCAAAAGGCTTTTATCAATAATGCCAGCAAGTTAGTGCGAAAATTGAAAATAATAGCATAGAAGTATTGCCAAATATATGCGAAGTAGAGATAGAGACTGGGCCTCCCCACATTGTGTGTTTAGCCGTAGAGATATGGTTGTATAGAGTAGTCAAAAAGATTCGTATTTTTGATGAAAATGCTTATTAGCTTTAGAAATCTATTAATTAAAAAACTCTCCCAATAGATGGATTTGTAGAGACAGGGCATTGTGTCGTTAGACATAGAGATAGGTACATTAGGATAAGACCTAAAGATTGGGTTGTTTTTTTGTAGAGACGACTTGCAGGCGTCTCCACAGGCCTGTAATTAGACGATAAATTAAATTGAGCAGGAAATCTTAAAAATAGACGTATCATTTTTATCATCGATATAGACCTTTGGAGACGCCTGCAAGTAGTCTCTACTTTATGTCTTAAATTTGTCTCAACTCTATGTCTAACGACACATTGCCCTGTCTCTACTTTGTACGAATCTATATGGTTTAGATTGTCTATAACTCTACATCTAACGACACAATACAGAGACGTTTACCCTGTCTCTCCCACAATCAGGAATTCTAAGAACATTTATTTTATGAAATATAATCAGGAGAACGAAGTTTTATCCACAATAACTAACCCTTTGCCCCACGTCCTCTGCTCCACGCCCCCTGCTCTTTGCCCCTCACTATTCACTTTTAAGTGATTTTACCGGATTTAATAAGGCTGCTTTGATGGTATTATAGCCAACCGTTAAGACGGCTATCAGAATAGCGGCCAGTCCGCCTGTTAATGGCATCCACCAGGCTATATTGATATGATAGGCATATTCCTTCAGCCACATATCTGAAGCCCGCCATGCAACAGGAGCGGCAACAATAATAGACGCAACTACTAATTTTAAGAAGTCTTTGGTGAGTAGGGTAGTAAGACTGAATACAGAAGCCCCCAACACTTTTCTGATACCTATTTCTTTCACACGTTGTTCGGCCGAATAAGTGGCTAAACCGAAAAGACCTAAGCAAGCAATAAAAATAGTAGATAGTGCCGCCCAAATCAGGATTTGTTGTCGGCGGGCATCTTCAATATAGAATAGCCGTAATTGCTCATCTAAAAAATGGTATTCAAATGGGTCGTCTTTATCGTTGTTCACCATCACAGCTTTTAGTTTATCTAAAGTACTTTGAATATTGATACTTTCGATTCTTGCTGTATAATAGTCAACACCATGGATCGGATTCTGGATATAACCTAATACAAGAGGTTCAATCTTAGTTTTCAGTGACTGAAAATGAAAATCTTTCACAATACCAACTACCCGAACGGTGATAGGGTTGTCTAACGTGTTAAAAGTTTCAGCTCTTGCAATCGCCGGAATGGTAATTAATTGATTACTGGCTTCTTTGATATTTAAAGCCTTTGCTGCTGTTTCATTGAGAATTACATTCCCTGAGTCAGCTAACTGCTCAAAATTTCGGCCACTTAATAATTTAACATTGAAGGTTTCCATGAAATTCTCATCTGCTGAAAAGTAAAAAGATTCTTTTTCTGACTCCACACGCATATCCGGATAGGCCTTTACTCTTCGGTAAGTTTTCCATTCACCGGGTACTCTCGAAGTGGCAGAAACATTTTTTACTCCACTTATTTTTTTCATTTCATCTTTTATACTAATCATATTTTCACGGGCAGCTCCCGAGTTTACATCTATTATCACCATCTGGTCTTTTCTGAAACCTAAATTGGTATTATTCAAGAATTTGACTTGTTGATACACCACCAACGTGCAAATAATCATGATAGTAGAAATGGCAAATTGCATAAATACCAGACCTTTCCGCAGTGATGTCGCCATATTACTGCCTGTTTTCAAACCTTTTAAAAGATTTAGTGGCTTGAAACCGGATAGGAGGAATGCAGGATAAAATCCTGAAAACAGACTTGTAAAAATACATGAACCGATAGCTAAAAGCCAGATTCTATAGTCAGTATTGAACCCAAGCGTAAGCTCTTTATTAGCAAATTGGTTGAAAAATGGTAGGATAATCTGCAAAAGCAAAACCGCCAGAACAAATGAAATGGTGGTGATGATGAAGGCTTCGAGCAAAAACTGTGTAACAAGACTTCCTTTTTCGGCTCCTAATGATTTTCGCACGCCAATCTCTTTGCTTCTGTTTGAGGCCTTGGCGGTAGATAAGTTAATATAATTGATGCCTGCAATGAGTAGGACAAAAAGAGCAATATAAATGAAAATCTTCACATAAAGCGGATTCCCCTGTGCTATGGCTGTTACATTGGTGTTTCTGGCACCGTCATAAATTCCCTCTGACTTTAGATGTACATCTTTCAGATTTTGTAAGGCAAATGAAAAAGTAGTTCCGGGTTCGGGTTTGAAATTCTTAAGTACCAGATTTTTTAGATTGGCGGATATAGTTTCAGAGTTAGTTTTAGGTTTTAATAGAAGGTAAATGGAATATCTACTGGAAAGCCAATCGTTTTGGAATAAGCTATCATCGAATTTCTTATCTTCTAATATTACATTATTGAATGCAAAAGTGGAGTTTTTCTGATGATTTTTCAAAACTCCGGTGATTTTAAGGGGGGCTTTAATATGGCTAAAATTTAACGTTTTGCCTAATACATTTGTAGTCTTGAATCTGCTTAGTGCCAATTCTTCAGTAATTAAAATAGAATTGGGCTCAATCAGGGCAGTTTCTTTGTCGCCCTCTAAAAGGGGGAAGTCAAATATCTTCAGAAAATTTGCATCAACAATCGTTACATCCTCCTGAAAATTGATGTCAGGTTTTTCAGGGTTAATCAGATTTGCTCTTCCTGTCCGGGTCATGCGTGTAGCATTCTCTACTCCGGCAATTACTTTTTTTGATTCTTCAGCAATTTTGTAACCCCCAGCCGCAATCACAGTCTGTTCTCCTTTCTCACTTTTATGCTCGATAAGTCGGTAAATACGGTCTGCCTTGCTGTGTTGCTCATCAAACGTTAGTTCGTCGAAAACAAACAGGCCAATCATAAAAAAACAAATCAAGCCAAAGGTTAGCCCTGCAATATTTAGCAGGCTATATAACTTATTTTTGAAGAGGCTTCTCCATGCGATTTTTATATAATTCCGAAACATAAGTGAAGAAATTTAAGTGAGGGGTTAATTACCTATCCGAAAATCTTATGCCAAATAATTAATAGATTGATAGTCAGTTTTTTATGCGGATATATTATTTATTTTTGTCCGAAAATGGACAGTTTAACGTCCGCTTTTATTACGGTGTCGGGAATTTTCAATGGCGAATTAGCGATTAGCGAATTAGTGAATAATTATGCTAACATTCTATACATGAGATGTCGGTGAATAGACCCCCGACTATATATCTCTATTTCATTTTTGGAGATGGTGGTAAAATTAACTAAGCAATTTTCTCAAAATATTCACCATTCGCTAATTCGCCATTCTCGATTTTAAATCCCCCCAAATTGGGTGAGATTCAGATAGTTATTAAATTCGTACATTAGCAGTTCAATTCGGGTGTATGTTAGCAAGATTGTTTTTTATTTTATTTTTAATAAGTTTCAGATTAGTGGCTATACCGTCTTTAGACCAGATTGGTCTGAAAGAAGGATTAAGCCAAAGTGAAGTACGTACAATTCTTCAAGATAAAGAGGGTTATATGTGGTTTGGTACGCAAAACGGGCTCAACCGCTACGATGGCTCTCAGATGAAGCATTTCTATAATAATCCTTTTGAAAAAAATACACTTTCGAACGACGATATAACTTTTCTGTATGAGGATTCGGGAGAAAAACTATGGATAGGAACCAAGCATGGACTGAATAGTTTTGATAAAATCTCGAAGGATTTTGAAAGGCATACCGACCTTTTTGGTAAAAATAAGCCCGACTATACCTATGTAGTTACGGGTATTGTAGAAGACAACCAGAAAACGCTATGGGTAAGTACCTACAACGGGTTGTGGCGTCTGGTACCGAAAGGGAAATCTTATAAGGCGATTCATTACAAGCACGATTCCACCAATCAGAAGAGCCTTGGGAGCTATGGAGTAGGCTATGTGATAAAAGACAAAAATGGCGGAATATGGCTGACAACCAAAATAGGATTAAGCAAGGTATCTATCAAAAACCCGGATAAACAGCCCGAACAACAACAGGTTGAGTTTTTACATGCCAACAATGCACCACAGGATTTTTACAAAAAACTGAACTTCCCGATTCAACGGATATTCTGCGACGAACAGAACAATATCTGGGTAGCGGCGCAGGAAAAGCTATATAGGTTAAAGGTTAAAACAGGCGAGTTACAGGATTTTTCGGAGCAACTGATTCTGCCTGATGTTTTTATCTCGGCACTGATGGTTGACAGGTTCGGGACAATATGGGTGGGTACTATTGCCAGAGGGGTATTCAGGTATCAGGTAAGAGAAAATACACTTGAACTGATTGAGCATATTGAAGAAGATGCCCTGAGTAAAAAAGGGCTGAAAAGTAGTGCCATTTTCTCGATTTATGAAGGAAAAGAAGCCAACGAGGATATTGTCTGGATAGGTACCCGAGAGGCAGGCGTGCATTTGTTCAGCCACTCAAAAAACAGTTTCAAGCAGTGGGACAAGGTGCTTGCCAGAGAAAACTCTATGGCGGCTACTTCGGTTTTCGGGATATGTAAAGATAGTTATGGCGATATATGGGTGGGTACATACGAAGGGTTGTTTAAGATAAATTCGCATACATCCCGGTACAAAAAGTATATTTTTAGTACCACCAATAACCGGATGAACTCACATCAGGTTATTTTTGAAGACTCGGGTAAAAACCTGTGGGTTGGCAGCAACGAGGGGGTTTTCAGGTACAATAGGGCGGCAGATAAGTTTTATAATTTCCCGATTCCGAAAATAAAAGGCAGAGAACCGTCGGTGATGCACTTTTTAGAAGACCGGAATCATTCAATCTGGATAGGAACCGGAGGGTACCTCTTGCATATTGAAGGCAATAAAATGAAACGCTACGACCAGACACCCGAGGGCGTGATGCTCTCGGTAGGCGCATTGAAAGAAGATAACCAGGGGAATCTGTGGATAGGGACGTATAATGGACTGATAAAGTTTAATCCGGCCAAAGAGACATTCAAGACCTATGCCAATGACCCTAATCAGCCCAATAGCCTGATTAATGACCTGATACTATCGATATTGTTTGATAAAAATAACCAGATATGGGTAGGAAGCCCGAAAGGATTGAGCAAACTGGTGGTAGAGAAGGGCAAAGAGCGTTTTGTACACTATACCGAAAAAGATGGGCTGCCCAACAGCTTTGTGTATTCGACACTGGCTGATGCCAAAGGCCGAATATGGATGAGTACCAACAACGGAATCTCTTGTTTTGACCCCAAAACTAAAACATTTCAGAATTATTCTTCTGACGACGGCCTGTCGAACAGGGAGTTTAATTCAGGGGCTTATTTTCAGACTAAATCGGGTGAGATTTTTTTTGGTGGCTTAGGGGTTTTTGTGAGTTTTCATCCGTTGCAAATGACCACTAACCGCCATTTGCCAAAAACAGTGATTACCTCTTTCATGAAGTTTGAAAAAGAACAGAATTTAGATAGCCTGTTGATGAAAGACGGAAAGATAAAGCTGAATTATGACGAAAATTTCTTTGCCTTCCGTTTTGCTTCGCTCGATTTTACAAACCCTGAAAAAAACCAAATAGCCTATAAGTTAGAGAATTTTGATAAAGACTGGATTTATTACGGTACCCGTCGTTATATCAATTTTACAAATCTGCGGGCAGGCGAGTATAAACTGAAAGTAAAAAGCGCCAATAATCAGGGCTACTGGAATGAAAAAGATATTCTGACTATTCCAATTTCGATTGCGCCGCCTTTCTGGCAACGTTGGTGGTTTTATCTGCTTTCGTTTGTAGTGCTGGGTACAATGGTGATGACTTTTTACCGGGTACGCATAAACCGGGTTTTAGAGATTGAACGGGTGAAACTGGAAGAAAACGAACGGGTAAGAAAAATTGCGGCACAGGATATGCACGATGAGTTTGGTAACTCGCTCACCCGTATTTCGCTCCTGACCGAATTAATCAAGAATAAACTGAAAAAATCGGAAAGTGAAGAAGCACTGGTGTTGCTATCTAAAATAGGTGATAATGCCGGACGATTGTATCAGGGAACGAAAGATTTTATCTGGGCGATTAATCCCGAACATGACAATATGTTTGAGATTGCCATCAGAATCAAGGATTTTTGTGATGAGATTTTAGATAAACGAGATATAAGATTTGTTTGCGAGGGGATTTCGGAAGACTTTGAAGCCATCAAATTGCCAATGGGTGCAAGCCGACATCTGGTGATGCTTTTTAAAGAAGCCATTATGAATACCCTGAAACACGCCAATGCTACCGAAGTAAAACTGAACTTTAAGGTAGAAAATAAAAAGCTGATGATATGCTGGCAGGATAATGGCATAGGTATTCAGGCCAATAAACCAAATAATGGCAACGGACTGGGGAATATCCGCAGCCGTGCCGAGAAAATAGGGGCAGAGGTAGAAATAATTTCAAAAAATAACGAAGGAACAACAGTGAAGCTGGTCATCAACAAAATAAAAAAATGAGCTACCAAAATACAAACCTTATCAAAATCTGCCTGGTAGAAGATGATAATATTATTCGGGAAGGATTTGTGATGCTTTTGAACGAAAATCAGGGATTTAAGGTGGTAAGCGCCTATAATAACTGCGAGGATTTTCTGAAAAACGTGCAGAACGATAAACCTAATGTGGTATTGATGGATATTGAGCTGCCGGGTATGAATGGCATAGAAGGCATAGAACGCACAAAAAAGATATATCCGCATGCACAGATTATTGTAGTAACAGTCTATGAAAACGATGATTTGGTGTTCAAAGCTTTATGTGCCGGAGCAGGGGGGTACCTGACTAAAAATATGCCGTCTCAACGATTAATTGAGGCTATCAGGGAGATTATGGGTGGCGGAGCACCCATGAGTACCAATATTGCCCGACTGGTAGTGGCCTCGTTTCAGAAAAATCATAATTCACCTTTATCGTCGAGAGAAACAGAGGTATTGGAGTTGCTTTCAAGAGGAAAAAGTTACAGCAATATAGCCGAAGGGTTGTTTATTGATAAAGAAACCGTAAGAACCCATATCAAGAATATTTACTGGAAACTGGAAGTACACTCAAAAGCCGAAGCTATTGAAAAGGCCATGAAGGAGAAATTGATATAAGTGTATGAAGATAATAAAGTAGATTTGGTAAATTGTAGAGACCATGACATTGAGAAACTGCTCAGTCCTGGTCTCTTTTTATTCAAATGAATTTCCCTCAATTTTTTAAGGTTTAAAAATTGAAAAAGGTCAGAATAACTGAAGAAGTTATATCTGGATAGCGTTTTGAAAGAACTTGCACAAACTTGGAAAGCTTTTGATAGGGTCAATCTTATCCCAAAATCTACATTTGTTCTAAAAATCTAATACTATGAAAAAACTACTACTTTTATTGGGCTGCACTTTGTGTGCTTGCCATAGCTTTGCACAGCCAATTACGCAACCCATAGCCGGAGGTAACAAAAAAGCCTCTGTCTCTGAAATAATAGGCATAACAAAAGTGTCTGTTAATTATGACCGACCTGCAGTAAAGGGTCGTGAAAATAAAATCTGGGGTGCTGTAGTACCTTATGGTTTTGCAGACTATGACTATGGTACTTCGAAGGCCGCTCCATGGAGAGCAGGTGCCAACGAAAATACTACCTTTGAATTTGACACTGAAGTATTTATTGAGGGCAAAAGTTTACCTGCAGGAAAATACGGTTTTTTTGTAGCTATGGGTAAAGAAAAAGCCACTCTGATTTTCTCAAAAAATAATAATGCCTGGGGTAGCTTTTATTACGAACCCAAAGATGATGCTTTACGGGTAGATGTAGCGGTAGGGTATGAAAAAGAATCTGTAGAAAGACTGAAATACGAGTTTTCGAACCAAAGCGACCAGGAAGCTACCATTACACTGGCATGGGAGTATGCCAGAATCCCGTTCAAAGTATCAGTGGATTTGAATAAACAACGGCTTGAAGCCTATAAAAGAGAATTTAATAATGGTAATTTCTACCGATACTGGCAGAATATGTATGCAGCCGCCAATTTTTGTTTAGTCAATAATATCAATCTAAAAGAGGGATTATCGTGGGCTGAAAGCTCAATTAATACTTACTTTGGTGAGGCCAATTTTCTTACCCTTTCTACTTATGCAGGGCTGTTAGAAAAAAACGGACAAACTACCAAGGCAGACTCTGTGCTGAAAAAAGCATTTCCGATGGCTACTATGCTGCAACTCAATACGTATGGCAATAGTCTTTTACGTATGAAAAAAGACAAGGAGGCTTTAACTGTTTTCAGACTAAATTTTGAAAAACACCCTGATGATATATATACCTGTCTGGGTATGACAAAAGGCTATTATTTTAACAACAACCTAACAGAAGCCATAAAGTATGCTGAAAAAGGTAAAGCCATAGCCAAAGACGAAAACACAAAAGCCTATTTTGAAGAAATGCTGACAGATATTAAATCAGGAAAGCCACTGACGAGACAGTGAAAGTGAACAAATCAATTTAACAAAATTTAAAACACATTGTCAGAGATTTCTTGGAGTATAATTGCTAAATTCATCTTGTTTTATGAAAAAGTTATTTGAAGATGAGCTACCAGGAATTTCCAATCCCAGCAGTTTTAAAACCTTATGTGTCAGGCATATGGGCCGATAGAACAAGTTATTCGAGGGGTAACTGTCATAAATACTGGTTTCCGAACGGAACCATAGAGCTGATATTTAACCTCGGTACTACCTATCATAGAAAAAGTCTGGAAACAGGAGGTAAACACGATTCGGTAGCCACGCCTGTGGTAATTGGACAAATGAAAAAGGTAATAGTCTTAGAGCTATCTCCTAACAATTATGTGGTAGGTATTCGTTTTACACCTACGGGTTTTTCGGCCTTTAGCCGTATTCCTGCCCATGAACTGAGCGAAATGCAGGTGCCGGTAAATCAGGTTTTTGCCAATAAAGATTACCTGATAGAAGACCGTGTAAGAGAAGCGGTATGTATCCATGAAAAAATAGCAGTCATTACCGATTTTTTGTGTAAAAACCTGAGAGATATACCCGCCAGTAATTTAATAAATAAGGCCATACAAGAAATAACGGTAAGAAACGGAGACATAAAAATAAGCACACTTGTGGAAAAATCAGGAGTTTCGGATAAAACCTTAGAAAGTAAATTTAAACTTTCAGTAGGGCTAACCCCTAAAGAGTATGCCAAAATATGTCGTTTAAACAGCTTTCTGCTGAAATTTAAAGAAAATAATCTATTAAGCCTGACCCGCCTCAGTTGCGAAACCAATTATTACGACCAGTCGCATTTTATTAAAGAATTTAAAAACGTTGCGCATTTTACGCCCAAAAACCTGCTGAAAGATACTTCTAAACTGTTTGACATTAATTTGTTGTCAATGAACTTGTCTAAAATCTCTTAAGTGTCACCGAATGAAACGGCCCGCCGTTTCATTCGGTGAAAATAATGTTTGATAAGTTCAATGAAAAACCTGTAGTCCACTCGACTCTCTCTATAATAAAATTCCTGATTTCGATTTTTTACAATTTTCCACACTTTTTAATACTTTAATTTGTGATTATTAAATCTGATTTGAATGAAAGTTACAAGATTTCTTTGGCTTGCTTTGGCTTTTTTGTCAGCCGGATGTTTTGCCCAGCATAAATCTGAGACAAGCTGGCAGGAGATGGTTAAGGCTGAAAGAGCCTTTGCTGCCTACGCCCAAAAGACCAATACAAAACAGGCATTTCTGAAATTTATGGCACGTAATGGTATAAAATTCCAGAAAGGCGAAGCCATGAATGCCATTCAATTGTTTGAAGCATTGCCCGATACTGAATCAAACGATTGGCTATCTTGGTGGCCTGTGTTTGCTGATATGGCTTCTTCAGATGATTTAGGCTATACCTATGGCCCGTGGCAATACTTTACTTCAAAGACTGACTCGGTACCTACTGCTACCGGATTTTTTTCATCAGTCTGGCAGAAACAACCGAACGGTGAGTGGAAAAATCTGGTAGATTTAGGAACTTCCTATAAGACCAATTTCAGCAGAACAGAGGAAGTAGCCCATGCAAAAATGCCTTTAAAAAAGCTATCGGCAAAGGTGGATAAAACGCAGGAGCAAGCCGCTCTGATAGCTTTAGATAAAAAGTACATCGCCGAACTAAATCAGCAATCGGCTTCATTTACGCCCACGTATTATTCAACCGAGGGTAGAATCCATCGACCTAATGAAGCTCCGGTTATCGGACTAAATGAAATCCGGCAATATCAGGAGGGCGATAAAAATTTCTCTTTCAGTTACCTGAATGCTGAAGTGTCAGCGGCGGCCGATATGGCTTATACTTATGGCAAAGTAGCTGTAAAACTTCCGGGCGGACGGATAATTAATGCCAATTATATCAGAATCTGGAAAAAAGAAGATAGTAGCACATGGAAAATAATATTAGATGTAATCGGGATGTCATAATGCTACAAACCTGTTAAGCTAACCCGAGTTCAACCTTAAAGAGTCAACTAAAATTATGAAAAAGCTTACAATTGTATGTGTGATTTCTTTTATCACGGTTTATAAAGCAACGGCATCTGATTTAAAAATTGAGCAAGTGCAATGGCAAAGAGAAAACAATAAACTCTATGCACAATTGCAGGTATCGTGGAAAAACGCCTGGAGAAATGAAAATAACCACGATGCTGTCTGGTTGTTTTTCAAGCTAATGCCTAATCCCTATACCGATAACAATACCTATAATCATGTAAAAGTTGAAGCCAATGGGCATAGACTGATAAAAAATCAGTTAGCAGGGAGCCCTGAGCCGATTTTTGAAGTAGCAAAAGACCATATGGGGTTATTTATTATGCCTGCCAAATCTCACCGTGGTAATATCAGCTGGAGGATTTCGATTGCTCTTGAAAACACAGAAGGCAATTTATACGAAAAAACCTTTGCCGCTTATGGGTTAGAAATGGTGAGTATTCCACAGGGAAAATTTACTTTAGGAGAGGCCGATACTACCTTGCTGAAAACAAATTTTACTTTTTTTTTATCGGGAGGTAAGGGCGAATTTAAAGGGCTTTTTCCGGTAAATGCTGAAACAGAGGAGATAAAAGTAAGTCCTGATGCCGGGTCGCTCTATTACCATTCAAAAACAAAAATTTACAATGGCGACCAGACAGGAGTTATTCCAAAGGCTTTTCCAAAAGGTTTTCAGGCGTTTTACCTGATGAAATACGAACTCACACAAGGGCAATACGCCGATTTTCTCAATTGTATTTCAGTTACATCTTCATTTCAAAGAGCCAATTTTGGTGGTAAAGATTATGAAGCATACAGAGGTTCTATTTCCCTGAAAGACAACGTTTATCTGGCGAAATCACCTGACCGCCCTGCCAATTTCATCAGTTGGGACGATGCGATGGCTTATGCTGACTGGGCAGCCTTGCGGCCTTATACAGAATTAGAGTATGAAAAAGCCTGCAGAGGGCCTTTGAAACCCGTCAATCGTGAATTTCCGTGGAATACTTCTTCAAAAGAAAAACTGATTCGGTATGTCAATAAGCAAGATGAACTTGTGTTTGCCAATGGGGTAGAAGAAAGTACTCTAAGCAATACCAATAAAGAAGAATTTGGTGCCTCTTATTATTGGGTAATGGATTTATCTGGTAGTGTCTGGGAACGGGTAATTACTATTGGCGATTCAACTGGGCGTGCATTTAAAGGCACGCATGGTGACGGATTACTTAAATATGGATTTGCCAACAATACAGACTGGCCTGTGGGGTGTACCGAAACATCAGGTTTTGGTTTCAGAGGTGGGGGTTATTATCACCACGACCAATTGATTGGTGATTTAAACCCTAATGCTACGCTTGCCAATCGTACGTTTGGTGCGTGGTCAGGTGGCATGAGGTCACTGGCCTATGGCAGCCGTTTTGCCAGAACTAAAGATTAATAGAAAAATAGTACAGAACGTGTTGTCTCTTTTATAACAAAAAATTATGAACATTATAAAACTTATTACTTTACTCTGTTTTTCATTTCCGGCCATTGCTCAGTTAAATTTTCAGGTTAAAGGAAAAATCAACGGTGCTGAAAATCAGACTGTTTTACTGATTACCTCTGCGCAGGATACGCTGGCAAGTACCCAGATAACCGGAGGTAAATTCAGAATTAAAAGTAGCATTGGTGAGCCTCAGCTCTGCTACTTTCAGGATTCAAAGAAAAAATTCCGCTTGCCAGTTTTATTGAAAGTGGCAATACATCTATAGAGATTGAATTGAATGAAGAGACCAATAAAATAGTAAAAACCATTATTAAGGAGCACCTGCACATGAATTGTACCAGAAGCTTTTAAGCGCCGAAAAGGGGCATTTAACTCCAGATGAGGTAAAACAGATGCAAAACAGGCTGAAAGCCAACGATACAACTTCTATTAATAACCTGAAAAAAGTAAAGAGCCGTGAAATGAATGAAGCCTATGGAAACATCAGAACTATATTCGTCAATAACCCTGATTCGTATGCTTGTGGCTATTACCTTGGCTCTATCCGAAACATCGGGAAAGAAAGATTAGCCAAAATGTATAGCCTGTATAGTCTACTGTTTCCTAAAATTCAGTAAAGCCATTCCGGGCAAAAATTTTATAACCAGTATCAAAAGGAAAACCTGAACCGATGAGATTATTACCTATGTATATTTTGTTCTCAAATCTGCTTTTTGCACAGAAAAACTTACCTGTCAATTATTTGAATGAGGTACCACCCAAACGAGTAGCTAAAGTATTTGGAAATGGCATAATGAGTACTGAACGAATTGAGCATTCAGCACCTGCTTTTTCGCCCGATGGTAAAAAAGTACTTTGGGCAGTAATGAAAATGCCTTCTTATCGAATGCAGATGTTAGAACTCAATTATACAAACGGACAATGGTCTAATCCAGAAATACCGGGCTTTTGCGATAGTTTAGCAGACTTTTCATTTCCGAATTTTAGCGTAGATGGTAAAACCCTGTTTTTTAGTTCTAATAAAAAGATTAACAAAGCCGACACCTTAGCCAAAGGTAATCGGCTCTGGTATGTGTCCTTAAAAGGTGATAAATGGGGAATCCCGAAGTTAGTAGAAAATCTGAAATCTTATGAAGGTATTTATGGTAATAGTGTTGCTGCCGATGGAAGTGTTTATTTTACCTATGGTCCTCATCGCTCACCTGACTGGAATATATTTTCTTTAAAAAACGGAGATAAACAACCCTCCTCTTTACCGACTAATACAAAAAACTATGAAGATGGTCCGTACATTCACCCGAACGAAGAATACATGATTTTTGAATCAAAAAGAAATGATGGTATTGAAAACAGCATTGATTTGTATATTTCATTTAAAAAGAATGATGAATGGTCAGAGCCGGTTAATATGGGTTCAAAAATAAATACTGCCTTCTCAGAACGATTTGCCAGAGTGTCTCCTGATGGGAAATACCTGTTTTTTGGAAGTAATAGAAATGGGAATTTTGATATTTTCTGGATTGATGCTTCTATTATTAATGAATTTAAATAGGTACCTTATTATGCGATTATTTTATATGATTCTTATTCTCCCATTTTTGGCAATCGGTCAAAAAAATGAGACTACAAAAATTGAGATATGGGAGCGATTCAATTTCTTTTCGAAAACCCTGAATGAAGAGCGTGAAATATTGACTTATAGCCCTAAGTCAGCAGAAAAACAGAATGCTCATTTTCCGGTCATTTATCTTTTTGATGCCGAATCTTTATTCCAACCACTGGTAGGAACCCTGAGTTTTATGAACTATAGTTCTTCACTGCCACAAATGCCTGAGGCGTATATTGTGGGCATTGTCAATAAGAATAGAAGTAGAGACATGCCCACCCCTCAGGAATTTTATCAGGCACAAGGAGTGCAGCAGTTCAATGATTTTATCAGTAAAGAACTACAACCTTTTATCGCAAAGAAACTCAGAACAAACGGATTAAATATAGCTGTTGGTCATTCACAAGGAGCACTATTTGCAACTTATCTGCTAACTCAGAACCCTGCACAGTTCCCGTTCGTATTAGCCCTTGATGCCCCTATGAGTGTTTCAAAAACTTTAGAGACAGATTTTTTCAAAAAACTTTCGGATAATTGTGCCAGTAAATACGTATCGGTAAAAGCCATTTATGGATGGGAGGCAGAAATTCAGAGTAAATGCGAAAACCACAGACAAATCAGCTTGCTTAACGAAAGTCATGAAACAATGCCTTTGAAAGGAATGTATGAGGGTTTGAAACTTCTGTTTGAAGATTATCTGCCTAAAGACAAGGATTTATCAATGGAAACGATAAAAGCCTATTATGAAGGGCTTAGCAGCAAATATCATATTACTTATCCTATACCTGCGATTGTTCTACTGGAAAGTGCCAAACAGCACATCGGGCAATCGGACAAAAAAACAGCAATAGATTTATTGACCGAGCATGATAAGCTAATGGGTGAAACTGTGAGAAGCAAGCAATTGAAAAAAGAAGCCAATGCTATTACTACAAGTCCTGATAGACGAATGACCGATGCCCTGAACCACAGAGGTCCTACTGCGGCTGAAATAGCTCCGTTTTTGGGTGTATGGTCGGGCAAATTAAAAGTACCCAATGGCGAAGATTTACTGATTGATTTTGAAATCAAGCAAATCAATAACAAATATGTGATGCAGTCGACCATTATGAATTCCTTCAAAATAAACTCAGATTTTTTGTTTGTTAATCAGAAAAAACAATTGGTCTGGGGCAGAAAACACGATGGGGGAGGGATATATTACTCTATTGGTGAGTTGACTACTAATGGACAAAAAATTAATGGCACAGAAGACCTGATAGGATTTGTGTTTCCTAAAGAAATGCCAAAATTCATCGTAAATACCTTTGAGTTTATCAAAAAATGAGTGCTGAATTAAAAAATATCTGTATGCAAGGAAGAAGAAATTTTGTAAAAACAATGGCTCTGGGTTTACCAGCCTTAAATACGCTGAACTTCGGTTTTACTGCTACCAAACCATTAGGTGTAGCTTTGGTAGGTCTGGGCAATTATGCCACCTTGCAGTTAGCACCTGCCTTACAGCAAACGCAACTTTGTAAGCTGACGGCCATTGTAACAGGTACGCCCGAAAAAGCCGAAAAATGGTCGAAAGAATACAATATTCCCAAGAAGAACATCTATAATTATTCTAATTTTGATGAAATCAGAAATAATTCTGACGTGGATATTATTTATGTAGTATTGCCAAATGCGATGCACGCCGAATATACCATCAGGGCAGCACAGGCAGGCAAACACGTGATTTGTGAAAAACCTATGGGCATGAATGTAAAGGAATGTGAAGATATGATTGCCGGCTGCAAAAAGGCTAATGTAAAGCTATCGGTAGGATATAGGCTTTATTTTGACCCTTATCATTTAGAAATGAGGCGACTGGGTAATGAAAAAGTGTATGGCGATATTCGTTTGATGGAAAGTAGCCTTGGGTTTTCGATGGCAAATCCCAAAGTCTGGCGACTCAATAAAGCTATGGGCGGCGGCGGAGCTATCATGGACTTAGGCGTCTATTGTATTCAGGGAGCCAGAAGAACCATAGGCGAACTACCTGTGGAGGTTTCGGCGCAGGGGTTTATTATGGATAAAACCATTTTTAAAGATATTTATGAAGGATTTACCTTTATGATGAAGTTTCCGAGCGGGGCTATTTCTAATAGCACCACCACGTATTCGTCTTATGTGGACAGGCTACATGCCACAACGGGCTGGCAATGGTTTGCCCTCAATCCATCTTATAATGCTATTGGAACAGCTGGACAATTTTTTGACGGAGAGATAAAACCAATGAATTTCCAGAGTAAAGATTATCAGCAGATAAACCAGTTAGACAATTTTGCCAGATGTATTATTGACAATAAAACATCTGTCGCTTCGGGCGAAGAGGGGCTGATAGATTTGAAAATTATTGAAGCCATCAAACAATCTGCCGATACGGGTAACAAAGTGACTTTAAAATGGTAATTCTATGAAAATTACTTTTCTACTTTTTAAAAACTATAATTATGAAAAAGAAAATTGCTCTGCTAACCGTGTTGTTTGCTACTGCCATGTATGCGCAGGCACAAACCAGTCAGGATACTGAACGCATCACGCAAGCCTGTATGAATTATATTGAGGGGTTTTATGAGGGCGATACCCTGAAAATCAAAGCCTCCTTACGGCCTACCTTAACCAAGTTCGGGTATTTTAAAAACAAGCAAAGCGGCAAGTTTGAAGAAGACGGGTATATGACCTACAAGCAGGCTATTGATTACGCAGCCGGGGTCTATGCCAAAAAAAGATTCCCTAAAGCAGATGCGCCTAAGGTGGTAAAAATATTAGATGTATCGTATAATACTGCCGCCGCCAAAATTACGGCCTGGTGGGGTACTGATTATTTATTATTATCAAGAAACGGAGATAACTGGATAATTGACCAGGTATTGTGGGAGGGGCCTCTGGTGAAATAAAATTTGCCTAATAAATTTTTAATTGCGAGTTAAAAACAAGGCGACGCCTCGTCTCGTTTCTTTATATACTATTATTCAGGCAATTGAATTGTTCCTCGAAATAATCTTATTTCATATATACTGCCATCATGTTTCCTACAAAAAATAAGCTCTCCTTTAACAGTTGAGCCAATAGGAGAATAATTGCCATTTCTGTACATTTCAGGTATTAAACCTCCCATATCAATAATTTCAATTAGTACATTAAACTGTTGATTAGGTACAATTTCAATAAAATCACCAAAAGGCATTTTACTAATTACTTTGCCTTCTACTTGTTGTCCATGCTTAAAAGTTTTGATGGCTTCTTCAAACGTCATATTTTCTGACAATTATGGGTTTATCAGTCAAAGAAAAACTGCATAATTGTATCGTAAAAATAATAAGTATTCTTGGGATTTTTAAACAAACATTTTACCTGCTATCAATCAAATCAAAGGCGTAAAAATATGAAAAGTTGCCCCTTTGTCAGGCTCTCCTGTAGCTGTGATAAATCCGTTGTGGTTCTGGATAATCTTCTTGCAGATAGCCAACCCAATGCCTGTACCTGAATATTCGTTCTTATTATGCAGTCGCTGGAACAATTCAAAAATCTTCTGGGCATACTGCTGGTCGAAACCAATGCCATTATCGCTGATGCTTAACAAATGGTAGTTTTTGCCTGCTACTGCTCCCTGATTGAGATAGTTTTTGCCTGTTACGGTTTTAGAAGTTATCTTTATCTCAACAGGTACTCCGGGTTTGCTGTATTTAATGGCATTGCCGATAATATTTTCTAATAACTGCTGAAACTGGAAGGAAATAAGGTTTAAATCAGGGAGTTTAGTATAGGAGATAGTTACGTTTTTTTCTTCAATACTTTCTTTAAGCGTATTTCTTACTTCTTCCAATAAGGTATTCAGATTGGTTTTCTCAAATATTTTCTCGGCAGAGGTGGCTCTTGAAAATGCCAGCAAATCGTTAAGCAATTTCTGCATCTGGTTAGCCGAGGTAATGATGCGAGGCAGAAACTCTTTAGCTGTATCTGACAGTCGCTCAAAATCTTTCTCAAAAATCCGGTTGCTGAATAGTTTTATTTTCCGAAGCGGCTCTTGCAGGTCGTGGCTGGCAATATAGTTAAACGAGGTTAATTCTTCGTTACTGCGCTGTAATTCAATGTTTTTCTGTTCTAATTCCTGATTGATATGGTACTGTTCGGTAACGTCCTGACAAGTCCCGGTAAGTTTAACAGGCTTGTTAAATTCATCGGTTATTACTTCGCCTTTGCCCTGTAATACCCTTATGGTACCATTGTCCCACACAATGCGTATGACATAATCCTCTGCTTTATTGGTTTGCAGGGCATTCTGGATTTCATCTAACCGCCGACCCCGGTCGTCAGGGTGAACCAATGAAAGGAAACGCTCAAAATGTATTTTTTCCGATTGAGGTTCAAGCCCGTAAATACGGTACATTTCATCACTCCAGTCAATTTGGTTATTAGGTATATCCCAACTCCAGTTGCCGATATGTGTCAGGGCTTGTGCCTGTTTGTGTAGTTCAACCGTATGTTCTAATTGTTGCAGTATGGTATTGCGTTCGGTAACATCCATCACAGTACCTCTCATTCTGATTGGTTTCCCGTCCTGAAAAGTAACAATTCCCCTCGACCAGATTATTTTTTCCGTTTTATTCTTATAACGGTATTCACATTCGTATCTGCCGTCGCCTGTAATAGCTGCGTTAATAGCCGCTGTGAGCCGATCCCGGTCGGCAGGGTGTACAAATTGCAGAAAGGAGAGATAATCTTTGGCTTCGTCGATTTCAAATATTTTGAGCAGTTGGTCTGAATAAAGAGAACTCTGCGTTTGTAAATCCCACTCAAAACTTCCTAATCCTGCTATTTCCTGAGCTTCACTTAATTGCAGCTCACGGAGTTGCAGTTTTTGTGAGGCCTCTTTTTCTTTATTAATATCAAGCGTTATACCGATAATTTGTGAGGGTGCACCCGCTTCGTCTCGTCGGAATACCGTTTCATAAACCCTTTGCCAATGGTATCCGTTTTTTTTGTTTTTGACCCTGTATTCAAGGCTTCGTATTTCTCCATCAGTAGCCGAAGAAAAATTGCTGAGGTGCGCCATTCGCTGTTCATAATCTTCAGGATGTACCAAAGCAGCAAATACATCTGCCCCAAGGTTTTTAATTTCTTCATTGGTATAGCCTAAAAATTCTTCTCTTTTACTGGTTGAGTAAACTTCTTTAAAAGAAATTATATCAAGCACATAGACAATACCCGGTAAAGTGTTGTTTACTTTTTCTATAAAATAGAGATTTTCGTTTATTTTTTGTTGCTTGATATTGAAAAGCGTATTGTAAGATTTTTCTTCGTAAGTAAGGATAAACAGGTCAATTTCTTCTAATATATGGTTACATAACTGCCAGTCTGTGGTATAATCGGGTAAAAAATGGCGGAAGGCTTTGCGTCGGGTAAAACTAACCGTTGAAATATCCTGCGCTACAATATCTTCACTTTGCACTAAAGGAAGTTGGTTCTCAATCCATCTTTTTAAAGATAAATCAATAAACTCTTCTACACGATTGGAAACAAAATAATTGAGGTATTCGATAGTACCCTCAACCGACAACTGCATGAGTTGCTCTTCGGGCATATTCTCAAAAAATTTCAGCAAAGGCACTTCTATCTCGCGCGATACCTCAAGCGATTTCCGGGTGTACTCTTCTAATTTTTTCGTTAGCAGATAATTGGCATAATCCGGCAAATAATGAAAATGCAACTGATTAGGCATAATAGCTTCATCGGCAGAACGGGTGGCGTCTGACTTGTTTTGAGTAAGAGTCATGTTTCAAAATTTTAATACTTTAAAACAAATTTTTCTTTTTCAGGTTGTGGTTTGTACTCTTCACATTTCAGAGTAAAAACTTTCTTTAAGATAACTTTCAGTTTAAGGTATGAGTCAGGTTTTGAAATGTACAGATTAGCCCCTGCTTGAAAGGTGGAATTAATCTGATCGACATTAGAACTGGTAGAGTAAATCACTACGGGTATGTTCTTGTAACGTCGGTTGTTTTTTATTTCATGTAAGCATTCCTGACCGTTTTTGAAGGGCATGTTTAAATCAAGAAAAATGGCATCGGGTAATTTATTTGAAAGCATATTCATGAGTTCGATTCCATCACTAACAGTTTTAACTGTTACCGAACTCGCTGCTTCTGACATCGCTTCTTTGAAGAAAATACGGTCATCTTCGTCATCATCAGCAAGAATAATTTGATAATTATGTGTAGTCATGCAGTTTTTTATAGTTTGGTCTAAGGTATCAGAGCAAAGAATACAGAATTCTTATCGACAAAAGTAACAGAAAGCAAACAAAACGTATAGCAATACCACAAGTTTAATTAAAAATAAATGACGCACGCCGCTTAATTATCCTGCTTTTGAATGAAAAGCATAAATTTGTGTTAAAATTACATATATTTATTGAACTATCTCTTTTTTATTTTGTATTCTTACCATTTTAAAAATCTATTTAACTTTTTTGAACCAGATGAATAAAAACAAACTGTTTACTCTTTTTGTAGCATTCCTGTTTACAGGCAATTATATACAGGCGCAGATAGGCGTGGGTGCCAAAGCACCGAAAGATGCCGTTGTCTATCTTGATGGCACCCGCCAAATGCTTGATGAGAAATGGACCTACTGGGAAGGCCCCAGATTAGCGGCTTCGTTGCCTATTAAATGGTTTATCGTAGATGACCCTGCCGGAAAAGGTACCGCAGTCAATACCAATGACCCTGCCGCCGCAGGAGGGAAATATGGAGCCGCTGATATTGTAACCAAAGATACTTTTCGTGATTTCAGGGCGCATGTTGAGTTTTATATCAGCAAACCCGGTGGCAATAGTGGAGTATATCTGCAAAACCGCTATGAGATACAGGTTTTAGACGGCGACTCAACCTCGCATGGTCTGGCTGCGGTTATCAACGAATCTAAATCGCCGTACTATGCTTACAATGGGGTAGGGAAGTGGAATGCCTACGATATAGTTTTCAGAGCAGCACGTTTTAAAGACGGCAAATTAGTTGAACAACCGATGGTAACCTTGTATTTCAATGGTAAAAAAGTACACGTAAACCAGAAAATCAGTCAGGTGTGGGGTGGGCCAAACTCCGGGATTGATGGCGGCAACGACGGCGGCAAAGGCATTACAGATACCCCCGGAGGCTTGAAATTACAGGCCGAAGGGCACGATGTGCTATACCGCAATATCTGGATTAAACGACTGGACTTGAAAAAAGCGGATACTGATTTCTGAGGGTAACTGCTATTAAAAAAACAGCCACTTTATCTATACCGATGAAGTGGCTGTTGCTTTTAAAAGTAGTGTAATTTTACCCTTATTTCTATCTTTTGCCAGCCGTTTAGTTGACAGATAAGCAAAAAAATGATTAATTTTAAACCTCCTCACCTAAGAAATATAAACTCATATGAAAAAACTGTATTTGATTCTGTCTATTGCTTGTTTGCTGTTTGCCTGTAAAAAAGAAACCGGGCCTGTAATGCCTGAGACTACTGACTTCATCAAGTCGCTCAATCAGACTGCTTACGATGAAAATGCCGGAGTAACTTTGCAACTGAAAGTTTTTCCTTATCAGCATGATACTGAAGTAAGTGTTGATTGGGGCGATGGAAAAACTGACAAAGTGCAATTTAAACCTAAAGAAATTACGGCCGATGCTATTTTTACTTTTTCGCATAAATATGCTAAAAACGGTACGTATAAAATAAGTTTCAGAGCGGTTAATGCTGTTACTTCAAATTCATTAGAGACAGAAGTAAATATTACCAATAAAGTACCTGAACCAAAAGCTGATTTTTCTTATGAAGTTTTAGAGAATGGTAAGGTCAGATTTAAAAATCTATCTCCCGAGGCCGGACTAAAGTATTATTGGAACGATACAAAAACACAGAACAGAAGCCGTTTGGCAAATCCTGAATTTATCTATGAAAGAAACGATAGTTATCCGGTTTTTCTGACTGTGGAAGACAAATATGGCCAAAAAACGACCATCACTAAAAATGTAAGTATTACTAATGCAGTAACTAAAGAAACGGCATCATTTAAAGGAACGATTTTAAACGAGCAGTATAGTTTCAGCGAAGATGGTAATGAATGCAGAACGATGCTTTCTGAAACAGACCCTTTATCAACTAAAATATTGAATACCATAGTTTTAAATGTGGCTGGAAAAAAGATTGAGATGACACTTAATGGTATGTTCCATGTATTAGGTTCAGCCAACCCTGATTTTAGTATTAACGAGCGGGTTGAAAAATTCAGACAATATTTAGTACCCGGCATAAAAAAAATCGGTGTACAAACCCATGACCAATGGAATGCCTCTGTGAAATATGAGAACAATGGCGGTACGGTAATAAAACAATTTACAGAAGTGCCTGATGCTCAGATTGAAATTACCGATGTAAAAGAAATAGAGCAACCTGCTTTATTTGATGGTTTATACAAACAGGCTTTCTGGGTTACATTCAAGCTAAAAGCAGATTTTAAACAATTAGGAAAAATAGACGGAACGCTTAAAATCAGGTATCTGGTTTATCGGATGGATTGAATCAGGAATTATTGATAAGCAAAAAAATGAGTCATTCCAAAATTCGGAATGACTCATTTTTGTTATGGCTGAATTTCTTAATTGCTTACCTAATTACAACCTTGTATGACAGCATTGAATATACTGCCGGAGGCTGTGCTAAAACCAGGTTGCAAAACAATTGATTTTCCGGCCTGATACAAGACATTCGGCTTTGGATTAGTGGCGTCCTGACCAATCTGACTGGTTGAAATAATGTTTTGCGTTACCTGAAACTTAGAAGTACCCGTTAATATATTATCTGCATTAGACAGTGTTACATCTGTTGCATTCACAGTTATTACTCTGCTACCACTCCCACCTGCTGAACAGGTTGCCGTATAAGTTCCTGTAGCTGCCGGAGTAACAGTTATACTGGTTCCGGTGGCTCCTCCCGTCCATGTAATAACACCCGGGCAACCGCTTGCCGTAAGTGTAACCGATGTATTAGGACATACAACCACAAGAGCAGGTTGTATCGTAATCGGGTAATTACA
>NZ_SEWF01000044.1 GCF_004168285.1 Emticicia agri | reverse complement strand
TACTCTACCCGAAGATTTTTAATTTATAAACAAAAAGGCTGAATTTTGTAGCGACCAAGCAAACAAAACCAACCTTTTAGAATGAGAAAACTCATTAGGGACGAAATTATAAAGATTTTTGATAAAATACCTCTTGCTAAGAATCTATCAAGGAAAAAATTCATTGGTGATTTTCTGATAGGGATGCTCGAAAGCCGGAAGGTGCAATTTAAAGAAATAGCCTTGCACATTGAGAGTGAAGCTACATTAGAATCAGTTGAACGTAGAATACAGGCATTTTTTAAGGATTATGATTTCGATTACAGGCAAGTATGTCTCTTACTATTAATGTTTTTACCTAAAGGTAAACTTCAATTATCAATAGATAGAACCGAATGGGACTTCGGCATTTATCAATGCAATATTTTGATGATAGTTGCCAAAAATGGTTCAATAGGGATTCCATTGTATTGGGAGTTATTAGATAATAATTCAGGTAATAGTAATTGTAAAGACAGGTGTGACTTATTACAATCAATTGTAGATGTGATAGGTTTGGATAGAATCGGTTTGATAGTTGGAGATAGGGAATTTATTGGTATTCAATGGCTAAAGTATCTAAAAGACAGGCAGATAAACTTCTGTATGAGATTACCTAAAAACCATTTGATAACACTTAAGAATGGGGCTGTTTGTTCAATAAACGACTTATTGTCCCATCAACAGGAGCGTTACTTTGAAACATGTTTGGTCGATGGAATCTGGTGCAATACTATGCTAAAGAAATTAGATAATAAAGACTTTTTGTTTCTGATAGGTAATCTGCCAGCCAAGCAGTTAGGAAATCTTTACCGACATAGGTGGTGTATCGAAGTTCTGTTTCAAACTTTCAAACAAAGGGGCTTTGATTTAGAAACTACTCATATTAAAGGAAACGAAAAACTTAGTAAATTGTTGGTTTTTGTTAGTATTGCTGTAGCTATAGCACTGAAAACAGGTCAATATCTCCATCAAAAAGTAAAGATGATTAAAGTCAAAAAACATGGATATAAAGCTAATAGCTTCTTTAGAAAGGGTTTAGATTATATCAGAGTAAATCTAAAAAGACAAAAACAAAATTTTATAGCTACTTGTCAGATGCTTGTATATGATTTTTTGAGGTGGATTCATTTACAATTCATCTATCACAAGGAATTAACAAAAATCTTCGGGTAGAGTAGTTGGAAACATAGGGATAATAAGTTTTAGCAACACCTTAATAATGGAGATAAACAATATTCTGCAAAAAAAAGGAGGCATGAAAACAGGTCGTACATTAATTACCGGAGAGACTATTTTTTAAACTGTGTCAAGACTAAATTTAGAATTTTTCTAATTTTAGTCTTGACACAGTTTTTTTATGGCAACTAATCAAGACTTCGAGCGGGTCGCCGCTGCGATTCAAGGCTTTTCAAGAAGAAGCCATCAAGGGTTTATACTCAGGCAAGCCCTTAACAGGCCAGAATGGCATCTTTGCTCCCATGCTCAAGCATTTTTTAGAACAATCTTTACAGGGCGAGATGGAAGCTCATTTATTGGAGGAGCGTTCATTAGGTAAGTCAAACAGGCGAAATGGGACTTCAATTAAACGAGTAAAAAGTAATGTTGGAGAATTTGAGCTACAAACGCCAGGAGACCGCTCTGTAAGCTTTGAACCAAGTATCGTACCCAAACGACAGGTTGTTTTAACAGAGCAATTAGAGGGTCAAATTATTTCGATGTATAGCAGGAGTATGACGGGGCCGCCCGTGCGGCTATTCAGAAATAGGCAAACATCTTCAGGAAATATATGGATATTCCTTGTCTGCCAGTGAACTTACCAGTATTACAGACAAGGTATTGCCCATGTTAAGAGAGTGGCAAATGCGACCATTATCACCCCTCATTTTTTTTCTGCGAGTATCCAATGAAATTACTATATTTGTGTTCATAAAAAGTTTGTTTTCTTATTTCAGATATACAAAAAAAATTGCACAGGATTTGCACAGGATTTGCACAGATTTTCTACATTTTCTTGATTTTATTTGAATTTTAAAAACCAGAAACACCTTATTATGAGACAATTATAAACCATTAGAATGCATTAAAATACAATAACCCGGTGCCTCTTAATCAACAGGCCTTTTATTCAAAAAATCTGTAATAATAAATATTCTCTATAAAAATACCTTTGAAACTTTGATAATTACTCTGAACTTTGAAACTTGATTTCTGAACTAACGAAACGCCTGAATGCTATTTAATTCATTACAATTCGTATTCTTTTTTATTGTTGTTACTTTAGCTTATTTCAGTTTACCACACCGAGGCAGAATCTGGTTGTTGCTCCTGGCGAGTTGTTATTTTTATGCGGTTTTCAAGCCTATTTATATTCTTATCTTATTTGTAACCATCGTTGTTGATTATTTTGCCGGTATTCTGATTGCCGATGCTACGGGCAAAAAACGAAAGTGGCTGCTGGTGTTGAGTCTCATTACCAATATCGGTTTTCTGGCCTATTTCAAATACTATAACTTTCTGAATACCAATCTGGCCATTCTGTTATCAAAATTCGATACGCCTACCCCATTTGCTTTTCTTGATTTTGCTTTGCCTATAGGTTTGTCGTTTCATACTTTCCAGGCTATGAGCTATACCATTGAAGTATATCGGGGAAATCAGAAAGCAGAGAAAGATTTTGTTATTTATTCGCTTTACGTGATGTTTTACCCACAATTGGTAGCCGGGCCTATTGAGCGACCCCAGAATCTTTTATGGCAGTTTCATAGTTTCTTCAAATACGATTTCGGCAACCTGAAAGAGGGGCTGATGCGTATTGCCTGGGGTATGTTTAAAAAAGTGGTCATAGCCGACCGACTGTCATTAGTAGTAGATTATTGCTACGATAATCCACAAGACCACAACGGACTTACCTTATTAATTGGCACTATTTTCTTTACTTTTCAGATTTATTGTGATTTTTCGGGCTATTCTGACATTGCCATCGGTACAGCGAGAGTAATGGGTTTTAAGCTGATGGAAAACTTTGATACGCCTTACTTCTCTACGTCAATTTCGGAGTTCTGGCGCAGGTGGCATATTTCGTTATCAGGTTGGTTCAGAGATTACCTGTATATTCCGATGGGTGGCAACAGAGTGAGCGAAGGACGGAAGTATTTTAATCGGTTCTTTGTATTTATGATGAGTGGGCTATGGCATGGCGCAGCCTGGACATTTGTCATCTGGGGGGCTTTACATGGTTTATACCTGATTATGGCACAGATTCGGGATAAGTACTTTAAACTCAAAACCAATATACTTCCCGGTTTTCTGAGTAAACCTTTTCATCTGGCTTTTACGTTTATATTGGTGATGCTCACCTGGGTATTTTTCAGGGCAAAGGGCTTGACGAACGCCAAGATTATTCTACAGAAAATATTTTCATTCGGCAGTTATGGACAAACCATAGATTCGCCTTTGAACAATGTAGAAATGGCATTTTGTTGGCTATTGATTGCAGGTTTATTGCTGAAAGAACGTTTTTATAAAGTAATTGATACAAACAATACCACGAAGTTTTATATCCTGTTTATTGTGCTGATGACTGTGTGTTATTTCTTCGGCGTATTTGAATCAAATCAGTTTATTTATTTTCAGTTTTAGGGAGAATAATTGAGATAGCAATACAGGTAAATCAGTAAAAAATTTATAGAGTTACAAATTTGAATGAAACAATAAAAATTCAATTAATATCCCGACTGGGCGTCCCCGTAGGGATAATATATAGGTAGGTAAAAACAACGCACGATAAGAATCCTAAGTCCTGTAGAGACGGTATATTAATATATCGTCTCTACAGGACTCTAACGAACAAATTCTTATTTTCCTACCGCGCGGCGGCCGCCGATATATCGTTCCTACGGGACTAAATTTGAAGTTTGGTAAATAATACCATTTCAGTCCACCCCAATGAATAAAAAAATAATAAAATATACCACCCTCATCATCTTTTCAGTCTTATGGTTGTTGGGATTTTCGCCGCATATATCAAAATGGCTGTATGAAAAGGGTATCATAGAAGATGATTACCGCTTTGGTGATTTGTATCGTTTTTCAAATCTGCCCCAATTCAGGGTTTTAAAACAGGTTTGTGAACCGGGTAAAATGCCTGTTACCAAACCCAATACAGCATTGTATCTGATTGGGGATAGTTTTACGGAAGAGGGTCGTATTGAAGCCGGAGATTTTGTAAGCGGTAGTTTTCATCGATTCTTTATCGGGCATCAGCCTTTTGTTAAATTAGACAAAACTAAGAAGAATGTACTGGTAATTGAGACGGTTGAACGCCATTTCAGAGAACGTTTTGCTACACCCTATAAAAACCTGACCATTGGCGAACCTACTACCCAACAAGCCATGAAGAGCCTGATGAAAGAGGCCAAGTCTGACTTCTGGTACGATTCGGAGCGACATGAATCAGTGTTGTTTTCATCAGGCTTTTTCCTGACTATCAAGGAATGGAAAGCCATACTGAACGACCGTTTGTTTGACAGAACCGATGGAAACGTGGTGGTATCGAAAGACAAAAAGAACATTTTCTATGAATTAGACGCCCGCCCGAGTGGCATTACTTCTACGTTTGATAAAATTTCTGATAAAGAAATTGAGTTATTAGTAAAGAATGTGAACCTAACCTACGATTTTTACAGAAATAACGGTTTCGATGAAGTATATCTGACGATTGCTCCGAACAAGAGTTCTGTTTTAGGTACCGATTTAGGTGAATATAACCACCTAATTGAACGAATTCAGAAACACCCTGCTTTACACATGCCTTTCTTCGATATTTACACCCCATTAAACACATCAGGAAAGATGCTGTATGATGCAGGAGACACGCACTGGAATTGCGAGGGGAAACAGATTTGGATTAATGCAGTAAATCAGAAACTATAATATTTTTTTTATACGGCTACGTTCACTAAATTTGTATTTTATTTAGATGTTTATTTGATAACTTAATAGCATAAATTATTTCTATGAAAAGAGCACTGGTATGTGGAGCAGGTGGTTTTATCGGAGGCCATTTGGTTAATCGCTTAAAGAGTGAAGGTTATTGGGTGAGAGGTGTAGATTTAAAATATAACGAATATGGAAACGGGAATGCCGATGATTTTGTAATCGGTGATTTGACTGACCCGGTAGTTTGTAAAAATGTTTTAGAAGGTGGTTTTGATGAAGTATATCAATTAGCTGCTGATATGGGTGGCGCAGGATATATTTTTACAGGTGAAAACGATGCGGCTGTGATGCACAATTCGGCACTTTGTAACCTGCACATGCTACATGCCGCACAACAGGCAGGTGTGAAAAAAATCTTCTATTCTTCGTCGGCTTGTATGTACCCTGAGTACAATCAGCTTGACCCTGAAAACCCTAAATGTTCAGAAGAATCAGCGTATCCTGCGGCTCCTGACAGCGAATATGGCTGGGAAAAATTATTCAGCGAACGTCTGTATCTTACTTACCAACGTAATTTAGGCATTACTGTAAAAGTAGCTCGTTTTCATAATATCTTTGGCCCGCAAGGTACCTGGAAAGGTGGTAAAGAAAAAGCACCTGCGGCTATCTGTCGTAAAGTAATTGAAGCAGAAGACGGTGGTACGATCGAAATCTGGGGCGATGGCAAACAAACACGTTCGTTTTTGTATGTAGATGAATGCGTAGAAGGTGTTCGTCGTTTGATGGAATCTGATTTCTCTGGTCCTGTAAATATCGGTTCAGAAGAAATGATTTCAATCAACGATTTTGCGAAAATGATTGCCGAAATTTCAGGCAAAAAAATTACTATTAAAAATATTCCTGGTCCGCAAGGGGTACGTGGTCGTAATTCAGACAATGCCCTGATTCAGGAGAAATTAGGCTGGGCTCCGTCACAATCATTGAGAGAGGGTATCACCAAAACCTACCAATGGATTTCGGAACAAGCCAATAAAGAAGTAGCCGAATTGGTGTGAAAATATTAGTAGTTCAAGTCGTTGATTGTATTTAAATTTCATACCCTTTTATTTCTTTAAATTCTTTGTAGTATTTTAACATATTAATTATTTGAAATGTCAACTGCAATAACAGAAGCCATGCGTTATATCGATAATGCAAAGGATATTTTAAAGGAAAAAGTAAGAAAAGAGGACGGCTTATACCAAGACAAAAAATATGTACGAATGGCAGGGCATACTGCTTATTTGGCTATATTAGTTGCCCTTGATGAACTATTACGCGAAGAAAAAAAAGGACGTAAATCGGTAGAATGGTATCAGTCAAGATTGGCAAAAATGGATAAAAAAATAACGTCTTCTTTTGCTACTGCTTATCAACTATTACACTTAGATATGAGTTATGATGGTACGCCAAGTGCCAAATTGGCTAAATTAGGATTAGAAGAAGCAGAAAATATTATCAATTGGGTCGATACCCGATTAGGTTAAAAAATCTTTTTTTTAATTGATTAATTTTTGCGTTAATAATATTCGGCAGAAAAAAAGTGGCTGAACTGTAGTTCAGTCACTTTTTTTGTTGTCATATATTCATTCAATTCGTGGTAGGATATATCTATACAGGGGTTCAAGATTTTGAACCCCTACGAAATCGAAAATCGCTGAAATTTGAATTGGCACGCATTTTTAATATTGTACGGATAATTCAAACAAAAAGATACGATGAAGCCCAACTTTGACCTTACGTTGATGCTTGCCCGGATTGAGGAAGCGATTAAGCCATTTCCGAAAGCGGCCATGTTCGAACTGGCCGAACGGGGTTATACTTCTTTATTTGAACAATTAATTTCCTGTATTATTTCTATCCGCACGTTCGACGAAACCACGATTCCGGTATCGTTGAAGCTGTTCGAAGTAGCCCGTACGCCGGAAGATATACTAAAATTAAGCCCTGAGAAACTGGCCGGATTACTCTATGGTAGTTCTTACCCTGAGCAGAAGGCTTATACCATGCTCGGAATTGCTAAGACTGCCCTTGAAAAATACGACGGAGATTTACCTGCCGATTTTGAAAAACTTATAGAAATGAAGGGTGTAGGCCCGAAATGTGCCAATCTGGCATTGGGTGTAGCGGCCGGACAATCGGCCATCAGTGTAGATATTCATGTGCATCGGGTAGTGAATCGCTGGGGATTTGTAGAAGCGAATCAGCCTGAAAAAACCCTGAAGGTATTGGAAGTAAAAGTACCTGTTGCACAATGGATTGATATAAATCGCTTATTGATGCCATTTGGCAAACATATCTGTACAGGTAATTTACCAAAGTGTTCTACTTGTCCGGTATTAGAATTCTGTGAGCAGATTGGTGTAACAAAACATAGATGAACCTGAAAACTCATGTAAGTCTTTCATAAGCAAGTGCATGTTACCGATAAAATTATAGCTCTAACAGCGTTCTGATAAATGCCTCGCTGGTATGGTCTTCTACAAATTGTTTTGCTTTTAAAGGATATTCTATTTTTTGGGTATGCAGAAAATACTGAAAAGCCTCTTTGATTTCTTCGGGTTTGTGTCCGTCAACTGTCAAGCCTAACTGGTATTCACGGGTGTGGTCTCCTACTACGCCGTATTTAGTAGCAATAATGGGCTTGTTATGTCGGGAGGCAAGACCAATTACGCCGCTTGATGAATAGAAATTGATATAAGCCAGCGAAATCACATCGCTTTGCCCCACAAACGATTCCATTTCATCATCGTCCACAAAGCGGCTCTCTAACACTACCTGTAATTCAGGACGAAGTTGTTTAGCTTCTGCTAATGCTTCTGCCAATGGTGCCTGATACTCGTCTCTGATTTTACCTACCACTAACAAGCAACTTCGGGTGGCCTCTTCTGCCGATAATTCCTGCAAGCCCTTTAGCAGATTTACTACATTCTTTTTGCTGTCAATCATACCAAATGCCAGCAATATTTTTTTATCGGCATCAATGCCATATTGTGCTCTGATATCCAATCCGGCTCTTGACGGATAATCATAGACAGGGTCTGGCAGATACGTAAATATTTTTGTACCGAGTGTCTCATTCATAGTCTTCACCGTTTGCCGGTCGTTAAAAATGAAGACTTTCTTCAGTTTTTTGTTACGCAGCATCCACCACGAAGTAAACATTTTACGGGCTTTGGTAACGGCCGTTTGTTGTTTTGAACGGAATGTTCCCTCTGCCGGAATTACTCTCGGATAAGGGTTAAACATGATACCTGTAATTTCGCAGGGCGGGCGACTACTGCCAATCGTATGCTGAAACATATCCACCATCATTAAAATCAATCGGTCAGCTTTCCAGTCGCTGACATATTTCATGATTGTCTTCCATAGAAAATGTGTTGATTTGATGAGGCTCATGCCCGACAGATGGGGGGCAAATTCTTCGTCGGTAAAGAAAGTGATTTGTACGTTTTTAGCCGAAGTGCGTATAGACGGAATGGCTTTTGCTTCCGGATTCAGCAAAAACACATATTCAGTTTCGGTGGGGTTTTGTTCTAAAAATCGTAAGATATTCTGAATGTGTCCTAAATTATGTCCTACTAATTTTACATATATATCGCAGATAATAATTCGCATCATTGGTCTTTTGAAAATCCGGTGAATCCATAAACGGCTGACAAGAACTGTTTATTGATTCAGATTGTGGTTGATAGCAATTGATTTATTGAGGCAAGTTTTATTGCCTTATCCTTACTTCCCCAGCACGCTTTTATAGACTTCAAGGGTCTTTTTAGCTGTATTTTCAGGAGAAAAATCTTTCAGTCTCTGATAGCCTTTTTTCACTAAATTCAGCCTTAGCTCTGCATTGTCAATCAGTTTTTCTACTTCAAAGGCAATATTCTCGGTATCGTCCGGATTAAAGTACAGTGCGGCGTTGCGGGCTACTTCAGGGAAACATGAGCGGTCGCTCAATGCCACCGGACACCCACAGGCAAAGGCCTCTAAGATAGGTATGCCGAAACCCTCGTATAAGGAAGGATACACAAAAGCTACGGCTTTCTGATAAATCCGGTAGAGGGCATCATCATTCTGTATTTCCTGATGCTGAACCTGTTGGCTCACGCCTGTTTCCTGAAACAGTTTCTGTTCGACATCGGTAAACCCATGACTTCCGGCACATATCAGGTGCAAATCAGGCTGTTTATACAGTATCGGTGCAATGGCTCTCAGAAATACATCAAAGTTTTTATAATTATCCCGATTGCCTACATATAACAAATATCGCTCAGGAGTTATAATATCAAAGTCTTCGGCAGGTTTGTAAGTAGCAAAATGCGTAGAATGATGAATAACGGCTACTTTTTCGGGAGCAACCTGAAAAATATCTATCAGGTCGTTCTTGGTATTTTCCGATACGGCAATGATTCTTGCGGCTTTGTCTAATACCCGTTTTTTATAGGCTTTATCAAAACCATCGAGTTCGGCATACTGGGTCGAAAATTTCTCCGGAATTGTATCATGATGGGTAATCACATAAGGCGTTTTACCCAGAAAAGTCATGAAATAATCGTTGAAATAGGTCGGATGAAACAGGTCGTAATTATGTCTGGTTATCTGAAAGGCACTATTGGCACGGTTCAGGTGCGAAAACAAGGCATTCGTAGGGCCGTATCCTAAAAAATAGCTAAACGGAAAAACCTTTTTCACGTCGGCATTTTTCAGGTATTCGTTATTAGAGAAAAGCAAAGATAATTTCACCTCTACTTCCTGATGGTATTTCAGATTGTGCATCAGGTCATAAAAATACCTTGCTACACCCCCAAATCTTGCACCGGAAAATGATTGATGATCGAAAAGGACTCTCATAAAAAAAAGGTCATGTATGTAGGGCGTATCGGCTTTCAGGAAAACATTACGTAAAATTACCTACACATTATTTTAGTATCTTAACAAAAATAGGTTTTCTATTAAAAAGGGCATGCTATAGAATACTACCACATTTTTATCTTTTCAGGCTATCGTAAATAAAACGAACCCTATAACATACCGGATATTTGTTGATGTTTTTGTGAGATGCTACCGGATAAACAGGGAATGGACTATACCTCAATTATGGCTTTTTACCAACGTCTGCATAGCTGTTTATTGGGACATCTTCACAAAACTAATAAAAAAGAGGGATATATCTGCTATTATTGGCAGAGTTAATAAATTAATGACCGGGTATCTGACCTCAATTCATCACCCCTCACGTCTTCTACTTATAAATATTCTTAGACGGAATACGCATCAGTAATAGGAAACCGATGATAAAAAAGACGAGAATCACTAATACCGAATTACGCATATTGCCAGTAAGCGATTCTACAAAACCAAACAGAAAAGTACCTAACGCAATGGCTATTTTTTCAACAATGTCATAAAATCCAAAGTAAGATGCAGTATCTTCTGTATTTTCAGGAATCAGTTTTGCATAAGTAGAACGTGATAAAGACTGAATACCCCCCATAACCAGACCTACTACAGCAGCAATTACATAAAACTGATTAGGCGTAGTGGTATAATAAGCAGCCAATGGCATAAGTGCCCACACAAAAATCTCCATTAACAAGGCCTTGGTATTACCAAATTTGCTTGATAGCCACGAGGCAAGAAAAGAACCGGGAATAGCAATTAACTGTATCAGCAGAAGGGTTACAATCAGTCCGGTTTTTTCAATATGCAGTTCTTTATCGGCAAAGAGCGTGGCTACATAAATCACGGTCATTACCCCCATATCAAAGAAAAAAAATGCAGCTAAAAACCGGGTAAGCAATTTATTTTTTCCTACCTCTTTTATTACCTTGCCTAACTCGTGCAAACTGCTGGTGAGCCAATTTCCGGCCAAGGGTTTCACCTGGTCTTTGGGTAAGTAATAAAACGGAATCTGTGCAAATAATGCCCACCATATTCCTACTGTCAGAAACGAAATACGGGCAGTAAAACCCGAATCGCTGTCTTCCTGGGTAAGCCCCACAAATTCCGGTTTCATAATCATTATTAGATTAAAAACCAGTAGTAGTACGCTTCCGATATAGCCCATCATAAAACCTCTCGCACTCAGGTTATCAAAGCGGTCTTCGGTGGCAATTTCGGGCAGAAAAGAGTTATAAAAGACAATGCTTCCACCCCACCCCATTACCGAAAGACCGAAGGCTACCACTACCCATGAGACATTATCTTTGGTAAAAAAATAAAAATAAGCACAACTGGCAGCCCCTAAATAGCAGAAAACCTTCATAAAAAACTTACGGCGTCCGCTGGAATCGGCCAGTGGAGTCAATATCGGATTCAGTAAAACGAGTAGTAAGGTAGCAGTAGAAATGGTGTAAGAATATAGTACCGAGTTCTGCACCTGAAAACCAAAGAAGTTTACCACATCATTAATTACTTTTCCTGCTGCATCTTTTTCGGTAGTAGTTGCCAGAAAGTACATCGGAAAAACAACCGTAATAATAACCAGGTTGTGTACAGAGTTGGCCCAATCGTACATAGTCCAGGCATTGAGGACTTTCTTCTGATTTTTTTGAAACATTTCTAAGGTAGGTAGTTAGTTTTGAGTAACAGTTAGTCAAAAATCAATAACATCGAAAACCGACGAAGCAATTTATTAAAAATTAGGATACGATGCTAACAGAAAACAAAAACGTTGTCAACAACCCAAATCAGGCATATTATTAGCCTGAGAAATCTGTTAATATTAGCCTGAAAAATATTTCTTACGAAACACTTGCAACATCTACGAAATATTCGTAGATTTGATTAATAATTCGTAGATAGATGCAAAAACTGACAGCACAAGAAGAACAAGCCATGAAGGCCATATGGCAATTGGGAGAAACCCATATCAGGGCCATATTAGAGGTATTGGGTGAAGAAGAAACACCCTACACTACACTGGCTTCTACCATTAAGAATCTGGAGAAAAAAGGTTTTCTCAGCAGTCGTAAGATTGGGAATGTAAGTTTATATGAACCGCTTGTTACAGAAGAGGCGTATAAGAACTCTTTTCTTCACAAATTTGTAGAAGACTATTTTGATAATAGTTACCAGCAAATGGTCAATTTTTTTGTAGAAAACAAAAAACTGACACCCGCCCAGTTAAAGGAAATTATAACCATGATTGAATCCGAAAAAAAATGATAACTCTCCTGCTTATATTACTGAAGTTCAGCCTGACTATTATGGTTATATGGGGTTTCTATAAACTGTTTTTAGAGAAACTCACTTTTTTTGTATCCAATCGGTTCTTCTTCTTAGGCAGTATAGTAATTGCTTTTGGGGTAGCCGTCGGTCATTTCGACTGGCTTGATACCCTATTTCAGAATCAGATGGGTAAGGCTGGTTTTGGCAAATATGTACCTTCAACTAACCTGCCCTCTTTCAATCCGCTTACACAATGGTTGCCATTGAGTAGTATTTTATTAACTATTTATGCCATTGGTGTCATATTCTTAGGAATTAATCTGGGAATTCAGTATTTCTCTTATCTGAAACTGAAAAGAAGCGCCAGTTTAAGAGAAATAAACGGGCAACAGGTGTATGTAGTTTCTCAGGATATTTTGCCCTTCTCTTTTAGCAAATCTGTTTTCATTGCTGAAAGTGCCTTTACTAATCCTGAAATCGGGAAAATACTTTTGCATGAATCTATTCATGTGCAACAAAATCATAGTGTAGATATTCTTCTGGCAGAGATAGTCAGAATCATTAACTGGATAAATCCCTTTGCCTGGTTATTAAAAAATTCAATGAGACAGAATCTTGAATTTTTAACCGATGCTATTGTCATCAATAACGGAATCGATAAAAAAACGTATCAATACCTGCTTTTACACTTTTCCGGTAATAACCCTTTTAACCTCGTAACAAATTTCAATTTTTATTCACTTAAAACAAGAATCAGTAAAATGAATCAAAACAAATCAAATCAATTTCAGCATTCAAGGTTCTTACTTTTTATTCCAATTGTTTTTGTACTGGCGTTTGTATTCAGTTGTATGAATGAGCAGATAACTGATGTAGCACCCAAACCTAAGGAAATAACCATCGAACCGATGAAATCAAAGCTGAAAGAACATGTACTAATTTTAGATGCTGCCGCTGACAATCAGCTTACCAAAATGGATGAAAAGGAAATCGTTGCGCTTAAATCGAAAATGATGCTGGACTTAGTAAAGCCCGATGCTTTGAATCAGAGTCAATTTAAGACAGTAGACGATGTAGAAGAGGGCCTAAAGTTCAAAGAATCTTCTTTAAAATTAACTTTACCGACTGAAGAACAATGGAATCAGATGTCTCAAAAAGTTAAAGGCTCTTCCAAAGAAGCAGTAGAAAAGCTCCCACCTCCGCCACCACCGGCACCAGCAAAACAATAATCAATTAATTGATGGTAGATTGCCTATTTCTGAAATTTTACTCAGAATGTTGGAGGGAGGAGTATGTTTGAAGGTAATGATTCTGGAATAGATTAATTTCTGTTCCAGAATCCTCCTTTTAGTATCTCTCAATTTAATTCATAGTATTCTGAATCCTAAATTGACTTTACTAATAACCCCTCTGCCTCGATTCTCTCGTTTAATGCTTTGGCAAAAGCCACGGCATGGGTTCCATCGCCATGCACACAAACGGTATCTGCTTTGATAGCTACTATATTTCCATCGGTAGAAACTACAGTCTGTTCTTTTATCATTCTGATAACCTGACTGACGGCTGTTTCGGTATCTTCTATCAGGGCGTTAGGTTGGGTTCTTGGAGTAAGACTGCCATCGTTCTGATAGGTGCGGTCGGCAAAAACTTCTGAGGCTGTACTTAACCCGATTTTTTCTGCTTCAGTAATCAGTAAACTGCCTGATAGTCCATATAAAATCAAATCTGCCTGACTGTCTTTGGTTGCCTGCGCAATGGCTTGTGCCAGTTTTGCGTCTTTTGCCGCCATATTATACAAAGCACCATGAGGTTTTACATGGTGCAAGGTTGCCCCTAAAGCCTTTACCACATTAAGCATAGCCCCTATCTGATAAATACAAATATCATATACCTCGTCTGCATTGAGTTGCATATTCCGTCTACCAAAGCCTTGAATATCAGCAAAACCGGGATGCGCACCAATAGCTACTCCATTTTGTATGGCTAATTGCGCCGTTTTTCGCATAATACCCGCATCGCCTGCATGAAAACCACAGGCAATATTTGCCGACGAAATATATTGCATCAGGGCTTCATCGTTACCCATTGTCCAGGTTCCGAAAGACTCCCCCATATCACAATTCAGGTCTATACTTGGCATCTTGATAGTAAAGTAGATAAAACGTTTAATTATATAACCGACAAAAGCCTGATAGTGGCTTTTAATTTGTTTATTTCTTTCTCTCTCAAAATTAACAATTCTTCTGCTTCGGCTAAAGAAATAAACCGCAAACGAATAGGCTCTTTCACGCCACATTGCGCCAAAAGTGGTAAGTCTGCGGTAATTACATTTCCGATACGGGGATAACCTCCGGTGGTCTGGTGGTCGGCCATCAGTACAATTAACTGACCGTCGGGTAATAGCTGAATCGTTCCGAAATCTACTGCCGAAGAAATAAGTTCTATTTTATTTTCTACATGCAAAGCCTCTCCTGCCAATCTGAAACCCATCCGGTTAGACTGCTGGCTGATTGTAAAAGTATGATTTTCTAAGATATTCTTACTTTCTGTGGTAAGAAACTCATATTCATTGCCCCTGATGAGTCTGATAACTGGTGAATCTGAATAAGGAGGCACCAGAGAAATACCGAGATAAGGAAGAAAATCAGGTCTGGGAAAGGCTCTTGTTTCCACCTCATGGCCGGGATTGATGGTATTAAAATCAAGCAGATGATTGGTACTTTTGCTACCTAACCATTCTTTGGCAGAGAACCCGCCTTTGATAGCTATATATGCTCTTTGTCCGTAGATACGTTTTTTAAATTTCAGGGTGCTTCCGGCCGGAACCCAGGTGCATTGCCAGTTATTGATTTCCTGTATCTGGCGATTTTCATCAATGAGATAAGGAGCAAAATCAGCTCCTCCAATGGCTATAATGCTATCTTTCTCCATCACTATTTCAGGACACGGAAAATGAATTTCAATCGCTGCTTCGTCTTCTTCATTCTGTAAAAGGATATTCAACAACCTGACAGCCATTCTATCCATCGCCACATTCGGATTAATACCGAGGTAACGATAGCCATTTCTACCTGAATCCTGGTAGGTGCTTAGTATGCCGGATTTTATGAAACGCATGGGATAGGAATTGAGCGGTTATTTGTCTGAACTGTGATTTAGCTGATTGAACTGATTAATTTGTCTGAACTTTGATTGAACTGATTTACCTGATTGAACTGATTAATTTGACTTAGTCTTTATTTAAAATCAGCGAAATCCATAAATCAGTTCAATCAGAGTTCAGACAGACAAAAACCCATTAAAAAACAACAAAGTATCCACAATATGCTCCTGCCAGTAAGGCCATTCGTGGGCGCCATCAAATTCTTCATAAATATGAGGGATATTGTTTACTATTAATGCCTGATGCAATCTTCTGTTATCCTCAATTAACAAATCGGCTTTGCCACAATCAAAACGGAATAATGGCAAAAGGCCTTTATTGGCGAGTATCCATTGCAGCGTGCTTTCTTCTGCTAATACATTGTATTTCAGCTGGGTATCGTCATTATTTTCTAAAAACTGTTTCAGTTGAGAAAATTCCGTAATGGATGATAACCCCGAAAAAGATTTGAATACGTGAGGATATTTTGCGCCTAACCGCATGGCTCCATAGCCTCCCATCGACAAGCCTGTAATGAACAAAGGCAAATCAGGATTCAGGTCGGGCTGAATTTCGTAAATCAGGTCTTTCAGGTCTGATACAATCCAGTCTTCGTAGTTTTCTGAATGATGAGGCAAATACCCGCTACCATCGCCAAACAGCCCATCAGACGGCATTATCAGCAGCATGGGTGCTATCTTTTTCTGGTCTATCAATGCCTGAGTGGTTTGATGAACGCCTCCTGTGAGCGACCATGCCCAATGTGAACCATAAACACCATGTAACAGTATGACAATGCCTTTGATAGGACCTTCGGGTACAAAAAGGCTAATATCAGTTCTTTTTTTTAAGGCTTTGCTTTTGACCGTTACGTATCGGAGATGGTCTCTTTCGTAAGTCGGGTCAGATATTTCTATGGTAAAGAATTTTGACATTTATTTCTATAACTAATTTAGGTAAGTGTTTATTCACTATAGAACTACTACTTACCTTTTCATAATTGGTGGGCTGATACTTTTTTTACCTGAAAAAAAGTATCCAAAAAAGCAGGCATCATTTAAACTCGTACAATTAAAAACTTGTAATATCATTTCTAAATATCATTGACTACTACATAGTTTTTAATCGTACTCAAACAGGAAATGATGTTTTAAGGATTTTAATTTTTAGTTGTTATTTTAACTTTCATACCTATAAGAGTTCATCTGGTTTTTAAACTAAAACACTATCACACCCTTAGCATTGAGGCCGTGGTGCATGTCTGAAAAAGCCTGGTTTAGGTCGTCAAGGCTATAAGTACGGGTTACCATCTGGTCTAATATCAGGTCGCCTTTTTGATAAAGTTCCTGTAAAATCGGAAAATCTATTTGTGGGCGTGCCTTGCCGTAGAGCGGATTGATATAGACTTTATCCCACTCAAAGAGGTTCATATCTATACTGATTTCCTGCTCAATGCCGCTTACCTGCACTGCCATACCTGCGTTGCGCACCATTGCCAGCGGAGCAGCACCTAATGCCGGAATAGCAGTACATTCAAAGGCATAATCTGCGCCACGTTGGGTGAGTTCTTTTACTTTTTTTGCGGCTTCCAATAGCCCTGTATCGTCTTTTGACGCTAAAATGGTATGCGTAGCGCCATATTCCATAGCCATTTCCAGTCGTGACGGATTAATGTCTATGCCAATGATTCTGGCCGCTCCGGCTATTCTTGCGCCTTGAATTACGTTGAGTCCTACCCCACCCGTGCCCAGCACTACCACCGATGAACCTGCTTTTACTCTGGCGGCATTCACCACCGATCCATATCCCGTCATGACCCCACAACTGATAATAGCTGCCGAAGCAAACGGAATATCGACATTGATTTTCACACAGGCTGCTTCACGTACCAAAGTATATTCAGCCATTGTACCCAGACTAAAAGAGCGTTCAATGGGTGTATGATTTAAGGTAGAAGCCTCTAAACGGGCATGACCGCCTGAAACTTTGTTGCCTGCGGTAACAGGAGAATTCACTTCACAGATATGCTGATTACCCTCCTGACACTGAAAACATTGGTAGCAGGGTATAGCCCAGTTCAGAATCACTTTATCGCCCACTTGCAGGCTTTTTACTTCCGGGCCGACTTTTACCACTACGCCTGCGCCTTCATGCCCCATAATGAGCGGCTTGCTCCACGATTGAGAATCCCAGTCGGTATGGCAGATACCTGCGGCCATTACCTGTATCAGTACTTCGTCCCAAACAGGTTTATTATCCACTTCAATAGTCTGGATAGAAAAGCTTCCTTGTCCGTCAGCAATAGCCGCTCGTGCTTGTATCATAGGTTATTTAGAGAGGTTGAATGGGTTCAAAGATAGAGGAATTTTTGTGTTGGTGTGATAGAGAAATCTGAGGAACTTAAAATTTATTTTCAGAAATATAGTGGCTCTATTGCTGAATAACTATAAGTATCCGGTGCATAAGTGTTCAATTCTATGACCTTATTTATTAAGCCTCTCAGCCTGAAATCTTCTCCACATACTTTGTATTGTTGTACCGGATAATCATTGAGCAATTCAACCTCCATTTTGTCTATCACCGCACTAAATATAGTTGGGCCATCGGAATCGTAATCAGAATTAAGAATATCTTCTACCCGATGTAAACCATTAAATATTTTTTCATCAACATAACCCTCACTTTTGTAGCCTGTATCGCCAAATACAAAATCTTTTACAATTTCATTTCTATCAAAAAGCTGTAAAAATGACTTAAATGAGGAGGTTTTTATGATTAATTGCGTTTTCAATTGAAGCTTCGCTTATTTCAAAAAATGTTCTGAATCAGATTTTTATATGTTTGTAAATTATCCTAAATTTGGTTCAAATATACTGCACTAATCATAAAAAAACGCTGTGATGGATCAGGTTTTAATTAAACCCAGAGTAAAATCTAAACGCCACCTGAAAGGATTATGGAAATATGAATTTCCTTCCCTTATCTACCTAATCTTTGAGCTATTCGAGACTTATACCGATGGCCGAAAAGAGATTTTTGAAATTCAATTACTTCTTGATGAAATCGGTTACCGAAACCTCAAAGATATTCCTGCTGATGAAGTAGAAAGTATTCGGGCGCTCATTAAAGAAAAACTTCCTGAATGGAAAATGTTTGACGACCCAGAGTTTGTCACTTATCAACTAATGGCCGCCATCAGGAATAAAGATATCCTTGTCATTGTCGATGATACCGTTATTGATGATATTCATCAGCCTTTCCCTATTCATTCAAATTCTATTATTACCTTTTTTAACAACCAACTACTCAATCAAATCACCTTCACAACTCTATAAAAATGAACATTCTTGAACAAATTTTTAGAAACGAAAAACCTGAACAACCGGAATTTACCGCTGACCAATCTTTTGACCTTCTTTTTGACTGGTTCAAAGCAAGCAATATTGAAATCAGTACTTTTGAAAAGGAGTTTCTGAGCCCTGTTAAAGAAATTTATGCCCTACCGGAGAATGCGAGTAATCACTCTTATAATAACTATAATACCTCAGAAATTTACTTTTACTTAAGGATTGCATTTCCTTATATTATTTATCAAAACCCTGATAATAGTTTTTTAGAAAGGTTATTTGCGCTTTATCAAGCTCCGAACAGTTTATCAGCCAATACTTTGTATAGTGACTCCCATCCTCCTTTATTTTTTGAACATCCTGAATTATATATCCCTTTAATTGCTGGTCGTAAAATTTTCTTTTATTACCATGCTATTCATCTTAAAATCAACGAAAATATAAGCTTTCTACCTCTTGACTTTCGTGGTTTAAAAAATCAGAACAGAGAATTATATTTTGAAAAAATACTGGCTTATGTAAATGCTCAACAATTTAAAGAAAAGGCTTATATGCTCTTTCTTCTGTATAATTCACCTTTTGACTATAAGCTGTGGCGTTCTGATGTCAGGGTAATTACCGAAGAGAAGTATGGTTCATTAATAGAGCAATCGTTCCGGGAAAGTATCGCTCAATGCAATGCGCTGTATGGTTTTCATTTACACTTCGACGATTTTGTTTTACTAAGAGATATTTTCAGTCTTCAAGCACCTGCTACTAAAAGAAGCCTTACCTTAGAAAAATTCAAGGAGGGTCTTTCTTTTATTCAGCAGGTAAAAGGCCAGGAGACCCGAATGGCAGAAACTGCCATTTATCTGTTGATGAACCATTTTTTATATGACCATCAGGTCTATTGGAAGCCTGTTTTACAGAGGCTTGCTCAAAATTCAGATTGTGATGCCGATTGGCTATTACAAAAATTGAAGACAAAATATGGTCTATCAGAACAATATAACTCTGTATTTATTTTTGATAATTTTTATACGGAGGTATTTAACCGCTTAAAAGGTTCTCTTAATTACGAAGACGAAGTAATAAGCGTATATGAAAATATACTCTATAATTATGCTTATAATAAAACCCAAAAGCCAAACGCTACAGGACTTATTGCCTTAAAAGAGTTAGCCGGAAAAGTAGAAAATCCTGAGTGGAAACTGATGTATGAAAGTAAAATAAGTAATTACTATTTTAAATCAGCTTATAGTGATCGTTACAATTATGGTTTGGAAGAATTACTGAGAGGTGCTCAAATGCAAGCCCTATTAAGTGATTTGCAATTACTCATGCCTATTTCGGTTGTCAATATACCTACGAAACTGTCTTATCCGGATAGTTATATTGCCAAAATAAGCTATAATTATACTGAGCACAATATTTACTACGGGTCAGTACAGACACTAATCAATTCTTTATTAAAATCAGCAGGTAGTGCTTATAGATTAATTATGATACCCGTTTATGCTGATAACTGGTCTTATTTCTATGCGCTTGCTTTTATGAGTTATCCTGAAACCAAGTTTTTTATTGAATTCTACTTAGATAATTTTGCCAAAGGCATGGCTGAAAATCAGGTAGAGCATCTGATGGATTCATTGGAATTTGAAAAATTAAACTATGACCCCAATCAATTAGAAGCTATTCCGTTTGCGCACTTTAAAGCAAATAAATTATCAGAAAAAACAGGTCAGAAAATTAAGAACCGTTTTCTTGATGACCCTAACTGGGTTTGGTTTAAAAACAAATATGTTGATGAACTGAACAGTAAGGAGCAATGGTATGAGGTAATGAATGTGATTGTGCAGTGCTCAGGCTCAAAAAAACCGAATACTAAATGGTTGGCAGAACTAAAGGAAGTCATTGAAACGCTGGGTGCTGAAAAATACTTTAAAGAGCTGCAAATATTAATGGCAGGTTCATTAAAAGAGGATTTCTGGTATGATGCCAATTTTAGAGGTCCATTGAGTGGGCTGCTTTGGTCTTGCACACAATTGTCTCCAAACGATTTATCGTTAAGTATCGTAAAAATGGTCATTCAGTCAGCCTATGCCAAGATTCCGGGCATTGGACCTAAATCTACAGCGACAGGTAATCTGGGATTAGAAGCGTTGGTTAGTTCAGGGAAAGATGAAGCTTTTGGGCTATTGGTTATTATGCACAATAAAACCAAGTATAATAATTTTGCCAGAGCTTTAGAGAAAAGCATAGATAAGTTTAAAGCAACCTCTACTACTCCTGAACAATTACTGGCAGATAAGACGATTCCGGGTTTTGGCTTTGAAAATGGTGAAAGAATACTTGATGGCGGAAATTGTTTGCTTAAACTTACTCTTGAAAATCAGAAAATCAATAAACAATGGCTCAATAAGCAAAATGAAAAACTAAAAAATGCGCCTTATGATATAAACAAAAAAACGCTTGATGAAATCAATCTGGAAGTGAAGCAAATCACTGCCGTTTTTAATGACCTGAAAAAGCGCATACGAACCTACTGGCTTTATGACAGGGTATGGACAGGTGCAGAATGGAAGTCATATTTGCTCGGGCATCCGTTTATATCATCTCATATCGAAAATCTTATCTGGACTAACAAGAGTAAAGGAACAGACTTTATTCTGATTAATCATGAGTTACTTGATTCAGATGGAAAAGTATATGCGCTTAATGATACCGATGAGGTAGGCCTGTGGCATCCAGTAGTCAATACAGAGGAGAATGTTGCCAGATGGCAAAACTATATCTGGACTAATAACATTAAACAACCTGAAAGGCAAGCTTTCAGAGAGCATTATCCTTTTTCGGATACTGAACTCTCACAAACCGAGAGTTCCCGTTTTGCGCATCATTTTCTGGAAGTAAGAAAATTGATGGCTATTGCCAATGCCGCAGGTTGGATATTTACTTACGAGCATGAAGATAAAAGCTGGCCAAGAGTTTATATCAAACCTCTTAATCTGACCGCTCATATTCCGTGTGATTATGATAGAAATAGCTTTGCGGTTCCGACTAAAAATCTTTATTTCACCAGAGATAATTCTACAAAAATTGCCTACAATCTGAAAACTTATGAGAAGATTCTATTGTCGGAAATTCCGCTGGTAACATTATCGGAAATTTGCAGAGACATTGATTTATTTATTGCTACTACAAGCGTCAGCAATAATCCTGAGTTATCAGATAATAAACAGACCTATCATAATTATAATGATTCTTATCATCATGGTTTATTTTCAGATAATGCCTCGGCCAAAATCAGAAAGCAGATTATTGAAAAACTCATTCCGGTTTTAAATATCAATTCAAGTGGATTTGATAAAAACTACTGGATCATTAATGGTTCAAAACATATTTATCGAATCAATCTGGGGAGTGGATTTGCACAGATAAAAGATAGCCAGAAACATATCAATCTTATCCCTAATGTAGGTGAATTAAAGAAAAATAAACGTTTAAGACTACCTATTGAAGACGATGATACTTTATATATCATTCTGGCAAAGGCTTTATTTTTACAAAACGACGCCAATATTACTATTGACGTTTTAGGTATTTAGGCTTGAAACTTTCAATGACATGAAACGCATTTGCAAAACCTTCTTTCATTAGCCTATGAGAGAAGGTTTTAAAATATATGGACTACTATTTTTCACTCACAAACCTCACTAAATCCCCATAATATTAAAGCATCGGATTTAGAGAACCTCTGTTAAATACTGGCAACGAAGTACGGCCGATGAGTTGTCAAATACCCCAATTAAAACCTTCATAAAACTTGTATTTTTTATTCCATTCATTTTGTAACTTCGTATTTGCTCCGTACTCTAAATAGCTACAAAAATGAAAATGAAACCTTTACTTCTTACAGCCTTATTGTTAAGCAGTCTTTCCATTTTTGCGCAAAGTGGAATAGTTGCACCTACGGGTATTGCCTTCCCGAGATATACTACGGTTAATCGTCCTGCTGCTAATAGTGTAGCCATAGGTACCATGATTTATAATTCAACCAATAATGCGTATCAATACTCCAATGGTAGTTCATGGTTGAACTTATTAGGTACCAATGTTTTACCGGTAGGTTCTTCAGAACAAACCTTACGAAATAATGGTAGCGGTTGGGTAGCAGATAATTTCCTGAAAAATTCGGGTAATCAGATAAAGATTGGTACAGATTCGGTAAACGCTGATTACTTATTGACTGTTGGCAATGGCAATAATACAGCAGGGATTTTAAGCATAGGGAATACTTACGGAGTCTGGGGTAATTCATTTACCGGAGATGGTGTTCATGGCACTTCCAACAGCAATTCCGGAGTTTCAGGTGTTAGCAACACCGCTTCAGGCGTATATGGGCTTTCAACGAGTGGTTCGGGCGTATATGGAGCATCAACCTCTAATGCAGGTACCTCAGGTGTAAGCACTAACGGGGCTGGCGTTTTCGGAGCAGGAGGTACACATGGCATTTATGGTTTCTCTGGTCTGGTGGGTGTGTATGGTTTAGGTACAGACAATACCAATGGTTTTGGTGTGTCGGGAGCAGGTGGAGCATACGGCGTATATGGCAACTCTACCAATGGCATAGGAACAGCCGGAATTTCTTCGGCTAATACGGGAGTGTATGGTAGTAGCTCAAGTGGATTTGGTATGAATGGGGTGTCTAACTCAGGGATAGGTATAAAAGGTGAATCGTCAGATAGTTATGGAGTCTCAGGTATTTCAACAAATAATTATGGGATTTATGGAGCTTCAACCAATGGTTACGGCATTTATGGTGTTTCCACAGCAGGTTTAGGGGGTATTAAAGGCGAAACCGGTGCTACCAACGGCTATGGGATTTATGGAAAAACTACCAATGCCAGTACTACCAGTTATGCCGGATATTTTGAGGGTAAACTGAAAATAGTTTCACCAACTGAGTATGTTAGCCATGATGCCAATTTAGAAATCAGAGAATCTTCAACGTTAGGGCCATCAATTAAATTCAGTAGTCATCTGACCTCAGAATACTGGTATATCTATGCCCGTCCCAGTAGTACTAAAGTGATGATGTTTGCCACGCAAGGAGATGGGGATGTACTTATGCTCAAAGCAAATAGTACGACAAGTGCTGAATTCAGCGGAAGAGTAACTGCGGTTGCTTATGACACTTATTCTGATGCCCGACTTAAAAAAGAAGTTTCACCTCTTACTAATTCATTAAATTTACTTTCAACACTGAAAGGTTATCATTACTACTGGAAAGACCCCAAGAAAGGACAAAGCCTGCAAACGGGTGTAATTGCGCAGGAAATTGAAAAGGTTTTTCCTGAGTTGATAAACAAAGGTGATAAAGGATATTTATCAGTCGATTACGCAGGTCTGATTCCTCATCTCATTGAAAGTGTTAAAACACTAAAAGAGGAAAATGATTTATTGAAAGATAGACTGGCAAAAGTTGAGGCTTTTATAAAAATGCAGGAAGATAAATCAGTTCATAAAAGTGATAAATAAATATGCTCTCAAAAAGTCATTACTTACGCTTTTACCCCACCCTCACAAACCTCACCAAATCTCCTGCCTTTAAAAGCGTAGAGTTTGGGGAATCCATATTAAATAAAGGCAATGAAGTTCTGCCGATGAGTTGCCAGCCGCCTGGACTTTCGAGGGGGTAGATGCCTGTCTGTTTGCCTGCTATGCCTACGCTGCCTGCGGGTACTCTGGTGCGTGGAGTTGATTTTCGGGGAGTGGCTATGCGTTCGTCCATGCCACCTAAATAAGCAAAGCCGGGCAAAAAACCCATCATATATACCCGATAGGTAGCCTGCGTATGTATCTGTATCACTTCGTCTATGCTTAACTGGTTATACTCTGCCACAAAACTCAGGTCTTCGCCATCATATATCACAGGAATCTCAATCAGATTGGATTCTTTTGCTTCTGTTGAAGCCAAGTTTTTCAGCGCATCTATCAGATAGTTTTCTATCAGTTTATAAGCCGTTCCGGCATGAGGATAGGCGCTTCTTACTTGTACCACATCATAAAAAACCGTCAGAGAAGCATAAGCCGGAACAGCCTCCTGGTAGCCTGTAAAGGGATTTGTCTGACAATAATCAAAGAGTTGAGCCACAAGCGAATTAATATCCACTTCAATCACCGCACCGAAATCGAGGGTAATTGAAGAATCACTGAGAGAGAATATTTTATAAGATGGTGTCAAGAGACGTTAAAACCCCTATCCCCGACCCTTTCCCCAACAGTGGGGAAAGGGAGTAAAATCCGTTTCTCATTTGTTGGAATTAAAGCCAATATAAGGGCTAAAATAAGGTTTATTTCATCAATTCTAATGCTTTGCTGATGTCTGCGGTGGGTAACTGACAGATTTTGTCGAAGCAGACATAAATCATGGTTTCGGTACTTTTGGCGTTCCGGTTTTGTAATAATGGCAGGTCTGATGATTCCTGTGTGCCTATATACACTTTGTTGGGTGCATAGGTTTCGTCTAATATGGCTCTTACCTGCTGTAAATCCTTGCCTACAATAGCTACTTCAGCCATGGGTTTTGCCATCTGGGTAGCTAAAGTAGCCCAGTTGGTGAGCCATTGGGTTTCGGTAAGGACCAGTTTTTTCATTTTACCCAACATCTTTTTGCTTATCGCTACAAAATCCTGACGGTCGAGTATCAGTCCTAACTGGTACAGATTAGCCGCCATGATGGAATTTGATGCCGGAATCACGTTGTCGAATATTTCTTTTTTACGGGCTATCAGTTGCTCGCCCTCACTATCGGTAAAATAGAAAAACTCGTCTTCGGCATCATAAAAATTGGCGATGGTATAGTCGGTCAGCATTTCGGCTTCTTTCAGCCATTGTTCATCGAAAGTAACCTGATACAATGCGGTATAGGCATCTATTACACTGGCGTAATCTTCGAGATAAGCAATGAGCGTAGCCTTGCCGTTTTTATAGTTATGCCATAATCCTCTGGCCTCTTTACCATCTTCTGTCAATACCTTTAAAGTCATTTTTTCTTGCAGAAAACGGGCATTTGCCAATGCCAGTCTTAAAAACTCAGGTTCATTAATGTATCTGTAAGCATCTATTAGTCCTTTGAGCATCAAACCGTTCCACGAACACAAAATCTTATCATCAAGTCCCGGTCGGATGCGTGTTTCTCTTTGTGCCAATAATTGGGCAAATAGCTTATTCCATTGCGTATTGTCTATGGCCCACAGGCGTTCTTCTAAGTGCAGAATATTGTTGCCATGCTCCCAGTTGCCTGCTTCGCTTATAGCAAAGGCCTCACAAAACTCATTCGATTTTTCGGCTAACAGATAATCTATTTCTTTTTTCGACCAGATATAGAACTTCCCTTCTTCTCCCTCACTATCAGCATCTAAAGCAGAATAAAATCCGTTTTCAGGGCTTGTCATTTCTCTGGCGAGCCATTTGATGGTCTGGGTTACTTTTTCTTTATAGAGATGGTCTTTGGTAAGGGCATACGCCTCGGCATAAAGCGATACCAGTTGGCCGTTGTCGTACAGCATTTTTTCGAAATGTGGCACTTTCCAGTCTTCATCGGTTGAGTAGCGAGTCCAGCCTCCGCCTAATATATCGTAAATACCACCTAAACAGAGCCTGTCAAGTGTCAGGCTGATGTGCTGTAAAGCACGTTCATCTTGTGTAACGGCATAATAACGAAGCAGAAATTTCCAGATACTGGGCATCGGGAATTTTGGCGCACGATTCATACCGCCTTTTTCATAATCGAAGTCTGCCCTGATTCGATTAAAAATGGTTACCAATTCTTCTTCTGTAAAGGTCAGTTCTTCCTCTGCCTGCAAACCATATTTCTCTGACTCCTTGAACAGCATATTCTGCGTAAATCCCTGAGCCGACTCTTGTAATTTGCCGTAATTTTCGTCAAAAGCCCGTTTGATACTTACTACCAGGTTTGCCCAGTTTTGTGGCGGAAAATAAGTACCGCCATAAAAAGGCTGTGCATCGGGCATCAGAAACACATTCAGAGGCCAGCCGCCTCGTACCCCCATTGCCTGCAACGACTCCATATAAATGGCGTCAACGTCGGGACGTTCTTCTCTGTCCACTTTAATACAAACCAGATGCTCATTCATCAACCCGGCTATCTGTTTATTCTCAAACGATTCCCGCTCCATTACATGGCACCAATGGCAAGCCGAATAGCCGATACTTACCAGTATAGGTTTATTTTCGGTTTTGGCTTTTTGCAATGCTGCTTCTCCCCACGGATACCAGTCAACCGGGTTGTGTGCATGTTGCAATAAATAAGGACTTGTTTCGTGAATGAGTTGATTGGGCATATTTTCAGAGGAATGGTTTTGCTATTAGAAACATCGGAATAAGTGAAGTTGTTCGGTTTTGGAATTAGATTTTTTGGCTGATTATGATTTATGTATGACGATTTTTCAAATCGTCAAAATTCGGCAGAATTTTAGTTTTTTGCAGAATTAAAATAGTATTTGCATTATTTGAATTACCGCAAATTTTGCCATAAAACGATTTAAAAAATCGTGATACAGAAGTCACTCCTTTATAAATTTCTTAGAAGCATTTAAGGTTTTGATGATATATGTTCCGCCGGATAGTTGGCTGATTTTTATGGATTTTGTGTTTTCTCCCTGTTGCAGATTTGCTTCTTCCTGATATACTATTTTACCTGTCATATCCACAATCTCAATATTAGCTTTTTGTTGAATGAGGCTGTTTATGCCAACGGTTAGATCGTGCTGAGATGGGTTAGGATATATCTTAAATGAGACAAGCGATTGCGAGGGTTCATTGCCGAGCAAAGTCATATCAAACTTGCAGAGAAATACCTCATATCCTTTCAGTAATACATTTACTTTCCAGTTGTTATAGGTAGCTTCTACTACCACTACCTCGTTTTCGTCTTTGGCATAAGGATTATGCGCAGCTACCAGAAAATCGGTTCCTTTGGCTACACCCCGCCAGATGGGTTTGCGGTTATCAACGTAACTATGTGCCGGTTGCGGAATCACGAGTTGATAGACTCCCGTAAACATATCTTTGTATCTCGATAACCGATATAGCCCATGAATAAAATGCTCGTAGGCTGCAAAGTTTTCGTTGTTGTTAAACAATGTAGGGTCATCCCAAAGCCATAAGCCATTGGCTCCTGAAAAAAACGGAAAAATAGCCGTAGCTTCAGCCATAAAGGGCTTGATAAATTTTCTGGCTGCATCGGTTACATAACTATAGCGCAACCACACAAACGGAATAATAGGCTTAGTAGGTGCCCATGCCTTATTTACCTCAATCTGAAACAGCAAATAAGCTAAATAATCAGCCGCTAAGGGATTGGGATAATCGTAGTAATAATAGGCCGCCGGACTAAAAAAATCCTGTCGGCTATAAACTTCACCCCCAATTTTATTGCTTGTAAAATCATACAACAGAAAGTTGAGCAGACTGGCATCAGTTGTCCATTTCTGCCATGAATTACCCGGAATATTGATATAAGTATTCAGGATCGGTGCATCGGAATACCCCCCTATCTGAGCCGATTTATTGCCTTTGGTAAAACCAAATGCCTCGGCATAGAGGTTTTGTAAGTCTTTTTTGTATTGGGTGATAAAAGAATTATTAGCTAAACTTCTGTAAGCAACCGGGGTAGTAGGATGATTTTTGAGTATCAGAATAGAATCGTTAGATTTGATTTGCCGCTCAATATCGGGTACCAGCAAATCTACTTCGGGCATAGTGGCAAGTTCATGCTGCCATTTGGCTCTATACCCATCTAAGTTATTATTCCAGGGGCTTTTGATAGATTCCCAGGGCTGGTTGGTGCCTGTATAACCGACGCCATACCACACAATTGCCCGCTGGTTTTTAGGCAGATTATCGTCTGCCCCTTCAAAAGTAGCCAAATGACTAAAACCATGTTTCAACGGAAGCCTTTGCGTATCGCCAAACCGTGGACCACCATACACCACCGAAAACGGCAGACTAAATTCAGGAAACTTCTGCCAGTCAATAGCCCTGTTTTGAGTAGTTGGGTTTAGCTGGAAAGTAGATGAATTGCAGGATTGGGCTTTAATGTAGTAAGGAGAAAAGAATAAAAAAAGGGCGAGAATACCCCATGTACTGAATCCTACAGTATTGGAATTTGCTTCCCACCGATGAGGTGAGAGACCTTTTAGCCCTCCCCACTGTTGGGGAGGGTTGGGTGGGGTTTTAGTATCACTATTCTTCTTAAAAATCATCAAAAAATAAATAAGTATAATCGCTTCAATCAAAACGCCTGCTCCTGTCTCTTCAACTCCTCAAAAACATAACGGATAGAACTGTATGAATTGAGTAATGCCTGCTGAATTTGTTTTTCGTCCATCCATTGTAGTTCTTCAATATCTTCTTCCAACTGCGGTCGCATTTCCGAATCATCAATACAGTTCATTCTGTACCATTTGGTGCGTTTCAGTATTTTACTGCCTCCCATGGCATAGGTATGCCAGGTTGTACAAACCTTTTCGCCTAACACCACGGTTATATTACATTCTTCTGCTACTTCTCTCACAGCCGTCTCTTTCGACTTCTCGTCGTCGTCACGTTTGCCTTTGGGTAAATCCCATTTGCCCAGACGGTGCATCATCAATATTTTATTTTCCTGATTAAACACTACCCCTCCAGCCGCCTTCACTACCCGGTAATAGCCTTTTATCTGTTCTTCTATGGCATCTTTGTCGTCAACCACAAACACTACCGACTGATAATCAAAACCCTTAGCGGTTGTTAAAAGCCGGAAAAACTTTTCGATGGTAGCGGCAGAGGTATTCAGAACAATTACGTGTCCTTTCAGTTTTTTTTCACTCAATTGCTCCAGACGAGCATCTAAAATGGTATCAAAATCACTGCCGTGCAGGTGATGAAACTTCTTTTTACTAATAATTTTTACAGGTTTGTCGTCAATGAAGATAACCATTTGTTTTGTTTTGGCAGATTTGATTCAGGCAACAAAGTTCGTAATTTTTTTGGAAGTAAAAGAAGTCATAAAAAAATTATAATACGCATTTCGTTTACAATATCTGTAAAACCTATTATTTTGCACTTTAATCACCATCTGGCTTGCAAACTGTAAAGCCGAAACCATTTAAATGGAAATTTTAATTATCCTTTTTTTAGTGATACTTAACGGTATCTTCTCCATGTCGGAGATTGCCCTGGTATCCTCCCGCAAAACAAAACTCGAAATACTCAGTAAAAATGGCGATAAAAGAGCGCAGTCTGCGCTCGACCTTGCAAATTCACCCAACCGTTTCTTATCTACTGTTCAAATTGGTATTACACTCATCAGTATCTTAACGGGTATTTTTTCAGGCGACACCCTGACCGAGAACCTGAAAAGTATCTTGATGGGATGGGGTCTGTCTGATAAATATGCCGACGAAATAGCGGTAGGTCTTGTGGTGTTAATCATTGGTTTTGTGCAATTAGTCTTAGGCGAACTCGTGCCGAAACGCATAGGAATGGCAAACCCGGAAGCGATTGCCAAAGTAATGGCCGCTCCGATGAATATCCTTTCAAAAATCACCTCTCCGTTTATCTGGCTTCTTACGATTTGCAGCGATTTGATTTTCAAGATTTTAGGCATTCAGCAATCTGAAAACTCTGTAACGGAAGAAGAAATCAAGTCGATTATTCAGGAAGGTGCCACAGGCGGAGCTATTGACGAAATTGAACAGGAAATTGTACAGAACGTTTTTCATCTCGGAGATAGAAAAATAACTACCCTGATGACCAGCCGCAACGAAATCACGATTCTTGACATTGATGATTCGCCGGAAGAAAACAGAACGAAAGTCATTGAATACAAACATTCGGTTTATCCGGTCTGTAAAGACGGTATCGACAATATCATAGGTTTGCTCTATATCAAAGACCTGTTAGGAAAAGATTTAGATACCGAATTCAAGCATCTGGAATCAAAGCTCAAAGAACCCTTGTTTATTCCTGAAAATAACCATGCCTATCAGGCATTGGAGAAATTCCGTGAGGAGCGTATCCACATGGGCATCATTGTTGATGAATACGGTAGTGTTTTAGGTATCATTACCCTTAATGATATTCTTGATGCGCTGGTAGGTGATATTTCGGTAGATGATGAATTTGAATATGATATTCATGAGCGCGAAGACGGAAGTTTTTTAGTAGATGCCTCGTTGCCTTTTGATGATTTCCTGAATCATTTTGAAATAAGCATCAATAACCGGAAAGAATACACGGGTTTTGATACCCTTGGCGGTTTTGCCCTGAATATTCTGAAAGAAATACCTGATACAGGTGATAAATTCGAATGGGAAGATTATGAATTTGAGATTATGGATATGGACAAAAACCGTATTGATAAGATTTTAGTCATGAAAATCCCGAAGGAAGAATGATAGTTTAGCGGCTTTGTCTGAACTGTGATTTAGTGACTTTGTCTGAACTGTGATTTAACTGATTTAATGATTAAAATGATTACTTAATAAACCTATCCTTAAATCGTCTTTGATTAATTAAGGATTCAGAGAATTACATCAGTGCAATCAGTTAAATCAAAGTTTAAACAATAATCACAGTTCAGACAAAAACATCAAAATCACTCAAATCAGTTAAATCAAAGTTCAGACAAAATCACTAATTAAATCACAGTTCAGACAATAATCACAGTTCAGACAAAAAAAAACCTCTGCTTTGTAACATATTTTATTTTCAATGAATACTTCCCACAAAATTGCTTCTTATCTGTTATCGACGAAAGCTGTAAAACTGAGCCCTGAACAACCTTTTAAATGGAGCTCAGGTTGGAACTCCCCTATTTACTGCGATAATCGGGTAACGCTGTCATATCCTGAAGCAAGAACATTTATCAAGAAATCGCTGGCAAAGGCTATCAAAAAACATTTTCCTGATGCCGAACTGATTGCCGGAGTAGCTACGGCGGGTATTCCGCAAGGTACATTAGTGGCCGAAGCCTTAGGTTTGCCTTTTGCTTATGTGCGTCCGAAACCAAAAGAGCATGGCATGGGCAACCAGATTGAGGGACGTATAGAAAAAGGCCAGAAAGTAGTAGTTATTGAAGACTTGATTTCAACAGGGGGCAGTTCGTTGAAAGCGGTTGATGCGCTGAGAGAGGCGGGTATAGAGGTAGTAGGAATGGTTGCTATTTTTACTTATGGTTTTAAAATAGCCGATAAAAACTTTGCTGACAAAAATGTACCCTTAGTAACCCTCAGTAATTATAATGCTTTGATTGATGAGGCCATCAAACAGAATTATATCTCTGCCGAATCATTGGAATCGCTCAAAAAATGGCGTAGAAAACCAGAAACCTGGGGTGTCTGATACAGGATAATTTATAAAAGTAAAAGGTGGAATCTGTCTCAGGCTCCACCTTTTGCTTTTATGTGGTAGTAAACATCTGTTTCAGAAAAGTAACCAGCTATTATTTTGTCGGGAAAAGAGATAGCATTAGATAACAGGCAGTTAAACGTATTCAGATTGGTAATCGGGCTAACCGATGATGAGAATTTTTATAAATGGAATGAAGGGAATCAATACTAAGGTAAATAAGAAAAAAGAGAGAGAAATGTGTTACTAAAATAAGTAAGCATTTGCTGGTGTTGTTTAGGCCAAACCCTATTTTATTCTTACTAAAATCTTTTGTCGGGTGAATTTTCTTATCTGATAGTCAAGCAAACGTTATTATAATAATAAATAGTATAGCTTCACTACATTCGTTTTTATAACATTGATAAGTGGTTAGGTGTATCAACTTTATAAAAATTATAGCTCTTTTTCGTGCTAAAAATCAATGCTCAAAGTTGAGAATAAAAATAAAACTGCAAATGCGTAAAAATACCTGTTTTTTACAACACTTACTTTTACCTATAACCCGGATTTCTGTTTGGCTTGCTTTTTGAATGGTTAATTAAGTAATTTTTCACCTTCGCAAAAACAGGTATTTTTACGCATATAGGCGGTTATAAAAGCACCTAATTTTGCTTAACCATCAAACAAAATGAACTTAGATGTAAAAAATTCAAATGCACCCGTAAGTGGCCCGGCTCCTACTCCAGATCCTTACAAAATTCCATTATCGACCGCTAAAGAGTGGATAAACAACTGGCTTGATTTTGACCTGCAAAAGGCAAAAATTCAACCAAGCGAAATGAAAGCCTTTGCTATCAGAAGACAAGACTTACAGGACCTTTGGAGTCTTTCTGAAGATGCAAACTGGGTAAGGATGTACATTGGACTCGAATTATTGGACACGGGAGTTTACCAACCGCATTTATTGATGGTAAATGCCATAGGGCCTGAGAATGTAAGCGCCATTACGCGTCTGAAAATCAAAGACCTTATCAACTATGACCCTGATACTTTACAAGACCAGTATGTAAATGATTTCTCTAAGGTCTGCCCTCCGTTCTGTGACCCTGATAGTGATTTAAACAGTTGACAATTGCTAAACAATAAAGTGTTACTATTTAAGACTGTTTAAGTTAATTCTGTTTCGTTAAAAATGGCAGTATGCGATACTCGGTACGCTGCACATTCAGTTAATGAAATTTAACTTGGACAGTTTTTTTATTGCCTATACCTCAATTAATCTTAACCCCGGTAAAAGAGGTATTGCCCCAAAATGTGTAGTGAGCGCATTTTTGGTTTCATTGATAGTAATTACACTTTATCAGTACTGATGAATGCCTACTGCTGTCTCCGTTAACTCAAAACGACCTTTGCTGCGGATGTTGTTAATTTAGCTCTACGAATTGTTATATTTGTGGAGCTATACCATACCTAATACCCTATGCCAAATGCTTAAAACGGTTGGAAATTTTTTAGTAACCTATGTATCTTTTGTTTTACTTTTTCCGCTGGCTATTGCTGTTTATCGGTGGAAGTATCTGAAAAAAGAACTGAAACCTATCGGCTATTACCTGGCCTTTGCTCTTTTTTCGCAACTGGTTGCTACATTTTCCGTCTTTTTTACCAATAACAATATGCCTTTTCTGCATATTTATACGGTGGTTGAGTTTGGTCTGATATCATGGTTTTATAAAGAATACCTTGGCGATTTTTTCAATAAAATAATCATTTACGTTTTTTTTGGTGTGTTTGCAGTATTTGCTGTCATCAACGCCTTTTATATTCAATCTATTTATGAGCAAAACGCTTACCCCCGTGGGTTAGAATGTTTATTTGTCGTATTTTATGCTATTGTGGCGTATTACAAAACCATTAAATCTCTGGACATCATTTCGATAGAAAAATCACCTTTGTTTTGGATTAATGCCGGATTTCTGTTTTACTTTGCAGGCAGTCTCTTTTTGTTTGTTCTCGGCAATTTAATCTTAACTCAGGATATACAATTAAGCATGCTTTCATGGGCAATTCATGCCTGTATCTTAGGCTTAATGTATATTTTTATCGGAATTGGTTTATGGCACAGTCCTCGTCAGTAGGTGCTTCTGTTGATATGTATATGATGATTATCGGTGGCACTATTATGCTTTTTTTATTGGCCAGTGGTATTATTATCTTTATGGTCATGTATCAGCGACGCATGCTTGAGCATAGAATTACTGTACAGGCCGCTGAAACCAAGCATCAGCAGGATTTATTCTACAGTACTTTAGAGGCCATTGAAGATGAAAGAATAAGGGTTGCCCGTGATTTGCACGATGAAGTGGGGGCATCGCTGGGATTGATGCGATTACTGGCCGGGAAAATACCGCCAACCAAGGTACCAGAAATTGAAGCAGCCAGTACACAATATAAACAACTGATTGATAGTACCATTGATAACGTAAGGCGCATTTCTAACGATTTACTGCCCCAGGGTTTAGATGAAGTAGGACTGGCTTTTGCCTTGGAAGGATTATGTGAGAAAGTTTTAAGTGTATCAGACATAAATATTGACTTGAAAATTGATAGAAATCTGCCAAGTTTTGGCAATATTATCAATTTAGCGGTTTATCGGTTGTTACAGGAATTACTTAATAATGCCGTGAAACATTCAGAAGCGACACTTATTGAAATTGAAGTCAGAAAAGAACTGTCGGTACTGAAAATTAATTATGCCGACAATGGAAAGGGTTTTGATTTAGTACAGGCATACAAGAAGAAAAGCCTGGGACTGAAAAATATCGAAATACGTACGCAAGTGCTGAATGGCTCGGCGCAATTTGAAACGCAACCTAATGCTGGATTAAAAGTGAGGATTGAAATCCCGCTCAATCATTAACTACCAACACTTGTAAACTTATAATAAACATTCATCAGATGAGTGTCTATTCTTTGTTATACCCTGAATGTAGATGAGGCGTGTCTTCGTACATCTGCACAAACATCATACACTAACCTGACGCTGCTGTTGATTATACTCATTAAAATTTTCAATGACCCCTGTTGATTAACCTTAGTTATGAAAAAAATTAATGTAGCTATTGCAGACGACCAGATTCTGTTTCGTAAAGGCATGATTGGTATTATTAATGGTCTTGCCGATACACAAATAACCATTGAAGCTGACAACGGCAGAACCCTCCTTGAAGCAATAGCAACCAGTGAGACAAAACCTGACATTGTGTTGTTAGACCTGTCAATGCCGGAACTGAACGGCGTTGAAACCACTAAAATACTGCATGCAGATTATCCCGACATCAAGATTATTATTTTGTCGGTGCACAGCGATGAGCGCTTTGTGGCGCATCTGATGGAGCTGGGCATCAATGCCTACCTCTTTAAAAACGTTGAACCCTCTGAGGTTGAAAAAGCTATTTTAGCCGTGATTGAAAAAGGATTTTATTTTAACGAAGTATTTCTCAAAGCCATGAAAAACCGAATGCTTGGCAAGAAACCCCGGTTATTGATTCAGGATAATATTCCTTCTACCCTCACCCAACGTGAGTTAGAGGTATTAGACCTGATTTGCAGACAATACACAGCACAGGAAATTGCAGAGAAATTATTCATCAGTACACGCACTGTTGACGGCCACCGCAACAACCTGTTAGAAAAAACAGGCGTAAGAAATACAGCAGGGCTGGTCGTATTTGCCATCAAAAACAACCTGCTTGACCCTTCGGCTTTGTTGTAATGGCGAATATTATTTTATTGTCGATTTTCAATTTCAGATTGTCGAATTGAAAAAATGAGATTCAATTCGACAATTTGCATCGCAACAGCGACCCATCCGAAAATCGACAATTCTCCTCTATATTCAACATCGACAAGGCATCTCGCACCTCATTCGACAATCTGCATCGCAACGGCGACCCGTTCGAAACTCGACAATTCTCTCAATTCGTCCCCAGATGCTTCAACATTCTGATATGTGAATCAAGCCCTCTGGTAAAAGAAGCTTTGTCGTTATACGGAATATTGAATTCTTGCGCAGTGTTACGGACAATAGAAGAAATTGCCCTGTAATGAATATGAGAAATATGCGGAAAAAGATGATGTTCAATCTGGTAGTCAAGCCCGCCTATATACCACGAAAGGGCATAGTTTCTGCTCGAAAAGTTTGCCGTAGTATGTAACTGATGTATAGCCCAGGCGTTTTCTATATTGCCTTTTTCGTCGGGCGAGGGTTGGCAGGCACCTTCTACTATGTGCGCCAACTGAAATATAGTACTTAAAATAATACCTGCCACACAGTGCATGGTCAGAAAACCAATCAGCCACTGCCCGAAACTAAGATTAAGCATATAAACGGGCAAAACAATGGCAATCAGTATATAACCTATCTTTCCGACAATGAGCCATATAATCTCTTTTCGTGGGAATGATTTGACCAATCCGGTTTTTGACATCTGGTTATAGAGCGAAATTTCTTTGAAATCTTTCCACAAAAACGAGATAGTCATGAGGCTGTATAGAAAGAAGGCATATATATGCTGAAAACGATGGTAAGCCTTGCGCTTGTCGCCGCAAGAGAGTCTTAGCAGAAATTTACCCGTAATATCCTCATCAACATCGTGTATATTGGTATAGGTATGGTGCAAACGGTTATGCTGAATTTCCCAGTTATAGACGTTGCCACCTAATAAATAAAGCGACGCTCCGAACAGTTTGTTTACCCAGCCATGTTCAGAAAATGAGCCATGAATGGCGTCGTGCATCACAGACATACCCACGCCTGCCACACCTATTCCCATAACAGCGGTTAAGGCTAACATCTGCCATTGCGAAAACTGTCCTGATAAAATCAGCACATAAGAGCCGATATATAAGGTGAGTAAGGCAAGTGCTTTGACCAATATCATCCGACCGCCGGTTTTGGATATCTGATTCTCATGAAAATAAGAATCGACATTATCGCGCAGGACAGAAAAAAAGAGAGATTTGTCCTTATTAAGGAATTTCACTCTTGCATATTTTGAAGGTTTCATTAAAGGGTATCGATAGGTAAAGGGCTTAATTTTTTTACAATCTACAATTTTTTCTTGTAGAAATATAATTTTAATACGATAACCTTTAAAATTTATTATCAAAGCAGCACTTTTTATTCCGAAAAATTGTTTCAAACCGTGATTATAGCCTTCAATAATTGATTGCCTGACTGAAGCAGTCTTCCAAAACTATCGGCCACCTCTTCAAAAGCAATGCGGTGGGTTATCCAGGCATTGGTATCTATTTTACCTGCCTCCATCAAGGCTATGATGGCACGGAAATCTTCAGGCAAGGCATTACGGCTGGCAAGGATAGTCAGTTCCCGACGATGAAAAAGTGGGTCGAAGAATGTAACTTCCCCCTGAAATAAGCCCACAAAAATAATCTTTCCGCCAAAAGCTGCCAGTTCAAAAGTAGCCATCATCGAACCCGGATTCCCCGTGGCATCAAAGATAGCCGTAGGTAAATCGCCATCAAAATGCGCTCTGATTTCCTCAGCATTATTCAATCCGACTGTTACGGTGGCATCGGCTTGCATGGTATTTTTCGCAAATGATAAACGGGCCTCATTCATATCAAGCATCACTACCTTTGCGCCTTTTATTTTGGCAAACTGCAAACACGCCAGTCCAATTGGTCCTGCCCCCACTACTAACACTTTATCGGCGGCCGTAATGCCTGCCCTGTTTACCGCATGGCAACCAATGCCCAGGGTTTCTACCAGAGCCAGTTGTTCATAGTTTAGCAGCGCAGAAGGATATAGTTTATCAGCGGGTAATTTCATGTATTCGGTCATGCCGCCATCGGTATGCACGCCTAAAACCTGCAAAGTTTCGCAACAATTGGTTTTGCCATTGCGGCAGGGTTGGCATTTTCCACAATTCAGGTAAGGTTCTACCGAGCATCTGTCGCCTGTTTTCAGGTGGTTTACCTCATTTCCGATTGCTACTACCTCAACACCTAATTCATGCCCCAGAATACGAGGATAAGTAAAAAACGGCTGACGACCCCGATAGGCATGGTAATCAGTACCACATATACCAATCCGATGGATTTTTACCAATGCTTCATCGGCTGCTAATGGGGTTGGTTCTGCAATAGTGTGATAGGCAAATTTTCCGGTTTCCTGTAGAGAAAGTGCTTTCATTGTAATGGCTAAAGTTATTTTTGAGTTGGGTATGGGTATATTATAAAAGCATACCTCTGCGGTACTCAATAAAATTATATCAATAATACCTTTTCAAGCTAATAATCTGCTCAGGAATTGGCTCGCTATTCCAGTGCTCGTGAATGACTAATGCGGCACCCAAAGCAGATGCCTGGGCGATTTCGGAAGCAAAAACCTGTTTGTTAAAAAAGGCGTCGGCCATCAGGTGCATAAAAATTTCATTCTTTGAGAATCCGCCATCTACAAAAATCTTCTTCACATTCGTACGCCCGATAGCCAGTTTCAGTGAGGCAATCTGTTGTGCTACCAAATCGAGCATAAACTGGTGATAGGCTTCTTCGTAAGATTTAAACAGGTTAATATTGCGCTCTACAAACGGACAGTCTAAGAGTACATCTGCCGTATCGGGGGTTGCCTGTTTGTATTTGTTGCGCAGAAACATAATCAGGTCACGGTCGAATTTTACCTGCTTGAAGTAATCTACTTTTACATTAAAATAATCGGCCAGGTGTTTGGTTTGTCGCTCATGTTCATTTCCGGCAAATATTCTTGAGGCTTTTACAGGTTTTCCCTCAAAGTTAAGAAAACACAAACAATCTTTGGCCAACTGGCTGGCGGTAAGCGGCTCATCGCTGAATGGGTTCAGGCTGATAGCCCAGGTACCGGTTGAAAGCAGAATGAATTTTTCGTCGAACGATTTCAGATAAGGCACCAAAGCCGAAGAACTATCATGTATACCTATGCCTATGGCTCGTGCTGTGGCAGTATCGGTAAACACACTGTTGCTGAACATAGGTTTCTGCTGAATAGCATGCAGATGCTCTGCTTCTACCCAATGGTGGTAATCGTTTTTATCAAAATCCCAGAGTAGAGTATGACAACCGACACTTGTGATTTCAGATACGGGCTGATTGCTGAACAGAAAACTACAGTATTGGGGCAAATGTAAGGAGTGGCGTATCTGATGAAAAACAGCAGGCTTTTCTTTTTTGAGCCAATACAACTGTAAACCGGAATTGAGCATGCCTAAATCGGGCGAAGCAGTTTCTCTGAAAATATCCTTGCCGTATTTTTCAATAAATTCTTTGTAAAGTGGCTTAGGGAAATTTTTCAGGTAATTATACAAAGCTGCAACAGGTTTACCATTAGCACCCAAATGCACCAGACTTGCACCATAGGCCGAAAAATTCAGTCCTTTGATTTCAAAATCTGTTTCCTCAGCAAGGGTCTGAAAACTATTCTTAATCCAGTTTGTGAGTTGAAGCAGGTCGTCAGAAGGATAGCCGTCATCGTCTAATCTTTCTTCTAATTGTTCTTGTATCTCTTTTAAAACCTGATAATTCTGGTCAAAAACCAATAATTTTTTATTTGTTTTACCAATATCAAAAACTGCACAAACAGGCGTAGAAGTTTTCTTTTGAGTCATTGAGTGTTCTTGTGTTTTCGGCTCAAAATTAGTAAACAGTTTTAATTAATGGTATTTCTGTTAGCATAATTCTTTTCTGAAATTATGGGCTTACAAATATTGTTTTTTGTCTATGAATGTGCCTAAAGTTTCTGACTTGGCGGCTGCTAATGACGGCGAATTACATTCGCCGTCTAATTTAACAAAGGTTTTTTGCTTGCATGTGCGGACTTAAGTCCGCTTTAACACTAAAATGATTCGACTTTGCATCCGCCTTTCTTAGATTAGGTTCCTATCATAATGCTAAACAAATTCTATTTCAACAACTCTTTCAAAGCCTGTTTACCGCCTTTATTTTCAGGATTCAATTCAACTGATTTCCAGTATATATCAATAGCTTCTTGCTTTTTACCTATATGTGCCAATGCCTCGCCGTAGCTATTGGTAGATTTTAAAAAATTCTCAATTACTATTGACTCATATTCTTTTTTGCCCTAATTTTATCTCATAAATCATAGTTATAAGTACTCAAAATATACTTTTAGGTTTATAAGTATATTTTGTGCAAGGGCAGTATTAGTTTCCCTAACAATGGGAGCATAATATCTTATAACCCTGCATTTGGCAGTACAACCTTAAAAAAAAATTAATATTTATAATCCATAAAACTTTTCGCTTTACAAAGGCGTTTTATAGGTAGTACAACAACAATTATTCGAAAAAACAATGAAACTTATAACCACAGTAGTGGCGTTATCTGCTTTTGCGATAGCTACCACTTCATTTGCGCAAAGCAAAAAATCGCCTCCGGCTAACTACAAACAGCAGAATTTACTTTTAGCTAAAAAAAGTCAGCCGACGCAACAAGCTCAGATTGCGATTTCAAACGATTACTCAACCAATCCGTTGGAGAATCACCGCAATTACAAGGCGCATGTCAATGCCCCACAGCCTACCACAACCGTTTTTGATGTGGCTTTAGGTAACAGGCATAGAAATTATAAACAAAAAAATCTGCTTACTTCAAACGGTCACAGAGAGGCCACCAAGCGAGCACAGGATATTGAACAAGAGGAGTTGGTTTTGAAATAATAGTGAAATGATTGAGTTCAATATAAAAAAGGTAGTCCACTCGGGCTACCTTTTCTTATTTATGTTAAGGCCTATGCTAATATATTTAAAAACTTAATCCAAACTGAAAACCTATGGTAAATGATAAAGGACGGCTATTGCCTACTCTAAGCGGTAGTGGAACAGCTATGTAATAATTGCTATGCTTGTTTTTCTTTACAACTTTGTTGAGTACAGGCGTAACACCATACCGACCGGAGGTTTCAAAGGCTGCTCTGCCTGCAAACGTGTAACCTTTGCCTAATGCCACTACTACTCCCGGATGAATCAAAAGGTTACTCATGCGGCTTGTGCCTTTTTCAGCAAGTATCTGCGGTACTATTTCTAAAGAAAAACCAACTTTAGGGGTTTTCCATAGGTTAATTCCTAACGGGAAGCCTACCACGTAGCTATCTTTAAAATTGACGGTATTTTGCTTACTGAATGTGATGATTGGGTGCAATAAACCTACATAGCCCGTTACTCTTGGATAAGTTACAGGGGCTGGAGTCTGGGCATGGGCAAGTGTGTTTAAGCAAATAAAAGCTGCCAATAAATAATTTCTCAATGACATAGTTTTGATTTTGTGAGGCGCAAAACTACGGTCGGAGTAAGAGTTTAAATAGGATACTATTTACTTTTTGTATCTGCTTTACTTTTTTGGAAAGAATTTTTGAAAGAGAGTGGATTTTTGCCCGTTATAAGTTTAAACGTGCGTGTAAAATGGCTCTGGTCAGAGAATCCGGTGAGGTAAGCTATTTCCGTAAGCGAATAGTCTGACTCCTGCATCAGGTTAATTGCTTTTTCAATGCGTTTTTTCCTGATGTATTCGCCAAAATTCAAATCATCAAAATACTTAGGAAACTCTCTTGATAAATAGGAAGGATTGAGTGCCAGTTCGTCAGAGATTTTCTTTAAATCAAACGTAAACTGCATATCAATCTGGTCCTGAATCATATGCTTAAGTTCTTTTACCCAGACTGGTATTTTTTTCTTCCCGGCTTCTTTCAGAAACTTCTGATACACCTCATGCAGCAGGTGTTCAAACGGGCTGTTCTGCAAATGCTTTTGCTTGTAGAGGTGAGTGGCCCAGCTATAGAGGGCATCATAAATAATAAAGCCTTGTGCTAATAGCTGATAGTCGTTGGGTATATTGTAAGATAACCCGGCAGAAATAGCCATTAATCCTGCCGATTCGCCTGCCATATCATATCGGTCGGTATCTGCTCCTCTCACAATATCTGCCATAATAGCCACAGCAGCATCTTTAATCTGATATTTTTTTATGATATAATCAAAAGTACATTGGTCGTTGTAGTGCGTAAACTCTACACCCGGAATATCGAACGGCGTAGCGTTCAGTTCAATGGCTTTTTGTAAAACCTCACTTGCGGGTGCATAAATAAATTCTGCGTTTGCATCAACAAATTTGCGGATAAGCCAGGGGCAAGCCAATCGGTCTATTTTAGGTTTTTCCCGGGTTATCCATTTCATGGAGCAAGTTTTTTCCTACAAATTTAGCTCCTGTATTTTCTTTTGCAATACCTCTGCTACAAATTCGTTGCCTTTCTCTGACCAATGCCCGTCGCAGGGCAGAAAATATTCGCCCGGATTTTCTAATTTGGCAAAGGCGTCTAATAAATCAACTACATGAATATTGGCCGACTTACCAAATTTGTTCAAATCATCACGCAGTAAACTTTTTCCGGTTTTCTTGTATTCCATCAAATCAAGCGGATGCGGAATCAGCAGCACAATGACAGGTTTATTTCCGGCCATCTCTTTAATTTTATTCACATTATGACAGAACAAATCCATAGCATCGGTATTTTTCTGGCTGAACACATCGCTTTTGTAGGTCTGCTCAGTACCTGACTGCGTGAATTTCATACGATTAACGATAAATTCAGCCATAGCCCCTGTGTAAGTAAAATTATTGATTAACGCACCTGTTTTACCTACTATCCCCCTATTGCTGTAATAAATATCATTCAATAAATCTTTGGCTGTTCGTTTAGGAATACTATCAGGATATGCCTGCGATTTTTCTAACGCATCTACATGATAAACCAGTTGGTAGTCTTTGGTAGAGTCTTTAACTAAATAAGGTCGGTAACGCCGTTGCGTATAAAAAAAAGACTTACCAAATTCATAATTATCATCAAGGAAATCGTTGAACGGGAAAAATGAAAGCACCACGGCATTGTGCGAGAACTCTTTGGCTTTTGACTCATACAACAGGCGCATCTGTGTAGTACCAAATGACCCCGAAACTCCAAAGTTCAGACACTCCATATTCATATTTTTCTCCATCAGGTCAGATACCCTTTTTTCTTTATCAATGCCATAGCCTTCAATAAATGAATCGCCTAAAAACACAATCCGTTTTTTGTCAGAAACCTTTTGGCGCTCATCGTCCCGTGCGCCATAGCTATTAAACTGGTATTCCACATTCCAGCAAGGACCAATATGGCGGGTAGTGGTATCGGCATAATGCCAAACCCCGAATGTTTTATCGTTATCGACAAAAAAAGGCAGAAACTGCGTAGAATACACCTTCGGCGGTAATCCGAAATGAAACCATCGGATAGCAACAAACGAGAACAATTCCAGAATGATAACCAATACTATTACCTGAATGAAAACAAACTTTAATTTTTTAAGGAAATGTGAAGCCATAGACATGAGTTTCGTTGTACGATTCAATCAGCAATTGCCGGAAATGATTTGTTTGTCAGACAAGGACAAAAATATGCCCGTCAAAATAAAGTGCAATATGCTCAAAAAAAAACAAATTGTGAAAATGAAGTATCACAATCTCAATAAACTTTTTATTGTAAGGTAAAAACATATGAACCTCTTTTTCAATTATTCACACATAGTTGATTTGTTTTTTTGCATACTTAGTTACAGAAACCTTACCTTTGCAGAAAATCCAAAACTTTGATTGAATGAACATTCTTATTTCGAGTAACACTGCATTGCCTGTGACTAAATATGGTGGTATTGAACGTATTTTATGGTGGTTGGGTGAGGAACTGACCAAAATGGGTCATAAAATCACTTTTCTTACGCCTGAAGGCACTAAAAGCGATTTTGCCCGGGTAATTACTTACGACCCCAATATTCCGATTGAAAAACAGATTCCTGAAGACATTGACATTCTGCATCTGAACGAGAAACCCAAAGAGCCTTTATCAAAGCCTTATCTGGTAATGAATCAGGGGAACAGAAACGATTTTGAACCCTTTGATATAAATACCGTATTTGTTTCAAAAGACCATGCGGCAAGGTATCAGTCAGAGGCGTATGTCTATAATGGTTTAAAGTTAGAAGACTACGGCAAGCCCTCTTTTACGCAGAAGCGAACGCATCTGCATTTTCTGGCAAAAGCCGCCTGGCGTGTAAAGAATGTAAAAGGAGCTATTGAAATAGCGAGAAGAAGCCATAATAAATTAGCTGTATTGGGTGGAAACAGGCTTAATATTAAAATGGGATTCCGGTTTACCCTTTATCCGAGTATCAGTTTCTATGGAATGACAGGAGGAGAAGAAAAAAATCAATTGTTGAATGCTTCTAAAGGGCTGTTATTTCCGGTATTATGGCATGAGCCTTTTGGTATTGCTATTATTGAAAGCCTGTATATGGGCTGTCCGGTTTTTGGTACGCCCTATGGTTCGTTGCCCGAACTGGTTACCAAAGAAGTAGGTTTCCTGTCAGACAGAAAGTCTGAACTGGTAGCCCAGATAAAGGATATTGAGCAGTTCAGCAACAAGAAATGTTCTGAATATGTGGCGGATAATTTTACGATTCAGCAAACCACCAGAGACTATCTGAAATACTATGAAATGATACTCAACAAGCAGAATATCAATGCAAATCCTCCTACACTAAAAGAAATACCTCCCAAGTTTTTGCCGCTTTATGAGTAATGGAGTAGATAGGGATGAGCTAATTCCGATATAATAGACAACAAAAACGAGGACGTCTCAAAAGAAAATCGTACGAAATATTATTTGGTGGAATTTTCTCCTCACCCCGTGCGACGTCCGCTCTAAATCTCCCTCTCCAGCAGGAGAGGGAGACTTTAAGCCCCTCTCCTTTTCCAGGAGCGGACGCCGCGCGAAGGGGTTGGGGTGAGGATTTTTCCAAATAATATTTGGCACAAAAGACTTTTGAGACAACCTCGTTGCCATATATCCTCAATCTTAATAATCTTATAATCTGAAATTACGCAGGTTGTAGGTAAAGGTCAGCATATAATAACGGCCTAATACCATGTTTCTCACGTCTTCTACGTAGGCTGTTGACACATTACGACTGATGCTGTTGTTTTGTTTCAGGATATCAAATACATTGAAACGTAATTCACCCGCTTGTTTTTTCAGGAATTTGTAGCCTAAACCTGCATTCCAAAGGGTAAAGCTTCTGTTATAACCTGCTCCCAGACCTGAGTATGACTGGTTAACCACTTCTGTCTGAAACACGAAACCTTTACCAAATAACCAGTTCAGTTTAAAATTACTGTTCTGAGAGAAGAAATTGCTGTTCAGATTGGTTTGTAAGCTATTACGTACAATATTGTAGCTTGGCGAAAACGAAAGTGTAAAATCGAGTTTCTCGCTGGCACTGCTACTCACCACTACCCCACCATTAATTCCATAATTATTGGTAAAACTTCTGGCATTATTAATAAGGTTAGGGTTTTTGGCATAAGAGAACCCTGCATTAAAGTTCACATTTGATTTGATTTTTGTTACGGGTAAACCGTAGCTTACAAAAGACCGCAGACTCAGCATACCATCCATATTCACAGGTTTGTTCAATTGTGAACCTTTGAACAAGATAATGCCATTAGCTAATTCATAATCCTGGTCGGCTATGAAAGTCGATTGTACAATGGCATTGTTTGAATAACTGAAATTACCAAATACATTGATGCTCTGCGCTGTTTTAGACTGGGTTGAACCGAAACGTATAGAGACGTTGTGGGTATAATCCTGTTTCAAATCAGGATTACCTGTCGAAAGTTGTGTAGGGTTGCTGTTGTCAATTACGTCCTGTAATTGATTAACCGAGGGAGCATTGGTATTGGTACGATAGAATACCCGTAAATTAGCTTTGTTTTCGAAACGATAATTGAACATAGCATTTGGCAAAATACTATTGAACGAGTACTTTACATCCTGAGCCAACGGGTAGGTTTGTGCGCTTGCTAATTGCGCATTCTGATAAGAAGCCCCAACCGTAAAGAATGATTGTTGGTTACGAAGACGATAGCTGACACCTGTACGGTTAGTCAGGTAATCGTTATCAAACACGCTGCTCAGTGACTGGTTCAGCAATGAATAGCTATCTGTTTTTTCGTCAAAATCATTCACTCTTCTATCAGACGAACTTAAAGTATAAGAGATATTATGGTCGAACTGCAACTGTGATGTTTTGCTTAGAGGCTCTGTATAAGTTACATTGGCCGACATTCTGTTGCTATTTGTCAGCGATCTGGTCTGCTGATTGATAATCTGAGTGGTATCGTTCGGTGAAAAATAACGGTTAGTTGAATACTGATTGATTAAGCCAGTACGGTCGCTCAGATTGTCTTGTAAACTAATAGAGAACGTACGACCCTCTTTGGCAAAACGATGTCTGTAAAGCAATTCGCCTGATAAATTGAATCCTTTATTATTTGAATTGCGAGAGGTTTGTGTAGTATTCTGTAAAGCACCATTCAGAATAGTTTTAGCATCTAAGGTTGAAAGTGCATTGTTGTCCTGCCAGCTGATACGAGGGGTAAATATGATAGAGTTATCTTTGTTGATATTGTATTCGAGACGCATATTTACCCGATGGTTCATGTTATCGTTGTCTGATGTACTTACGGCATCATACGTCTGTGGCACAGTTCCTAAATACTCACGATGCGATGTACTGACATTTCCATTGTTAGCCGAATTGAAAAAATAGCTGGTATTCAATTTTACTTTTTTGCCCAGGTTATCGCTATAATTTAAACCGATTGAGGTGGTATGTGCGATACCCGGTTGCTGACCTACCAGAAAATCTCCGGCACTGCTACCACCTCCGCCACCACCCGGACGGCCACCGCCGCCACCAAAGTTACCACCGCCACCACCGGGACGACCTCCACCTCCGCCGCCGCCAGGACCACCAAATCCACCACCACCACCTGATGACCCTAATACCCCGAGAATATCCTGATTAGAGAAGTTTTGCTGATTGATATTGTTCGATAGTCCAATTACAGTGAGGCGTTGGTCTTTTTTAAAGAAGTTCATGCTTACACCCGACTGATAGCGGTCGTTTTCGCCATAGCCTGCATATACTTTCCCAAACTGTCCGTTGTTTTTACCCTGCACAGTGGTAATGTTGATAGTTTTGACCGAGTTGCCGTCGTCAAATCCTGTAAACTGGGCTTGTTCGCTCAATCGGTCAAAAACCTGTACTTTGTCTATAATTTCGGCAGGCAGGTTTTTTAGTGCTAATGTGGCATCATCGCCAAAAAACTCCTGGCCGTCAACAGTTACTTTTTTTACATCTTCTCCCTGTGCTTTCACAACACCGTTTTCAATGGTTACACCGGGCATTTTCTTTACAAGGTCTTCGGCAGAAGCATCAGGGTTTGTTTTATAGGCACTGGCATTGTACTGAACCGTGTCGCCTTTTTGCTCTACACGTATCTGTTTTTCACGTACTACTACCTCACTGAGTTGACGGGCATTTTCGCCCATAATAATGGTACCGAGGTTTTTGGCAGTAGTGCCAATGGTTACTTTAGTTTCGTGGTCGTCGTAGCCAATAGAAGTAACACGCAGGAGATAATTGCCGGGTTGTACAGCCGCAAATTTAAAGAACCCTACGGTATCGGCCTGTACACCTTTACGTTGCGTGCTGTCTTGCTGATTAATGAGTAATACGCTGGCACCAACCACTGCTATTTTGGTTTTTGCCTCTTGTACCGTTCCTGTTACTTCTACTCCTTGAGCAAAAATTTTAGCAGAAACTAAAAGTGTGAGTGATACGCTGAATAGATACTTCTTCATTGTTAGTAAATAGTTGACATCTATTAGAACATAAAAGTGGATTAAAGTTTAGCCATACCTCAATATCAGACGACCAATATACGTGTTGTGTAGATAAAACACATCAAACTGGTTGTTTATCTACACATTTTTATTGCATTCGTTGGCTATTATTTTTTTAACAGCCTGAAATTATATTTTGCTTACCGATAAAACTCAAGGGGAATATGCCTTAAATTGCCTCTGAATTATTCAAACAAAAGTTATAGCTGACTTAACCCAACACTCAAATAGCAATCAACTTATGATCAACTACTTAAATCAAAAACCTGGATGTACTTTCTGAATCGGTATTTCAACCCACACACGCCTGTTTGTCTGCTTTTTTCATTGTTTTGCTTAAGCTGTACTTATGCACAAACTACTGATAAACCTAAGGCCCGATATAATTATTTGCTGTCCTTACCTAAGGACTATGACAAAAAAACTATGCCATACCCGCTGGTTATATACTTACATGGAAGTTCACACCGGGGCAACGACCTGAACAAGCTAAAGGGATATGGCTTGCCTTATGTGATTGATAAAGGCAAAGAGTTTAATTTTATTGTGGCTTCGCCACAATGCCCTGGTGGCAAATACTGGAGTACCGAAAACTGGTTTGATTCGCTTTATGCCGAACTTACGACTAAGTACAGAATAGATGCCGACCGTGTGTACCTGACAGGCATCAGCTTGGGCGGCTATGGTACTTTTATTGCAGGAATAGAACATGCCGATAAATTAGCAGCTATCGTTCCGCTTTGCGGAGGTGTCAACGACGATGATATGAACCGTTTATGCCCTACCCTAAAAAAACTACCAATCTGGACTTTCCACGGTACGGCAGATAACATTATTCCTATCAGCGAAACAGAAAGGGTTGTAAAAGCTTTAGACGCATGCGAGGGCAATATCAAATTTACACGCCTCGAAAACGAAGGGCATGGCATACAGTATTTGTATGAAAAAGATGAGATTTATGAGTGGATGATGTTGTGGAAGCGGAAGTAGATTTATTATTAAAGCAAAAATTCCTAAGTTTGGCTGAATGTATATTCAGTCAGTGTGTCAGTCGTTCTTAGAACGACATTTCATCAAACAAATGATTATATTTAACAAAAACCAAATGCTTTTATCTGAATACAATATTTCATAAACGCCGTTCTAAGAACGGCTGGGCGCCCCCGGCTGCCACACTGACTAATAACTCCGTTACGGATTAAAATTTAGCCAAACACTACAATTTTTTCTAAATAAAAAAGCATTAATAGCTTGGCTGAATATACACTCAGCCAAACATTTTTTTTCAAACAGTAACATGATACAAATATGAGTCAAGGCTACCAAATTATTAATCAATCAGCTATACACTACATGACATTTCAGGTAGTTGACTGGGTGGATATATTTACAAGACAGGTGTATAGAGATATTGTTTTAGATAGCTTCAGGTATTCGCAGAAAGAGAAAGGTTTATGGCTGTATGCGTATGTGATTATGTCGAATCATATTCATTTGATAGCTGCATCAAAAGAGGGTAAACTATCAGATTTAGTGAGGGACATTAAGAAGTTTACGGCAGCCAAAATCTTAAAAGCAATTGAAACAGAGCCAGAGAGCCGAAGGGACTGGCTATTAAAGCGCTTTGAGTTTGCCGCACGTAGCAAGTCTAACATGAAAACTTTACAATTCTGGACTCATGAAAATCATGCAATAGAAATTTTTAGCGATAAATTTTTCTTTCAGAAAGCAGATTATATTCACTTAAATCCTGTTAGAGCAGGTATTGTAGCAAAGCCGGAAGATTATCTTTACTCTTCAGCCAGTAATTTTGTTGATAAAGGTGGATTGATTGGTATTGAATATTTTGATGCCAGGTTTATAGATGGTAGTCGGAAAACTACTTATTGGTAGTTATTTTCTGAAATGCTAATTTTACAACAGGTGAAATACTGATTTAGGTGAACATTTTCTATAAAAAGACAGTAATGGTTTGGCTGAATGTACATTCAGTCAGGAGACTATTTTTTAAACTGTGTCAAAACTAAACTTAGAATTTTTCTAATTTTACAATAGACAAAGTTTTTTTATGGCAACCAATCAAGACTTCGATTTTAAGGCTTTTCAAGAAGAAGCCATCAAGGGTTTATATTCAGGCAAGCCCTTAACAGGTGAGAATAGCATTTTTGCTCCCATGCTCAAGCATTTTTTAGAGCAATCCTTACAGGGTGAGATGGAAGCTCATTTATTAGAAGAGCGATCATTAGGCAAGTCAAACAGGCGAAACGGTACTTCAAGTAAAAGGGTAAAAAGTAATGTTGGGGAATTTGAACTGCAAACCCCAAGAGACCGTTCTGTAAGTTTTGAACCAAGTATAGTATCCAAGCGGCAAGTTGTTTTAACAGAGCAATTAGAGGGTCAAATTATTTCGATGTATAGCCGTGGTATGAGTTATTCAGAAATAGGCAAACATCTTCAGGAAATATATGGCTATTCCTTGTCTGCCAGTGAACTTACCAGTATTACTGACAAGGTATTACCCATGTTAAGAGAATGGCAGGTACGTCCATTATCACGCATCTATGTAGTTGCCTGGTTGGATGCGATGTACTATAAAGTAAGAACCGATGGTAAGGTTAATACTCGTGTGCTTTATAGCGTTATTGGATTGAATTTAAGAGGTCAGAAAGAAGTATTAGGTATTTATCTGACAGAAAGTGAAGGGGCAAAATTCTGGTTAAGCGTACTTCAGGATTTCAAAAATAGAGGTGTAGAGGATATTTTTATTTCCTGTGTGGATGGTCTAAAAGGTTTTCCGGAAGCTATTGAAAATGTGTTTCCTAAGACCCAAATACAATTGTGTGTTGTTCACCAAATTAGAGGTTCTTTACGCTTTATTCCAGAAAAATACATTAAAGAATTTATTGTTGATTTAAAGTCAGTCTATCAAGCTCCCAATAGTATTATTGGTGAAGAGAACTTGCTTGTTCTTGAAGAGAAATGGCGTA
>NZ_SEWF01000043.1 GCF_004168285.1 Emticicia agri | reverse complement strand
GATGAACTGTGTTAAAAGTCAATAAAAAGTCGAAATATTATTTGGCAAACTCAAAATCATTGACGAACAAGGTTTGGTTTTTAACCACCCCAAAAACTTGTCTGATTAATTTGTTCATCACGGCAATCATAGCGACTTTGTGAGCTTTACCCAAGGCTCTTTGCCTTTGATAAACAGCCACACAGGCCAGGTTATATTTTTTAGCACTTCGGGCAGCCATATAAAGAATCGCTCTGACATAACCCAGTCCGGTTTTAGCCAGCCCATAGTTTTTGTGTACACTTTTGGAGGAGTGTTTTTCGATGGGAACAATTCCTAAGAACTTAAGTACTTGCTTGACATTGCTAAAGTTCTTAAACCCATCACTGGCGATAATCAAAGCATTGGCAGAGGCATCACCGATACCCACTACTGATTTGATTAAACCAAACAAGTGTTTATGTTGGTCATCATCTAAAGTAAAGAGTTCCTCTTTAAATTTAGTGATTTGTATTTGCAAGGTCATTTGCAATAATTCTAAACTTTCAATGACTAACTTGTCAGCTCTTGGGTCAAAAGACAAGGCATGAAGTTGATTCTCATAGGCTTGTTTCTGAGTCATTAAAGTGGATAAATGTTTCCTTTTTTGTCTGAGATGATGCAAATGCTCATCTTCGATACTGGTGGGAGCAGGTTGATAATTGGCTCCATACAAGCTTAATAAGGCTGCATCCACTCCATCATGCTGATGAGTAACTTTCATACTTTTGACAAACCCTTTGCTTTGGCTTGGAGTGATTACACTAAAAGTAATCTCATGAAGCGTTAAAGCATAGCTTAATGGAAGATTATAAGTACCAGTTTGTTCAAAAATAATATGTACATTTTCACCAAGTGTCTCAATCCACTGATTGATAGCTTCTATAGTATTGTCGATAGTTTGTACAGGAAGTTTGATGAATTTGGATGAAGCTTGACTTAAGCCCTGAGCGATGACTAACTCATGGCTTCCCACATCGATACCTATGTACTGTTTGTTTATAGTCATTGTTTTAAAATAGTTTATTTCATGCTTATAACATCATCGTTTGAAGAGATCTATGTCCCAGTGAACTGTCCATAATCGCATGAAGTGGGTAAGTTGGCTATTAGCATCACTCCAGATATATTTTACCAATTTAGCGTCAATATGACCAACTTAACCGTGTCTTAATTTTATTGTATCTTAACTATAAACCAAATTTTATTCCGACTTTGCAATACTACGATTTGGTGATTGTGTGAATGAGTGATTGAAAAGAACATATTAAATTTCTATTTAGCCATTCAGAATAATTAATCACTCATTCGCTCAATCACCAAATCACTAAATTCTTTAAGCTGCATAATTATAATTAGCGGTGTAAGGAACACGGTTGACTGCAGCAAATACTGCCCCAAGCACTTTTGTTGCTGAAAACGTATGCAGAAAGTCTTCGTCTATGGTATGATATATGACATGTCCATACTGATTCAACACATAAGTAGCAGGAACAGGCACGTCTTCTGAAATGCCGGATACTTTATCCCACACAGGTACATCTTTTGAAAATAAGCCGAATTTCTCTGAAATTTCGTTCTTTGGGTCGGCTATTACATTAAACGGAATCTCAAAATATTGAACCATCTCTCTTACATCCGGATAAGAAGCATGAACAATCACCAGCAGATTACCACCTAAAGCTTCAATTTCAGGATATGCCTGCTTTAACAGTTTCAGATGCTTTAAACCATAATTATTCCAACCTCCCGACAGAAAACTAATCACTAATGGTTTATTATCAATGATTGATTTCATGGTAGCAGAAGTATAATTAAATCGATAAGAAACCTTTTGCCAGATACCCATATCTTTATTGAAAGTAATATCAGGTGCTTTTGAGCCGGTTAGCAAAGGCAGCAACTTAGCATTATTCTTTTTCACAGGAATCTCCGTATCCCAGAAAGCAGTATCGTATTTTTGGCTATAGTTACTCATATCTTTAAAATTAATAATGGTTTTATTGTCGTGAATTCAATATCAGATGCAAATATAAGCAATTAATCTATATAGTCTATTATTTTAGTAGATTAATTTTTGAGATTCATTTCTACTCAGAAAACCTCCCTCAAATTATGGTGATTTATGTATTTTTCTGATTACTTTGAGCAGGCATGGTTCTCATACCTGCTCAAAGTTTAATTTACCTCTCAGCTTGTTTTGGCTTATTGACAGTAGTAGCAGTACCTAAAACTTCATCTATATCATGGTTAAATTCTTTTACAAATTCTTCATAATATTTGCCTGTAGCCGGGCCTGTATATCCGGTGTGAATTTTACTGACTTTTCCTTCTTTATCAATCAATATGGTAGTCGGGAAAGATAAAACTGAACTTAATGCTGGTAAAGCTTTTGAAGCAAATTCTTTATCTGCCAAACCTGCAAACAAAATATCATACTCAATACCAAAGCGTTTTTTCAATACTTCAAGACGGGTTTTGGCAAACTCTGGATCATTTTTACGCTCAAAGGCCAATCCGATAATTTCTACTCCTCTTTTACGATTAGCTTTGTACCAGGGAGCGAGAAAAGTTGCCTCATCCAGACAGTTAGGGCACCAGCTTCCTAAAATAGTTACTATCACAGCTTTGCCCTTATATTTGGGGTCTTTTAAGGACACCGGTTTTCCTGTAAAAGCATCAGGGAAAGTAAAATCAAAAGTTGTTCCTTCTTTAATAGTTGTCAAGGTATAGGCATCGGGTAAAGTTGCTTCATCATTACGAACACCTTTAATAGGTACGGCACCTCGAACATTGATATATTCTCCCGATAAATCGTTACCTGTAACTTTTCCTTTGATTAACGTAGGGCTTGACCCGCTGAAAGCTGACAAGTAAAAATCATTGCCTTGCACGGTTCCTTCATAATAACGATAATCTCCGGTAGTAGTCAGAAAAGTACCTGTTAATTTATTGCCGAACTGGGAGAATACCCCGACAATCTTGTTAGTACCCTCCCCAATGACCACATCCCAGTTGCCATGCAGACTTACATCGGCTGCGCCTGGTGTTTCAAAGAAGCGATACTTCTTGCCATATTCAGCACTGAATTCAATTCCCTTATCGGGTTTAGCTGTATTGAATTTTTTGAAAACTCCCGAGAGACTTGTCGGGCTGACAATCTTTGCTGCTATAACCGCATCATAAATATCCACCGGAATAAATAGCGAATCTTTCGTTTGTCTGATACCACTTAACTCAAAACGTTCAGTGCCATTAAGCAGATAAGCTGTTTTACCCTGCAGTTCAAAATTGAATGGAGATTCCTGACCATTGGCTAAATTGAAAGTACCACGCCAGTTACCATTTTTCGGATTGGTTTGAGAATGTGCTGTCAAACCGGCTATAGAGAAGCCTGTAGCCATCAATGCTGTAAAAAATCTCATAATTTTCTCTGGTTTTAGATGAAGCAAATATATAAAAATATTTAATCTATAAAGTTAATAGATTTATTATTTATTGCATAACACTCTCGCTATTCAGTGAGTTCACTCATTAACAAAAAAAGGTGGCGTTCTGAAAAAATCAAAATGCCACCTTATGCTATATCTAAAAGCTTATCTGAATAAGTAATAGGCAATTGCCAGTGTAATAATAATATTAAAAGTCTGCGCAATCAGGAATACATATAGAGGTTTTTTACTGTCTTTGTTGAATAAATCAGCAAAATTGGTTTCTAAGCCTATGCTGGTAAAGGCTAACGCAAACCACAAACCCTGAAAGTTTTTCAGACTACCTTTTACGGCACTGACTGTATCGGGAGATATAACAAATGAAAACAGAAGAGACGCCGCCAGAAAACCCAAAACAAATTTCGGGAACCGCTCCCAGATTACGCCTAAGGATGGTTTGGTGTCTTTATCTTTAGCTAAAGGATTGTTGGTATAAGTCCAATAGATTGAAATGGCAAAAGCGGCTACACCCAGCAATACATTCTGTGAAAACTTGACAATGGTACTGGTCTTAAGTGCTACGTCCCCTACCAATGTACCTGCTGCGGCTACGGCACCTGTGGTATCTATGGTACCACCGAGCCATGCACCTGTTACTTCTTCTGACAAACCCATTGCCTTAGCGGCATAAGGCATAAATATCATCATCGGTATGGCAGTTACCAGAACCAGTGAGATAACATAAGATAGCTTTTTAGAATCACCTTTGATAGCACCTGAAGTTGCAATAGCCGCCGACACGCCACAAATGGAAACCGCACTCGAAAGCATGATACCCATTTCTTCGTCAACACCCATTTTCTTTGAAATCCAGAAAGCAAAATACCATACAGATATAACTACCACCAGTGCCTGAATCAATCCTAATGAACCTGATTTAAGAATATCAGAAAAAATAACCGTAGTACCTAAAAGCACTAACCCTATTTTTACAAATAATTCGGTGGAAAGTGCCGCTTTAAGCCATGTGGGGAGTGTGATTGTATTGCCAATAATTAAACCAATAATCAGGCTGAAAATTACGGCTTCAAGATTCAGGTTCTTTACGGCGCTATTACCCGTAATGATTAAGGCAAGGATAGTTAAAAAATAGACAACAGGAAGCCCCGTAAAAACGGCTTTAACTGAATTACCTAAAAGTAAAGCCCCAGCCGCAGCTACTACCAATACTGCTACTAACTGAACAAGTATTTTCTGAATATTTTCTAAAGACAATACCTTTTCGAAGAGTTCGGCGGAATTGTTCCAACTGAAAGCGGGGACAGGCAGTAAAATGCCTGCTATAGCTAATAAAATAATGGAGAATCCTAAAATGACGACCGTCCAGTCTTCAGTTAAGAAGCTTTTTTTTGTAGGGCTTGACATAATTTAAAGTGATTAGATTGAATAAGAGTATGTTTAAATTTTGTTATTCTGACCGAAAAGCACAGATTTTTTGGATAGACAAGGCGTATTTTACAGATGTAGCCAGCAGCTACATCGAAAAAATACAACGAAGTATAGCCGAAAAAGATGGCTTTGTAGGTCGAATCATAATTTTTAAACATACTCTAAGGCAAAAATATGAATATTTGTTTTTTAAAATTGACTTTAAAATAAATCTTTTAAGACTCTTTGTGCCGCATGATAACCTCCCATGCCATGTACTCCTCCGCCGGGGGGTGTTGAGGCAGAACAGATATACAAGCCTTTGGTAGAAGTCCGGTAAGGCGACCAGCGCAAGGCAGGACGGGTAAACAACTGGGTTAAATCTATAGCCCCGCCATTTATATCACCCCCTATATAATTCGGGTTATGCTCTTCCATCTGGGCAGTATTCATTATATGCCTTGCTAATATCCTGTCCTTGAATCCCGGTGCAAATCTTTCTATTTGCTGCTCAATGGCACTAGTCATATCTTTAGTAGAATAGGCAGGAACATGGCAATATCCCCACAGCGTATGTTTCCCATCAGGGGCACGGGTTGAGTCAAAAAGGCTTTGTTGAGCCAGCAATACATAAGGTTTTTCAGGATGTTGCCCTTTCCAAATCTTTTGTTCTTCAATGGCTATTTGTTCAAAAGTACCACCTAAATGTACCGTTCCGGCCAACAGATTTTGTTTTGCTTGAAAAGGCACAGGCGCATCAAGTGCCCAGTCTATTTTAAAAACACCCATTCCATATTTATACTTTTCTAATTGTCTTTTATAAACAGAAGAAAAAGTATGTCCGGCTATGTGTAGTAATTGTTTAGGCGTGATATCGAATAATATAGCCTTTGATGAAGGCAATTGTTCCAAAGATTTTACATAAAAGTTGGTTTCTATCTTCCCTCCTATTGATTGAAAATAAGCAGCCAGGGCGTTGGCTATCTGTTGCGAACCACCTTTAGGTATAGGCCAGCCAAAGGCATGACCCGCTGCCATCAATACCAGCCCGATAGCCGAAGTAGTAAAATTGCTGAGTGGCAGAATAGAATGCGCCGCCATACCACCCCATAAACCTTTAGCGGCATCAGTAGTAAAGCGTTTTGCTATAAAACTGGCAGGCAAGAGTGCTTTCAATCCAAAACTAGCATAATCTAATGGATGCCGGGGGAATCTTAATGGTGCCAGAATATCGTTGGCTAAATCTGGTAATTGTCTGGTAATGGCTCCTAACAGATTTAGATAAGTTTGCTTGTCTTTCCCGAATTGTGAGGCAGTTTCTTCTATTGACCGTGTAAGCAAAGCCGTGGTACCGTCGTCAAAAGGATGAGCAGCGGCTACAGGTGGCTGTATGTATTCGAGTCCGAACTTATCTAAAGGGAGGGTTCTGAAAAAAGGAGAAGCTAATGCCAGCGGATGTATCGCAGAACAGATGTCGTGCACATAACCGGATAAGGTAAGTTCAGCAGAGCGTAGGCCACCACCGATAGTACTTTTGGCTTCCACTAACAATATAGAAAGCCCTGATTTTTGTAGAGCAACAGCTGCTGAAAGGCCATTGGGTCCTGACCCTACTATTATTGCATCAAAATCTGTTTTAGGCATTATACTTTATATTTTTGATGCAAAATAAGGAGTTTGAATGGTAAATAATAATTAAAACTCTCTTATAGAACGGAAGTCTAACAATAATTGGGTCAAGCAAATACCAACTCCCGCTTGTTTATAAAATCAGTTAAAGTAGTATTTTCATATACTTTCAGGTTGGCGTCACGCACTTTCAGCATGATTGGCCGTATCGGACAGGTTTCTTCATCACCACAATCATCGCATTTATCATAATAGTATATCGAAACGCATAGAGTTGGGGCAATAGGGCCATCGGTAATGCGTAAGATACGAGCCAGGGTAATTTTACCCGGCTCAACACTTAGTGAATATCCCCCGTTTTTCCCCTTATGGCTTGTCAGCAAACCATTGTTTCTTAATTCAAGCAGAATGGTTTCCAGGAATTTTCTTGGAATATTTTCTTCATTGGCAATATCAGTTACGGTCAGTGAATCTTTTTCACCATACTTTTCTGCCAAAACCTTCAGGGCTTTCAGGGCATATTTAGCTTTTTTCGAAATCATGGTGTTTGTTAATGAAGTGTAAAGTTTAGTTTATTGATGTTTGTTATCAATAATGCAAATATAACATATTATTCTATAAAATCTACCAATTTAGTAGATTATTTTATTGTACCATTTACTTATTTATAAGTACCTTTTAATCAACATCTCAAAAAATCTGACTTGACTAATGATAAGCCAAGCCAGATTGCCTCATTAGTTTATTAAAACAACGAAGCCTATCAGAGTACAAAAAAACTACGTTGTGCGTTTAGTTTTATATGCTTCCATTTACTTCACGCGCAACCAATACATTTTAATGATTTCTATAATTCTTTTCTCCTGCGTTTATAGCAATTTCGAGCGTATTCTGTTTCGGAGGTAAAGGGCAGGTGGCGTAAGGTGTAAAAGCACAAGGTGGGTTAATTGATTTATTAAAATCTAATAGTACCACCCCATTTTCATCGGGTTTGGGTGTATAGACGAAGCGTCCGGCACCATAGGTTTCTTTCTTGTTGGTTTTGTCAGCAAAAATAATAAACAGATTATCCCCCTCTTCCAGCGCATCAAGGCTATGCTCTTTACCATCAATGGTAAAAACCAATTTACCCGGCGAATCCTGTAGGTTGGTATGCCCCAATACATCCAGAATCGGTATTTTCTTGTTCGCTTCCTTGACCAGTTTTGCTTTTACTTTCCATTTTTCATCAACCGGAAAAGTCTCAATACCTGAAAATTCTTTCAGAAAAGGGCTTTCCAGGTCACGAAGGCGAATCCCGTATTTATCTCCCCGTTTGATTACAAACCAACGCAGAGATTTATGCTTTAAGATAACAGGCTTCTCAGACGGGAAAATTTTCAGTTTTGTTACCTGCTCATCATTCGCATAAATGGCTTTATCAGGCGTAGTTTCAATAAACACTTCACCTTTTTCCAGAATCAGATTGCCTAAAAAATCATCACTTTTTCCTATAGGGAAAATAATTTTATTGGTACTACTATTACCAAAAGCGTTTTTCCCCTTTTCCAACCAGAATAGTCCTGCCAGATTCAGCCAACCATTTTCTTTTTTCAGATTCTCCACTCTTTGATTATGCCATGCCTTTATTTCAATCTGGTAAGGCGTATCATCTGAAGTCTTTGTAAAACCAGATAGAAGTAAACTTATTGTTGAAGCAACCCCAAGTACTCTCATCAAATAATGGTTTTTTTTCATAAGGATAGCTTTGAATCAGTTTAATTTAAACAAACTTTTCAACTCCACTCATGGCTACGACCATGAGTGGAATCATACTTTATTTACAGACTTCCAAAAGCCTGTTCAATATCAGCCTTGATATCATCAATATGCTCAATACCAACTGAAATACGCAACTGCGTAGGTTCAACCCCTGCGGTGGTCTGTTCGGCCTCCGATAATTGTGAGTGAGTGGTAGATGCCGGATGAATAATGAGCGTTTTAGAATCTCCTACATTTGCCAGATGGCTTATTAATTTCAGGCTATCAACAAACTTTGAAGCCTTTGCTTTATCTCCTTTGAGTTTGAAAGACAACACCCCACCAAAGCCACGATTCAGGTATTTTTTGGCTAATTCATGATAGGGGTTTTCGGGTAAGCCTAAGTAGTTTACACTTTCTACCTGCTCGTGCGCCTGCAACCACTGTGCTAATTTTAAGGCATTTTCGGCAATTCTTTCTACCCTTAATGTCAATGTTTCCAACCCTTGCAATAATAAGAAAGAGTTAAAAGGAGATTGCGAAGGGCCCCAGTCTCTTAGCCCTTCTACACGAGCTCTGATAATAAACTGAATATTGCCGAATGGCCCACCGATACCGAATACATCGTTCAACACTAAGCCATGATAACTCGGAGACGGTTCGGTAAACTGTGGGAATTTGCCATTACCCCAGTTATAATTTCCGGCATCTACAATTACCCCACCCATAGTTGTACCATGTCCGCCAATCCATTTTGTAGCCGACTCTACAATTACATTGGCTCCGTACTTAATAGGCTGGGCAATGGCTCCGGCTGCGCCAAAAGTATTGTCCACAATTAATGGCAGGTCATATTTTTGGGCCAATTTAGCAAATGCTTCAAAATCAGGTACATTAAAGCCCGGATTTCCGATGGTTTCCAGATACAGGAATTTGGTTTTTTCGTCAATTAACTTTTCAAAACTCTCCACCTTGTCGCCATCAGCAAAGCGGGCTTCAACACCAATATTCTTGAATGAGTTTTTAAATTGGTTATAGGATCCTCCGTACAAAAACGAGGTAGTTACAAAGTTGTCTCCAACGGTTGTAATATTATTAATAGCTACAAACTGGGCAGCATGACCTGAACCGACAGCCAGCGCCGCTACCCCACCCTCTAAAGCGGCAATGCGTTTCTCAAACACATCATTGGTAGGGTTCATGATTCTGGTATAGATATTCCCGAACTCTTTCAGCGCAAATAAATTGGCTCCGTGCTCGGCATTATTGAAAGTATAGGAAGTTGTCTGATAAATAGGTACTGCTCTGGCATTGGTAACAGGGTCAACAACCTGACCTGCGTGTAATTGAAGGGTTTCAAATTGCATAATTTTAAAATGGTTTTGTGAATATTTATTTAAAACCTAAATTTAATGATAAAAGAATGGTAACAACTAATTTTGCTACGTATGTTATCTATCGGTCAGAAAATTGTGCTTGGTTAGAGACTAACCAAGCTAATTGACAACCATAACCTATTACGATGAATAAAACATTTGCTATTCAAAAAATTTTCTTTTGCCGTATATCAGCCTTAAATATTGCTTTTGTAAGCTCGAAAAATAAGCTATACCTGTAATCAGTAACAGGATTAACATGCCTGTTAAAGTCGGACTTGGGAAATAGTAATAAGTAGTAATAGTTACCAGACTTGCCCTCACAAATTCTAAATAAAACACCCACCTTCTTTGTTCCATAATTGCTCCGCAGTTGATAAGCGTTATTAGTATAAACAAGGCAACCATTACCTGAAGAAACAGCGGGATATAATGCTCAAATAGTAATAACAGAAATAAGGCTATGATAATAAAGGCTATCTGGGCAACAACATAAGTACGGAATTTAGTAGTGTGCACTTTTACTTTTCTGACAGCCAAAAACTTTTTCTCGGCCTTATGGCGCATATCCGGGCTAAATGAAGACGGTCGGCCAAATATTACCTTTAGTTTATTCAATAATCCTTTCTCTGTTTTGGCAGCATATCCTATTTCGACCAGAAAATGAAAATGCTGCCATAAAAAACTGTAACTTCCTAATTGCTTGGTAAGTCCATAAGTAGGTTCTTCTTTTTCTTCGGCAAAAGTGCCAAACAGCTTATCCCATATAATAAACATATCACCAAAATTCTTATCAAGATACTCCTCATTACTGGCATGATGTACCCGATGGTGCGAGGGAGTAACCATGATATACTCTAAGATTCCCAACTTCCCGATTAGACGTGTATGCGTAAAGAATGGATAAATGCCATGCACCAGTAAAATAGTGGTAATCATTTCAGCAGGGAAACCTATGATAGGCAAAACTGACCAGAATGCCGTACGAACCACCGACTGAAAGATGGTAATTCGGGTAGCGGCTGTATAATTAAACTCTTCGCTCTGGTGATGCACTACATGAAACCCCCAGAAAAGATTTACCTCATGCCCGAAGCGATGATACCAGTACCACAGAAAATCGGTAGCTAACAGTAAGGCTATCCACAATAATATGCTGGGCTGAATATCAAAAATGGCAAAATGTGTATGCAGATAATCATAAAAGAAATAGAACCCGCCTGCTGTAAACAAATCAATTAAACGCTCTGCTATGCCCACGTTAATATTGGCAATAGAGCTGTTAAACTTAAAATAAGATTTCCCCTGCTTTTGGGCTATATAGTATTCAAGCCAGATGAAAAACAAAAAAAACGGAACAGCTAATGCTAAATAATTGATTACCATAATCAGTGAGGATTAATAATTCAAGTTGTTCTGTATGGTTCAAAAAATGATAGTTGTCGTGAGTGGTGTCGAACCACTTAAAAGAGTTTATGAGACTCTTTGTCTTCCAACTAAGACACACGACCATAAATAGAACAAAAACTAAAGCGTATAAATCGTTTGTTTTTGTTTCTGTCACAAAGTAAAGTATATATACTCTACCAAACAAGTAGATTTATAAAAATATTTTATTGTCTGAACTGTGCCGCGACGGCGTACCGTTTTAGCTGATTTGATGATTAAATTGATTTTTTTAACTTAAAGAACGATTTATTAAATACAAAAGGAGGGTTCTCAACGTCTTTTGCATTCAATAAATCGTTCTTTCAGCGAAATCATTAAATCAGTTTAATCAAAGTTCAAGACACTCATCAAAACTGAAAATAAATAAACTGGGCAGGTGAATCGAAGATGCCAAAAATGAAAAACAGCATAACAAAGAGGTAATAAATCCCCCATCGTACCCAAGTGGGTTTGGCAGCAATTATATCACGCATACTTTTATCACGCTGCATATAATGTATAACCTCCATGAATAGAATTAACGCAATGGCCGTGAAAAACTCTTTGGCACCTTTGTCAAGAAAAACATTTTGCGAGATATACTCTACATGCAGAAATTCAGAAATTGAAGGTAACCCTGTGAAAAGATGAGTAACGAGATGCCATGTCCAGCCCAGTTCGAGGTAACTGCCTCTGAAAAATATCCAGGCAAAAGCTACCAGTATAAAAGTAATTGAAACCTGAACGATTTTAAAAAGGAAAGGAACTTTGGTAATACCCGTGATTTTGTTAATGAAATTACGTGGTTTTGCCAGAATAATGGCAGCTACCAGATAAATACCATGCAAAGCACCCCAGATAATGTAGTTCCAGTTAGCGCCATGCCACAAACCGCTCATGGTAAAAACAAAAAACAGGTTGAAATAACGCCGATAAGTACTTACCCTGTTGCCGCCCAGCGGAATGTACAGATAATCACGGAACCAGGTTGAAAGGGAAATATGCCAGCGTCGCCAGAATTCTGAAATACTTTTTGAAAAATAAGGTCTGTCGAAGTTCTTCATCAGTTTAAAGCCCATTACCTGTGCCGAACCTATGGCAATATCTGAATAGCCAGAAAAGTCGCAATAAATCTGAAAAGAGAAAAAGATAGTTGCCACTATGATAGGAATACCCTGATAATCTAATGGATGTTCATACACTTTATCTACAAATAGCGCCAGACGGTCTGCTATTACCACCTTTTTGAATAACCCCCATGCCATTAGTTTCAAGCCACTGGTTACCCGGTCATAATCAAACGTATGCTTTTCATAAAACTGGTGCAATACATTCTGCGGTCTTTCTATAGGCCCTGCCACCAATTGTGGATAAAACATTACATATAGCGAATAAATACCAAAATGTCTTTCTGCTTTCTGATTGCCCCGATATACCTCAATGGTATAACTCATGGCCTGAAACGTATGAAAAGATAAACCAATAGGTAATAAAATTTTAAGCATAGGCAGGCTTGCCAGTCCGGCCTCTCCTACTACTAACGTAAAGAAATTATAATATTTAAAAACCGCCAGTACGCCCAAATTAGCAATCAGACTCATTACGAGATACCACTTTCGTCTGGCACCTTCAGACTGTTCAATGAGTATTCCTGCAAAATAATCTATTACAATGGTAAAGCCCAGTATCAGAATATACTCAGGCTTGAAAAACATATAAAAATAGCAACTTGTTGCCAACAACCACCACCAGCGATGCTTATGCCCTAAGAGGAAGTAAACAAGGGTTACTATCGGAAAAAAAATGGCAAACTCTATCGAATTAAATATCATATCAAATAAATGTGAATAATCTTGCTTTGGGTAACCAACAACTATAAGCAAACATGGTTACTTTTGTTTCTCTTTATACAATTCTATTATTTTCTGCGTGTTCAGGTCTCTTGCAAATGGTTTTAAATGATAAAACGAATCAAAAAATGAGGAGTCTTTTCTCACAAAATCTTTAGCACTACCCAATATATCGCACTTTAAATTCGCTTTTAATTGTTTTTCTACCGATTCAACTGCTACTTTCCCATATTGATAGGTTGACTCTGCCAAAGGTGGAAAAACGTAATAAACCTCCCCGCCTTTCTTTCTCACTTCGGCCACAAAATGGTTCAGGTCATCAATTTGCTCCTGATAATCAATAGGTGCTTTCGGAAACAGAAAAAAATCTACCTGCTTGGGAGTATTGTTTACATGACTGATAATGTCTCCTTTAGCCGAAAAAGCACTTCTAAAATAAACTGAAGTTTTATCCTCAACTGCGGCCACAGCCGCCTCATTCTTAGTAAAAACATTCCAGAATAATTTCTTGATATTAGCTAATTTATGCTTTACTCGATGTCCGATATAATCTACGGTTGTTGTATCTCTGGCTACATAGATGGCTCCTGCTGGATAATAGTCTATGGCTGAATAAATCACAGGTGGTGTGCTGTATTTTTCAATATCATATTCGGTACTCACAAATACTTTATCCCCTTTTTTCACTTCTTTCAGGGCATCATTCAGCAGGAAATAAGTACCTAAAGGTGCAATGAACGATAGATTAAAAACAGGCATTCCCAAATGTTTCTGCAAGGTATCGCTATTGATTCCGAATGACCCGCTTGACCCTCCGACCCATAAAACTTTCGGTGATTGAATCTGGCTTACCATTTTGTGTTTATCATTCAGCATGCCTCCCAGATATTCATAGGGCGAAGTCTGGGCAATGAAAACTATATTTAACAACCAGACCGAAACAATGATGATTGCTCCGAATAAAAGTACTTTATAAAAAAATTTCTTTATACCTGTCATTCAATTAGCTTAATGCGCATTTTTTAATAAGTCAATCAGTTTTTGTGTGCGTATGTCACGTCCTTTGGCATTGAGGTGATATACCATATCCTGACACAAACTATCAGCAAAAACGAACTCCTGCAATTCTCCTAAAATCGGGAATCGTGCTTCTTTCTTCAATTCTGTATTCAATTTATTAATAATCACCTTGTCGTGTTCATAGCTTGACTGTGCATAAGATGGATAGGAATAATAAACTTTTACCCCTCTTTTTTGCATCTTCTCATAAAAAGCATTCATATCGGCAATGGCGAGGTGCATACTTACCTTATCGTTAATCACGGCAGGCGGAATGGTTTTCAATGGGGGATTATTCAGATGACTGACTAAATCTCCATATTCATTAATCGCATTCCTGAAAAAAATGCTTGTTGTATCATCTACGGTTGGGTGTGCTTCTTCTCTGCTGCTTAATCTTTCGAGTGTTAATCTCAGGCTTGAAATTCTCACAATAGCATTTTCTCTGATATACTGCACTATATCTTTATAATCAAACCATTCGTTAGCCTTCGGAAATAGCTTTGCCATCTGTATTTTTTCACCCATATTCCCCTCAGCTTCTATAATATACTCAAAGCCCATAATCACGATATCGCCTGCTTTCAGTTCGTTCTGAATCTGTTTTAACATAAAATCAGTCCCATAGTCGTAGTGCATAGCCATATTTACCACGGGTTTCTGAAAACTTTTTTCTATCATTTCACTATTGATACCATAGGCGAAGTTTGAGCCGGCAATCAGCACAATTTTGGGTGAGCGCAATGATTGAAGCCTTTTATATTTTTCGATAATACTGGCAGTATAAGATATTTCTAAATTTCTTTCGGTATAAGGGTTAAATTGATAGAAGATTTCAATGGTTCCTAAAGTAAATAAACCTATAAGAAATATTTTAAATATGAATACTTTAATTGTATGATACATGAACGACGTCTTTTAGGTCACATCTGTAACCTTTCACAATGGATATGCTTTAAATCTAAAGAACTGTAAGAGTATTCGTACAAAAATGATAGTTTTGTAAAATCTTTCATGATTTCTATGATAATCATTCTTGCTTAATAAAACCCATGGATTTATCCCGATTTATCTCTCAACGTATTCAAAAAACAAAATCTGCGTCTTTTACTTCTACTGTTGTGAAAATCGGAGTTGCGAGTATAGCTATTGGTCTGGCGGTAATGATTATCTCTTTTGCCATATTAGTTGGCTATAAACAAGGCATCAAAGATAAACTATTCAGCCTTAGCTCTCATATACAGGTCAGCAAAATTACACTGAATCAGTCGTATGAAGAAACACCAATGCCAATAAAAACAAATTTTTATAATAATTATCGTCAGATTCCACAAATACGTCATGTTCAGGCAGTAGGAAATAAAGCAGGAATGTTAAAATCGAGTGAAGAGTTAGCGGGAATTATTATAAAAGGCGTGGGAAGAGACTATGATTGGCCAACCTTCTCTATGAATATGATTGAGGGTAGAAAAATAAATTTTAATGACACCACTTTCTCTAACGAAGTTGTTATCAGTAAAAGAATTGCTACCCGGTTAAAAATAAAATTAGCAGATGAAGTACTGATTTATTTTATTCAGACTCCGCCAAGAGTAAGAAAAGTAAAAGTAGTAGGCATTTACGAAACCGGATTGGAGGAATTTGATAAAAACTACATTATCGGCGATTTAACCCTGGTACAGAAAATGAATGAATGGGATAGCAATACCTGTGGACACTACGAGATTTTTCTGAAAAACTTTGACGACCTGGACGCAACTACCCGATTGGTAACTAATGAAATTGACCAGGATATGAAAGCCACCCGGATAACCGATATGTTTCCGGCCATTTTTGACTGGTTAAGTTTATTGGATAAGAATATTCTGATTGTATTGGCACTGATTTTAGTAGTAGCTTGTTTCAATATGATTTCTGTGCTGCTGGTGATGATGATGGAGCGCACACCTATGATTGGTATGCTGAAAGCCCTTGGCTCTGACAATACCCAAATTCGTAAAATATTTGTCCTGAATGGACTGACTATTATTCTGAAAGGAATATTCTATGGTAATCTGATTGGAATAGGTTTAGGCTTGATTCAGTATTACTTCCAGTTGATTCCGCTTGACCCTGAAAATTACTACATCAGTTATGTACCCATTGCCTGGGACTGGCTGACCATCCTTCTGCTCAATGCGGCTACTATTATGCTGATACTGGCAGTTATCACTATTCCTACTCTGATTGTTTCTAAAATGAGGGTAGTGGAAGCACTGAAATTTAAAGAATAACTGCTCACTTGTAGAAATATTGTTTGCGTTTTAGGGTGAGTGTATCTCTGGACCTGGTATTTACCAACACTATCTCTCGGCATTGATTTGACAGAATATAGTATTGAAGTCGACCGCCATTAAAGAATACTTTTAGGGTATCAATTTTGTCATTCTGCCATTGATTAAGATATATCGGCCTGTCAAAAATCTGTGTCAGATACTCATTCTCTAAAGTAGCTGTGCTGTTATCCGAATAAAATCGCCAGATAAACTTCTTATCATTAGTTATCACTTTCCATTTACCGATAATATTCTTTCTCTTGTCTTCTGACAGTTTACAATTCATGTCATTCAATGAATTAAGCGAAGCACACGAAGAGCAGATGGTCAATACAATAAACAGGACAAAAATATATTTCATACAGGCGAAAAAATAATTTCCTTATGGGCTTTGAAGCCCATAAGGAAATCAGAGAATTTTAATAACTAAGCCTTGGCTTGTCTGGTATTATCTTTAAAAATCAGTACAAAGAATACTAATACTACCGCAGCAATGCCTGCAGGAACAAGCCAAATGGAAGTCCAGTTCTTCACCCCGTTAACGGTGTACATATCTGTTACAATACCTGCCAGTTTAGAACCAATACCCATTCCTATGCCATAGGTGGCCAAGGTAATTAGCCCCTGCGCCTGTGCTTTTATTTTTACTCCGGCTTTATTATCAGTATAAATCTGTCCGGTTACAAAGAAGAAATCAAAACATACGCCATGCAGTATAATGGCCAGATACAGCATCCATTCACTTGAGGCAGCATCACCATAGCCGAAACACGCAAAACGAATAATCCAGGCAATTAACCCAATGGCTAACATCCATTTAACACCGAATTTCTGGAATGCAAATGGAATCAACAACATAAAAATCACCTCAGAAGCCTGCCCCAACGACATTTTATTTTCGACATTGGTCATACCTGAATCGGATAATGAAGGGTTTGCCATTGCATAATAAAATGACAACGGAATACAGATAAGTACTGATGATATAAAGAAAATAGCAAATGACCTGTCTTTGAAAAGTGTAAACGCATCTGCACCAAGAATCTGAGCGAATGATGCTTTCTCGGTTGAAGTTTTCGGAGGGGTATCCGGTAAAAACCAACTGAAAAGCCCTTGTGCAACAGCAGCACCCATAGCAATGGTAAAAATAGTTACATCGCCACCCACATTCATAAAACCGATAATATTGGTTACAACAATCCACGAAATGGTTCCCATTACACGAATACCCGGAAAATCTTTCTCAGGCGTGGCAATGTGTCGCATAGAGATAGAGGTAGTCAGAGAAATGGTTGGTGCAAAAGTGATACAATAGGCCAGAATATACCAGAAAAACTGACTTGGGTCGGTTATCCGGGTCAGGAAAAATAAAATAATGGCACCTAAAATATTTAAAACACTTAAAACTTTCTGCGCAGAAAAGAAACGGTCGGCTATCATACCGACAAAAAAAGGAGAGATAAGCATGGCAATTGAGAAAGCTGTGTAGGCATTTCCTACCTGGTCGCCACTGGCTTTCAGGGAATCAAACATGTATTTACTCATTTGGCCATACCACGCCCCCCAGCAGAAAAATTGGAGGAACATCATGGTCATCAGCTTCACTCTGACAGTAGTATTCATAGAGGTTCGGTTGGTTAAAAAATAAAGTTATCGGCAAATCTATAAAATGAATATTGAAATATCAACCCCAGACCTTGGTTCCCTCAGTGCAATTTTTGCACATTTCAATTTCACCACGGGAACGCACCAACGATTGGCGGAAATCATGATAGGGTTGGCTATGCCATAATGATTGAAAGCTACCTTTTTTGAGGTCTCCCAAACGGTATTCGCCGTCTTTATCGAAGCAACACGGAACCACCAATCCGTCCCAGGTTATTACGCAGGAGTGCCACATTTTCCAGCAATGGTCAAGCAGTTTGTTTTTGATTTTGTAAGTACCATCAGCTTGCCGGGCATAACGGGCATATTTATCTATGGTCGGAATAAGGTCAGAGCCATTTTCGTAGTCGTAAATCTGTGCAGTTTTAAAAGCAATTTCATCAACTCCAATCTCTTCGGTAAGTTTTTTTGCCTCCTCCATCTGATGCTCGTTTGGCTTAACTACCAGAAACTGGAAAATAACATGAGGAGTAGCAGATTTGAGTGCTTTCTTCCACTTAATGATATTTTTGGCACCCTCTATCACTTTCGACAGATTCCCTCCTACCCTGTATTGCTCATATACTTCCTGCGTTGTGCCATCAATCGAAATAATCATTCTATCCAAGCCTGATTCTACCGTTCTTCTGGCATTTACATCACTCAGGTAGTGGGCATTGGTAGAGGTAGCCGTATAAATGCCTTTTTGTGAGGCATACTTTACTAATTCAAGAAATTTAGGATGCAGATAAGGCTCGCCCTGAAAATAAAAGGTAAGATATAATAAGGTAGCAGAAAGTTCGTCAATTGTTTGTTTGAAGAGTTGTTCTTCCAACATTCCGGTCGGGCGGGTAAAACTTCTCAGGCCGCTGGGGCACTCAGGGCAACGCAGATTGCACGAAGTAGTTGGCTCAATAGAAACAGCTATGGGTAAGCCTCTGTGAACAGGTCTTCCGGTCATTTTCGACTCTACATAGCTTGAAACATTCTTTATGGCATTCCATGCACGGGCAGGCGTTACCTTAGAGAAAAAATTCAGGCCATCTTTCAGATTTCTGTTCATGTCAGGAGCTGTGTAATTGGAATTTCAAAAGCCTAACCAAAGTTAGAACCCTTTATATTGTTGATAGATTTTCTGCAAACGCTGGTCTTTTTCTGTGGCAATTACTTCTTTCAAAATCGCTTTTGCCTCACTCAAATCATTGAGAAGCGCAAGGGTTTGAAAGCCTGCAAATCTTACATACCATTGAGAATCTTTGGTAACTATTTTCTTTAATAAAGGTAAACTCTTCTGTTGAATCTCAGGCGAAGACTTTACCAGATAAGTACCAAAAATACCTAATACCTGATATAAATCGCCCCCACTCATTTTGTTGAGATGTTGGATAAACCAGTCAAATCTTTCAGGAGCAGCCTCATCAGAATAATAGTTGGCAACTGCCGAAAAAATAGCGGTATTGTATGAAGATTCGTATTTTTTAGCTAATTCTGCTGCATCAGACGGACGCCCGGACAAAATAGCTTCAAGTGCCGCCGCCTGAACTGTATAAGAAGTATCATTGAGTGCAATCCGGAATAGTTTATCATTCTGCGAATTCTGAAAACTTTTCATGGCTATAATCGCATCGGCTCGTACATACGAGCGTTCATCACTCTGCACACGGCTTTGTAGTGCTTTTTCTACTTCCAGAAAATCATCTCCGTCATAATCATAGAGTTTCTGAACTGCCAGTTGTCTGACACGCCAGAATTTATCTTTAGTAGCATCAATCAGCACTTTGCGGATGTCTTTATCAAAAGCAGGATTTACTACTGTACTATCTCCATCAGGCACATAGGTAAGAATCTCAAGCGCATTCAGACGTGCCGGAACACGCTCTGCATGATAATACTGATAGATATAATCTTCTTTGGATTTCTGAAAAAGCACACGCCCTACCAGAATATTTTCAGGGTCAATATATACCATCTGTGGTGCAGTCGGCAAACTCCATTCAAAAGTATTAGTCGTTTTGTCTATTACAATATCTTTTAGCGTCCGCTGGTTATTTGCCCAGATTTCTACCTGTAAAGGTAAGCGGTAAATGGTTGAATAAGTAGTATCCTGAATCTGATTGATGGTGAGTTTCAAATTACCTCCTGCATACTCTTGTGTAACCTGTAAATCAGGATGGCCGGGTTTTGTAAACCATTGGTCAAAAAACCAGTGTAAATCTTCTCCGGTTACTGACTCAAAAGCCAATCTTAACTGGTCAATTTCTCCGGTTTTAAAAGCGTTCTGAGTCAGGTATAATTTTAAGGCGGCAAAAAAAGCCTCATCGCCTACCTGTTTTCTTAATAAATGTAAGATTCGGCCACCTTTGGCATACGAATGAGAATCAAACATATCTTCTCTATCGTGGTAACGATAACGAATCAGAGGTTCCTGCTTTTCAAGTGCTTCGTTGAAGTACTGATTGAAAGCAATATAGGCAACCAAATCGGCTTCGTCCTGCCCGTATTTATGTGCAGTCCAGAGGTATTCTGAATAATTGGCAAAGGACTCATTTAAAGGCAGATTTGACCATGATTCTGCCGTAACCAAATCGCCAAACCAATGATGAAAAAGTTCATGAGCTATTACACCATCGTCGTTATCATCGGCCAACTGGTGGTTATCTTTCTGAACAAAATCGCCATGTACAGTGGCAGTGGTGTTCTCCATCGCACCCGATACATATTCTCTTACAGCTATCTGTGCATATTTATCCCATTGATATTTTACCCCTAACAGATTCTCAAAAAAGCTTATCATTTCAGGCGTACGGCCAAATATATTCATGGCGTACCTCTCAAACTTAGGCTCTACATAATAGCTTACTTCAAAGTTTTTATAGTTGGGGTCAACTACTTTTCTGAAATCCCCAACCGCTATCATAGTCAGATAAGGTGCCGCAGGTTTGTTTTGCCGCCAGTAATCTGTCCGAGTACCATCGCTATTAACTTTTGAAGAAATGAGTTTGCCGTTAGATAAAGTCAGGTACTTTGCATCGGTTGAAGGCTTATCTAAGGTGATATAAATTTCAAGTGTAGTTTTCTGATTAGGCGTATCTATGGTCGGGAACCAGCAGGAATTGCCTTCTGTCTCGCCTTGTGTCCATATTTGTCGGGGCTTCTCAGGGTCTGCACCATCAGCATTAATGAAATACAAACCCTTATCGGCTGTAATGGCTTCACTGCCACCCAACGGTATTTCATTGGGTTTGGCAATATATACAATTTGTACCTGCGCAGAATCTTTTCGGGTAAGGGTTTTGCCTAAATCAATTTTTAACAGCCGTTTGTCATAGTCAAATTTCAAATCCTGCCCTTTCATTCTCACCATTTGCACATCAAATCCTTTGGCATCTAATTCTAATGTACTTTGCGGATAAAAATGAGGTCTGAAAGTAATAGTGGCTACGCCATACATTTCCTGTTTGGCCCAGTTGGGTCTTAATTCTAATTTGGTATGAATGAGGTCGTTCTTTTTTGTACGCTCAGGATTATATTTTCCTTGTGCCGGAGCAATAGTTGTAGGTTGCTGTGCCCATGCACCCAAAGCAAAACATAGCCATATCAGTGAACTTAATAAACGCATGTGTTGGAAGAAATTAATGATTGAGTGAATGAATGAGTGATTGTGTGAATAAGAGATAGTAACCATCCATTATTTGCTCCAAAATCGCTCCGTTAATTTGAATTAATTATTGTATCAAATATGTAAAAATCACTCATTCACTATATCACTAAATTACATATCTAATAAAATCCCTACTCTGCTTTCTTTTTCTGGTTTTGTTTTTTCAGGTCGATAAAATAATGTTCTTTTACTTTATGTAGTACATACTCATCGTCGGTTTGTTCAACTTTATAATCTCTTTTAAACTTAAAATCATCTAAACTCGCATACCCGCCTTTAATAGTAAGCGTCAATATATTATTAGTTTCATCAAAAGACCAAGCCGATTCGTCGGTGTCAATATCTAAAAAATCAATACCTGCACAGAACTCTAATGTCGGATCCATCTGATAATCGTACTCTAATTTCCCATTGTTGGCAAAAGTCAATATCAGGGTATTGATTCTGAACTTAGATTTATCAAATGAAGTAAACTTAATGGTATTCTTCATAATTTTATTAGTCAGCAAAATCCAGCGTCTGGTATCCGACAATAAAATTTTACTCTTGGCAATAGTTTCAGCAAATTTTGCTGCTTCTATTTCCTCTTTGCTTATTTCTTTTACCTCTGCTACAACTGCTTTTACTTCTTCCTTTACTGTGGTTACTAAAACAGGTCTGATAATCTCTACTGGTTTTGTAGTTGTTTCCTTTACTAAAACCTGTGGAGTTTCCGCCTGCGTTGCCTGAACTTTCAAAGCTTCAGCCACTTGCTCCGTTATTCTTTTCAGCACATATCCTCCGGCTGTTGGTTCGATGGTATAATCACGCTTAAAATTAAAATCATCCAGGCTCTTATAGCCTCCTTTCAGGGTCATGGTTAGTATATTGGCTGTCGGGTTATACTCCCATGATGAAGCCTTTGTATCAATATCTAAGAACTCGGTTCTTCCACCCGATGATACATTCGGATTGGTTTCATAGTCATACTCAATTTTTCCTCCGGCACCAAATCTCATCACAAAAGTGTCAGCTTTCAGCTTTGAAGGGCTGTAAGTAGCTAAATGAATGTCGTTCTTTTCTATTCTGTTCGTCAGCAGTATCCATTTTTTTGACTGCATGTTCAGACTGGCAGTTTGACCGAAAGTCTGTGAAACAACGAAAGCTAAGGAAGTAATTTTGAAGAGCAAGTTCATTTGTTTGAATATCAGCTTTGAAAAATAGTATTAATAATCATTAGTGGCTCGTTTGGCAGGAAAATAAGATACCATCAGCGTAATAAAAATAACAGCTACAGCAGTAATCATAAAATCCGTCGGGTTTATCTTCACCGGATAAGCATCTATAACCGCACTATCCATGCCCATGCTTACCCAACCGAATTTCTCCTGAAGCAGGCAGAACACGAAACCTAAAACAAGCCCTACTGCCGTGCCGATAAAAGAGATAATTGCCCCCTCACTAAAAAATATTCTTTTTATTAACGAATCATCGGCACCCATCGCATACAAAGTTCTGACTTCTTCTTTTTTATCAATCACCAACATGGTTAAAGAAAAGAAAATATTAAACGATGCCACTCCGATAATAAACACTAACGCTATAAAGATAAACAATTTTTCGATTTTTATTGCTCTGAATAGATTAGCATTTTGTTCATCCTGATTCTGAATCAGGTATTTATCGCCAAAAATGCCTGCTACTTCTTCCTGCACACGCCCTGCGTTGGCATCAGGTTTTAGTTGCACTTCCAATGCGGTTCGTTTATCACTGAATTCTGTCAGTTCCTGGGCTACTGAAAGCGGTACATACACATAATCATCATGAAACTGTTCGAGTGCATATACACCCGAAATATTAATTACCTTCTTATTGATATTGTTTTCAGGAATCAACGATAGTTTTTTCTGATTTTTAGGATACCAGATTTCCAGAGGCTCCAGAATATTGTCTAACGATATATTAAGCGCACCATAAACATTGCCTCCGATAAAAGCATAATCAAGGTCGTCTTTATGCAATACAAAACTTCCTTCTACCAAAGACCCTTTCAATCGGCTATTTTTCTGAAAAGTACTATCAACTCCCTTTAGGGTAACCACCATCTTTCCCTGCTCATACATCACCAGGGCATTATCCTGAATTACCTCGGTTACATAATCAACGCCTTTTATCTGCTTTAATCTGGCCAGTTTGTCTTTTTCAATCACAAAGGCTTTACCCTCACGGGCAGATACTTTAATATCAGGGTCGAACGATTTGAAAATACTGCGGTTCAAATCTTCAAGGCCATTAAAAACAGATAAAACTGCCACCGTTGCCATTGTACCTATACCAATGCCCAGCATCGACATAAAAGAAATAAAGTTGATGAAACTCTTTTTCTTACGAGACAAAAAGTAGCGTTTGGCTATTAAAAATGATAAATTCAAGATACTGAAGTTTTATAATTCTAAGGTGTTGCAGAGTTTATTCTTCGTCATTTTCAACCTCAGCAGGCGGAATAACGATATTGGCAAACAGGTTTTCTATTTTTTGCGCATATTCTGCGGTATCATCTAAGTAAAACTGTAAATCAGGTACAATTCTTAACTGATGGCGTACCCGTGCTGCCAGATGGTTCCTGATGGTTTTGGTATGCTCTCGTATCGACTCTAAAAGCCCGTCTTTATCTTTTGTCATCAGAAAACTAAGGTAAACCCTTGCGATGCCTAAGTCAGGTGTGGTTTTTACATCAGTGATTGTGACGAAAGCTTTATCAAATACCTGTTTCATTTCTCTCTGAAAAATCTCTCCCAAATCTTTCTGAATTTGTTTCGCTACTTGTCTTTGTCTTTTCGATTCCATTGTGTTCAAATTCACTAAATATTATACAAATATCCGTACTATTTCCGGTTTATTGATAAATACGCCATTTAAAATTATGTTTTGCCGGGTTAATCTATCTTTTTCAGCTATACTGCACTAATTTTTATATAACTTTGCAGAAAATATAAAACAGTACAGCCTTGCTAACGTTTTTCAGATTAAATACGCTTTTCCATATTCTGTCTTTGTTACTGCTGGTAATTATACTGAAATTACCTTTTCTGGGCGACAAACTCCCGATTTTATTGCCTGAATTAGAATGGATGCTGGTCGGAGAAAAAATCCATGACGGCAGTTTTCTTTATAAAGAGCTTTGGACTAATGTGGGGCCTTTATCTGCTTTTATCTATTGGCTGATAGATTTTTCGTTTGGCAGGGTACAGTTTGCTTATGAGTTCATCGCTATTCTGATTATCTATTTTCAGGCTTTATATTTTACTTTTACCTGCAATACCCGCCAGACTTATCTTGAAAAAAACTACGCTCCGGGGTTGATTTATATTTTATTAATGAGTTTATCATTCGATATGAGTAAACTTTCTCCGGTTTTACTGGCCACTACTTTTCTTCTTTTTGCTTTCAATAAAATTGTCAAACAAATGGAACGAAGAGAAGGGGTATCTGACGAAGTTTTTGAAATCGGACTCTATATCGGCATCGCTGTATTGTTTCATCAACCATCTATGGTTTTTATCTTATGGAGCACGGCTTGTCTGGTATTTTTTACCAATGCTAATTTAAGACAACACTTCCTGGCCCTACTTGGTTTCGCTATTCCGCTATTTTTAATCACGCTTTATTTTTATTTTTACGACAGTATCGACGAATTCAAATACAACTGGTTCAATGGTATTTTCAGAATCAAGCAATACAGCCTCGAAGATTTCCAGAGTGCGCTGTTGGCTATTACAGTTCCGACCATTCTTGCTTTTTTAGGATTCCTGCGCCAAACACAGGTATCACGCTATAATAGTTATCAGCAACGTACGCAACAGATTATGTTAATATGGGCAGTTGTGGCACTTTTAGCTTTATTTTTGTCGCCGAATGTAGCTCCCATGCAGTTCATTATTTTCGTGCCATGTTTTGCTTTCTTTGTTACCGGATTTTTCCTCCATTTCAGAGGCGGAGTCATTCCCGATTTAGTCTTTATGGTGGTTTTTATTGGAATTGTGTTTGTGCAGTATCAGGGAGTAACACCCATCTTTGGAAAAGGGTTTGAGCAGTTGTCGGATATGAGGGTTAAGCCTAAAGAGTTGCCCGAATTAATGAAAGGGCAGAAAATGCTGATAATCGGAGAAAGAATTGATGAGTATAAATTAGGGAAATCAGCTACTTGTTATCTGAACTGGGATTTGTCGAAGATTGACCTTGAAAACCCGGATAACTACGAAAGTATCATTAATATATTCGATAACTTCAAGAAAGACCCTCCTACCATTATCATTGATAAGCAAAATGTAGTGCCAAAGATTTTTCAGCGTATCCCGGCTTTAGCTGTCGATTACAGAACTACTACTATTAAAGGGATTTATCAAAGGAAGAACTGAGTCTCTGTCTTCCTTTGATAAATCAGAAACTGTTTGAGTTAAATTTTGAAAATAAAAAAGATTGATTTTTGATTCAAGACAAGATTTAAAAACCGGAATTTAGCAACGCTAAATGAGCGGACGCCGCGCGGGATTTTTAAAGCGCAGTATTGAACAAAAATTAACTTTTTTAATTCAATAAGATAAACTTAAACAGTTTCTCATATCAGCAAGCAATTTTATCGGCTCTGCGAGCATGTCTCCCGCCTTCAAACGGCGTGTTTAAGAATGTTTTTACACACTCCAATGCCAACTCCAAGTCAATAAACCGGGCAGGTAAACAAATAATATTGGCATTGTTATGCTGACGAATCAGCTGTGCTACCTCTATGTTCCAGGCTAATCCGGCTCTGATGCCCTGATGGTGGTTGGCTGTTATACAAACCCCATTACCACTGCCACAAATCAGCACACCAAATTCATAATCTCCTTTTTCGACAGCACTGGCAAGCGGATGTGTGGTGTCAGGGTAATCCATCGACTCTGGAGTATAAGGGCCAAAATCTGCGGTCTCAAAATTCTGACCCTGAAGCCATTGCAGAATTACTTTCTTGTACTCAAACCCTGCGTGGTCTCCTGCTATTGCAACTTTCATTGATATATATTTGTTGGTTCAAACTTTTTTTTGCAAATATACGTTTTCTTAATCCGATTCTCCTGTAATTATCAGAGAAGAATCTTTATTTTGTACGACAAATTACTTTTAATATTACTATGAGCGAAAAGGAAATTGAATCAAATGAAGAGCTACTAATCCGTGAAGCATTTGTTGAAAAAGGTTGGAATGAAATACATAGCCAGGATTCATGGCAGATTTTAAAAACAGTTGCCGAATTTGTAGATGGTTTTGACAGATTAGCCAAAATAGGCCCCTCGGTAACTATATATGGTTCGGCAAGAACCAAGCCCGACCATAAATACTACCAGATGTCGGTTGATATTGCTGCCCGATTAGTGAAAAACGGGTATGGTGTAATTACAGGCGGTGGCCCGGGTATTATGGAAGCCGGAAACAAAGGAGCCAGTAAAAACGGAGGTAAATCAATTGGACTGAATATTAAATTGCCGTTTGAACAGGTTCCGAACCAATATGTTGACCCTGATAAAAGCATTAACTTCGATTATTTCTTTGCACGCAAAGTGTGTTTTATGAAATATTCTCAAGGATTTATTATCATGCCGGGTGGCTTTGGTACATTAGACGAACTGTTTGAAGCCCTTACCTTGATTCAAACTAAAAAAATTGCTCGTTTCCCGATTGTGATGGTTGGAAGCGAATACTGGAAAGGATTATTGGACTGGCTTCAGAATACCATGTGCGATAGTGAAAAGAACATTAATCCCGAAGATTTGAAATTAATCAGATTGGTAGATACCGCAGAAGATGCTGTAAAAGTGATTGATGAATTCTATGCGAAGTATCTGTTGAAGCCAAACTTCTGATACCGAAACGAGACATTCAGCCATACCGAATGTCTCGTTTTTTTAATCCCAAATAAGTTTGAAATCTTATGCCTCAGCACAGATTTCGTCAAATGCTGCTACCAGGTGCGTAGCAATCATTTCTGCCGAACGACCTTCAATATGATGTCTTTCGATAAAATGTGCGATTTCTCCATCTTTAAAAATGGCAATAGCCGGAGAAGATGGAGGGAATGGAATATAAGAGCGTAATTGTTGAGTTGCGTCTGTATCAACACCAGCAAAAACAGTTACCAGATGCTCAGGTTTTACTTCGGCACGTTGCAAAGCTAATCTTACACCCGGGCGGCAAGTACCTGCGGCACAACCACATACTGAATTGATAACTACTAATGCAGTACCTTTCTGATTATCGATAAAATTATCTACATCTGACGGAGTCAGTAATTCTTGAAAGCCAACATTTACTAATTCGGCTTTCATTGGTGCTACTAAATGAGGAGGATACATAATATTATTATAAGCCCCGACCCTAAAGGGGGTGTTTGAAATATATTAAAACCAAGCTGTAAAATCGGAGGGGTCAGATTCCGTTTTACAACTCAGCATATGAGTTGTTACATAAAACCTAATTCTAATTTGGCTACTTCCGACATCATTTCGGTTGAATAGGGCGGGTCAAAAGTCAGCTCTACACTTACATCACTTACGCCTTCAATTTCTTTTACTTTCTGCTCAATTTCAACCGGAATTGATTCTGCCGAAGGGCAAGACGGTGAGGTAAGGGTCATTAATAAGTAAACATTGTTTACCGGAAAAATCTTAATGTCATATATCAAACCCAGTTCATACACATCTACCGGAATCTCGGGGTCATATACTGTTTTAAGTGCTTCTACTACTTTATCTTTTAGTTCTTGTTCGTTCATCTGAAAAATTATTTATTTTCTTCTATTGTCTGAAAAGCCAATGCGTACGCTTTCATCTGTTTCACCATTGAAGCCAAACCGTTTGAGCGAGTCTGAGCTAAATGGCTGCTTAGTCCTACCCTATTGATAAAATACAAATCGGCTTTCAGTATTTCTTCAGGCGTATGCCCTGAAAGAACTTTCAGCAACATACTTACCAGACCTTTTACAATGATGGCTTCACTGTCTGCCTCAAATATCAACTTATCACCATTCATATACGCATGCAACCATACAATTGACTGACAGCCTTTAATGATGTTGTCTTCTGTTTTATATTCGTCGCTTAATTTTGGCAGTTTCTTTCCTAAATCAATAATGTACTCATATTTTCCTTCCCAATCATCAAAAAGTTCAAACTCCTCTATGAGTTCATCCTGTATTTCGTTTATTGTCATGCTTTCTACAATCAATTAAAGTACCATTTTCTTCACTTTCTCTATACCGAGTACCAGTTTATCAATTTCTTCTTTGGTGTTATAAACAGCAAATGAGGCTCTTGAAGTTCCGGGAATTCCGAATCGTTTCATCAGTGGCTGTGTACAATGGTGTCCTGTACGAACAGCAATCCCCTGCTGGTCGAGTATCACACCCACATCTTGCGGATGAATGCCCTCAATGACAAACGAAATCACAGAAACTTTATCTTTAGCCTGCCCAATAATTTTTAAACCTTCAATCTTCAACAATTGTTCGGTTGCATAGGCCAGCAATTCGTTTTCATAAGCTGCCACATTCTCTTTACCCAACTCGTCAAGGTATTCAATAGCCGTTTTAACAGCAATTACATCGGCAATATTGGGTGTTCCTGCTTCAAACTTGTAGGGAAGTTCGTTATAAGTGGTTTTTTCAAACGTAACTTCTTTAATCATTTCTCCCCCACCCCTATATGGCGGCATTGCCTCTAATAGTTCCTTTTTACCATACAATGCTCCCATTCCGGTTGGTCCGTAGAGCTTATGTGCCGAAAACACATAGAAATCTGTATCTAAGTCTTGTACATCAATCGTCAGATGTGAAGTAGCCTGTGCCCCATCAATCAATACCTTTGCCCCTACCTCATGCGCCTTCTGGATGATATACTTCACCGGATTGATGGTGCCTAAAGCATTAGACACATGCACCACCGATACAAATTTAGTCTTTCCCGACAATAATTTTTCATACGCTTCTAAAATCAATTCACCATCGTCATTAACCGGAATTACTTTCAATACACATCCATTCTGCTCACAAAGCATCTGCCAGGGTACGATATTAGAGTGGTGTTCCATGGCACTGATAATGATTTCGTCTCCCTCTTTCAGAAATGCGCGACCATAAGTTTGTGCAACTAAATTAATTCCGTCGGTGGTACCGTAGGTAAAAATAATTTCTTCTGTATATCTGGCATTCAGAAATTTCTGTATGGTTTTACGAGAGGCTTCAAAGGCAGAAGTAGCTTTCTCGGCTAAATGGTGGATTCCTCTATGGATATTGGCATTATAATGACCGTAGTAATTGGCTAAGGCATTCAAGACAGGCAGCGGTTTTTGTGTGGTAGCTGCATTATCGAAATATACCAGGTCTTTGCCATTTATCTTTTCATCAAGAATCGGGAAATCTGCTCTTATTTTTTGAATATCTAACATTGTGGCTTTATCTGTTCTATTTTCAACTAACATCGAAAAAAACGTTTTAGTTTGTTTTATCTACTAAATACGTATAGTAAAGTTTACTCTTTAAAATCTTAAAATAAAATGTTGCTTGGGTTGTTTTTTCCTGAAAAACACGATACCTACCCAGAAAATATCTATGGATACAGTTACCTGCGGATGATTACTGATAGTTTGCCAGGCTTTTTTCATTCCCTTCGACCAATAAATGTCATCAAAAATAAAGCAGGTATCTTCATGTGCTTTGGCTAAACATTTTTCAAAATAGTCAATGGTTGGTTCATAACGGTGGTTGGCATCAAAAAAAGCAAAATCAATGGTATCTATTTTGTTTAATTCTGGTGTCAATGTTTCATTCAAATTGCCAATAACAATTTGTGTATTTTCTATACCTAATGCTCTAAAATTGTCTCTGGCTATTACTGCTGTATTCGGGCAACCTTCAAATGTAAATACTTTTCCGCTTTTATTGGCCTTTGCCAGATAAGCAGTAGTAATACCCAGCGAAGTACCTAAATCAAGAATTGTTTCGTAATTGTAATACCTGATAATCCGATAAAATAGCTGGGCTAATCGGGCTGGTTTTTGTGAATTTTTGGCAATATCTTTTACTCTTCTCCTATTCGATTGGCTGAGTTTTGAGCCTGCCCCCAAATCTGTAATTTCAATTTCATGTACATCATTAAGCAAATCTGCTCTCAATGTTTCAATAGCTGAAAAATCACTTTCAAATGTAGAATCCTTCAGAACTTTGAGGTAAAAATCAAATAAAAATGGTGAATGCAGGCTATGCTCGTTTCCGGCACGAAAGAGGTATTTGAGATAATCAAGAATCATAGGTGCAAAAATAACAAAAGCACAGCTAAAAGCCGTGCTTTTGTTATTTATTTACCACAAAACTCAAATTATCAATAAATTCTTACTGTTCAATTTCAGCTTGTTTTTTTACATTAGTAAAGTTAAGAATCTCACCCTCACCACTGTAATCAACGTATATGGTATCTCCTTCTTTCATTTCACCTTTCAGAATCTCCTCTGCTAACGGGTCTTCAACGTATTTCTGAATGGCACGATTCAATGGTCTTGCGCCATACTGTTGGTCATAGCCTTTATCAGATAAGAAATCTTTGGCTTTGTCAGTCAATTCAATCTGGTAACCAATATTGGTGATGCGAGTGGTTAAACGCTTCAATGCTATGTCGATAATCTTATGAATATCTTCACGGCTCAGAGAGTTGAACACAATTACATCATCCAGACGATTCAGGAACTCAGGTGAGAAAGTTTTTCTCAAGGCATTCTGGATCGTACTTTTTACCATTTCGTCCTGATTTTCAGTACGGGCTTTGGTAGCAAAACCGATGCCTGAACCAAAATCTTTCAAATCTCGTACCCCGATGTTTGAGGTCATAATGATGATAGTATTACGGAAGTCAACTTTTCTTCCCAAACTATCAGTCAAGACACCATCATCCAACACTTGTAACAAGATATTGTACACATCAGGGTGTGCTTTTTCAATCTCGTCAAGTAACACTACTGAATATGGTTTTCTACGGATTTTCTCAGTCAACTGACCACCTTCTTCATAACCCACATATCCCGGAGGCGCTCCAACCAAGCGAGAGATACTGAATTTCTCCATATATTCACTCATGTCGATTCTCACCAGTGCATCTTCTTTATCAAAAAGGTATTCAGCCAGTGTTTTAGCCAATTCAGTTTTACCAACCCCGGTAGGCCCTAAGAAAATAAACGAACCAATTGGTTTTTTAGGGTCTTTTAAACCTACACGTGTACGCTGAATTGATTTAACTAATTTTTCAACGGCCGGGTCTTGTCCGATAATCCTTCCACGTAAAGCGTCTCCCATTTTAAGGATTTTCTCTCCCTCATTCATGTTCACACGCTTCACCGGAATTCCGGTCATCATGGCTACTACATCAGCTACATTGTCTTCGGTTACATTATAGCGTTTCGTTTTAGCTTCTTCTTCCCAGGCAGCTTTCGCACGGTCGAGTTGCTCTAAAAGTTTCTTTTCACGGTCACGTAGCTGAGCAGCCTCTTCATAGCGCTGGCTCTTCACAACCTGATTTTTTTCTTTTTTAATCAACTCAACTTGCTCTTCAAGGAATACGATATCCGGTGGTACCGAAATATTATTAATATGTACACGAGCACCCACTTCGTCTAATACGTCAATGGCTTTATCCGGTAAATAACGGTCTGTAATATATCTTTCCGATAATTTTACTGCCGCTTCCAGTGCCTCTGGTGTATAATTAACGTGGTGATGGTCTTCGTATTTATCTTTAATATTGTTCAGAATTTCGATGGTTTCTTCAATAGAGGTGGCTTCAACCATTACCATCTGGAAACGACGAGCCAAGGCTCCATCTTTTTCTATATACTGACGATATTCATCTAAGGTGGTTGCACCAATACATTGAATGTCGCCACGAGCTAAAGCTGGTTTAAACATATTAGAGGCATCTAAAGAGCCGCTTGCACCGCCTGCCCCTACAATCGTATGAATTTCATCGATAAATAAAATCACATCCGGCGATTTTTCTAACTCATTCATCACCGCTTTCATACGTTCTTCAAACTGTCCACGGTATTTGGTACCTGCTACTAAAGAGGCTAAATCAAGCGTAACCACTCTTTTACCAAACAAAATACGCGAAACTTTTTTCTGAACGATACGTAAAGCTAAACCTTCGGCGATGGCGGTTTTACCTACACCGGGTTCTCCAATCAATATCGGGTTATTTTTCTTACGTCTCGATAGAATCTGGGCTACACGCTCAATTTCTTTCTCACGTCCAACAATCGGGTCTAATTTGCCGACTTCGGCCAATTTTGTCAGGTCACGTCCAAAATTATCTAATACTGGTGTTTTAGATTTTTCAGGGTTTTTCGGGTCGTTTCTTTGTTGGTAACCACCAGAGCCACTTCCGAAAATTCTTTCATCATCATCATCAGTTTCAGGACGCTCCATTACCGGTTTCTGACCGGTTAATTGATAATCAAGCATCTCTTTAGTCTGTTCGTAGTTCAAGTGGAATTTTTGTAATATCTGTCCGCCGAGGTTATCTCCGTCACGCAGGATAGCTAACAGCAGATGTTCGGTTCCTATTAATTGAGACTTGAAGATTTTGGCCTCCAGATGTGTAATCTTTAAAACTTTTTCAGATTGGCGTGTTAACGGAATGTTTGCCAAATTTTTAATATTATTGGTAGCAGTTCCTTTGGTGGCTTGTTCAATTGTAATTCTCAACTCCTCAAGCGATACACCAGCCCCTTTCAAAAGATTTAAAGCAATACCTTCTCCGTCGCGAATCATTCCCAGAATCAAGTGTTCGGTTCCGATGTAATCATGACCAAGCCTAAGTGCTTCTTCACGGGCAAGGGTGATGATGTCTTTAACTTTTTGTGAAAATTTAGGCTCCATTTAATTAATGTAGATTGTAAGGGAAAAATGATTAATCATTCAGCTTGTTAATTTCCCATTATTTCAAAATTTTACAATGGTTATACTGCGTCTAATGATTAGTTTAAATAAAACACTTGCATTTGCAATATAACGATTTATTAACAAACTCTGTTCAATTTATTGAAGATTTCTTTAAAATACCTGAAGATTGGTTTCCTCTGCAAAAAAGTAAGTCTACAATACTCAGGTTAGGTACAAAATCATTGCCAAAGTTTTGCTGATACGCTACCGGCTGATAGTTGAAGGGGAATTCTGACTCTTTTTTGGGGTTTATAAGCCCTCTGGCATCAAAAACACCATTTTCCGGCTCTTTTTCGTATTTTTCAGTCAGACGAATTGTCTTGTTTATTCTAAGCAATTTCAGACATATTGTCAGTAACTCATAATTTAAGTCCCACAAAAATTGTGGTTTCTTTTGCAAAGCCTGGTAAAATTCATCACCAAAAAATTCAAAAAAAGGCGATTTCCCATAAGCAGCCTTCATGGTTCGCCAATGAATTTCTGTCCATCTTTGCTGATAATCTATCTTGATTTCTTTTACCGTGATTTTTTTATTGCCATCAAGTATAGGCACAATCAGCATTTCTACTTTATTCGCCCCTAATAGATAGCACCTGTTCCGGTAGCTTTGTTTGACATAATGTTCCTGACTTTCGAGTAAAATCTCATCAAATTGCAGCAATGCCGAGAAAAAACGGATATTGGGCAGGTATTGTAAATCTATCAAAAGGGTGCTTTTTGCTTGTTCTTCCATAAGGCAAAACAACATAATTTCATAAAAACTTACAATTCATTTCAGATTCTTCGTTGTATTATTTTAAAAAATATGAAATTTGCAGCGTATATCTCTTTTTCAACATCTTATGAAAAGTTTAGTCATACTGTTTGCCCTTATAATTTTCAACATCAGTTCTGCTTTTGCGTCTAATAATCCGGCTAAAAAACTTGATTCTACCTATACTTTCGGCGCATTCGATAAAAACTCGGGTAAAAGACTGGCAGCTACTTTTAAGATATATTTCAAAAGTACTGCTGACCCGATGGTAATTCAGGGAACACTTCAGGGTGATATACAATTCAAGCCTGCTACCAAAGGGCAATATGAGGTTGAAATCAGTATGCCCAACTACATTACCAAACGTGTACCGCTCGACCTTGAAAATCTGGGTGCAGGCAAAACCAACTTTAAAGAATTATTAGAAATAGCCTTAGACGAATACATTATTTTAATTACCGATGCCAAAGACAAGCAAATAATTACTACGGCTCAGGTTAAAGTATTTGATGAGACCCGACAGGAAGTTGAAGCCAAAGTAAATCCAAAAACAGGTGAATGGAAAGCTATGCTGGACAATAGCAAAAGTTATAATATCCAGATAGAAGCACCGGGATACCAAAGCACAAGCCTGGATATAAATGCCAAATCTAACAATAAGTTTATCAGTGTTGCCTTACAGAAAAATGCCTCACAAGTTGCTTCCTTTATTGCGGTGGATGCCATAACCAAAGAACCCATTGCCGCCAGCTACAAAGTTTTACGGCCGGAAGAAGAAACGCTGATGGGGCAATCGGATAAAACCAATCCTTATAAAATTGAATTTAACCCAAAGAAAAAATTTACCGTTGAGGTAAGCTCAGAGGGATATAAGCCCATAAGTGTTCCGGTTTCGTTTGAACCAACACCCAACGACCAGGGAATGGTAAAGGTATTGCTCAAAAAGTTTGAATTGCAAAAAGATACTTACAGTTTCTTATTTAAAATCATTGATGCGCAAACCAGAGAAAACATTGTGAATACCCGGATGCGCATTATCAATCTTAAAAATAAACAGTCTATTGCGGCAAAAATTGAAAAAGAGGGATTCTCAGCCAATTTATCGCCCGATACCGAATATTCTATTGAGGTTGAATCAGACGGATACAGGCAGGCCGACCAGACTATCAACTTTAAAGACCTGATTACCCGTCAACAGTTTGTACAGGAGATATTGCTTATCCGAAAAACCGAAGAACAATACAGACTGATTGTGGTAGATGAAGAAACTAATAAGAATGTTCCCGGAGCAAATCTTAGAGTCTTTAATGCCAAAAATGAGCCTATTACTATTGCAACCACCAATGTTCAGTCAGAATGGCTCGCCGATTTAAAAATTGCCGAGCAATACAATGTTGAAGTAAAAACAGAGGGTTATCTGGCGTATAGAGCCCCGATATTGAAAGGCAATAAAACACTGACGCTGAAAATAAGAAAAGTGCCTGTAGCGGATATTTATTTCATGGTTACCGATTTTTATACCAAAAATATATTGCCCTCAAATTATAAACTAAAAACAGGTAATACGCTTGTAGAAGGCAGTATCAATCCTGAAAAAACACGCTATAAAGCTACCTTGACACCCGATAAGAGTTATGAGATTGAGGTTACGTCAGAGGGCTATCCGGTATATAAAGAATTGGTAAATCAGGCCAAAGCAGTGGACAACGTGATACGGATTGAACTGAAGAAAACAGGTTATAATTTTACCTTTAATCCGGTTGATGCCAAAACCGGAGAAGTGATTCCAAATGTAAAAATTAGCCTTACTGATGGTGGGAATCAGGTACTTGCAGTTAATAACTATGTAGCAAAGGCAGTTTCTCCTCAGAATTTCGAGAAAAAATATTCGCTTACTGCGCAGGTAGCTAACTACAAACCTGTGAATGAAAATATTGATTTGAAAGACATGGCTGTTGCCAATTTCAGCCGTGAGATAAGAATGGAGAAAATAGAAGTGGTGCAGACACCTCCGCCAACTCAGGAAAAACCGAAACCCGAAGAAAAAGCCCCTGAGAAAAAAGTTGAAGCTCCGGTTATTGTTGCCGAAACACCTAAACAACCGGAAAAGAAAGCACCTGATGAATCGGTGAAACTATTGACTTCTGCTATTGCCGACGATTATTTTAAAGGCATTGCAGTAGGTCTGCCAGTAAAATTAGAAAATGTATATTTTGACCAGAGCCAGCCTGTTATTAAGCCTCAGTCTTATCCGGAATTAGACAAACTGGTGAGTTTATTAAAAAGATACCCGAAAATGATGATTGAAGTGGTAGGGCATACAGATAATGTAGGAGACCCAAGAATGAACCTGTATCTTTCTGAATTAAGGGCAAAAGCAGTGACAAATTATCTCTTCAATAAAGGCGTTTCACCTAATAGGCTGACACATAAAGGCAGAGGACAGGAGCAACCCATTTCGGCCAATGATACCGAAGAAAACCGTCAGAAAAACAGAAGAGTAGAGTTTGTCGTTACAGAGTTCAATTGATATTGCCTTTTGTGCTATTCTTTGACAGTGGCTCTTCTTATTCTGTCATTAATGGCTCTGCCCAGGTCTTTTTCAGGGAGTAAATCAGTATAAATAATATCAACATCCATCGCATCTAATTGTCTCATATAAGCAAAAAGATGCTTGGCGGCCTCTCTGAAATCACCGTCCGGTGAAAGTAGCAGTTGATTTTGCTGTGGTATTTCCTGGTGATAATGCTGAAAACCTAAATAGCCTATCTTCTTTCCATCATTTCTGACCGACTGATTTTCCGGCAATAATAGCAGCTGTTTTTTAGGCGCATAATGGCTTTTGAGCATGCCGGGTGCCTGTGGGTTTGAGGATGAATGGTCAATAACTTTTACTTTTCCTATTACCCCCTCAATTTCTTCGATAGATAAGCCGCCTTTGCGATAGACAATAGCCTCTTGTGCTTCAAAACCTACAATGGTTGACTCAATACCTACCTGACAGGTTCCTCCATCAAGAATATATTTTATTTTATCTCCTAACTGATTATTGACATGTGCGGCACTGGTTGGAGAAATATACCCGAACGGATTGGCACTCGGGGCTGCCAAAGGATAATCTAACTGACTCAGTAATTCAAGGGTTAACGGATGTTGGGGTATTCTGATAGCAACTTTATCTAATCCGGAGGTTACTAAGTCAGGAATGATGTCTTTTCTGGGCAGTAAGAGCGTTAAAGGCCCCGGCATAAACTTCTCTGCCAGTGCAAAAGCTCTTTCGTCAATCTCGCTAACATAGGCAGAAAAACGGTCAATACTATTTGTATGAATAATCAGGGGGTCAAATGAGGGACGGTTCTTTACTTCAAATATTTTTGCTACTGCATCAGTATTGATGGCATTTCCGGCCAACCCATAAACTGTCTCGGTAGGAATTCCTATCACATGACCCTCGTTTAAAAGCCCGATTGCTTCCGCTATGTCTTTTCCTATACTTGCCATTACACCAAAGCTTTTTCAAAATAAGCAACATCACCTTCGGGATTATAATTATAAGGCTTTGTTTCGATAAATTGCAGCGATTTATACAAATGATTCGCTGATTCCAGACGTCTCAGCGTATCAAGTTTCATTGTTTTGTATCCTTTCTCTTTCGCCTCTCCCAGAATTATCTCCGTTAATTTCTTTCCTAAACCCAAGCCTTGAAAGGCAGGTCTTACATACAATCTTTTCATTTCACAAATTCCTTCTTCCAGTTTCCATAAGGCTACACAACCTGCACTTTGTCCATCTACTTTTGCTAAAAAAATAGACCCTTCCGGCTCGGCATACTTGGCCGGAAGTTTAGTCAACTCTTCTTCAAAATTCTGAAAACAAAGACTTACACCCAGAAAATTCTGATATTCCCGGAACAATTCCTTTATTTCTTCTAAATCTTCCGAAGAAGCGATTTTTTGTATAGTAATGTTCATAGTACTATTTTTTTTGTATCCCATTCTGTCTTATGGGTAACCGACTTCAACCAAAGTCAACCCTTCTGCCGGAACAGCTCTTCCTGCTTTCTGACGGCTTTTTGATAAAATAATAGCTTCAAATCCTGAAAGGCTTAGTTTTCCGGTACCCACTTCTAACATCGTTCCGACAATGGCTCTTACCATACCTCTCAAAAAACGGTCGGCCTTGATATGAAACAGCAGAAACTGGTCTTGTTGTTCCCAGAATGCCAATTCAATGGTGCAATTAAAGGTTGCCACATCGGTATGTACTTTGCTGAAACACTGAAAATCAATATGGTTTTTTAATACCTCCCCTGCCCTGTTCATCAGGTTTATATCTAAAGGCACTTTATAAAAATAAGAAAAGTCCTGCCAGAATGGTGTTTTCTGTGGCGAAATCCGGTAAAGGTATCGGCGGTGCATAGCGTCAAACCTTGAATGAAATTCGTCAGGCACAACTTTAATCTGCTGAATAGCAATGTCTTTCGGCAAAATACCATTCATAGCATATACCAGTTTATCAATATTATTTAGAGGAGCATCCACGTCGAAGTGGGCAAACTGCTGATAAGCATGCACGCCTGCATCGGTTCTACTGCTGCCTACAATCTGCATTTCCTGCCTCATCAAGGTTGACAATGCTTTTTCTATATGCCCTTGCACACTTGGGGCATTGTCTTGCACCTGCCAGCCATGAAAAGCCGTACCTTTATATGAACACTCTATTAAATAACGCATGGGCAAAGATAACACTGTGCACGACAAGTAAACAAATCCGGCCTGATTAAAAAGCTATCACAACCAGTTATTCCACAATCTTATCCACATCGTGGAACATTTTTTCCACGTCGTGGAACATTTAATTGTTTCTTAACATTAAATGTTTCATATTTGAGCCAGTAATTTTCTCTAACCACAAGCAATGGGAAAAATAATAGCAATTGCCAACCAAAAAGGCGGCGTAGGTAAAACAACCACTACCATAAATTTAGCAGCCAGTTTGGCTGCGCTCGAATTTCGTACACTCATCATTGATGCTGACCCACAAGCTAATGCTACTTCCGGTCTGGGATTTAACCCCAAGGAAGTAGAAAACAGCATTTACGAATGTATGGTAGACGATATTCGTCCGCGCGATATTATCATCGAAACAGACTTTCCCAATCTTGATTTATTGCCCTCTCACATCGACCTTGTTGGTGCTGAAATCGAAATGATTAATCTTCCGAAACGTGAAGAAAAGATGAAAGAGTCGTTGATGGACGTGAAAGATATGTATGATTTTATTATCATCGATTGTTCGCCATCTTTAGGTCTCATTGTGATTAATAGTCTTACTGCTGCTGATTCGGTGATTGTACCTGTACAATGTGAATACTTTGCCTTAGAAGGTTTGGGTAAATTATTAAATACCATCAAAATCATTCAGCAACGGTTAAATCCGGCTTTAACAATTGAGGGAATATTACTAACCATGTATGATTTGCGTGTGCGCTTGTCAAATCAGGTAGTGCATGAGGTTACCACGCACTTCAGAAATATGGTTTTTCAGACCCTGATTCCGAGAAATATCCGCTTGTCTGAATCGCCAAGTTATGGCGTACCAGCACTGGCACAAGATGCCGATAGTAAAGGGGCCATCAGTTATCTGAATCTGGCAAGAGAGATTCTGATAAAAAATGGAAAACTGGTATCGGAAAACTGATTAATTACAACAGAACTAAAATAAATGTACATGGGAAGCTAAAACCCATTTAACATTAATAAAGATATGGAATCTAAAATTGGAAACCCAAAAAAGAGTATGACCGGACTCGGCAGAGGTTTAGGGGCGTTGTTGTCAGACTCTGGAAATACTCCTTCCGAAACACCAACTATTCCTCGTCGTTTAGAGGCTATCAGTTCTATGCACGAAGTACTGATAGAGTCGGTTGAAACGAATCCTTACCAGCCCCGTACGCATTTCGATCAGGAGGCATTACAGGAATTAGCCGAATCTATCAAAGTATTAGGGATTATCCAGCCGATAACTGTCAAGGAATCAAGTCCGGGTAAATATACCTTAATTTCAGGGGAACGCCGTTTACAAGCCTCTAAACTGGCCGGATTAACCAAAATTCCTGCTTATATCCGTACAGCTGATGACCAGCAGATGCTCGAAATGGCATTAATCGAAAACATTCAGCGTGAAAACCTGAATGCCATAGAAATTGCCTTGAGTTATCACCGCCTGTTGAGCGAATTTCAATTGAAACAAGAAGAATTGGGCGACAGAGTAGGTAAAAACCGGACTACTGTGAATAACTATCTTCGTTTGCTTAAATTACCTGATGTGATTCAGGCGGCTGTTCGTGACAATGAGATTTCGATGGGTCATGCCCGTGCCCTGATTAATATCGATAATCATGAAACACAGATTAAACTTTTCAGTAAAGTAGTAGAAGAAAACTGGTCGGTGCGTAAGATAGAAGACGAAGTACGTCGATTGGCTTTATTGATTCAGGAAGATAACAAAGGCAAACGCCAGACCTCAATAAAACAAGAGATTTCTTCGTTACAATTCAGATTACAAGGCTATTTTGGCACAAAAGTGTTGGTAAAAGCCGACGAAAAGCATAAGGGAGAAATAAAAATTCCGTTCTCATCAAAAGACGAATTAGACAGAATCCTGAACTCTATCAAGGTAAATCAGGAATAATAAAGGTGTATCTAATGAGCTTAAAAATTGTTAAACGATTGTAAAAAGAAATATAAGAACCTAATTTTGTCTCTTTATAAGCAATTAAATTTTCGGAATATGGTTCGGACATTGGTTTTTCTTTTATTGGTTACCACGATTACTTTTGCTCAAAAACCCGATACACTCAGCAATATTCCTGTCAGAACCGATTCCATCAAGAAAGTATTGATTGACTCTACCAGAAAGTTCAGGCTTACCAGTAAATTTCTCAAATCAGATTCTGCCAATAGAGAAAACTTCCTCACCAGAGTTTTCAAAGCAGATTCTGCAAAAAAGGCCAATCCGGCTCGTAAAGCATTGTTACGTTCGCTCGTACTTCCGGGTTGGGGACAAGCTACTAATAAAGAGTATTGGGTGATTCCGATAGTGTATAGTGCAGCCGCCGGAGGGGTTTACGCATTCTGGTTTACCAACGACAGATACTGGTACTATAAACGCTATTTGCAACAGATTGTGAGAGGTAGCGATAAAGAAATAATGATTGAGGAGATTTCGGGCATATGGAATAAAAAAACCGGAAGAACACTCGGCCCGTTTACACAAGCACAGGTAGAACCCGCAGTGAATAGTTTCAGACGTTACCGAGATTTAACCGTGATATTATTTGCCGTTGGCTGGACACTCCAGGCGGTGCAGGCCAATGTATCGGCACACTTAAAAACCTTTGACATGAGCGATGATATTTCGCTTAAATTTGAACCCAGTATTCAATCAACTGCTTATGGCAATGCCATTGGCGCAAGCGTTGTATTGAGATTTTAACTGATAAATAACCATTCATTAAGTATATGCGTATTGCCTTATTAGGATATGGAAAGATGGGTAAAGTAATAGAACAGATTGCTTTACAGAGAGGTCATGAAATTTCTGCAAAAATAGATATTAGTAACCGTACAGATTTATTATCAATTAATTCTGAAAATACTGATGTAGTCATTGAGTTCAGTTCACCCGAATCGGCTTATGGCAATTTAAAATTCTGTATGGAATTTGGTTTGCCCACAGTATCAGGCACTACCGGATGGCTACAACATCAGGATGAAATTGCCAGATTGTGTCTGGAAAACGAAGGCGCTTTTTTCTATGCTTCAAATTATAGTATTGGTGTCAACCTGTTTTTTGAACTCAATAAATCATTGGCAAAACTCATGAGCCCTTATACCAACGAATATAAGGTTTCAACCAATGAAATTCATCACACCGAAAAAAGAGATGCCCCAAGCGGAACAGCTATAACCCTTGCACAGGGCATTATTGAAAATTTAGGCAATAAAATTAAATGGGTAAATAACCTGACAGCTAACGACAATGAAGTACCTATCTGGTCTTCAAGAGAAGGAAAAGTACCCGGCACGCATGAAGTAAAGTATATTTCAGAAGTTGACCAGATTGAAATCAAACACATAGCGCATAGCAGAAACGGATTTGCTTTGGGAGCAGTAATAGCCGCTGAATGGATTCAGGGTAAAACCGGAATTTTTGGTATGCAGGATATGTTAGGCCTTTAATGATAAATTTAGCTTATTCCTAAACAATATATTAACCCCGATAATCATTTAATTAAAAAATCTCCGCTCAGGAGTAAAGCATATATGGCAGAAGTTCAAACAAAAACACAAGAAAAACCTGTAAAGAAAAAATCAGCAACCAGAGAGTGGTTCGACTCAGTGCTGTTTGCAGTAGTGGCAGCTACCCTGATTCGCTGGCTTTTTTTAGAAGCATATACTATTCCGACAGGCTCTATGGAAAAAAGTCTGTTAATCAATGATTTTCTTTTTGTAAGTAAATTACATTACGGTACCCGAACACCCAAAACAATTTTACAGGTTCCCTTAACACATCAGAAAATCTGGTTTACCGAAATTCCTTCGTATGTTGACTGGATTCAGCTGCCTCAATACAGATTACCCGGCTTTACCCATGTAAAAAATGGTGATGTAGTGGTATTTAACTATCCCGGCTGTCCGGAAAGGCCTGACGAATTTGGTGGCTATGACAAATATCCGGTTGATTTAAGAACCAACTACATCAAACGTTGTATTGGTATTCCGGGCGATGTGGTAGAAGTACGTGAAGGTCAGGTATATATCAACAATAAAATTTTCACCAATCCTCCAGGAATGCAAATGGAGTATGCTATTGAGGCCAATACACAGGTAAACGAAAAAGTTTTTCAGAAATATGAAATCTCTGAGTTTGAGCAGGATTTACGCATAACCGATAAAACTATCTATTATGTAAAAGCTACCGAGCAGGCAGTGAAAGACATGAAAACTCTTGACTTTGTGAAAAACATTACCCCAATGGTAATGACCAAAGGCGACACTACTGATATCAGATATAATACTTTCCCTTACAATTCTCGTTTATTTCCTTTTAACAGAGATAATTTCGGCCCTGTTACGATTCCTAAAAAAGGAGTTACGATTCAGTTAGATGAAAGAAATCTTGCTTTATATAAAGGGGTTATCACCACTTTTGATGGGAACGATGATGCCAAATTTGTAAACGGACAAATAGTGCTTGATGGTAAGCCGATTACCTCTTATACATTCAAACAGGATTATTACTTCATGATGGGCGACAATCGTCATGGTTCTGATGATTCACGTTTCTGGGGCTTTGTACCCGAAGACCACATTGTGGGTAAAGCCGTATTCATCTGGATGTCCATAGACAAAGACGGTACCTTCCTGAACAAAATCCGCTGGAGCCGTTTGTTTAGTATTATTCGTTAGAAGCATGGGCTTTATTTTATTCAGTAGGCAGATTTCATAAAGTTATTATACGAAGAAGGCAACTGAAAAAGTTGCCTTTTTATTTTTGTGTCATTTATCTAAATAATTACCAAGATTTTACCTTTTAATAAAAAATCTCACTAAAATCGCCTTGGACACATAGATTTTCGACCATTCGGCCACATTTTTGTAGCTTATTACTACAAAAAACAATGTAACTTTAGCAAATATTTATATTTGTCAGACAGGGATATTGGGAATTAAAATCATTTTTTTACTTTTGATAGCCTACAAAAAATACATCTTTCTAAACCATTATAAAAATGCAAAAAGCAAATACGAAATTAACTCCTTTTGGCAGATTAACCATTGCTATCCTGATTGTTGGTGGATTGTGGGGCCTTAAATGGCTGATTCTGGATAGTGGTTATGTGATGCAAAAATCTAATACCCAATCGCAGGACGTTGGAAAAATTGACCTTCCTACCGCTCCTAAAAATGCCTCTTCAACAGTTTCAGCAGTGGAAATGCCTTCCGACCAACCGGCAAATGTAAGCTCTCCGGAAATCAGATGGATGCTTTGGGCGTGGAACGCACAAATGGGGGCCATCTTTGCCAACGGAGGTGCCAAAACCACCAAAGGCTCTATTATGGAGAAAAAAGGAATTAATCTGAATCTTATCCGGCAGGATGAAGTACCCCAGATGCAGGCCAATCTCGTAAAATTTGCCTCTGAGTACAAGAGCAACCCTAATACGACAGAAGGGGTTCAGTTTGTTACCATTATGGGAGACGGTGCAGCCGCTTTTCTCTCAGGAGTAAACCCTGAATTAGAAAAATTAGGAAATGATTACAGAGCCCAGATTATTTATACCTGTGGTAAATCATTAGGTGAAGATAAATTTATGGGGTTACCCTCATGGAAAGAAAACCCACAAAATGCCAAGGGAGGTCTGACAGCCGCCGTATTGCGTGATGGTGACTGGAATATTGTAGTAAAATGGTGTGGCGATAACGGAATTCCGGTAAACCCTGATGAAAAAACCTATGACCCCAATGCGATGAACTTTGTGGCAGCAGATAGTTACCTTGATGCTTCTGAAAAATATATTACGGGCTATTCTGAAGAAAGACAAGTAGTATCTAATGGCAAGCCCACAGGTGAAACTAAAAAAGTAAGTGTGAATGGTGTAGCAACATGGACACCAGGAGATGTAAATGTAGCCGAGAAAAAAGGTGGTTTAGTATCCATCGTATCAACTAAGGAATACCGTAGCCAGATGCCTTGTGTATTGATTGGTATTAAAAAGTATATGGAAGATAACCGGGATAGAATAGAAAAGTTGATTGAAGGAATTGCTGAAGGTGGCGATCAGGTGAAGTCATATTCAACGGCATTAGATAAAGCGGGTGAGTTATCAGCCAAAGTTTATAATGAAGCAGATAAAGCTTATTGGGTAAAATACTATAAAGGAACACAGGCTGTTGATAACCAGAAATTAGTAGTTGACTTAGGTGGCTCTGCTGTACATAATTTAGGTGATAACATGGAAATTTTCGGGCTGAATAACGGAAGCACAAACGTAGTAAAAATTGTATATGATGTATTCGGCAATCTTGCTTCCAAACTCTATCCTGCCTTAATGCCATCGTTTCCGAAATCTGATGATGTAATTGAACTAAGCTATCTGAAAAATGTGGCTTCACGTTCTAAAAATATCTCAGCTGCTGAAGAGGTTACCTTCAAGACAGATGATAACATTAGAGAAAAAGTATCAGAGAAGTCGTGGAATATTGAGTTTCTATCAGGAAAAGGAACTTTTACTCCACAAGCAGAAAAAGTATTGGATGACCTTTTCAACGACTTAGTAGTTGCAAGTAACCTGAAAGTTGAAATTCATGGACATACTGATAATGTAGGAAATCCTGAAGCAAACATGGCCTTGTCAGAATCAAGAGCTTTTGCTGTAAAACAATGGTTAGAGAAAAAATCAGCAAGCAACTTCCCGGAAGGTAGAATCCAGGTATTTGCGCATGGCCAGACTCAACCATTGGTACCTAACACCACTCCGGAAGGAAAAGCCAAGAATCGTCGGGTAACGATTGTAATGGGTCGATAAAAATATAAAATATGGTCTGGAGTCTGCTCCGGACCATTGTACTTTTAATAACTTTATGGAAAAACTAAAAAATCTTTTTATTCCCAATACCAAAAACAGCCAATCTACTATTGCCATTATGGTGGCCGTGCAGTTAGCTGTTTTTTTAATTCTATGGACAACAAGTTCTTTCAGGCTTTTGCCCACTCCAATGGAGATTATTAAGTCACTAAAGGGGTTAATTGCTAACCAGAACCTTTTTTATGAACTCTGGAACAGTACCTGGCTTTGTCTGAAATCTTTATTTATAGCTACTATTATCTCTTTAATTATTTCTTACGCCACTGTTATTCCTTTTTTCAGACCATTCGGGTATCTCATTTCAAAATTCCGGTTTTGGACACTGGTAGGTTTATCATTTGTTTTTACGCTTATCACTCACTCAGGACATCAACTGAAAGTAACTTTAATGGTATTTGGTATTACTGTCTTTTTTGTTACCTCTATGGTTTCAATCATTCGGTCTATACCTAAATATGAATTTTATCATGCACGAACCCTTCGCATGAATGAGTGGCAGGTTGTATGGGAAGTAATAATTTTAGGCAGATTCGACCAGGTCTTAGAGGTAATCAGGCAGAATTTTGCAATTGCCTGGATGATGCTTACGATGGTAGAGGGCATTTCAAGAGCAGAAGGAGGCATTGGTGTATTGCTATTGAACAATAACAAACTCTTACGTTTGTCCGATGTCTTTGCCATTCAACTGGTAATTTTACTTATGGGTATCTTTTTAGACTTTATTATAGGAAAATTGCGTGAATTTTTCTTTCCTTACTCAAAAATGACAATTGAAAAATAATGGCAAATTATATCTATAAAGACACCATACTTAAAGTCGAAAATGTCAATCTTACCTTAGGCGATAAAGTAATACTGGAGAAAGTTAATGCTGAAGTAAAAGACGTTACACAGACTGGAGCAGTAAGAGGGCAGATAGTGGGTTTTCTTGGTCCATCAGGTATTGGTAAAACCAAGCTATTCGAAATTATGGCGGGTTTGCTGAAACCTACATCCGGAAGTGTGTACTATGGTAAAGATAAAAAACCTGCACATCCCGGTTGTGCTGGCGTTGTCCAGCAGAATTACCCGCTCTTTATGCACCGCACAGTATTGGGCAATCTGGAAATCGGGGCTGCTAAAAACTATAAAAATACTGAAGAACGCAAAGCCAAGATTTATGACTTTCTGGACCGTTTTAAACTTCGCCCCTATCAGGATTCTTATCCTGCCCAACTTTCAGGCGGACAAAAACAGCGTGTAGCGATAGCCCAGCAGTTGTTATGTACAGATAACTTCTTATTAATGGATGAACCCTTTAGCGGGCTTGACATCAATATGGTAGAAGAAGTTAGCGAAATGATTGTTGAAATTGCCAATATGGATGAACACAATACCATCATTATTGTTTCACATGATATTGTTTCAACTGCTGCTATTGCTGATAACCTATGGTTGATGGGCAGAGAAAAAGATAAAGAAGGAAATCCTGTTTCTGGTGCAAAAATCAAGTATACCTTCGACCTTTTAGAAAGAGAACTTGCGTGGCGGGAAGATATAAGAAAGCTCCCTGCCTTTACAAAACTGATAAATGAAATAAGGGATTTATTTCATGATTTATAATGTAGGCTTTCCTTGGAAATTCTCTTAGATAAAATATTCTAACGACAAGACACTCAAAAATCTGAGTGTCTTGTTGATTTTCAAAGAGCAACATCTTTAAAAAGTACAATCTATCGTGAGTTTTTCGTCAATTGAGACTTTTCTGTTTACGAGTAGACACACTGAACCACCCCATTTTATGGGTGAGTTTTGATATGAAATTTTCAATTTAAGCGGCCATTTGGGCTTGCCTTTGAGCTTTCTGTCTTCGTTTGGCAATCAAAACAGCATTGGCAGTGTGAATACCGAAAAATAGCCAAACTTGTTCGTTGTCAGGACTTCTGGCTTTGTTCTTATGCAAGAGGTAATGTTCCTTTTCATTACCAAAACTGCCTTCTAAACGTGTAGCTCTTTCTTTATTAAGTACTGCTTTGATTTGTTTGGTAGCTTTATCATCTTTTCCAGTACCCTTTCTAATAAAGTTGGTCTGGATGTTCTTCTGAGTAGTATATTTACGATTTTCATTGGTAGCATAAATCCTGTCAGCAGCTATATGGGTACATAGACCAAAAGTACTTTTATGTTTGACTATACTGATTTTCAGACGTTTACACTCATTGAAGGCTTCATAACTTCCATATTCAATTATGCTGATTCCACCTACCTGCAACTTATGAACCTTCATTCCGAACTCTAAGGGTTTATTCTCTTTTCCCCTGATAATGGGTCTGAGGTAGGGTTTGTACAAACTTACTATCCGGTTTGGTATCTTGGCTTGTGGGTGTAAGTATCGCTGTTTTTGCTGTTGATAAACCAGTTTAATGGTCTTAAATGTTTCAGCGTCTACCATACTTAATCCTTTCGCTTGAGTTTGATTGAGCAGGGATTGATAGGCTTCTATTCCTTTATCCAACAATTTTAGTAAAGCATTTTGCCTGCTTCTGGTTTTTCTATA
>NZ_SEWF01000042.1 GCF_004168285.1 Emticicia agri | reverse complement strand
CTTTGGTCTCGCATTTGCATTCTCAACAAGTTAATGAACTTTATTCATCCAGTCCTAAAACCTTCCGACTCGTTAAAACTAAAACTAAGCTCCTAAAAAAAATTAAAACTCTTTTTGAACAACTTAACCCGTTTTACTGTTTTACTTTTAATTACTTTATCCTGTCTACTTTTTCCGTTCTCCTTCTTTTTTATTAAGCGAAACGGACTGCAAAGTTACGACTCTTTTTGAATTTAAAAAAATATTTTTTCATATTTTTTTTCACTCTCCTTATCTCCTCAGTCGCTCTTTGTAACTCCTCTTTCTTTTACTTCTCTTACTCTCTCAATCAATCGGGGTGCAAAATTCTGAACTTATTTTTACAACTCCTAATTTTTTTCGATTTTTATTTTCCCCTCATGCTTTCTCTTCAACTCTCTTTCCTTACTCTCTCAATCAATTGGGGTGCAAAATTCTGAACTTATTTCTACAACTCCAAATTAATTTTAAACTTTATTTTTGAGATTCCCTTAATTTTCTGATTATCACCTTTTTACTATGCTCCTGCTATGTAACGCTCGGTGTGTCTCTCATTTTTGGGACTGCAAAGGTACGCCACTTTTTTGCCTTTGTCAAGACCCTTTCTAAAAGTTTTCATAGCCCTTTCCCCTACTTCCTTTACTATTAGCTGTTTACATTTCTAAACCTTTTGAATGTTTATATACTTTCTTGATATTATCCAACTACAATCCTTTTACCTATATATACATGAGTATAATTACTTATAGGGATTAACGCCAATATTGCCCCAATACTACCCGAAAACAAGGTGGAACAGTTTTTTTATATACCTATAGTATACATATAAACAAACAGCTACAATCAATTATATAGACTCAAATCTTTTTACAATGAAAAGGAAGAAAAAAGGACTACTTGGTCTCTTTGACCAATTCTCCAAAAAAGTAACTAAGGCTACAGGTAGTCCCTATGCCTTTGTAAGTGCTTTTCTTGTTATTATCATATGGGCATTATCAGGCCCATTGTTTAATTTTTCTGATACATGGCAGTTGGTTATTAATACAGGTACCACTATTATTACCTTTCTGATGGTGTTTATCATTCAGCAATCTCAAAATAAAGATACAGTTGCACTTCAACTTAAACTGAATGAATTGATAGCTTCAAGTGATAAAGCCAGTAACAGACTTATTGACATAGAAGACTTAACGGAAGAGGAATTAGAAAAAGCTAAAGCTTTTTATAGGAAACTAGCAGACCTAGCTGAAAAGGAAGATGATGCTTTTATTTCCCATTCAATTGAGGAAGCGACTCAGAAACATCAGGAAAAATCTAAGTCACTTAAAATACCTAAAGAAACGGGCAAAAACAAAGAAGAAACTAAAATGACGGCATAAAAAAAGCCCGACTACAGAGTCGGGCTAATCTTTGCTTGCTTATCTGGCAAAAGCTGAGGCAGATATATTATCATTAAATACGATATTCGTTGTTACTTTCACAGTCCGTTTATCAGCCGTACTGGTATAAGTTGATTCTGATGGGTATTTGATTCCGTAAGGAGAAGTTGCATAATTTGTATAATCTTCTGTGATTACTTCACCACTGGCTAAAGTTAACTTTCTTCTATTTAATAAGCCTGTGCCTTCATCAAAGTACAAATTATATTTTACGCCTTTCCCACTCAATTCTACATGATTTACCTTTTTCCCGTTCAGGGTTTCAGAGCCAACTAGTGTAGCTACATAACCTTTCTTCTGAAAATCCCAGAAAGGCAAAACTACTTCTCTTATCTCTCTGCGCATATTTTCCTGTTCTTTTGCACTCAGGTCTTTGGTTTCGTATTGCGTATTTTTATCACCACTTCCAAGTGGTACTTTCAGCCAGCCTTCATTTCCTTTAATACCATAAATGAAAGTTCTTTTCAGAATAGTTTTTGCTTTAGACATAGAACCATCAGCAAATGAGGCTTTAATATCCATATCATAGTCAGAAGCGGCACCACTCTTATAGCTCTGTTTCATTGAATAAGTATTCACACCATCCCAAAGAGATTTCCCACCTGTAACCTCTATATATTTATTGAGTACATCTTGTGCGGTTTGAGCAAATGCAAAACTTACCGAAACTGCAAATGCGATAATACTGATAATTGATTTTTTCATGCGTTGTCTGATTAATTATGTTTTCCAATTAACGTAATTTTCTTTATTCCATTTTCTTAGACACTATTTATCTTTCAGGGTTTAATTTTCTTTGGTTGACCGAATCGGTAAATGGTCTGATTGCCTTCGCTATTGGGCTGTTCGTTATATACAATTACATCGTTTAGTCTTAAATCATGTTGAACCGAAGGATTTAGCAGTTTTACTTTTACTTTATGTTTTCCCTTTGGCAACTGATAATTCCAGAATATTTCGTGGCGACGTGTCCTGAAATCGGTAGGCATTTCTACTGTTTCAATCAGTTTGTCGTCTATGTATACTTCAGTATTCAGCACAATATCTTTGGTTTCTTTCTCTTTTTTTTCAGCTACTCCTTTAATTACTACTCCTGTACCTTCAAAATCAAAACTATATTCATCTTTTACACTTTTATAGATAAATATCTTGTCAACAGGATATGTTTTTTCAAAACTTTGTTCCCAGCGAACTAACTCAGGTTTTTGAGTCAGAATACTCACTTTATCGCCCGAAACTTTGCCGCCATTTCGTTCGATATTCTGCAAGGCATGTTTCAATCCTATTTCATATACCTTATTTAATGAGATAGTGGTGTATTTAAAATCAATATCTTCTGCTTCTGTCAGACCTATTTTCCAATAAGCAGGTATTTTTGAGTAACCAAGCATGGTTCCTAAAATACCACAGGCCGATGATGGATTACAGTCAGCATCTTGTCCGCAACGGGTGGTTATTTCTATGGTTTTAGTAAAATCTCCTTTACCATATAATAGCCCCAATACTACATAAGCCGAATTAAGTTTGGCATCTATATTAAACGGTGTAAATACGCCATCCGGGCAACCAATATCTTCTGACCATCTTTCCTGTAGGGCAAACCAGGTCTTTTTCCAGTCGGTTGGGTATAATTTGTAATACTTAATTACATCGGCTATACATTTATAATACTCACTTTGCTTCGGAATTGTTTTCAAAGCTTCATTAATTATATATTCAATGTTGTTAGAAGTGAAAGCCAATGTGTAGCAGGCACCCAAGAAAACACCGCCATACCAACCATCGCCATAGTTCATGATATGTCCGATTTTATCCGAAATCTTAGAGGCAGTATTGGGCATTCCGGGCGACATCAGTCCTGCAAAATCACATTCAATCTGATAGTCGATACAATCAGCATGAGGATTATGTAACCAATGCCCCGATTGCGGCGGCATAATATTATGTAATATATTGTAGCGTCCAGCCTGATTGGCATGCCATAGGGCATAGCCTGCATTGGCATAGGCTTTGGCATGAGACTCAACCGGAGCATCCAGTCCTTCTTTTTCAATAATATCTACAAAGGTTAGGTCCATATATAAATCATCATACAGACCGGGGTTTTCAAGCATGGTTTTCTTCAGATAACCATCATACCACGGAATAGGCTGGTATTCGTTAATGATTGTACCATTGTAACGAAACTCCATCGGCCCACCGAAAGTAACACCGATAGTCTGACCTGCCCAACCACCTTTTATTTTATCATGTAGCACTTCTTTTGAAAGTGTCAGGTATTTTTGTTGAGCCTGAACAGCAACTGTCAGACATATAAATAGAGAGGTAAGAATTGCTTTCATAAATATTGGTAGGTTTTGAATAGTTTTTAACCTCTTAAAATAACAGCGACTAAAGTCGCCGTCTAAGAAAACAAAGGAATAATTTTAATTGTGATGCGGACTTAAGCGACCGACGCCCGGTCCGCTTTACGTTGCTAAAAGCTCCTTTGTTACTTTAGCCACCGACTTCAGTCGGTGAAATTTGATGCAAGGGAATTTCAAATCTCACTAATCATCTCTGCCACTTCCCTACCCGTTTGCATGGCTGCATTTAATGAGGGATAAGCCAGATAGTCGCCACAACGATACAGGTTCTCATCTAATTTCAGTACTTGTTTTTTTGTACCTGCCGGAAACCTGACTGATGCTTCGGGTATATGATAAGTACGCAGATGTTTCCAGACATTGACCTGTGCACCAAACCAATCATATAGTTCACGTTTGATGCGGCTAATGTGGTTTCGTTCATCAATCTTCTCCAAGCCCTGAGTACTTACTGAAATCAGGGCTTTCCCGGCTATTCCATAAGCAGGTGAAATATCGGTGGGTACACATAAGCTATGCACGAGACCTTTACTGTCGGGATTTAAAGTTAGAAATTTCTGTCCTTTTAAAGGCGAATATTCTGCCGAAAAATAAGTACAGGTATTAATATAGTAATCAAACGTTGCATTTTCACCCAAAAGACCGGAAGCCGTATAGGGGTCGGAGGCTATAACGATTCTATCAGTAGTCAGTACTTCTCCCCCATCCAGAAAAACCCGATTGCCTTCTATACCCTTGACAAGTGTATTCAACCTGATTTTTTCTTTTGAAATCTGTTCTGCCATTTGTTCAGGTATAGCCTGCATGCCTGCGGCAGGAATAGCTACCTCACCTTTAAAAAATTGTTTGAACAGAAAATGAAACAGATTACTTGAGGTATGAAGGGTATTGTCAAGAAAAGCCCATCCAAAAAATGGCATGAAAAACTGTTGAATGATTTCTTTGCTCCACCCATAGCTTTTCAGAAAGCTGATAGTTGCCATATCATCCATACCGAATAGCTCATCATCCGGTATCTCTGAAACATATTTACCAAATTTATTAATTTTTAATCTGTCACTCCAGGAACCGACAGGCGAAAAAGCCATAGACAAAGAAGCACCTTTGCTTTTGAAAGGATTTTCGAGTTTAGTAAATCCTTTCTTAGCTTTTATCAAAGCTCCCGGTTCAAAATATTTCAGGTCTAAGTTACTGTAATTTAGTATTTTACGTGCTTCGGCATAGTTAGTTAAAAGTACCTGAAAGCCTCTGTCAAGTCTGAAACCATCTACTATATCTGTCCGTACTTTTCCACCCAATGCATCTGAACTTTCTATCATTACGAAGCTCATTCCTTTATCATTCAGATACCTGGCACAGGTCAATCCCGAAATTCCACCGCCGATAATCACCGTTGAAAAGTCATTCATAAACTTTTAATGTCTGTTTTTCGTTTTTACTATAAAAGTTTTGAAAATTCAATTTTAAACTACTATTTTGTCTTATAAAACACAAATATAGACCTATTTCTTAATTACACCTTTGTCAGAACATACTAAATCTTAAATAGAATTTTCGAAAAAAAACAGAATGAATTATCAGGTACAACAGGAAGGAGAGTTTAAATACATTGATGAAGGTAGTGGTGATACATTACTTATCTTACATGGCTTATTTGGTGCATTAAGTAATTTCGACGACGTGATTGAAGGATTCAAACACCGTTGCAGGATTGTTATTCCTGTAATGCCTATTTATGATATGCCCATGCGTGAAGCAAGTTTAGAAGGCTTGCAGGCATTTATAGAAAGATTCATTGCTTTCAAGCAATTAAAAGATATTATTTTATTGGGTAATTCGTTAGGCGGCCATGTAGGTTTATTATATACGCTGGCACATCAGGATACAGTTAAAGCCTTAATCTTAACCGGAAGTTCGGGTTTATTTGAAAATACAATGGGTGGATCGTTTCCGAAACGTGGGAGTTATGATTATATCCGTGAGCGTGTAGCCTATACTTTTTATGATCCAAAAACAGCTACTAAAGAACTGATTGACGAGTGCTTTGAGATTACTTCGAGTATTCCGAAATGTATGAATATTGTACAGATAGCCAAGTCGGCTCAACGCCACAATATGGCTAAAGAAATACCTAATATAAAAGTACAGACATGCTTAATATGGGGGCTTAATGATACCATTACACCGCCTCATGTAGGTTTTGAGTTCAACCGTTTATTAGAGAATTCGGAACTGTATTTTATTGACAAATGTTGCCATGCCCCCATGATGGAGCGACCCGAAGAGTTTAACCACTACCTTGCCAGATTCCTTGATAAAATTCAGGAAGAAGTCTTGGCATAATTTTTTATGGATATTTCTTCGGATAGCTTTAGAAATATATTATAAAATAAAAAACACAAATGACAGCTACTCAAATTATCAACCACGAATTACCTATTTTGAAACTAAGCGACACTGTTGGTGAAGCTTTGAACTGGATGGAAGAGAATCGTATTGGACAATTGGTGGTTGTCGATAATGAAAAATACGTAGGTATTATAAGCGAAGATATATTGTTGAATTATGACGAAGACTTATTGATTTCTGAGATAATGCCTCAATATTCAGGCGTGTACATTTTCGATTACCAGCATATATACGAAGTATTAGGACTTATCTCTAAATACCACCTACAACTACTGGCGGTGGTAGATGAAGAAGAAATTTTTGTCGGTAATATTACAGCCGGCGAACTTTATAACAGATTTGGCGAACTCTTGGGCATACAAGAGCCTGGAGCTGTATTAGTAATTGCTATTAAAAACAGAGACTATTCTTTAGCAGAAATCAGCCGTTTGATAGAATCTGACAATGCCAAGATTCTGAGTAGTTATTTTTCAGGAAACCAATATACAGGCGAAGAAAATTCAAAACTTACGCTAAAAATTAACCGCCAGAATATTTCTTCAATCGTAGCAACCCTCGAACGCTTCGGTTATATGGTTGAAGGTGCTTATGCCCACGAGCCTGTTGATAGTATTGAGCAGGAACGCTACGATATGCTTATGAAATATCTGAGTGTTTAACCTCTGCCTGTTCTACTTTTGTGGTATGCTTACGCAAAGTTCTGATAACCAATAAAAGACTAATAGTAGATAATATTACCGAAGCCAGAAACGGAACTCCTGGAAAATAGACAGGTGCATCTTTCGCTGTAAATTTAGCAAACAAACTTGCCATCAGCACAGGACCAATAATAGTAGCTACACTATTAAGGCTTGTTAAAGAGCCTTGTAATTCACCTTGCTCATTAGCAGGCACCTGCCCTGAAATAATTCCCTGCATAGACGGCCCTGCCAAACCTCCTAAAGCAAACGGCACCATGATAGCATAGACCATCCAGCCCTCATTGGCAAAAGCGTATGCCAATGAACCCAGAATTGAAAATGCAAAACCGACATATATAGATTTTTTTATCCCTAATTTGGGAATCAGAATCCGGGTCAGGTATCCCTGAACGAAGGCAATCATAACCCCAACAAAAGTCAAAGAATAACCAACCTGCTCATCAGACCAGCCAAATTGCTCTTTTGTGTAATAGGCCCAGGTTCCCTGCGTAGAAAAACTTGAAATATATACCAGAAATAAGGCTGCAACCAACCCCATTATCATAGGAAACCTACGAAGATTTTTAAGAGCCCCTATTGGATTAGCACGCTTCCAATTAAACTTTCTGCGGTTTTCTATACTAAGAGATTCCGGCAATACAAAATATCCATATAACCAGTTCAATATGGTTAAGCCTCCTGCAACCATAAACGGAACTCTCGTACCATAATGACTTACAAAACCTCCGATACTTGGGCCAATGATAAAGCCTAAGCCAAAAGCTGCGCCAATCATACCAAAATTCTGCGCTCTTTTGTCAGGGGTACTAATGTCGGCCATATAAGCGGCAGCCGTAGTAAAACTCGCGCCCATAACCCCGGCAATTAACCGACCCACAAACAGCCACCCGATAGTGGGAGCAAAAACTAAAAGCAAATAGTCGAGACCAAAACCAAAGAGTGAGGCAAGTAATACCGGACGACGCCCATACTGGTCACTCAATCCACCCATAACCGGAGAAAAAAGAAACTGCATTACGGCATAAGCCGCACCCAGCCAGCCGCCATAGCTTGCAGCACCACTAATATCAACATGTGCTAATTCTGAAATTAATCTGGGTACAACCGGAATAATAACACCGAAGCCTATGGAATCAATCAAAACTGTAATGAGAATAAAAGAGGTGGCAGCACTTTTTTTAACGGACATGGTTTAGTAAGTTTTATGCAAATTAACCATTTTTCTACCGTTTTTTTTTAATTCTGCATTAAATTTAGGTTAAAGGCCATGTATTTAAAACAAACAAAAGCCACTCAAATAATTCAGATGAATAGCTTTTGTTTCGTGTTCGAAGTGTACTTATTTTTTCAGTTTCACTTTTCCATTTTTAGCAACTAACTGCATTTCTAACTCTTTTATTCTTTTTTCCTGTTGTATCATATAAAGTGTTAGTTCTTCTACTTTTAATAATAATTTCGATGTCATTTCACCTAATGCAACCCCGTTTTCTTCTACTTCTTTTGTAGTTGGTATTTCGGGCAGATGCTTGTTTTGCTTCACATAAGCCTCTAATTGACTAATAGGCATTAGTTTATAGTCTTTCTCAAATACATAATCGCACCATTTAGGGTCTGCTACCAAATCGCTGACACGTGCTCTGCCACAAACAGATAGTGTATAATCCTGAGCAGGTAGCACACCTATTCCTACCGGACCAGATAGGTAATTAGTGGGATTGGCTACAAGAATCACATTACCATTATTGTCAACTGACAGCACTTTGTCGGATATAGGACTTAAAGGAGAACTATAGGTTAAATTGCTGAGTTTTAAGCCGGAGGTATTAGGGGCATCACTTACGATTTCCAGCTTAGCGGTCGGAGATTGTGTACCAATCCCGACATTGAGGCCATATTGTCCTGTACCACCTAAAACCATACTATTGCTGGTTGACACCTTGGCATTACTGCCGATAGCAATGGCATTGGTAAGACCTGTTACGGTAGGAATCGCTTTATAGCCAATCATTACATTATAGTTACCCGTAACATTGGTACTTTCAGTCCATATATTACAGCTTGTCCAGCAGAAACCGCCTGCATAAGTACCAATAAATGTATTCCCTGAGCCGCTTGTATTATCAAATCCAGCCGAACGACCTACAAAAGTATTGTCTTCGCCTATGGTATTTCTATAACCTGTTACATGGCCTAAAAATACGTTTTGTCGTCCGGTTGTATTATAGTACCCTGCCTGTGAACCTACAATCAGGTTATATCGTCCTCCTGAATTTTTTCTACCTGCCCAGAAGCCCATAAAAGTATTTTCATCAGCCGTATTGTTTTCTCCTGACGCTCTTCCGATAAACACGTTTTTTTCAAAAGTAGAATACTTTCCGGCATCTGCGCCTATATAGACACTACTTCTGGAAAAAGAACTGTTTTGGCCTGCACCCGAGCCAATCATTACCGAGCTGTCAGACGACATATTCTGGCCTACATTATGCCCAAGATGTACTCCATTAGTAGGGGCATTGGTATTTGGTGTTACCAAAACAGTAGTATTTTGTGCCATAGCAAAAGAGCTTCCTAACATAATTAGTAGCAGTAGTCCCAATAGATGTTTCATTGTTAATGTTAATAAAGGTGATTAATTTTTTAGCCGGTTTAAAAATACAATCAAAGTGCTGCAAGCGTACTGGCCTGTTAATTACAACCACCAATTACTGCGCTTACTGATGTAGAGAGTACCGAGCCATTGTTCACACTAAAGCCCGGATTCATTTCCATTGCTCTGGCAGTAAGGTTTAATTTTGCAGAGCCTGTCACTTTGTTAGTAGCTTTTATTTCTATGCCTGCTTTTACATGCTCACCAATCGATAAATCATCAATAGGGCTGGCAAGTGTCAGTTGATTTATACAAGGAGTAGAATTATATAAATTAGCGATTTCTACAGCAGAAAGGGCTCTGTTCCAGATACCATAATCATCTAATTTTCCAAGAAAAACTTCAGCAGGTATGTAAGAGGCTTCGCCACCAAAAACTATTTTGCAGTAATAGTGTGTGGCTTTGTTATTTCCTATTACTGTCTTATCTAAAACACCATTGATATAGAAATCATAATTCGTTCCGTTCTTTACTAATACCACATGGTTCCATGTATTAATGGTTCTTGTTGCATTTGAATAACCAGTATATTCAACAATATCCCAGCCTTTAGAGCCGGGGTCTGAGCCTGCCAGAAAAACATATTTATCATCAAATTCTTGTCTGAAAGGATTGTTCTGCCCATATAATGTAATAGCAATCCCATTGTGCGGGTCGGTATTAAGAATCACCTGGCTATCGTTATAGTTATTAGGGTTCAGAAAACTTGTGGAGTATGTCCAGCACGAAATAGTGAATGAGTTCCAGCCTATATTAAAAAAGGCATTATTAACATCAATTCTACTGTTTGATCCATTAAACTGATACGCACTATTGGTATTACCAAATCTGTCGGAGGTTAAAGTTACATCTGAGGGTATTCCGTTATTACTGTTTCCACTATCGTCATTGGCATTGCCATTAAATCCCCAATAACCTACTAATCCATTGGCTGGCACATAAGATGGTAGCTGTGAAAAGGCTGAAAAAGAAATTGATAAAACGAATAAAACATTAGGTAGAAACAGCATTTTTTGAATCATAAAGGGTAGCAATTGGTAACAGCGATTATTAAAAAGGGACAAATCAGATTAGTCAATATTATTGATTTTAAATATACTATTTATTTGCTTTTCTTATTCCGAGATGCACACAAATTATACAATTTCAATTTATCAGGCTTCTATTTCAGATACTATAATCCATCTATCTTTTCTGAAAAACTTCAGGAATCATGATAGATGCCAAGCCTATTAGTGGCAATCGTTTATCTAATACATCATTCCTATCTGGTCTTTGATAAAGACCAGATAGGAATGGGTCTTATTATACCTGTAGAGTTGCTTGCTTTTTCTTTTGTAGCATACTTAGCACAACTAATGCTGTATATATCAGAATCCCTATGATGGTTGCCCAAAAGCCCGTGGTCACATAGGGTGGCTCGTATTTCATTACTATATTATATTTTCCGGCATCTAATATTACGCCTGTCATACCGTAGGTAACTTTAATAGTCGGGATTGCTTTATTATTAGCTTCAATTTTCCAGCCTTCATCATAAGGAATTGATAAATAAAGCAGTTTAGGGCTACTTAATTCTAACTCTCCTTCAATAAGGTTATTAGAAAAAGATTTAATTTTTAAGGTTTCTTTTTTTCTGTTATCTGATAATAATTTCACTTGCTCAAGGGTCAATACAGAGATAGAATCCTTTACTTCTTTCAGTTTACCGAATGTAGCTTTCTCATTATCATTAATTACAAAAGCCTGCATCAAAGCAAGGTCTCTTTGCAGAAAAGACAATTTCTGAAAATTAGTATCTGTCATATAACCATCGTAAGTAAACCCGAAAGGCAAATAATTCGGATTCTCAAAAATGCTTATATCATTAATGCTTGTCAGAGAATCATAGCCAAAATTCTTGTATGGAATTACCCCTCTCGAAAGTACGTATTTAGTACCCACATGGCCCAACAAAAAGGGTCTATTCCTTAGCTGACTCATCCAGCGGGTTTCAAATTCTCTCTTCAAATCAAGCATACCTAATCCAGCCATAAAAGCAGCCTGATTTTTATGATTAAAAGCAGTATAGACTGTAGTGCCATTATAGCCCTGTACCATAGGGTCGTTAGTACTTACATGAATAGCAGTTCCTGAAGAGTAGTCTTTTTCTATCCGGTAAAACGAAGCATCAGCTTTTTTCAGATAGGCAACAGCCTCATGAGAATAATCATTGAAGCCTGTTTTCTCTTTCCATTCTGACGCTGAAATAATATCTCTTTTATTCAAGGTTGTACTCACCACTCCTGTAGTTTCTATCAGCGTTATTACAAGCAACAGATATTTAAGCACAATTCCTGACCAGAAATTATAAATGGCAAGTATAATAGCCAGAGAGGTAAGCACCAGTATGGCTTTTACTTTCTCTGAATTTACCATAATACTTGACCAGTCTTCGGTATAGCTGATAGACAATAATAATATCCATAAAACATAAGTTCCACCCAAAAGTGGCAGATTCAGTTTTTCACCATTTTCAACTTTTGTAATCACCCACAGTCCGGCAATCAGCAGTGTAATACCAATAAATAGCGATAAAATACGGTAATAATCTCCTGTGAAGCCCCAGAAAGCATTTCTGAAAAATGGAAAAAGGATAATAAGCAATACAATACCACCTATTACTCCGGCTGTTTTTCTTAATCTGCCTTTCAGAAGTATAAAAATCTGTGGAAATAAAAGCAAGCCCAAAAGTCCCAAATAAAAAGTCGGACCCTCCATATAATTTGTCCAGCCTCTGTAATTATTACCGATTCCGAGCATATTATTACCGAAAAATCTGGACACGATAGTACCTGCCTGTAAGCCATCTACAGGTTCGAAAACCGGCCTGCCAGTGAGTGTGCTGACATAAGACGAACCACCTGATACACGGGGGCTGTTAAGCATGGTATATAGATTGGCACCTAACATAAGTCCCCCCATACACAAACCTAATATACCGGAGCCCACAATTTTTGCCAGATTGGTGAGATAGCTTTTCAGAGGCTGATTTTCCTGAAAAAAATACCAGGCTACAATATAAATGAGTGAAAATTCGCCAATAAGAAACAAATTAAACGGTTGGTCCATTGCCACAAGTGCCACCGCAATTGGCATATAATACCATTGCTTTCCTCTTAGTATAAGTTCTAATGCCAATAACCAGAAACTGAATTCAACCGCCCAGCCGGTGAAGAAATTAAACCATCCTGAACTGATGCTTAAAAATCCGGATAAACCATAGACCAATCCGCCAATGATACAAGCGAGTGCACTCAAAGAGAGTTGCCGCAGATAAGCATAAAAGAACAAACCAGATAACACGAATTTGACAAACTCTATGAGGCCGATTGAATAGGGAAGATTTTTAGCACCCATCAGATAGATGAGCCAATGAAACGGATTGCCCAGATTGAAAGGCGCTACATATTGCCCTAAGCCCTGTTGGAAAGACCATTTCGGAATACCATCTTTTTCAATGGTATCAATAATCATTTTAGCAAAAGCATAAATCTGATTCAGTGTATCACTACCAATATCTTTAAAAAGAAATTCTTTTTTACCCAGTAAAAAATCTTTAAATACCCAGAAGTTAGCCAATGCTAAAAGCGCTAAAACAATATAGAATGAATTTTTATATGATAAAAAATCAGGTATTCTAATTGGAGCAACGGTTTGTGGAGTGACAACCGTTTCTTTAGCTGCAGTATTTACTTTCTGAATGGGTTTCTTTTTAGCCATAAAGGTAGTTTATGAAATAGGTTTGTTTCTACAAAAATAGCAAAAGCCTTGCCTAATTTGCTAAAAATTAAAAAAACAAATTATTACTGAAACTATGCTTATTAAAGGAGTTGTGTGGAAATACAGGCATCAAATACACTATTTTATCTTCAGATTATACCCTATCTGTGCATAAAACGGCAACAATGGTGTAGTTCTAAAATCCTGGGTAATTATTTTACCCGCTTTGAGTATTAAATCATGGCTTCGCCAGCTAAAGCCTGATTGTAAACCATAGTAAAAATTACCTCCGGTAGCAGGGTTATACCATCCATCTTTTGCCGCAAAGTTTTCTTTCATTGCTTCGGTATGTTTAAAATGCGTAACAATAGCCTTATCAAAACCCACCTCTCCCGCTAAAAACCATTTCGGTTTATAATAACCAATAACCCCCGAAAAATCAGCCCCGAAATTATTCAGCCTGACATAGTTATTCTCATATCTTCTGAATATTCCTTGTACTTTAGTACTGAAACGAAAATCCCCTACCCTGAACCACCTGACTTGTCCACCGACTTTAGTCTTGAAATCATCTCCTAAATTTTTTCCTGATGGCATCGCATACTCAGCTCCTACTACAATAGGAAAGTTAGTTTTTAACTGATAACCATAGCCGACACTCAATGTCAGGCTATAATCTAACCCGATAGCAAGACTTGCTATGTGTCGCTGTTCTTTCTGTAAATTTGCCCAGTTAAGTGTTTGAGCATAGCTGAGATTTGTGGTAATGAATACAGAAAATATGATTAGTTTGGTTATAATTTTCATATTAAAGAGTGTTTAAGTAGTTGAGTGCAATAGGATAAAAATTATTCCAACCTGTCGGGAAACTAAGCATATCATGCCCTGCACCATTTATTTTTTCCAGTTGGACATTTGGATAGGCCGACGATATTTTTTGAGCATAAGTTAAGCCATAAGACTTATTCCGCTCACTATAGATAAATAGTACCAGGGTAGTATAAGATTTCAGATTGTTAGTCCAGTCTGGCTTTTCTTTATTCCCTACCTCAAATAATGCTTCCTGAATTACCGCACCGCTTCGCCAGAATGATAAGGGGCCATCATTACCCAAAGAACTTTCTGCTGACTCATCTGCAGAAGCCATCAGTGAAAACTTGTAATCTAAAATGGCCTGCTCGTCTTGCTTACCTGTAATAAACTGGTCTAAATAAGTAGCATCATTGAGGGTTTCTGACGTAAATCGGAAACTGCGTGAACGCCCTACATAATCTAAAACATCCTGCCAGATAAAACCACCGGGTTCGGCTAAAATAGCCCCATTAATAGCCTTTGGATAAGCATTGATATAAGCAGTAGCTAACATAGCACCCCATGAATGCCCTAACAGAAATACTTTTTGTGTAACAGAAGTTTTATAATGAGCTATAACACCACTCAAATCATCTAACATAATCTGGATGGAATAGGTGTTTTTAGTGTGTCTTTTTGATAGACCGGAGCCTCGTTGGTCGTAAAATACAACATAATAGCCTTGGTCAGCAAAGGCTTTACAATTCAACAGATAGCGATAATCACTACCCGGACCACCATGTAAAATGACAAGCATAGGGTCGGTAGGACTACCAAAAGTTTCTGCGTGAAGTTGAGTACTATTGACTTTAATAGACGGAATAGAAGAATCCTGCTCTACTGTTTTGGGCACCAGATTGCCTGCTTCATTGATAGAAAGTTCTTTTTCGCAACTGAAGATAAAAAATGTCAGAAGTGTTGCTGAGATAATACTGAATGTTCGATTCATAATTTTTGCTTTAAATTTTCAGCAAAATTGAACCGTGAAAAGGTACCAGTCGCCCCATTTTGTAAGGTGGTACTTATTTATTTTAAAATTATGCAGCTATTTTAAAGGAAGACTGTGCCAGATACTCTTTAGGAGAAATTCCGGTAGATTTCTTGAAAGTCCGGTTAAACGTAGTCTTTGAATTAAAGCCACAATCAAAAGCCAGAGAAAGAAGTGTATATTTTTGGTTATCCTCTATTAAAGCTATCTCCTTAAATTCTTCAATACGCAATTCGTTGATATAATCATAAAAATGCTTTTGTTCAAATGAGTTAATTACTTGCGATAAGGTATTCTGATGAATAGTAAGCCGTTCAGCTAAGTCTCCCAAAGTCAGTTCAGGATTCTTAAAAAGCTTTTCTATTTGCATCAACCTCTTTAACTGAGCATGAATCTTTATTGCCTCTTCTTCTTTTAAGGCTGATTTCTCATACTTTATTTTTTCCTGAACTTCTTTGACGATAGGCGTAGCACCAAACGGGATTGCTGCGTAAGATAAGCTACTATTACTGAATACATTTCCCTGTTTAATACCCACATAACCTATCACTATTACATAAGCTGTTACTGAGGCAAAAGTAAAAGCATCATTGCCTAAAATAACAACTAGCCATATTATGCCTATACCATAAAGCAGGTACAATAACCATTTCATATTCAAGGTTTCAATTAATGCAAAATGGTTTCTGAAACTCTTTCTGTATCGGTTGAGCAAATGCCAGCAAAGTATCAGATAGATAACTCCTGACAAAATAACAGAGATAAAAATAATAGTTGTCTGAGCTTCAAATCCTGAACCATTCTGGCGATAAACCAATATTTTTTGTTCCGAAGAAAGTAGCAGGAAAGGCATTAAAGAACAATAAGCCACCAACGCAGGAAGAAAATGAATAAAGAATTTACCTGACCGAGACGAAGGATAAATTACTGACTTTATATACAGATATAAAAATGGCCCATGCAATAAAGGCATTGGAATTTCAAGCCCTAATAGATAAGAATAATGAACGTATTGACCGCTAAAGTGCAGATAGAACAATTGCAGATGTATGCCGATACAACACAACCAGCTTGCTAAAACTGTATCAGCTTTTGATTTATTCTTTTTGCTTATCAGCACAATTGCCAGAAAAAAAGTAATGATAATTCCGGTAAGGTAGAGCATATGTTGTATTGTTTCTTTTAACAGACAATACAAATAGTCTGAACCCCTATGGATACTATTTATTTTCTGACAAATAGCTTATAAAAACAAAAAGCACTTCCTTGCGGAAGTGCTTTTCTATATGCTGTCTTAATTAAAATTAAGCAAGGATTTCAGTTACCTGACCAGCACCTACGGTACGTCCACCTTCACGAATCGCAAAACGAAGACCTTTATCCATAGCGATGGCGTTGATTAATTTCACTTCGATAGTGATGTTATCACCAGGCATAACCATTTCCACACCTGCTGGAAGAGTAATCTCACCAGTTACGTCAGTTGTACGGAAATAGAATTGAGGACGGTATTTGTTAAAGAATGGCGTGTGACGACCACCTTCTTCTTTGCTCAATACGTAAACCTCTGCTTTGAAGTGAGCGTGTGGTTTCACTGAACCTGGTTTACAGATAACCATACCACGTTTGATATCAGTTTTCTCAATACCACGTAACAATAAACCTACGTTGTCACCAGCTTCACCACGGTCAAGGATTTTGCGGAACATTTCAACACCAGTTACAACTGATTTCAAACCTTCAGCACCCATACCTAAGATTTCAACAGCCTCACCAGAGTTGATGATACCTGTTTCGATACGACCTGTTGCTACAGTACCACGACCTGTGATTGAGAACACGTCTTCAACTGGCATCAAGAATGGTTTGTCAGTTGCACGAGCTGGAAGTGGAATAAACGAATCTACTGCATCCATCAATTGTTCGATAGTTGCAACCCATTTCGCTTCTCCGTTCAATCCACCAAGAGCTGAACCTTGAATTACTGGAATGTTATCGCCATCATATTTGTAGAATGATAACAAATCACGGATTTCCATTTCAACAAGTTCTAATAACTCTGGATCATCAACCATATCCACTTTATTCATGAATACAACTAATTGAGGTACACCTACCTGACGAGCCAAAAGGATGTGCTCGCGAGTTTGTGGCATAGGACCATCAGTTGCAGCTACCACAAGGATAGCACCATCCATCTGAGCAGCACCAGTTACCATGTTTTTCACGTAGTCAGCGTGACCAGGACAGTCAACGTGAGCATAGTGACGATTTACTGTTTGGTATTCTACGTGTGCAGTATTGATAGTGATACCACGTTCTTTTTCTTCTGGAGCGTTATCAATTGATGAGAAATCTCTTTTATCTGCTAATCCTTTCTCTGAAAGTACTTTAGTGATAGCAGCTGTCAAAGTTGTCTTACCGTGGTCAACGTGACCAATAGTACCAATGTTTACGTGAGGTTTACTACGGTCAAAATTCTCTTTTGCCATGATTATTGAAGTCTAAATATTAGATTTATTACAAAATTAATTATTCACTTTGATGAGCCTTCCTGCAGAACTGTTGATTGAACCTGTCAAGTTTCCTGGTTACGAAAGAAAACTCCTAAATTAAACTACTGAAACCGAATAAGATAATCACAACTCCTTTCTACAACATATCTTAATTCAATTCCCTTCTTAAACAAAAAATGCTCGATGCAAAGCTAGAGCCTTCAAGCAGGATTGAACTGCCGACCTCTTCCTTACCAAGGAAGTGCTCTACCACTGAGCTACGAAGGCATTTTCTAAAAGAAAGAGATGATTCTCAAATCGGTAACGACCGAACCGTCGCCACTTATATCTTGAAACATCTAACGCTTTCTGAGCGGGAGACGGGTCTCGAACCCGCCACCTATAGCTTGGAAGGCTATCGCTCTACCAAATGAGCTACTCCCGCTGATAATTCACTAATTCGTGATTAGCTAATTCACGATTAATAATTGTGGGGGCGGATGGATTCGAACCACCGTAAGCGTAAGCTAGCAGATTTACAGTCTGCCCCATTTGGCCACTCTGGTACACCCCCAATTATTTCCCTGTCTCATTCAGAACTCTTATCAAAGAACGTTACGTTCCGAATGGGAGTGCAAAATTAAGTTCTTTTTTTTAATTGTCAAATATTCACTCACAAAAAAAACAATTTCTTTTTTATTTTTTTTCATACCTCTCTATTTACACACGAAAAGTGGCAAAAATCATGGATTTTTGCCACTTTTGAGATTTTATTTTTTTACAACCTTATCCCTATCGTCCAGGCTTGCAGGCCTGCCACATTCTTCTGGCTTGATTTGAATAGTTCTCCCATATCATATCTGCCAAAAAATGTAATGCCTCTTCTTTTACCTATTTCGGCAGTAAGACCATAGCGGAAATCGTTCAGCCCATAATTATCTCTATCAATTTCTTTTTTACTGCTATCGCTATATTTCAGCTTACGGTAAGTGCCTATGCGGTATCCTATATAACCCCCCAAGCCTATTTTCAGTTTAGCCTCTTCGAAGCCGAAATTCAGCATAACAGGCAAATTCAGGCTTGTTTCTACCAGCTTGGTTCTTTTAAGCCCTTTGTTAGCTACCAGAAACTCAACCTGCTCGGTAGTGTGGTCAATGTAAGTATTACCTTCAAACATAAAGTTATTCCAGGCTATTTCAGGTCCATAAGTTAAGGCAAAGTCAACCTGTTTCCCATTTACCAACGTAGCATTTCTCTGGAAAGACAAAGCAATAAAACGAGAACCCCAGGTTTGCAACGAAGGCACAGTTGACGGCCCGTTTGTCCAGTTATTAAGCCCCAGATAAAATCCAAAGTCAGTACGTGAGAAAAATCTGCTATTACCGGGTTTCTTTTTGGGTTTTACATATTTACTATCATTGTCCCGGTTGTCATCATCGTCATCATCGTTTCTATCCGAACGGCTCCAATGGTCATTATTCCCGTTGCGTAAGGTATCTCTTTTGCTCAGTTGGTCCCGGGCATCTCTGGCTACAATTTTAATATTTCTTCCATCACTCGCAACCAGAAGAATGGTATCCTGCTTGGCGCCATCTTGCCCTATGAGTATCAACGCTTTTTTACGTTCTGACGAATCTACCCCCATGGTCTTCAACACGTTCTCTAAATTCAGATTACGTGGCAATTCAAAATCCTTTTTGCTTGAAGTATAAACCGTTACACGTTTTTTCACGCCTCTGTCCGTAAACTCTACAATTGTGGTATCTTGTTTATAAGATGCTTTTACCGAAATTCCTCCCAACAGTAACAAGAGGATGAGTCCTAATCTTTTCATTATTATTCCCTATTAATTTTTTCCGTTTATTTTCCGTATTACAACGGCTTTTCTATTACTATTTTCTTTTCTGTACTCTATCACTTAATGGCGAACCGGGAGTTCGCCCCACAAATAGCTATTATTATTCTCTTCTTTGTATTCTTCCTATTCTGCGTTGCACAAAGTCTCTTACATCTTCACGCTCTTCTTTAAATAAACCTTCATCAACTTTTGCCATAGCATCTTTCACTCCTATGCCTTTCAAATCTACTTTTTCACCATATTTAAAATGCTTGTACTCACCATACAGTTTTGCCAAGAATGATTTTTCTTTTTCAGCTTTTTCTTCTACCGAACTTTCAGTTTCAACTAAAGGTTGAGTAAGCGTTTCTTCTCCCGGTGCTATAGGTGTAATTACTACCACTACTGTTTCTCCGATATTATATTTAGAAGCTATCGACGAATTTTCATCAGAGAAAGTCTCTACATCAGCAGCCGTTTTACCAGTCAGTGTTTCGGCCTGCAATAAAGTATGCTGTGTTTCTTCCGTTTGATTCTGGGCAATAGCATCGGTAGATTCTTCTATAGGTGATGTTGTTTCATCTATGGCAGAAGTTTTTACAGGTGTATGTATTCTTTTTGCTATGGCTATGTCATTAGTCAATTTAGCTGATGGCATTTGCTCAACAGTATTTACTTTTTTTCCGGTTTCTGTTCCGGCTATTGCAGGTGCACTATCCTGATTGACAGGAGCAGCAGGCTTTTCTACGGTTTCAACATTGGTAGGTTTCCCGCTGTATGCCATCTTTCCATTATCCGGGTTGTGCTGTGATAGAATTCCTATTGTCAAGGCAGCTACCACCCCTGCTGCGGCTGCATAATAGCCCCAGTTACGGTTGATAGCAAAAACTCCACCACGACGTTTGGTTTGTTTTTCCTGCAAACGTGCCTGAAATTTCTCAAAAGCCTTTTGAGAAGGTTCCTGGCGGTGTTCTGCCAGTTTCCTGGCAAAAAGTTCGTCAATTGGATGTTTCTTCATTTTGATTATTGATATTTTCATATCTCCTGCCGAATCGTCGGCTCACCCATGAGCGGGAAATATTAAATGACACTCTTTTCTAATTTCATTAACTTACTCTGTAATAGGGTTCTCGCCCTACTTAACTGAGATTTAGAAGTACCTTCTGAAATCCCCAACAACTCGCCTATTTCCTGATGATTATACCCTTCAATGGCATACAGGTTAAAAACCATGCGATAACCTTCGGGTAACTGGTCAATCAATCTCATTAAATCTTCTGCTTCCAGGTCTGTACTAAAGGCTGAATCGTTTGGCTCTTCAATGGCATACTCCAAATCAACAGCTATCATTTTTTTACTTCGTACATACATCAACGCCTCGTTAATCATGATTCTTCTGACCCACCCCTCAAAACTTCCCTGAAATGTAAACTGGTCTATCTTGTCAAAAATCTTCATGAAACCCTCAATCATCACATCTTCTGCCTCCATTTTATCTCCCACATAACGATTACATACGGCAAGCATCTTAGAAGCAAATTTCTCGTAAAGACGAGTCTGTGCTTTTGAGTCTTGTCTTTGTACGGCTCTTGCGAGGTCGTATTCGTTAGTGAATAAGGATAAAATTCGTGTCATAAAATCATACGTTCATAAGCAAGATGCAAAAAACTATTGAAAGGGTTGCGTGATAAATAAAAAAATATTGATGATGGTAAAATATTTTTTGTGAATGTGGGTTAATTGCCGTTGACTGTATTGAAAGAGTCGGCGAAATTTTTAGAAATAAATCTATATGTGTAATTCCTTAGCGTGTAGAATATTTTATAAACCATTTCTTATCAAGTACTTAACGAATACTTTAAAAACGTGTGATTAGAGCATCTGAGAAATTTTACATTTTTTTTAGATTTTTTTTGGAGTTTGGTACAATGCTTGTACTTTTGCACTCCCAAATGGTCCTGTGGCCGAGTGGCTAGGCAGAGCTCTGCAAAAGCTTGTACAGCGGTTCGAATCCGCTCGGGACCTCCAAAAATTCAAAAAGCACCTGAAAGGGTGCTTTTTTGGTTCCTTTACTAAATCTCTGTATCAAGGCAAATACTAATCCCGATATTTTTTAATGAGTTTTAAAGTCTGATTTACCCATAAATAGGTAGATGAGTGAAGTGTTACTACATCATGGTAAGTATTTTCTAATGCAATTCTTTCAAAATCCTTTTCAAATGAACTGTTTGGCTTTGTTAAAAGAACAGTCCCTGAGTTTATTATAGTAACATAAAGTTCATCAACTTGAATATCTGCTTTCAGTTTATCAATAAAATTTCCATCGTATAAAATACAAGTTGCCAGCCCTATCTGACTACTAATACTAATCATTGTGTCTCCTGTTGTTGAGTCACTCATCCCCTCAATTTTTAACTTCGCATTTTTTATATTCCGAGAACTAATGTCCAAAACTTCGTCTTCCGTGATTTTATATTCAGCCAAATCAGATTTCATTACATAGTCTATACCTGTATTTCCGTTTGGTCTAACCTTTACTCTCGCTATAAAAGCTCCAATATTATCACCTAATTTTTCGTGTACTACCACTTCGCAAAACATATCATTCTCTTCAAAATTGCGAATAACAGGCAAAAAATCTAAACTGTCCTGCTCAAGATTTAATGTTTTAGTAACATTTTCACCAACACGCATTTCACTGAAACCCTCTTTTTGTTCGGCTTTGACGATAAAGTTGTCTTTTTGTTTTACATCTTCTTTTTGAGTCACATTTTTTCGGCCAAATAAGCCTGATAATCCATCTAATATTCCCATGATTACTTTTTTTATTCTCAAATATGCGAAAACTTATTGTAGATGTGTTTATTACCCCCCATTAAAAAAAAAAAGTATCCCCAAAAACAGGCAACACTTTCCAACATATTAAACGTATTACTAACCTTTTTTCTGGTTTTGTCTTTTCTTTACATGGTCAAATTATTCGCTGCACTACAGGAACTTTACGAATTAACCAAACAAGCAAGTAGGAAAAGACAATACTTAAAATGCAGGCTATTATATATTTGATAGTTGGGTTAAGTGTTAAAGATTCCAGCATAATAGTAACACTAACCACAACTGCAGAGTGGAAAATATAAACGCCGTATCTATTTTCTGTCATGATTGTTAGTGCAAAATTTGTGAAGTTGAGTTTTTTCGCAAAAAGATGAAGAAAAAAACCAGAGAAACCCATACACAAAAAGGTTTGTGCCAATGCAAGGGAAACAGATTCCCAGCTAAGTGCCAGAAATTTATCAATTTGAGTCGGATGCTTTATAAGAAGATAAATAATCAGGCAAAAGTAGGCGGCTGCTACTATTGAGATTGGAAACCATACTATTGCCACCTTTCTGGACAGACCATTAAGCCAGTGCTTTCTATATACTAATATTCCTATGGCATACATGAAAATGTAAGGAGTGATATTGGAAAACTCTATGCCGATAAAATTTTGTCCAAGTGGAAAAAAATGTCGAACTAATATTGTAAGACCACTGCATAGTACAATAATCGTCAAAATATTTATATGCTTGGGTAAATTATCTGATAGACATTTTGAAATAGAAAAATGAGGTTTTAAGAACTTCCAATAGCAAATATATACTAACTCAAAAATTATCAACACCAGAATAAACCATACATGAGAAGTGTATGGTTTAGCATTTTGTTGCAATACATAACTCAACCATGACAATTGAGTGGTCCTATTATGGATTTCAATAAAATATAAAATACTTGGGGCAAGAATAGTCATTACAAATAATAGGGGTATAACCAGGCGAATTAACCTTGCTTTTATAAATTTTCGCACCCCTTTTTTCTCTAATGAAGGAATTGTTAAAAAAGCAGAAATGAAAAAGAAAAGACTCATTGAAAATGATGCCTCGATTCCGGTTAACATCGAAAGGAAAATTTGAATTGTGCCAGGTAGTTTTTCTGGTGTAACATAGCACCAGCCGCCCATGGTCCCATAACCAATACTAACATGATGGATTACAACCAAAACAGATAAGAAAATCATAAGATTATCTAAATAATAAAGTCGTTTCATTTGTAATATTTAATATTTGTTAAAGAGTTGGGTATTTCTTAGCCTTGCTGCTACCTCTTAAATATGCGAAAGTTTTACGGTCCACAGCGGTCGCACCTCTTGTATTATTTGGCACTTTACTTACATTTTGGAGTATTATTTGTGTCGTAGCTTTTCATAATTGTTAACTTTTTCACAATAGAAGTAAAGTTAAAAATTTTATAGAGCCCTGCCAATTTTTTCAACCTTTTACGCTCAATTATTCAAATAGGCTAACGTTATTTTTTAAGATTCGGGCACTAAAGTGGGAATATTTCGCTCACTTATGATTCCCGTTTTTCACGAGATACTGATGGCAATAGTCGTTAAACTGGCAAAAATGTTTCCTATCTCCCAGCATTAAAAAAACCGATTTGACCTCCAATAACCCAAAAAAATGAGAACAAAAAAAAAGTGTTACCAAAAACAGGCAACACTTTCTGACATATTTAAACGTATTACTAACCTTTTTTCCTTTTTTCTGGTTTTGTCTTTTCTTTCTCCTCTGTTACGCCATTCACAGTAACTGTGTACTTTAAATCACAGGTACCATCGCCATAATCGACAATTTTTGTATCGCCTGATACAGGCTTGATTTCTATAGTTCCACTTACCGGAAAGCCTCTCGCATCCTTGCATGAATGCTTCACTATCAATGTTTGGGTAATAGTGGCGGTAAATTCGGTGCCGTCACTTCCTTTAGCATTGGTTGTGCCTGTGGTTTGCGATTCGTCATCGTCTTTTGTAGTGGTTCCTTTATTATCTATTACACGTTTTTTAGTGCTTGTATAAGTAATTACCTTATTAGTATTTGTGTTGGTAATGGTAATATTGGCTAACTTCTCACTTGCTGTTGCTTTGCCACTGGCTACAGTAGTAGTAATGGTGTGTGTACCATTAATTACAAGCGTATCTCTTTTCAGATTTTCATAACTCACTGTTCGGGTCAGTGTACCTGTAAAGCCTGAATCGGGTTTAACCGGAATCGTAATAGTCATTTTTCCACCCACCGCTTTGTCATTACATACACCATCTGCTACGCTTGTATAGTCATAGACAATAGTAATGGTATTATTGGCAACGGTTTTGCTTACATCGGCACAATTATCAAATCTACCTCTCCAGGGTTTATCCCAGCCGATACCAAGGCTTGGAAAATGTCCGCCATGCTTGCCTTTGTCTCCACCACCTGTTTCTCCGGTTTCACGGAAATTTCTTCCGCCAAAAGGCAAAAAAGTTACATCATCTACTAAATCGTACACATCTTCTGATTCGTCCTGAATAGTCTGGTTATCGGCTACTACCGCTGCCGACTGGGCGTCTGGTGTTACAGAATCATTATCTGGGTCTTTTGTACAGGCCGTGACTGCCAACCCAAGAGCAATACACAGTGAAGCAATTTTTAACAAATTGTTTTTCATCGGTTTAATTAGATTTTAAAATAGTGAACAAATAAAAATTTGTGTACACTTTTTACCATAATTAACGAAAAGGGTTTATAGATTAGCGAAACTATGACAATGACGAAGCCACGGAAGAAAAGGGTTGCACAGTTGAAATTAAAATCTTAGAAAGTCCTGATGGTAAGGCTTTTCAGTTAAAAATTTACAGAAAATTGCATTTTACCATTGAATGATAGTTGGAAACAAAGTTTGTCTTGCAAATACAGGTACTGATGCTTTATTTTTACAGATGGAACAACAATCTAATAGTATATTCTCTCTCCAGTATTGGCTTCTCTGTATCAGTTCTCTGGTTTTCTTTGCAAGTTTCAATATGCTCATACCTGAGCTGCCTGACTATCTGTCAAAATTAGGGGGTGCAGAATCAAAGGGTCTTATCATCAGTCTTTTTACGCTTACTGCCGGACTTTCACGTCCATTCAGTGGCCGACTGACCGACCGCATTGGTCGTGTACCTGTAATGGCTTTTGGGTCATTGGTTTGTTTTGTCTGCGGATTCTTTTATCCGCTCGTAACTACTGTTTTTCCTTTCCTGATGTTGAGGCTGGTGCATGGTTTTTCTACCGGATTTAAACCTACCGGAACTGCTGCCTATATTGCTGATATTGTTCCTGTCAATAGAAGAGGTGAGGCGATGGGTATGCACGGGTTAATGAGTAGTTTCGGCATGGCCTTTGGTCCTGCACTGGGTAGTTGGATTGCTGATACGTTTTCGATGAATGTCTTGTTTTATGTTTCTTCCATGTTTGCCCTTATCTCTATTGCGATACTGTATAACATGAAAGAAACTCTTCCGAAAGAACAAAAGGAAAAATTTACACTTAGCTCTCTGAAGATTAATCAGAATGATGTGTTTGACATTATGGTTTTGCCTGCGGCTATTGTTATGTTTCTGACGGCTTTCAGTTTTGGAGCAGTAGCTACATTATCGCCTGATTTGAGTAAGAGTATCGGACTGCATAACAAAGGCTTTTACTTTCTGATTTATACCTTAGCTTCCTTGTTTATTCGTTTGCTGGCAGGCAAAGTTTCTGATAAAAACGGGCGGATTCCGGTATTACGCTGGGGGTGTTTTGCGCTGATTATTTCGATGGGTTTTACAGCCTTTGCAAACAATGTGTATCTTTTTGTAATAGCCGCTATTTTCTTTGGCATTGCTCAGGGAGTGCTCTCTCCTATTTTACAGGCCTGGACAATTGATTTATGCGATGAAAACAACCGGGGCAGAGCATTGGCAACCATGTATATCTGTATGGAAGCAGGCATAGGTCTGGGAGCATTTTTATCGGCAGAGATTTACCAAAACAGCATCAGCCGAATGCCTTATGCCTTCCTGATTATGGGAGGATTAGCAGTTTTAGGGTTTGCTTATTTGTTTTCGGGCAAAGTGCGCCGTATGAAGGCGGCTTTTTAAAACCAGGTCTGGTCTAATTTGCCGATATATTTATCCTGCAAATTACCTGACAGATAATCTTTCAGGCTTTTAGTGATATTGGGATACAGGTTTATGGAAGACAATTCTTCTAACGATAACCATCTGATGGCTAAGGCCGAGGTATGCAATGGGTTAAGCATAGGCGTACCTTCTGAAATGCTGCCTTCAAAAACAAAATGAATGGTTTGTTTCTGAGCGTCTGTAAAATGTACTTCCCCTATCATCATTAATTGACCGATTTCGGCTTTAATGCCTAATTCTTCTTCTAATTCCCGTGCAAGAGTCAAAGTCAGAGACTCACCGAATTCTAAATTGCCTCCGGGCAAATTATATACATCCTGACCACCATATTGATAATGCATGGTCAGGATTTTTTCGTTTTCTATAATGGCAACTGCCGGCCTGATTTTCATAGCTACGTAAGTGGATTCTTTGTAATAATAGGAATGGTGAATGGCTAATTAGTGAATTAGCGAATAATTTTACTGTGGAGTTTCTCAGAGTTTACACAGAGTAAATTATCCTAAGGTAAAGTAAGAAGCCCGATTGCTTTACTCAAATAATAAAAATTATATACTAAAAATGTAACCTTAAAACATCATTTCCTGTAGAGGCGGACGGCAAGTCTACGATTAAAAAACGTGGAAAGGACTAAACTTAAAAGAAAATCTATCAGTTTTTTAATTGTACGAGTTTAAATGATGCCTGCTTTTTTGGACGCCCAGTCCGGGTTACTTTTTTTCAGGTAAAAAAAGTAACACCCTTCCAAACAAGAAATACGAAACAAATCTTCTCATTCCAATTGCATAAAAGTGACAAAAAAATGTAATTACTTCAAAGCCATCTCATAAAACTTATCAGCATCGCACTTCAATTTTATTAACGATTCTTTATGGATATACATCATATGCCCGGCCTCAAAATAAGTAAAATTTACATTTTTCTTTTGTTCGGGGCGTAGCATCATGTGATTGAAAGTGTATTCGGCTGCAAAATAAGGCGTAGCTAAATCATAATACCCAGCCGCTACCCAGACCTTTAAATAAGGGTTCTTAGACATAGCCTGACGCAACGTTTCGCTCACATTCAGGTATTTGTTCTGTACATTGTTATAATTCCAGGGTTGTACTCTCCCGGTCAGAATCAGGTATGGCAAATCATTTTCATACTTTAATTCCTGACGCAAGTACTGATTAATTGTGCCTGAGTATGGCCCTGAGATAGTAGCATCAAGGCTTGGGTCAAATTCATACCGCTCTCCGGCATTGTCATAATCAGTACCTGTAAAACGTCCATCTAATCGCCCGGCAGTTTTACCTTCTTCACGCAACAGTTCTTTTACAAAACGACCGATTTCTATGCGGTTGTTGGCACGTTTGATATACTCTTTTGATAAGCCTGTAAACTTGCTTAGTTTTTCAGCAACCATCGTTTGTTCAGCTTCACTTGCCTGGTCGCCTTTCATCAGAACGGTTGCATATTCGTTCAGAACAAATTTTTCAACCTCACGCAAGGTCTTTTGCAAATCTGCCTGATACTCAGGTGCTATCCTTTTATGATACCAGGCCATAGCAGTATAAGTTGGCAGAAACAATTCAAAAGGCAAATCATTTCCTTTATCAAAAAGGGCTGTCTGAAAATTAAGGATAGAAGAAATCAAGGCAACCCCATTGATATACATATTGTATCTGTCTTGCAGATAACCTGATAAGCCTGCCGCTCTGGTAGTACCATAACTTTCGCCCGCCAGAAATTTAGGCGATGCCCAACGGCCATACTTAGTTGCGTGTAAACGGATAAACTCCCCTACTGATTCAATGTCTTCTACATAGCCTAAAAACTGACGTTCGTTTTCACCTTGCACAGCACGACTATACCCGGTATTTACAGGGTCAATAAATACTAAATCAGTTTTATCGAGCCAGCTATATTCATTATTCACATACGAATAAGGCGGTGCTAACGATTCACCCTTATCACTCATCGGAATACGCTTAGGGCCACTACAACCCATGTGTAACCAGACCGAAGCCGAGCCTGGCCCACCATTGAAAGTATAAGTAACAGGGCGTTTCGATAAATCATTGACCCCGTCTCTGGTATAGGCTATAAAAAAGATATTGGCTTTGGCTTTACCACTTTCATCTTTTATTACCATATAACCCGTGCGGGTAGTATAATTAATGGTTTGCCCGCCAATAATCACCTGTCCTTTGGTTTCAATCGGTGCCGGAACAGGTGGCAGAACAGCAGGTTTTTCATCAGTTTTTTTCTCAGTATTCTGAGCGAAAGCCGAAAGACTGATACAGGTAAAAACAAAAAGGATAGTTTGTCGAAGTATGGTCATGAGTTCAGGTAGTTGATTAAGAGCAAAAATAGAAAAATTTATGAGTACACAAGAAAATATCAGACATAAAAAAAGTATCCTTCTGCTGAAGAATACTTTACAAAAATTGAATGCTTAAAAGTTGTGTGTTGAAACCTATACTAAACCTACTTTTATTGTCTTAAATATCTTTTAAAACAGAATGGATGGAGAAAAGAACAGAGAGAACGAAAAGTACTTTTTCCCTGCTGAATACTACTTTTTTCATTTTACATTTTCCCGTGCGGCGTCCGCTTGTTCCATTTTCCTTCCTCCGTTTTCCATTGCTACATAATCAACAAGGCCATTTCATAAATCTCAGCCAATTCATATGGAGGTATAAACAATCCTGTAGTTGTCTCGCTGAAATCTTTCTCATCATATCTGATTTTTACTTTTAGTTTCCTCCCGTTGCTTACGTCTTTTGCTGTAATTTTATATTTACCAATAGCGATGTCATAGATGTAATAATCATTGTCAGAAGCACGGCGAACAATTGTTTGCCCAATACTGCCATCAATCAACGGGCCATCAGGTACCAAGGTTAATTCTATATTTCCTCGTTCTACTGTGTTGAAATCCTGCATGATTTCGATAGTCCCACCATAGAAGCCATTATCGCCAAAATTACCTGTACGCTTGCCTGTCAATTTCAGGGTAAGGTTTTTAATAGCTCCATCGTAAGGCGAAAACTGCCCATCATTTTCCGTAAATAGGGCTAAATCATAATTTTGCCCATTGAATTTGATTCTCACACTACCTCTCACATAAAAAGAACCTGAAGCTATACCTGTGGGGAGTTTGATACTATAATTGCCGTTCGCATCAGTATAACCAATGCGGGCATCCTGATAATCCAGACTATTGGCTACAATTTTGGCATTGGCAATAGGTTTTTTGTTAGCGTCTGTTACTCTTCCCTTTACAATTCCTTTCTCTACTTTACCTGAATTGTTTTCTTCAGGTGTAGGTTCTGTACACTTACACTTATCTGCGCATGCCAATGTTGAAAATGTAAGTAATAATAAAAATATGATTAATTTCATGACTTATAAATGTAGAAATAAATGGTAGAGAGTACAATCTCTCTACCTAAAAATTGGTTTAAAACTTAGCTACGTTAGCAGCATTGTTGCTGGCAAATGTGTTAGTTGTTGCGGCATCGCTGTTTACATCAGCATCAGAGGTATATAAGATGCCATAGCCTCCACTATAAGTCAAACGGGTATTTTTGATGGTCAATTTAGCGCCTTTGCCATAAGCCACCACGTTTGCTCTTCTGCCTGATACAATGACTACGCTACCTCCGCCACTTATTTCTGCGTTCTGAATTACATTCTGATTACTTACCGAATAAATAATGATTCCTTTCCAATACACTTCGTTTCTTCTTACGCCTGTTATTACCACTTTCTTATCAGTTGTTCCTTGAGCAGATAAATAACCATTACGATTTACACTAATCATCACATCTCTTTCCACTTCTACCGTTATACCCGGTTTTAATGTCCAACCTGTTTCTATTTCCAGATTACCTAATAGTCTGTACTTGGTTTGGTCTTTAAAAGCAGGCCAGCTTACATTAGTACCTTCTTTGATTATAGACGAACTGACTTCTACCAAATCTCGCTCGTTTGCTCCTGTAAATTTCGAATCTGCATCCAAAAAGGTAGCATTGATTGCATCTATAAGGATACCCGCCTGTGATTGTCTTTCAAAGCTGTTTCTTTTAAAATCTTTTAAAACTGCACCTGTCTGTACATATAAGCCATAGCCATCATTGGTAGCGAAAAGGCAATCTGTCAAACTTATTTGTGCTTTTTTATTACCAAACATAGCCAATCCGGCTTTGGTATTGGTAAAGGCAATTTTACCTGCGCCGTATTCTATATTCACAAAAGCCATCTTATTAGCTGCACTTGGCGAGTACAGTTTTATACCAGCCCAATAGCCCTTTTGCAATTGTATACCTGTAAATCTGATACGATTTTCGCTTAGTCCTACCGCATCAATCAATCCCTTTTCTTCAATACTCAAGGCTTTATCACGGTCAAAAGCCATCGTTACACCCGGTGCAACACTCAATTCGGCATTTACTGATATATCTTTTGTTACCAGATAATCGGGTTTCATATGGTCAATAAAACGGTCAACCAGATGCGTTTTTTCATTGATAGGCTTATCAATGGTTACAGGCTCTTTGTACTCTACTTTAAATCTTACTCTGTCCTGACTTTTTTCGCTGCCTTGTGTAACAGTTAGTTCAAACTCATAATAACCCACAATATCAGGTGTAAAAGTTGGTTTTACTGCTGTCGGCTGAGCCAAAGTCAGTTTACTATTACTTGGTTTGCTTACAATTGACCAGGCAAACGTTTTGGTTTCGTTGCCTGTAGAGGCAGAGCCATCTAAAGTAGCTACTTGCGTGGGTAAAACATCCTGGTCGGTTCCTGCATGGGCTTTTACATTTACTACAGGGGTTGGCTTAGGCGTTTCTTCTGTTTCTTCGCAAGACATAAGTACACTGAACAATGCCAGTGAAAGAGGGACAATAATTGATGTACGTTTCATTGTGTTTAACTTTTTCATAATCGATAAAATATTCTAAATAGGTACTATTAATTCTCTTTGGCTATCGGTTTGTGTGGCAAAACTATATAGCTGTCTTTTCTGCTCCCATTGCGGCCTGTTTCAATTGTAGGTTCCCCTTCATTAATTGTCATAATCAGGATATGAATTGCATAATAATATATTCAGTTATTTTTATTTATCCGGTTTCTTTTTCTATCAGTTTATGATTCTGATTGACATTTAAAGCCATTTTTTAAAGAATACTTCCTACTTGCACCCCATGCAATTAAATAAGCAATTCATTCATAAAAACTGACATTTCGCTCAGGATAGCATTTAAGACCTGACATTGACACTACATCTTTGCAAAAGCGAACGGGACATCTGTGATACACACATCCTGATTTGCTTTATCAATTATTTCAAAAAAAATATTTACAATTATGAAAGCTTTACGTTACTCTTTAAAATCAGTTTTAGGTATCTGCCTGATGCTTAGTGTATTTCTTACTTCTTGCGAAAAAGACAAAGACAAGGAACCGGCACCAGACTTAGCCACCCAGATTGCCGGCAATTACGCATTTACTGAAATTGTGTTTCAGGGAGAGACCATTCCTGCTGACGAAACAAGTGTGAAAGGAACTGTTAAAGTTACCCGTGCTACAGAATTTACTGTAGATATGGATTTTAATATCCGTCAGAAAACCACTAATGATGAATTTATGGTAGAATTAGTAAAAGGTGTAGTGGCTTCGCCGGGTAGTGGTGTTATAAACCTGTATTATGAAGGTAAAAAGGTTGGTGAAGTAAAAGGTAATAAACTATACATTAATAGTTCAGACGGAAACGATGAGCCATTTACCTTGGTTTCTACCAAATAACAATCCATCATTTTAATCTGAGTGAACCGTTTATTCATAAGTGTTCACTCAGGTTTTATCCACATTAGTACAAATCATCCATCAATTTTTACAATTCATACATAAAAATGGCTCAATAAAAGTTTGTGCATAGAATTATAGTGGCAGAATTCATTATTTTTGAAGAATGCCTGATACGCAAGGCACCAAAACTTTATGAGACCCGGTTTCTTTTCAAAATATGAGTGGTGGTATCATTTATCTATGATGCCCATCTTTTTTGTGGCAGGTAACTATTACTTTATTGGTGATAGTTACTTTTCTGACTTTAAGACCTTCTTCATTGCTACGCAACTTGTTTTTGTTTTATACTGGTTTTCTATCATAGTGCTTACGCTTGTTATTCGCTGGGTAATAGCCCGATTCCCTCACTTCAGTCAGAATGCAATCCGTCTTGTTGTAATGCTTGTTCTGGTTGGTAGCATCACTATGCTATTAGCTGTTTTTGATGTATGGGCTTATAGTATTTTTTCCTATCTGAAAGTTGAATTTGTATGGGATAAAATATGGCCTATTATGATATTAGGGATATTTTTTGATTTTTTTCTATGTGCGGCCTTAGGCTTATTTTATGCCTTTGAGAAATGGAAACAGAATCAGACAGAGAGTGAAAAATTAGAACGTATTGCCCTGCAACAACAGTTTGATACCTTGAAAGGACAGGTTAATCCGCATTTTCTTTTCAATAGCCTCAATACGCTTTCTTCTTTAATCGGAGAAGATAAAGTGATGGCTGAACAATTTGTAGAAGACCTTTCCAGAATATATAGGTATATGTTACAGGCTGCCAAAGTAGAGTATGCCTGTTTTTCTACAGAAATCGAATTTCTGGAAACTTATGCCCGACTCCTGAAAGTACGGTATGGCGATGGTTTACAATTCAACTTTCCCTCTATTAATCAGCATTCAGGGATTATTTTATCCCCTTTAAGTTTTCAGAATCTGGTAGATAATGCCATCAAACACAATATGATGTCGGTCAGCAAACCTTTGATTATCAGCATAGATATTTTACCAGACCGGAGAATACGCATAAAAAACAATCTGCAAAGAAAAATCAGGACGATTGATACACAAGAAGCGTTGCTTTCTAATCTGGTAGCCAAATATACTTTTTTATGTAACGACCCGGTAGAAGTAGTTGAACACGACAACCATTTTACGGTTATTCTGCCCATAATTAAAGAAAGAGAGTTAAGCAGTTTATGATAAGAAATACTCAATTCATACAGCATTTATGAGATTTGAGGCAAAAACATGAATGTAATAAGCAAATGATATGCTTATTTTTGTTAAGAAAGATAAAAGTATATTGTGTTGCCAATGAATAATCCTGTTATCAATAGTATTACCCGAAAACCTGAAGCCAAAACCAAGTGGTCGTATGTATTGACCATGCCTGTCTTCCTGATGTTTTTCTGTTATCTGTTGATAGGTTCAGGTTACTTCTCTGACTTGAAAACCTTTGTTGGCGCTACTTTGCTGAATGGTGTGCTACTTACCTGCACTTTTCTGATACAAAACCATGTAAATACCCTCATTTCGCACCGATATTCAAGCCTGAATCAGACTATTCAGCGAGTAGCTATATCTGTATTTACACATGCTGTTTTATCAGGCATATTTCTGTTATTAGTAGCGGCCTTATATGTCAAATTCAGGCTTTTCGGTTCTACTCTTGGTTATAAAGCGTTGCTGATTGTGTATGTGGTCAATATGATGGCCATAGTGCTCACAATGGTTATACAAGAGACTTTTCATTCGTTAGGGCACTGGAAACACCATGAATTTAATAAAGAAAAACTACTGAAAGAAAACATACAAGGGCAACTGCAAAGCCTGAAAGCGCAGATAAGTCCACACTTTTTATTTAATAGTCTTAATTCGCTTTCTACCTTGATTGCCGAAGATGCTGAAAAGGCTGAAGAGTTTGTAAACCAAATGGCGCGTGTATACAGGTATCTCTTACAAACCAATCAGTCAACCATAGACGATGATAATGTGAACCATCTGACCACCTTGAATCATGAACTGACTTTCATTGAATCTTATTATCATTTGCTGAAAACCCGATATGGTGAGGGCATGCACCTGAATATTGAAGTGGATGATAAATACGCATCGTATCATATACCTCCACTTACGTTGCAATTGCTGGTAGAGAATGCGGTGAAACATAATGTTATCAGAACCAGTCGCCCACTGATAGTTGAGATTGTATCAACCGAAAACGGTCTATTACAAGTAAGAAATAACTTACAGAAGAAGAGTACTTCAGGATTGGAGAATCTGGAATCGACACGTATAGGGCTGGCTAATATCCAGACCAAATATCATTTACTGGCACAAAACAAGGTTGTTACATCTGAGCCGATTATTGAAAACGGCCCAGATTACTTTACAGTTACTTTGCCATTAATCCACAAAACTACCTGACGGATAAAACTAAATAATAACGATATACCAAGAAAATTAAATTAAAACTGTTGATATGAAGGCATTGATTGTTGAAGATGAAGAATTATCAGTTCGTCGTTTAAAGAAAATTCTTAACGAAATCACTTCTGAAATTCAGGTGATTGGTGTTACTGATAGCATAGAAGATACCGTTGACTGGCTGGAATCAAACCGGGCCAATCGGAATACTGACCCTGACCTGATATTTTTAGATATAGAATTATCTGACGGGCAGAGTTTTGAGATTTTCAACCGGACGGAAGTAAAAAGCACAGTTATTTTTACTACTTCTTACGACGAATACGCTCTGCAAGCATTTAAGGTAAACAGCATTGATTATTTGCTAAAGCCTGTTCACCGTGATGATTTACAAAGAAGTCTGAATAAATATGAAGCTCTGAAAGCTACCCCTGCGCAAAATGCACAGGATTCGTTGAGTGGAATCAGGAAACTATTAGAAGAACTAAAGATACAAACAACTCCCGAATACCGTGAGCGTTTTTTAGTGAAACAGAATCAGAAGTTACTTTCGGTTGAAGTAGGTGAAATTGCCTATTTCTTTACCGATGAGCGATACAGTTTTTTCACTACGCATACCAATCAGAAATTTTTAGTTGATTATACTTTAGACGAAATAGCCGAAACACTTGACCCTTCACGTTTTTTCAGAATCAACCGGGGCATGATTCTCACGCACAAAACCGTTGAAAAAATAGAGCCCTACTTTGGTAATAGGTTAGCCTTGTTTTTACGCCCTGCGCATAACAAACAAGCCTTAGTCAGTAGAGAAAAAGTAGCAGACTTTAAATACTGGATGGGTAAGTAATAATAGAAGAGATTTTATTTGAGGAGAGCGGTGCTCTCCTTTTTTGTTGAAGTTTCAGCAAATAAAACCTTGTTATTGGTTCAAATTTTAGCTGGAATCATTCAGAATTGATAGCTATATCCTATATTATTTTTCTTTCATAGCCTCGGGATGTTACTTTTTGGTGCTGCAAAAAGTAACCAAAAAGCAGCCATCATTTAAACTCACACAATTAAAAACCTGGTATATCTATTCCGATTGGCGAATCTCTTTCTTGGTTTTTAATTGTGTTCAGACAAGAAATGATGTTTTAAGGTTACAATTTTTAGTTGTTATTTTTAAATGTGTTGTAATATTTGCTACTCTGCATTATTTTAAGGTTTTCCACTTCATGCCAACCTCAGTTAGTACAATATATTTCTACAATTCAGTACCCTGTTTTATCAATTCTGCTATACTATTATACAGTTCATACAGCTACACTTTCATAGGGTTTCATAAGTAATATAAGTTTGTACCATGTTATTTGACATCACTCAATATATGAAAAGCTATTACTTTAAAACAATTATGAAAACTCTGCAAACCATCGCAATTACACTTCTTTTTTCTGCAGGAATGTTATCCTGCGAGATTGACCCGAATAAGCCTGAACCGGGGATTCCTTCAAAAGGTACACCTACCGAAATTGGTAAACCATTAGGAGCAACTACGGCTAAAATGATTGGCGCACAAGGAGGTAGTATTTCTACCCCGGATGGTAAACTTACTTTGAATTTTCCAGCCGGAGCATTAACCAAAGAAACCAATATTACGATACGCCCTGTAGAAAACAAAGCATGGGGCGGTGTAGGTATCGGTTATGAATTTGGCCCTGATAGCAGCGAATTTGCTAAACCTATTAGTTTTACCTATAAATATAACGATAAAGAAATGAGCGGTGTTTCATTAGATAATATGGCACTGGCATTTCAGGATCAGAATAAAATATGGCAAATGACCTCGCCTTTATCTGTTGATAAAACCCGGAAAAAAATCAGTGGATACCTTAAACACTTTAGCTGGTGGTCTATGATTACCCGTTATCAATTATTGCCGGAATATGATACTGTACAGGTAAAAGAAATAAAAGAATTAAGACTGGAACATCTTGACAATGGTTTCGAATGGCCTTGGACAGATAACCCAAACCCTTCTCCTGAAATTGCTTTATTGGTACCATTGAATACACCAAAACTGGCTGACCGTACCGATATTGCCAAACTTTATCTGAATGGTGTGGACTGGACTACTAAAGAGCCAAAAGACCAGACATCCGGTACATTAGGGTATGCCAGCAGCGGCAATAAAGCGGTAGTTATTTATACAGCACCCGGGAAAAAACCGGAAGCTGCTTATAATCCGGTTGCTATTAGTGTAGAATTACAACATGCAGGTAAAGCCAAGCTATTATTAGTGAGTAACCTCTACATTAATACCGAAAATACTTTTAGTGTAGATGGGTCTGACCCAAGTGAAATTGTGATTTATGCTGCTGGAGGCGATGGAGAATTGTATTTAAACTTTGAAGACAATATGTCTAATACATTAAACGTATATACAAAGAATTTTAAAGAAGGTAAATTTTCATTCAATACCAGCGAGACTTATATAGGTGCCGTGCATAAGTCAAAGGAAAAGCAAGGTTCTTCAATATATAAACATTGTAAAAAAACGATGAGCGAAAGCGGTAGTGTAGTCATTGAAAAACTATATAAATCTGAAGGGAAAACCTATTTAAAAGGGCAAATTATAGGTACTGTTTGTACCAAACATCAAGCTGATGAACATTGTAATGTAGTTGTTCATGAAACCATGAAAGTATTTGCCAATTTCACTACAATAGTAAGTGCTATATAATAACCTAATGCAGAAATCCGTCTTTAGTAAAGGACGGATTTCTGCATTAATCTATAACCTGAATCCCCTCAGAAAATCTTGTACTCCCATTTTCTTTTTCCCTTCAATCTGTAATTCTTTTATTCGCAGAAATTGATCAGCACATTTAAAAGCCAGAAAAGTTTTGCCATCACTTTCAACCGTTCCGGGTGCAACATCTTTTCCCTGTGTATCGGTCAGTTCAGACTGATAAATTTTACAGATTTTATCTGATAAAGTAGTCCAAGCTGCCGGATACGGCGAAAGACCCCGTATAAAATTATGTACTTTTTCAGCAGGTTGATTCCAGTTAATCTCACAGGTTTCTTTAAAAATCTTTGGTGCAGGTCTTAGCTCCATATCTGTTTCCTGTGGTAATTGCGGATAATCTCCGGCTTGAATGGCTTTTACTGTTTTCAACACCAGGTCTGCTCCTCTTTCCATCAGTCTATCATGTACCGTGCCTGCATTGTCGTGCGGATAAATCGGTTCTTTATCTACAAAAATGATATTACCCGTATCAATCTCTTGTTTGATGAAGAATGTAGTTACACCCGTTTCTATATCTCCGTTAATGACTGCCCAGTTGATAGGTGCTGCCCCACGGTATTGCGGTAAAAGTGAGCCATGCAGGTTAAAAGTGCCTTTTGGCGGCATATTCCAGACTACTTCCGGCAACATTCTGAATGCCACAACTACCTGCAAGTCAGCCTGATAGCTTTTCAATTGTTCTAAAAATTCAGGATTTTTCAGTTTTTCGGGTTGTAGCACAGGAATACCGTGTGAAACCGCATACTGTTTAACAGGTGTCTGGTTCAGGTGCAAACCTCTACCCGAAGGCTTATCTGGTGCTGTTACTACTGCCACTACTTCACAACCATTTTCAACCAGTTTGCGTAAACTTGCTACTGCAAAATCAGGCGTACCCATAAAAACTATTTTCATCTTTTCTCCGTTATATAATTATGTGGTCGCAAAAATACTTGATTTTAAAAAATCTTTGTACCTTTGCCATCTAAATTACACAAATGAAACAAAATCGGGTAAATAAAGTATTTTTTCGAGTAAAATTCAGTTAGTTTCTGTGATAAAATTTACAATTTTATCTGGAACGGTCGAATTTTCGCCGTTCTTTTTTTGTCCACCCCTCAGCAGAAAGGGGTTTTTAAATTTATAAGAGATATGTCAAAACTTCAGTATTACACCGAAGAGGGTTATAACAACCTGAAAAATAAATTGCATGACCTGAAAGGTAAAGGCAGAGCAGATATTGCCCGCCAGATTGCAGAAGCACGTGATAAAGGCGATTTGTCGGAGAACGCCGAATATGATGCTGCTAAAGATGCACAAGGCTTAATGGAAATGGAAATTTCCAAATTAGAAGAATTAGTAGCCAATGCCCGTATCTTAGATGAGTCAACGATTGATACATCAAAAGTATCTTTATTGTCGAAAGTAAAGATTAAAAACAAGAAAAACGGTGCCATGATGGCCTACACACTGGTTTCGGAAGAAGAAGCCGATTTGAAACAAGGAAAAATATCTGTCAACTCTCCGTTTGGTAAAGGCCTGTTTGGTAAGAAAGTAGGTGAAACTGCCCAGATACAAGCACCGGCCGGAATGGTGGAAGTGGAAGTATTAGAAATCAGCAGATAAAACATAGCTGTTGCACACAACAATAGAGAAGATTTTATACTGACATCTCAATCATAGATAAACAAAGGTCATTCAATATTGAGGCTTTCCTTGGAAATTCTCTTAGATAAAATATTCTAACGACAAGACACTCAAAAATCTGAGTGTCTTGTTGATTTTCAAAGAGCAACATCTTTAAAAAGTACAATCTATCGTGAGTTTTTCGTCAATTGAGACTTTTCTGTTTACGAGTAGACACACTGAACCACCCCATTTTATGGGTGAGTTTTGATATGAAATTTTCAATTTAAGCGGCCATTTGGGCTTGCCTTTGAGCTTTCTGTCTTCGTTTGGCAATCAAAACAGCATTGGCAGTGTGAATACCGAAAAATAGCCAAACTTGTTCGTTGTCAGGACTTCTGGCTTTGTTCTTATGCAAGAGGTAATGTTCCTTTTCATTACCAAAACTGCCTTCTAAACGTGTAGCTCTTTCTTTATTAAGTACTGCTTTGATTTGTTTGGTAGCTTTATCATCTTTTCCAGTACCCTTTCTAATAAAGTTGGTCTGGATGTTCTTCTGAGTAGTATATTTACGATTTTCATTGGTAGCATAAATCCTGTCAGCAGCTATATGGGTACATAGACCAAAAGTACTTTTATGTTTGACTATACTGATTTTCAGACGTTTACACTCATTGAAGGCTTCATAACTTCCATATTCAATTATGCTGATTCCACCTACCTGCAACTTATGAACCTTCATTCCGAACTCTAAGGGTTTATTCTCTTTTCCCCTGATAATGGGTCTGAGGTAGGGTTTGTACAAACTTACTATCCGGTTTGGTATCTTGGCTTGTGGGTGTAAGTATCGCTGTTTTTGCTGTTGATAAACCAGTTTAATGGTCTTAAATGTTTCAGCGTCTACCATACTTAATCCTTTCGCTTGAGTTTGATTGAGCAGGGATTGATAGGCTTCTATTCCTTTATCCAACAATTTTAGTAAAGCATTTTGCCTGCTTCTGGTTTTTCTATA
>NZ_SEWF01000041.1 GCF_004168285.1 Emticicia agri | reverse complement strand
GTAACCCTGTTACTGTTGAACTGGCCGGACTGGTGCAACTACCTACTGTACAAGTAGCAGAAATACTATATGTACCCACACTTGAAAGCGTCAGACTCGTACCTGATGAACCATTCGACCAATTGACTGTCCCTGCACAACCGCTGGCCGTTAAGGTTAAAGTACTTGGTGCACACACCACTAAAGAACCCGGAGGAGTAATGGTTGGGGCTGTTGGTTGAGCTACAATTTGTAACCCTATTACTGTTGAACTGGCTGGACTTGTACAAGACCCAACTGTACAAGTAGCAGAAATACTATACGTGCCAACACTTGATAAAACTATACTTGTGCCTGATGAACCATTCGACCAGTTGACTGTCCCTGCACAACCACTTGCCGTTAAGGTTAAAGTACTCGGTGCACACACCACTAAAGAACCCGGAGGGGTAATGGTTGGGGCGGCTGGTTGAGCTACAATTTGTAGTCCTGTTACTGCTACACTGGCCGGAGAAATACAAGACCCAACTGTACAGGTGGCTGTAATGGTATAGGTACCTACACTTGATAAAACTATACTTGTGCCTGATGAGCCATTTGACCAGTTGACTGTGCCTGCACAACCACTGGCCGTTAAAGTAAGCGTGCTTGGCGAACAAACTACTTTCATAGCCGGGGCTGTAATCGTTGGAGCAGAAGGCTGACTGACAATCTGTAAGCCTGTGACTGCTGGACTTGGAGGACTGGTACAAGAGCCAACCGTACAAGTCGCAGTTATTGAATAAGTGCCTACACTTGATAAAACTATACTTGTACCTGATGAACCATTCGACCAGTTGACTGTTCCACCACATCCACTTGCTGTTAATGTAAGCGTACTCGGTGCACAGACTACTTTGGTAGCCGGGGCTGTAATCGTTGGTGCAGTTGGTTGAGCTACAATCTGCAAACCTGTAACTGCTGCACTGGCCGGAGAAATACAAGACCCAACTGTACAGGTCGCTGTGATACTATATGTGCCTACACTTGAAAGTGTCAGACTACTACCTGATGAACCATTCGACCAGTTTACTGTCCCACCACATCCACTTGCGGTCAGCGTTAAGGTACTTGGTGCACAAACTACTTTGGTAGCCGGGGCTGTAATCGTTGGTGCAGTTGGTTGAGCTACAATCTGTAAGCCTGCGACTGCTGCACTGGCCGGAGAAATACAAGACCCAACTGTACAGGTAGCTGTAATGCTGTAAGTGCCTACACTTGATAAAACTACACTTGTGCCTGATGAACCATTTGACCAGTTCACTATTCCATCACAACCACTTGCCGTTAATGTAAGCGTGCTTGGTGAACAGACTACTTTGGTAGCCGGGGCTGTAATCGTTGGTGCAGAGGGTTGAGCTACAATCTGTAATCCTGTGACTGCTGCACTTGGCACACTTGTACAAGAACCAACTGTACAAGTCGCTGTAATACTATAAGTTCCCACAATTGAAAGTGTCAAACTCGTACCTGATGAACCATTCGACCAGTTGACTGTCCCACCACATCCACTTGCGGTCAGCGTTAAGGTACTTGGTGCACAGACTACTTTTGGATTTGGTGCATTGATTGTCGGTGCTGATGGTTGGGCTACAATTTGTAGTCCTGTTACTGCTACACTTGCCGGAGAAATACAGCTACCCACGGTACAAGTAGCAGAAATACTATAAGTGCCTACACTTGAAAGCGTTAAGCTACTACCTGATGAACCATTCGACCAGTTGACTGTGCCTGCACAACCACTGCCCGTTAAGGTTAAAGTATTTGGCGAACACACCACTTTTGGATTCGGTGCATTGATAGTTGGGGCTGCTGGTTGAGCTACAATTTGTAACCCTGTGACTGCTGCACTGGCCGGACTGGTGCAAGAGCCGTCTGTACAAGTAGCAGAAATGGCATATGTACCTACCGTTGAGAGAGTTAAACTCGTGCCTGACGAGCCATTCGACCAGGTAATTGTGCCTGTGCAGTCGCTGGTTGTTAAAGTAAGCGTGCCTGGTGCGCAAACTACTTTTGGATTTGGCGCATTGATGATTGGGGCTGGAGGTACACTATTAACAGTTACTAAACTGGTTGCTACTCTGCCACTTTCACAATTACTACTTTTGCAGGATGCGTAATAAGTAGTAGCAGTAGTAGGGCTTTGATTCAAAGGAGAACCTGTACCAATCGTGCTTCCACCAGTTGCCTGCTTGTACCAGGTAATTGTTCCTGTATTGCATGAAGCTGTTAAAGATACTGAGTTACCTAAGCAAATAGCTGTTTGACTCACTAAAACAGAAGCAGGCTTTGCATTATCAAATATAAATGGTACGACAAATGTACAAGTGCCGTTGTTTACTTGGGTATATAAAGTTTGCGTACCTGATGGAATGGTATTATTTGCCACAAATATATTGCTGCCCGAAGTATAAGTACCTGCCTGAATTGTTGCCGCCACATTCGTATAAATACCATTTACAGTATAATTATTTGCTAAGGCACGTGTAAATATGGCGCAGGTATTGGTAATAATCATTCTGTTATTCGTAATTCCTGTCACACTATTGGCTTTCAGTACGCCATTATTAGTGAACGTACCGGTATTAGCAAAATCATACTCATCAGGCATTTGAATGAGGCCTGCATTGGTTGTGGTTGATCCATCATTGTCATAATTACCAGCTGTCATGATAATCTTACCACAGGCATTATTAGTAATGCCTGATCCGTTTAAGTTTGATATCCCAAAACCATTGGTAATAGTAATAGTTCCATCATTAATCAGCGTACCCTCATTCAAACTCAGAGCGTAGGATAATCCTGAGTAATTAATAGCTCCGTGATTCGTAATAGTAGACAAATTTCCGACAATATATCTTAATCCATATCCATCAGTGAGATTGATAATTCCTGTACTTTCATTGGTTATCGTAGCATTTGCATTAACATTAGCAACTATTCCGGAAATACTATTATTCAAATTCATTGTTCCACGGTTAGTAATATCTCCAGCAAAAATACTCATTCCGATACCAGATACAGCTGTACTGATAGTACCCTCATTGATGATAGATCCTCCATACGAAGTAATGGATGCTAATGATGAACTTGATACGCTTAAGGTAGCACCATTACTTACTGTAAGTATAGCACCTGCATTGACGTACAATTCCTTAATAGCAGGCACTGCACCTGAAATGACGGGTTGATTGCTCTGCAAACTAATAGCTACTGCGCTATTCGTATTATCTGGCACCCAGGCAGGGTTCCAGTTGCAGGGGTTATTCCAATCGGCACTTATAGCTCCTGTCCAGTAAATCGTTACATTGCCGGGAGATGTGCTAAGTGGCGTACAAGGTGTATAAGTAACAGAAACAGTGGTACTTGGGTCGCTTATACAGGTATTCGTACCTGTACATCGGGCAAAGAATGTTTTATTGGCTGCAATGGTGGGTGTATTGTCAGGTAGAGCAATGGTACTATTGGCTGTATCGTACCAACTGATTGTGGCCGGAGAATCGCAGCCGCTTGCTGTGAGCGTGGTTGTACCTGATACTATAAAATTTGATGGTATTGCTGTTGGGCTTGTTGGCGCCGATGGCGCAGTACTAAGGGTTACAGCATCAGTGCTTGCTCTGCTACTTACACAGTTTTCGCTTTCACAAGAAGTGTAATAAGTAGTATTAACAGCAGGGCTATGGCTCAATGATGAACCAGTACCAATGGCACTTCCACCAGTTGCCTGATTGTACCAGGTAATTGTTCCTGATGCACAAGTAGCCGTTAGCAAAACTGAACTACCTGGGCAAACGGTAGTATTATTAACCGAAATTCCTGTGGGAGCCAGACAATTGATTACCTGCGAAAGGGTATCAGAAGTGCTGGGTTCAACCGTACCATCTCCATTATATGTTGCGGTGATACTATGCGTACCAACTGTTAGGGTATTGGTTGAAAATGTGGCTATTCCTCCACTTAAAGCAACTGTGCTTAGTGTGGTGCTTCCATCCTTAAAAGTAACTGTACCAGTAGCCGAACTGGGTAAAACAGTTGCAGTAAATAGTACATTCTCTCCTTCATCAGCAGGATTGTTATCAGAGGTAAGCGTAGTTCCTTCGTTTGTGCCTAACCTATAACAAATAGTTCCACTAAAGTTTCTGTAGCGAAAATTTGTAGAAAAAGGATAGGCTTTACCAACCCCTCCTAAAACCATCAGATTTATATCAGTAGCTAATGTATCACCAGATGCGGCTGTGGTTACATAATTTACGCCACCACTAACCGTATTTGTTATATAAAAAGCATAGGTTTCGCCTGCAGGTATTACCACATCAACTAATATTGGAATACGGGTAGGTAGACCGGCGCCTTCCGATACAATATTATTCACAGAATCAATGCGTGTCCAACTGCCAGGCGTATCTTCAGTACCCAAATACGAGCCGGGATGATACCAGATTTCATAAGTGGCAGTACCAGCATATAGATTTGCGTCAAAGTATTTAATTGTAAGGGTATTGGTGGCTTTCACATCAAACATAATACCTCTTGAGCCATTATTCGTTGTATAGGTTGTTACCAGACTTAGGCCATCGCAAACAGCAGCGTCTGCAGTTGTTGGTAGGTAAGTGTTTATTTTTTTGGAAACAAAATCAGGGTCGTCTGAATGTACCTGGCTAAATCCTTTATAAGTACTAAGAATGAGTAGGAGGAATAAAAATTTTTTCATATGTGGTTGGTGATTCAAATTGTTATTGTGTTTGTCTGAAATAAAGCAGTAGTGTAAGAGAGGAGAGAAATCGTTGAAGGTAAAAATCTTTAAGAAATCCCCATTTCTTTCTAACACGAAAGTTCTTTAATGCTCATCGTTGATTGTTCTGGATTTTTTCAGAAAGCCTTTTATTCGTCTTCTCGAAATAATAATTGATTCATTATTGCCCATTCTGATAGTGGCAACTTCTTTCTGATAACTAACCATATAATTCAGGTTGATAATAACAGAGCGGTTCGGTCTGAAGAATGATTGATTGAACAAGCGTTGTTCAAAGGTTCTGAGTGTTCGGGAAGATAAAACAGAGCGGCCATCTTCCATTAAGATGTTTGTGTAATTAATGCAGGCTTTGAGCATTAATATCTCACTATACTTAATAGTCAAATGTCTGTCAATAGTCAGGAGCAATTCGTTGTTCATCGGGTAGAGGTCAATGGTAAATTTGAGAGGCAAAACTAAAGTATAATTTCAGGTGAGTGTTATCTCATTTTGGACATTCTTTTGCTCATTTTGAACATTGTATGTAAAAAAGCTATTTTTTTTAAGTTTTTGAGGCAAAAAGCTACTCTATACTTTTGCTGCACCTGTTGAGATATAAAGACCCTCAAGAGTTTTTCATTAGCTGAAATACGCCACCCTGAATCTTCTTTTTTGATTCTTTTTGTCATTTAAAAAGATCTTGACGGTTATTTACTCTGATAAAAATAGCAGGAGCTTTAGTGTAGTTGTTTAATCTATTACAAATATGAACATTCATTCCCTTATTTATCATTTCGTTAAGAGAACAAAAAATATTTAAATATCAGGTACTTAGCAGTAAAACCTTCGTTTCTTTTAGTATTTTTAGTCTGTCAAAACAACACTTCTATGATACTTTTGCAGGCTACTTTATTTTTAGGATTTTTATTGATACCACTTCCTCTCGTTACTTTTGCCCATGTATGTGGTTTACATGTATTTGTGCGGGCCATGCTCAAAAAGCAGGAGGATTTCAATACTGCTCAACGTGTAGGCGTCGGGGTGATTTTTCTGATTTTAGTTTACCTCGCCAAATATGCCATTGCTTTCTGGTCTTTATTATTTGCTCCGTTTGGGCTCATTGGCCTTAAATTTCCTGTGCTGGCTATTGTTATAGGTGTATTGAGCCTGATAGCATTACTCGTATTTGAAGCACAGAATATATACGAACAGTTTTTTAAAACCAACCAAACCCGTTTTTCAGCTAAATATTACGTGCTTTCAATGGCTATGAGCATAGTAGTGTTTGCCTGCACTATGGGCGGACTATACTGGTTTTTAGAAGATATACAATGGGATTGATAGCAAAGATGGCTATCAACTACAAACTATTAGCGCATTTGCTTTTAATCTATTCTTTGCGTTCGGCATTGAGTTCTTTTTTAGAAACAGGCACAAAAGATATATTGCTTGTCAGGAGCAGCTATGTCTTATACAAAAAAGAAAAGGACTGAACAGAAAATCAAAAGCAAAGAGTAGCTTTACTATGTTCCGAACCCTTGTTTTTTTCATACCTTTGTTTTTTGTAAATGCAGGATTTTGATTATTGAAAAATGGAAAAAATACTATTCGACTTTATCTCTAAATACATTTCACTTACAGATGATGAAAGGAACGTTTTACTTTCGTTAAACTTGTTTCACTCAGTAAAGAAAGGAACTGTTTTACTCAAAGAAGGACAAAAATCGAAAGACAGCTACTTTGTTCTAAAAGGCTGCATTCGGTCTTATTATTTTGTAGATGGTGAAGAAAGAACCACTGCTTTCTACACCGAAATGGAAGCCTTGACACCTGCTTGTGCCCTAAGTAAAACTCCGTCCGGATATTATATAAGTTGCTCAGAAGACACTCTACTTATTATTTCAAATGCGGATATGGAAGAAGAAGTAAACAGTAAATTTCCGAAGTTTGACATAATGTGTAGAATGTTTTCAGCGGAACTTTTAGCCAAACAACGAATAGACTTTGACGAGTTTAAAACTTCTTCGCCCGAACAACGATACCTGAACTTACTACAAAAAAGACCAGACTTACTTCAACGTGTTCCACAACATCAGTTAGCAAGTTATCTGGGCATCACGCCTCAATCACTTAGCAGATTAAGAAGTCGGCTTGTGAAGAAATAACACCTGTCCTTCTAAACTTATATGGCGAAGTCATTTATTAACTTTAGTTAACGAGTTATAGCATCCGGCTAATCTAATTTTGCAGTATCATTATAATAGTAAAAGATATGCAAAAGAAAGTTTTATGGATTGTACTTGCCGCAGTGCTGGCAAGCAGTTTACAGGTAAATGCACAATATGCCAAAACAGACAGCACCTATCATAAATGGTTTGTCGGGACTTCTTTATTTGTGTTATTCGGGAATTTTGACACAAAAAACCCTCCCAATTTTGTTCAAATAGATATTGGGTATCGGCTTACAGGTAAAGACGTAATTAGAATTTCTCCTAAAACCTGGAAATACGCATGGCCCAATGGTATCCACCCATTTTTAAATAAGGCTTACAAAAAACCGGAAGAAAAATTTCCCGGCTATGTACGTGAGTATGGGGTAACAGTTTCTTACGCCCGATTTTTATGGAAGGGTTTCTATGCCCAACTTGATGTGATGCCTACCTATCAGATTTTTGCGAATGAGAATGGAAATAAAATAGATAATGGTTTTCAGATTTTCAATTCGTACCGAATGGGCTATCACATCAAACTCTTCAAGGACAAGTTTTTCTTTCAACCGTCAGTTTGTATGACCCATCGGGCATATCACACCCAACTGCCTGATGGGTTTAAACAGTTGGATGACAAATGGTCTAAATTCATTTTTCCTGAGCCTGGACTTAATGTCGGATTTAACTTTTAGTAGAAAACTTATGAATACAGATAAAATACCACAAAACGCATTGCAAGACTTCAAAGTCAGCGTGAAACTAAAGATTGCTACACTATGGGCGAGTTTTATGTTTCTATATGCCTACGTTGATTATTTCCATTTATATATGCCCGGCTCCATAAAAGATATATTGGCAGGGAAAGTATTTGTATTTGATATTTCATACATCTTTCTACTGATAGCAATGATTTTGGTAACTATACCAACCCTTATGATTTTCCTTTCTATTGCCCTGCCGGCTAAAATAAATCGCTTGACAAACATAATCGTGGCAGCCGTATTGATTCCTTATATGTTGTTTAATTTGGCTGGCGAGGCTTGGTTGCATATGTATTTTGCTGCTGTGGTAGAAGTAGTTCTTCTATGTTTGATTATCTGTTCTGCGTGGAAATGGCCTCATATTGAAGCATAAAAAACCAGTAACGAAACTTTCCAATTGTTGGGGCAACTGGTTTTAGTAGTGAATGCAACCATATGCAGCCAAAGCAACTGAAATTGTTCTAATTCTGTATACCACTTATTTCAAAGAAGGGATTGCTTTAAACAAAAAGCAACGTAACATTCAAAAAGCAGAACCGATATTCAAAAGGTAGTAATCATTAAAAAAGTAGAAATGAAATTGAGAAAGTCATTATAAAAGAGTAAAATTTAAAAATTAACAGTATAAGGGTCATGAAAAAATTAGCTATTACATTAATTACAGTTCTTACCGTTTTTACCTCTTGCAGTAAAGATGACACTAACGTAACAAACAACTCATCACGCACGATTCGATATGAGCTAACAGGAAATTTTACAGGAAACAATATCATTACAGCCTACACCACGGCAAGTGGTGGAACCATTACTGAACAGATAGCATCGCTTCCCTGGACTAAAGAAATTACTTTCGATGCTGGTGTATCAGGAGCGAACATTACAATATCAGGTGCTGGTGGTATGGCGGGGCAACAAGCTACGCTTGTTATAAAAAGAGGCGGAAATCCTGTAGGGTCTCCTACTACCGCTACAGCAGATGCTGGGGGAACACTTATCATAGCAGCTCCTGTAATAGTTTTCTAAAAGAAAAAAATAAATAAGTATCCTTAATAACTGTGAAATCCTACTAAGGAACCTGTTAGTGGCAATTTTGACAAACTCCCTAAATTAATAATGAGACAAGAAATTATGAAAACAAAAAAACAAGTTTCCATCTACATTGCACTTTTACTGATTGTTAGCTGGTTAATTCAAATTTTAGCAATTTCTATTACAGGAGACATTAATAGTGATGCTGCAAGAATTTGGCTTGTAGGAGCAATGCTGTCACCGCTTATTGTAACAATATTTTTTCTCAACAGAAACATGAATTTAAGACAAAAACTTTTATGGAAGCCAAACTCAAAAATTTTTATCACTTCATTTTTCGCCATTCTAATTCCTATATTTATTGCATTTGCAGTTTTAATAATCATTCAACAATTCAACTACGGACAATCAGAATGGTTTAGTTTTTCAATTTCAAGTGTAAATATTACAGGGGGACCTTTTTTTTTAGGAAAAGGAATTCAATCTTGGTTAGTATTTGTAGCAAACATATTTGTTACTGGGGCAGCATTTGCCCTGCTGAATGCCTTGGTAGCTACAGGAGAAGAATTTGCTTGGCGTGGTTTGTTACAACCCTTACTTACAGACCAATTTGGTTTGGTTAAGGGCGTAACAATTTTAGGTTTTATTTGGTCAATGTGGCATTTGCCTGCTTTGCTCAATGGTTATAACTACCCAGACAATCCTGTTATTGGAAGTTTTATACTTTTTCCGATTAGGCTTATTGCGACATCATATTTTTATGCTTGGCTTACCCTAAAAAGTAACAGCTTTATACCTGCTTCAATTGCACATGGAGCATTGAATGGAATTCAGACAGCAATTGTTGCAAATATAAAAATGAATGCAAGTCAAATCTATGAAAATATGATAACAATAACATTGACAGTCATAATTGGATTAATATTTCTTGCTTTAACACATAGACAAATTTTAATAAAAAAAAAGAAAGTGTATAAAAACTGCCACTAACATTGTATTGGCAATAGTGGGGCGACAATTAAAAAAGCTTTTGCTATTCTATTGAGCCATTTGGTTTTATTTTCCCGTGCTTTTTTTACACCAATATTAAGCGCAACGTAATCATTTTCGCTCAGTTTAAAAGTATATTCAAATTGCATAGCTCATTCTTACACCCCTATTTGTCAGGCAAATATCAGTTTTTTGTTTCAGGATAGGTTTTCAGATTAATTAAATACAAGCATGAGTGATAGCCGGATAACTACTCAGCGAAGCGGTTCGTTTGCTTTGGTCATTAATCGGTTATTGTTTTTTATATAGTCCAGTTCATAATACACTTCTGTACTGACAGGCACTTTGTTGCTTATTTGTCCGGGAAGCCATTTGAAAGGATTGCTTGTTATCAGTTTATGTGCATACTCATCATAACCCTGCCCGATGCCTCTCCATATTTTAGGGTTTAGTATATTCCCCTCTTTGTCAACAACAAATACGAGGGTTACTCTTGTAGTTTTCTTTGTACTGGCCGGAGCAGCTTTACCAATCTTTTCGTTATGTGTAGCAAGCCATTCGGTAAATTCTGTAGTGGGCGATGGTTTAACTTTCAGCTCGCCACTTTCGCAGGAATAAACTTTAGTTTCCTGTACAGAGGCGCCCATCATACTTACAAGCAGGCAGAGAATAATAGTCAGGTTTTTCAGCATTTTTTAAAACTTTTTTGGTCAATAATCAACAAAAACACAGGTTATTAGTTTCATTCAATAATACTTCACAATAATAAAACATTCGGAGTAAATCTGCAACTTATCACGGCTTTCCGTAATTGACTACACGGTTTTCGGGTGATAATTTTACTACCAGAAACATAGCTCATTGTAACACTAATTTTCAAAATTATCAATCATGAAAAAACTCCTATTCTTCTCTTTGCTCATTAGCTTAAACACATGGGGTCAAACCAAAATTGAGGCTTATATTGACTCCTCTGAAACAGGCACTAAATCCGTCATTATAGGCTATAACAGAAAAACGAGTGATAACGGTGATGCACTCAGAGGTATCACGCTCACTAAATATGGCAGTGGAGTAGTTGGCGTAGGCTATGGATTTTTCGGAAAAGGCGTGTATGGCATTGCTGATTCGGGGACGGGTGCTGATAACGGCATTGGGGTATATGGCTTTTCACAGGTGTTTGAAGGGGTACATGGGTTGAGCAATGGCCCGTTCGGGATAGGTGTTTCGGGTGAGTGTTATAGTTATTATGGCGTATTAGGTACCACAGCTTACGGCAACGGGGTACGTGGCATTGCTACCCATGCCGGTATTGGCGGTTATTTTTCATCAACTTCCGGGCATGCCCTTATTACAAACAGTGGCAATGTAGGCATTGGTATCAGTGCACCAATTAATATTTTAGAAGTAAACGGAAGAGCAAGATTAAGACATACAGGCAATACGGCTGGTATCTGGATGAATAATTCTGCCAATAGCGCAAGTGTGGCTGACGGTGCTTTTTATGGCATGAAAAACGATACAGAAGCCGGAATCTGGATTGGCAATAACTGGCGTTTCTGGGTAAATAGTGCAGGCAATGGTTACCTTAACGGCAACCTGATTCAAACGTCTGATAAAAGGCTAAAAAAGGATTTTTCTCCTTTGCATAATTCCTTACAAACTATTGCTCAACTGAATGGCTATCATTACAAATGGTTGGAAGAAAGCCGTAGCAAAGACCTGCAAACAGGCTTAATAGCACAAGAAGTACAAAAGATTTTCCCTGAATTGGTACAAACAGACGAAAAAGGCTTCTTATCTGTCAACTATATCGGATTAGTACCTCACCTGATTGAAGCAGTAAAAGAACTCCGCAATGAAAATAATGCACTGAAAGGCAAAAACCAATCTTTAGAAAGCAGACTGGATAAAATAGAAGCCCTGCTGACAGCTCAACTACAACAGCTTGTGGATGGTGCGAAGAGTAAATAAGGGTTCATTATAGTCTTATCTAAACAAACCTTAGCTATTTATATATAGTTAAGGTTTGTTTTGTTATATTTACTTATCAAAACTCAACCTTAGTTTTGTCATTTCAGCTATTTAATTACCTACAAAAGACATGAAAATTATCCCGCTCTTTAAATGCCATCATATGCAGGAGGCAATAGATTTCTATACACAGGTATTGGATTTCAGGCAGAAATATCCTGAAGAAACAGCCAATGATGCCGTAGTAGATTTAATCAATGAAGAGGCCGAATTACAGCTTACCCAATATGAAAGCGATACCCTTTACGGGAGTGTGGTAAATATAGTAGTAACCGACATTGATGAAAGATTTCAACGCTATCTCGACAGAGGTCTGGATATTTCAGGCAAAACCAACTCGCCCGTACATCAGGAGCCAATAGACCAGACATGGGGTAGCAGAGAATTTTATGTAACCGACCCAAGCGGCAATACCCTGAGATTCAGACAATGGCAAAGGGAATAAGCATCAAAAAAATAGGACAAAATGATGTTTTGGTTTTAAGTTTGCTGATTCATAAGTGACTTTATGCTTTTTTTGCTTCTTAATAAACATAGCCTTATAAAAACCAAACATGCCAAATGAAAGAAGGAATCAGTATCAGTAAGACCGAATGGATTAAATGGGTCGATTTTGAAGAACCAAGAACAAAATCTTTAAATATTGATGGATTAATGGGTTCTGTGAAAGACTTATTGAATCGACTGGAGGTACATTGTGCAGCAGATTGCTGTGGGGTTGATGCCTTTAGTTTCTGGAAAGAAGATATAAAATCTGTTGCCTCAAAAATGGATAAAGGAAGTATTTTATCTGACCTGAAAAAACTAAAAGCCATCATTCCGGTTTTAGACAGCAACGAACTGGAAAGTATCCGGCTGAATACTGTTTTCCCAAAACCTGTTTTTACCCAATTAGTTGACCACATGATTGTTTCAATAGAAGGGTAGCCTCCTCCCTATCTGCTATTAATCTGTCAGCCATCAGAGCCTTGTTAAATTTATAATATTTCCTATAGCAGGGTTCCTGTTTGCATCTTTAATTTCCCTATCTTTGCCTCATTCTAAACATATCCAAAGGCTGTCTGATTGAAAAAGTATTCGCTGCATATCTTTTCCTGTTGCCATTTGAGTTTTATGCGTATTTGTATGCCATCTTAAAGATAGCAGGCAAACTATTGTGCTGTTCAGAAAAGATATTGTTTGATACTGATAATTGAAGGACATGGCTTGATACATACCTTGGTACCATGAAAAGGTTTTTTAGCCTGATTACTGTTTTTTTTGTTTTTGTACAAAGTGCTTTGCTTGCACAGACTTCGCCGCCTGTTATTACAGGTAGCTCTACTAATTTTTGTCCTCTTATAAGTACCACGCCTGTTACCCTTACTGCCACAGGTTGTGCCGGAAGTATCCGATGGAGTATCGGTACAACAGGCAGCGTTATTACTGTTTCTGTTGGTGGTACTTATGCTGCCAGTTGTATCACCAATAATGGTACAAGCACAAGCCTGCCCTACCATATCGAGTCTGGCAGTTCGGGCGTTTTAAGTCAGGTTGGTAATAGTTGCGCCAATAGTTCAGTGGTGTTGCAAACTTCTCTGCCGTTGAATACTTATCCTGAGTACAGCAGAGACGGAAATTTTCTTCCACATATCAATAGTTATACTTATAAGGCATTAGATGCCGGAAACTACACCTTTACGGCAGTACAAAAAGACATCACCATTTCAGGCAATCAGGCAACTAATTCTACCTTAAAAATTAACGATGTATTCTTTATCAATGCTAATAAAGGCTGGGCTGTGGGCAGAGGAACTTTTATACTTTCTACTACCAATGGCGGACAAACCTGGAATAAAACCTCTATCGGCCTTGATGTTGAGTTGAAAGACGTATTTTTTGTGAATGAACTAACCGGATGGGCAGCGGGCTATGGCAGTAAACTCTATAAAACAACCGATGGCGGTGCTTCGTGGGCACTACAGACCGTGAATGAAATTTTCAGTTATGATATTATTAATGCTGTATTTTTTACCGATATCAATAATGGCTTTGTGGCTGTAAGTAACCGATGGTATTACAGAACAACAAATGGCGGTGCTTCGTGGACACTGGCAGGTGGCGGAGGCAATACTGAAATGGTTGACTTATTTTTTGCCAACCAATATAATGGCTGGGTACTGACAGATGGCAGTATAAGAAGAACTACAGATGGCGGATGGAGTTGGGAGAGTATTTTTATTCAGAACCTTATAGCGTTACATACTTCTGATATTTTCTTTATTAATGCCTATGAAGGATGGATTGTGGGCGATAATGGCTATATTACACATACAACCGACGGCGGACAAACCTGGCAACCTCAGCAGTCAAATACCAATCTTAAGCTGAACAGAATTGTGTTTACCAATGCGAAAGAAGGATGGATTGTGGGTGAAAAAGGACTGCTTCTCTATACTAACGATGGGGGCAATTTCTGGATACGGAAAAACCTCGGTTCAGATAAAAATTTTACCGGGCTGTTTTTTACCGATGCCAAAACCGGATGGGTAAGTGGTGAAGAGGGTGTTATTAAGAAAATAACGGCTAATCTTATCAGATACTGCCCGTCAAACGCCATTGTGCTTAAACCGAGTCCGGCTGCGCCGCAGGTCTCAAAAGCCGCCTGTAATGCTACTCAGGTAGTCCTAACTGCTACCGGATGCACCGGGGTTGTGAGTTGGAGCAATGGGGCAACGGGGAGTGCGGTTACCGTTAATAGCAGTGGCACTTATACAGCGGCCTGTGTAGTAAATGGCTGTCGGAGCATAGATAGCAAGCCCGAGACTGTAAACATTGGCCCAAGCGGAACACTTATAGCCGACAATGGCAATACCTGCCTGAACGCAAGCCCAAGACTTTCAATGACTGGGCTTGGTTCTAACTACGGCTTTGAATGGCGTAAAGATGGAGTTCCGTTTGATAACGGCAACCGCACAGATTTTAATCCGACAGCTACAGGAACGTATGAAGTTGTTCCCTACCTGAAAGGAGAAAAATTCTGGGAATGGCAAGCACCTGACGTACCCAATTTTGCTGTTTTTGCCACGTCTATGTCGGCACCCAATAAGGCATGGGCAGTTGGCGAAAAAGGGTATATTATGTATTCGGAAGACGGCGGCACCAACTGGAAGTATATTCTGATTGATGCAACGCTGAGTTTTGATGATATACAATTTGTGAATGAGCAAACCGGATTTGTTGTGGGCTCAAAAGATCATGACCATTATATCATTAAAACAACTGATGGAGGTAAGCACTGGCAGAAAATATTTCTCAATAACTCGATTAATAGTTTATTGAAGATATTTTTTCTCGACGAAAATACAGGTTGGGCCGTAGGTACATCAAGAACTATCATGAAAACCACCAATGGCGGGTTGAACTGGTTTGCGCAATCGCATGACCCGTATAGCCAAGAGCACCTGCTTTCGGTTTTTTTTGTGAATAGTAACCACGGGTGGGCAACAGGTTCATTGGGGGTTATTCTGAATACCACAGACGGAGGTAACAGTTGGCATAACCAGACTTCACCTGATGTTTTTTCAGGTTTTTTTGATGTGGTGTTTCTTAACCAACAGAAAGGGATTATTGTGGGTGAAGACGGAGCCATTGTAAGAACCAACGATGGTGGTAATACCTGGAAACTTGATAGTGCGGCCAGAAGTAATTTTCGGCAAGACTATAACCGTATAGTATTTATTAATGAAACCACCGGATGGATTTTCGGAACAGGCTGTGTTTTAAACACTATCGACGGCGGAACTACCTGGGGAATCAGCAGAGTCGCCATGAATTCGAGTTATAAATTAGGCGGTGATTTTTATGATGCCCAACACGGCATGATGGGAGGCTCGGGCGGAACCATTATTGTTACTCATAACGGAGGACACTCATGGAATGCCATCTACCCTCCTGTGGTAGAAGCATACAAGGAGGTTTATTTCAGTGATGCCTACAATGGGCGAGTGCTTGGCGATGTTAATATAGGCACTACCAACAACGGAGGCAGAACCTGGACATTTACACAGCCTGTACCGCTGATTAATGATTTGCTGATTGACATTCATTACCTCAATAATAAGGTCTGGTTAATAACCAGTAAAAAAATCTATTATTCATCTGACGGAGGTCTTAACTGGACGGAGCAATATACGCAACCCAACTCTAAAACATTCAGCAGTGTATTTTTTAAAGACCAGAATAATGGTTGGGTAACAGGCAGTAGAGAACTCCTGTTAAAAACAACTAATGGAGGTACCACCTGGGCGGTCGTTCCTTTACCTACTGATAATGTTGTGCTTACCGATATTCATTTTATGCAGAACAAAGGTTGGCTCATAGGCGAACAAGGGCGTATGTACTATTCCGACGATTCGGGTGCTACCTGGACTTTACAGGAGAATATGACAGAGAGTTATATGGCCGATGTTTTCTTTCTCAATGCCAACGTGGGCTGGATTGGTACTGGTAATGAACTTTTCAGAACCACTAATGATGGAGTTTCATGGCAACGCATCAGTTATTATTCTTTTCCTTTCAGCAAGATTCATTTTGCTACGCCAGCCAAAGGGTGGGCATTATTAGGCGGGAAATTGGCGACCAGTTACGATGGAGGTATTTCATGGGCAATAGAAGCCCAATCTCCGGGTTTTAATGCAAGTATTTTTGCTTTAAACGAAGAAGCGGTTATGATAGTCGGAGGGGGTTATAACGGGATTCAGAAATTTTACAATGCACCCACTTTTTACTGTCCGACCAACAGCATTGTTATGAGTAATCCTAACCCTCCTACCCTGAGTTCGTTTACCACTGTGCTTTGCGCCAATAAAACCCTTACACTCACAGCATCTAATTGTTCGGGAACGGTTACCTGGAGTAACGGACAAACAGGGTCTGTGATTACTGTAAATGCCGCCGGAACTTACAGGGCTACCTGCACCACCAATAGCTGCGCAAGCAATGCCAGTAATGCCATTCAGATTACCCAGTCTGCCAATTGCTATGCCATTACTATTGCACCCGGCAATGTCTATGCCTGTCCGAATAAACCCATTACGCTAACCGCCAACGGGTGTCCGGGTAATAATGTAGTGTGGTCTAACAATATGTCAGGCAATACCATACAGGTAAGTTTAGCTACTGCCACCACCATTGAAGCCTTTTGCCGGAATGGTGGAAGCCAGACCGTGAGCATCAGTGTGGCTGTTGATGACCTGAACCTGACCACCAATCTGCAAGGAGGCGAACATTTTTATCAGGTAAATAAAAGTATCCAGTCGAGCAGTAGAATCAATACTAATGGCACATCGCCTGCTAAAGTTGATTATGTAAGCGGAAAATCTATTCTCTTGAAGCCTGGTTTTGAAGCCTCACAGCAGAATCTTTTTAAAGCAGAAATACGAACCTGTCAGAATTAAGCAGGCTTTATACAAAAAATACCTCCACCAGAAGCAGAGGTATTTCCTTAATCAAACAATTAACAATTTAACTGCTCTATGGAACAGCCTTAAAAGCGTATGCTATTAAGTTTTTTTATAAATGGCAGGGCTTGGCAGCCCTGTTTTTTATTTCTCTCAAATACCTGCCTGAAAGCGTATTATCCGTCACAGAATCTGTTACACTTTGTCAAACTTATTCAATCAAGCCGAAAGTACCAATTAAAAAATTATTAAGAGACGTTTTTACTACCCGTCAGTGGTAAAGTTTTATACCAGAAAGTTAGGCTGATAACTACCGTTAAATTTATTATTACCCCCCTACCATCACATTTGGCGTTTTTTTTCGTTAGAAATGCAGAGACCAAACACAAGAAATACTTAATTTGCAAGACTTTTACGTGCTTATACTAAATAAAACCTATTTTCACCATGACAAAGAAGTTTTTCCTTGGCGGTTTACTCATGCTCTGTGCGATTCTTTTTAACTCCTGCGAACCAGACAACAACCGCAATTGCCCCGATATTTTTTACGACGACCTGAAAATTACGGCTATTTCTGAGCCTAAAATTGTGCCGGGTACCAGCAAGCTGAGTATGATATTGAAAGTCAATATCAATTCAAGTAGTTTTCTTCCGGTGTCAGGTTTAACTACAGGTAACTTTAAGGTATATGAACAAGGCACCAACGACGAATGTGCCAATGCCATTTCGGAAAGCGAGGCCAACAAACAGTTTTCGCCAAGTCCGCAGAAATTCAGACATAATACCATGATAGTGCTCGATTTAAGTGCCAGTGTTACTTCTACGGCCTTAACACAGTTGAAAAGCTCTACTATCAGTTTTATCAATAATATTATCACTACTTCGGGCGACGATTCTTATCTGGTGAGTATTGCGTGGTTTGATGGAGAAGATAAGCTGAATACCCTTGTTGACTTTACGTCTGATAAAAACAAACTGACCAATGCAGTCCAGAACCTGAGTGCCAGTCTCTCGAAAGACCCATCGACTGATTTGTATGGCGCAGTTATCAAATCGGTTGATAAAGCAGAACAACGACTGAAAGATTTGCAGAAAGAAAGCTATATATCAGCCTATTCGATTGTGATATTTACCGACGGAACCGACCAGGCCGCCCGTTATTCGAAACAGGTTGCGCTTAATAAAGTAAATGGTGCCAACTCTAAAATCTCTTTATTTACCATTGGTCTGGGTACTGAAATCGACAAATCGGTTCTGACCACTATCGGTAAAAACGGGGCGGTTTTCCCACAGAACAAAAATGAATTGGAAGCTAAATTCATCGAACTGGCAAGGGTAGTAAGAGGCGAAGCCAACAGTTATTACCTGTTTGAATACTGCTCACCCAAAAGAGCCGGAAAAGTTGGTTTGGTGCTTGTAGTAGCCTACGACGCCAAAAAAGGCACCTACACGACCAAATTTGATGCAACCGGTTTGACGGGGAATTGTTTTTAGGCAATAAAAATTCTCCACTTGTGGCGCGAGCATCCTGCTCGCAGTTAGTTGACCGGGAATTGTTTTTAAGGGATAGAATTTTAGGTAAAACCCCTCTTCTGTTTTTGACTTGGAGAGGGGTTTTGTGTTAACTGTTAATTATAGGCTTTTATTAGATATACAGTTCTGTACCTATACAATTTCGTATATATACAAAACTGTATAGGTAAATCCCAAATCTACTCAAACAAAACAAATCGCCATTTGTTATATACATTATTCATTCACACAAAATCAGTAAGACAATGAACCCCACACTGGCAATAAAAAAGATGCGAATGGCAAAGAGATGGTTGTTATCACGTTTGAAGATGGCAAAGAGGTGATTACGGCGGTAACACCCGACGGTGACATAAAACTGATGGTTTTTAATGCTACTTTTGAGGTAAAACACAATGGTACCGAGAGTATGCTGCTGAAACTGAAATGAAAGGGCCTTTCTTCGTATATACAATTACAGTGAAGGCCATATAAGTAGTAAACTTTTGCAATATCAACAAAAGCTGTATAACTGGGTAATATCTGCTACAATAATTGACCAAGAGTTTGCTTGGTACGATTTTTTAGTAATTATATAGTAAATAATTCTACAATCATGAAAATTGCGCTTTCTGAAAAAAGAGCGTCGAATGCGATTCTCTTATCCTATCTTATCTGTGCACTTTGCACTATTTGTGCCTATTTTACTTTTGAAGGCAGATTCTTTGTTGTATCGCTACAAATTTCGATTCTGGTTTTTGTTTGTACCTGTATTGCTACAGCCGTAAAAGCATCGTCGGTAGATAATTTTTATTTACCTCCGGTTGAAGTACATATTTCTAACAAACGCTGGGAAAAATGTATTGACTGGTGGAACAATTTACCGGAAGACGAACTGGCTTACAATATCCGCAGACTGAATGAAATGAATACACGCAATGCCTATATTTTATTGAGAGCTTTTGAACACCTTGAACTGTTTGAAAAGTGTTCTATCATTAAAAGAGCCATTAGCTGAAGGGTTTAAGGGATAAAAAAAGAACTAACCCAATAGATTAGTTCTTTAGCTAAACCCAAAAAGTAAAATGTAGAATGTACCTACTCAGTCTATTTACGGTAAATATCCTTAAAAGGTTGCCTGTGAGGCTATTCTACAAAAACTTCCGTTTCTTTCTGGCTCGTTCGAGGTCTTTCCGGAGTTCTAATACCTTCGCTTCGAGCGTAGCTCTGTCTTTATTTATCTGAATGACGCTGTCTCGCATTACTACAATAACCGACTGAAAAGAGGTTGCCATACCCTGGGTGAGGGCATATAATTCGGTGGCATTCTTGGTATCTATCAGACTTTTGGCCAACCATGTTTTATGCAATTGTAGCGAATCCTGCAAGGTTTTTCTTTCGGCTTTCAACAGTTTGTTTTCCTGCACCAGTATCTTGCGCTCTTTTAATTTACTGAATGTAGTCTGCACCCAGATAGTTGCGGCAATGCCGCCTGCCAGGGCAAGGCCTGTCAGAATAAGGCTTAATCGGTTCATGTAGTTTCAGAATTAGTGTCTATTAATTTTTTGGCATCTGCGCCACCTGTATTGATGAAATTTTCTACTTTATCTATTACAGCATGAGGCGTATGGATACCAAATATGAGTGTAACATTGGTTTTGATAGACAGGAATTCGATTCCTGCAAAAAAAAGCATGGTGGTCATCATGGGTATATTCAGATAATAACTGTTGATGAATGGCACCCCGTCTTTGATATTCATCAGGAAGAGCATCATCGTAAATGTCCAGAGAGCTATCAGAAAAATAACATAGCCCAATACCTTTCGGGTAGCTTTTTCTTTCAGTACTTTATAATTGTACTGATTCTTTTGTTTGGCTAAACGTACACCTGTATAGGTATCAATGGCGATGAGCAAAAACAGGAAGATAAATAATATACCATCAACCTGCCACGACTCTATCACAAACTTCAGTAAAGTGGCTAATAAGGCAAAAAATGAAATCATATAGGGATGATTCATGATTTGCTGTTTAAAATTGAACATCATTGTTTTCATGCGGATACCGCTTTTATTGTGTGGAAATTTTACTCTATTTTTTGAGCTAACACTCGGGCAATTCCCTCTGCCAACAGGCCAAAGAAAGTATCATACTGCTGCCTATCATAGTTGTTTGAGAGAAAGCAGATTTCTATCAGCACATTTCGTCCGGCAGGGCGCATCATTCCCAGGCGTTTATGCTGACTGTCATGCTCTTTTTTCACTCCCCTGTTTCTGATTAGCAGGGTTGAGGCAATAGTGTTTACCAATTCAGTTGCCAGATTCAGTTCGGCAGCATTGGCATTATCAGCTACAAAAACCTCGCACCCGCTGGCGGTAGCTGCTCCGGCATTGAAGTGTAAATCGCAGATGATATCATCAGGTTTCGAGCGTTTGGTAATTTCGTTGATAGTCCGGTTTAAATCCCAGTCATCAGCGTCTGTCCAAACTTTCAATCCTTTATCGGTCAATAGTCTGGCGATAGCATTCCGAAGCCGGACGGTTTCATCAGCTTCCTTTCGCCCATTGTAAGTAGCACCGGCATCTTTTTTATGGTGTCCGGCTGTTAAAAATAACATGGCATTCTTTCTTTATGAATTATTTTTTAGTCATTGCAAAACCGTGTGGCAAATCTGCCAGTCCGAACACATTGACGATTACATTGCGTCGGAAAAATCAATTTCTATTACAATTCAATTTCACCTGCGGAATCGTAGTATTAGGAATGTTAGACACATCTAACACATAAGACTGTTCGCCATCTGCGGCAGATATAATCTGGTCTTTCAGATTGATTGAGTTTTGTCCATTGCCCGGGTCTAATATATCTATCAGGAACTGCAAACTAACCGTACCTGTATTGGTCATATAAATCGTATAAGGCCCGTCAGATTTAGGCAGATAAAAAACAGAGTCTTCCCCTTCTACGCCTGGATACCGCCTATCAGGGTGATTATTGTTTTCTTTCGGTTGATACCCCGTAAAAGGGTCTGGAGCTACACGCCGATAACCCGCCTTTTGTACGTTACTTACATACACAGTACCCGAATTACCCACAATCCGCCAGTTAGACTTGGCTAAATCTCCTGTACTGGGGTAAGTGATTGTATGAGTTGGCGAGAGGAATCTGAAATAATTCTGATTATAATTATTCAAAACTGCCTGATTCCCTGCCGCCACAGCATCAGTATAGCCAAAAGATTTGATAGCAGGTGAATGCAGACAGAACGTATGCAATGCCCCGTAAATACTTATCGGATACGCACAACCGCTTGTATTCTCCCCAAACCCAAAATCAGAACTCTGAATCATCTTGATTCGGGTAGTATTGCTCCCGCCTGCGGCTTTCCAGGCATTCAGCAGAAAATTCGGATTTTCTAATTGCTGTCCTACAGAATATTCTAACTCAATGCCCGGATTAGGCACCGGATTCGTATAAGTATCCATATACTGCTTTATTGCCGTTATTACTTGCAACATGGTAGGGTAATACTCATTATGGTTAGGTATTACCATCATATGCGTAGCGCCATTCTGAATGGCGCCATATGCCATTTGTAACAGTTTGTCTTTTACCTGTTCGGCATTGGCTGCACCATATTGTGTTGCTGCATCGTCGTCGCTTAGTTCTGTACCAAACTTACCTCCATACACCGAGCGGAACACATCTACCGTAATAGCCAAATCAGGGTGCGAGTTCATAATACCTAACTGAGCTTTCAGCATATCACTATATCCTCCCAATCCTCCCATTTCATTCACCAACAGCGACTGTCGAAGCGGTGAATAAATATCCGTAACAGACCCGAATTCCAGCACAAATTTTACTTTGCTCTCCGAATTATCCAGTATAATCTGACGCACGTCAGATAGATAGTTCTTTAGCTGTCTGTTATTGAATCGCCACCAGTCTTTACCCTTATTAGTGGCAAAAACAGCACACAACAGTTCAGGTGGTGTTTGAGGATTTGGAGTAGTGACGCCTGATTTAGGCGGCTGAATCACCGCAAAAGAGGCATTTGATTCACCCCATGAGGCGTTTAATTCCTCAATCGTCTCATATTCATTTTCCATGAAAGCACGGAAAGCAGCAATACTTGGCGGCGAGTAGTCATAAATAGTCGGGTGCAATACTTTTGTATTTCCCGAATATTTGTAAGGCTGATTCGTGAAAGTTCCTACACTGGCAGTTGTGGCCATTTCGGTATCTGACCCAATAGTAGTAACTATCAATCGTTCGCCGTTGATAACAATAGGGTTATTTTCATTGAATGTAGTCAGAAAAGTAGTGCCTGCGCCTATCAGGTTAGTATTGCCTGAGCCTGCTTCTGTCGAAACCACCCCCGGTCCTTGTTCATAGATATAAGGCTGATTTTCGTAATTATAGGCCGCTTCATTCTGTCCGGTCATCCCGTCAGCTGCCCATAAAACCCGTCCGTCTGTTCTGTCCCAATAACGGGCTATCAGTTTGCCTACAAATTCCTTGCACTTATCCAAACCTGCTTCATAAGATAACGACACATGGCCACTACCATACTGAATACGGGAAGGGTAGTTCATCTCGTCCTGCATCTGGTGCGTCCACAAATCATAATACCCATTTTCACCATAAAAAATAGCATCATCCAAATCAGTACAGATTCTAAAAGATACAGTTGTATCATCGGCAATACCCATTACATGGTCTACCAATTCATCGATGTCTGCCCATGAAGAATTATCATTGGCCACTAACTCAGCATAGGTAGGAAATATCAGCCCCATTTCTACCTTAATCAGATAGTCTCTGATGCCGTAATCATATACCTGTGAATAACGGGTTTTAGTATTTTCAATTCCTGTATCAACTACGTGCTGCTGGTAGTAGGTTATAAACTTTCTGGTGGCAAAAGTATCAATATCGCCACCCCCATACCCGTCAGGCCAGTTTAGTTCATCTATTGCCGTTTCCAAGTCATCAAAATACCCGTTCACGGCATTTCCACGGCTGACGGGGTTTGTGCCGACATTAATATGCGTACCGCTGGCATCTGTTCTGAGATAATAGTATCTGGTATCATAGGTGCCATTTGTATCATCTTTGCTTTTCACCCGATACAGACCCACATAATTTCCTTCTCCGTCAGAGAGGATAAAATTCATGAAAAAGGGTTTTGAATAAGGCATAATTAAATTAAATTAATTTTTCTGAAATAGGTAAGAGAAGACCTGAAAACACTATTGCCTTGTTCGTCCTTTTTGGCATCAATGTATTTGCTGTCAGTAGGAAATCTATTCAGGTCAAGTTTTGAGAACTCGCCTTCAAACTTTTGGTTTTTGAAGCTATCCCAAAGGACATTTGCTTCTTGCTGTTCTTTTGAAATCTTATCGTCCTTGTCAGAGCTCTCTGATTCCTGGATAGACTTTACTTTTTTATTCATCACCTCTGTAATGGCATTACGTTTTTCTCTGATATAGTCAGCCTTTTTACTTTCATCAACCAACTCAAGACTGTAAGACAAGGATACGCCGAGCATTTCTGCCAGAATATCAAGATTATTGCTCACTACCAATGCTTCAAGATTTGTCATATTGTTTTTATTTTTGGTTTTACAATTTTAATCTACTACTAAAGTCAATTTATGGTAATCCCCTGAAATGCTCACAGCGAAACGGGCATATCCACCTACTAATAAGTTGACCCCTTGCAGGTCGATAATTACATTATCCAAAACTATTGCTTTATCGTCGTTACCTGTACCCCCCGGGCGTTTACTTGAGCCTAAGAATATTCCTTCCCTTGCAGTCATGTTGAATTTATGGGTTTGAACATATAATCCTCTTTCGCCATTAGTTTGTGCCTTATATCCATAGATACGTGCATCAAAATCAAACGTCGAGACCTTGCCCCAATACAGATTCACATAAGAATCCATATTAATATCGTTGGTAATTTGTCCACCATTCCAGGTTAAATTACTCAGGTCGCTGGTGGTCAATATCCGGTGTTTGGTCAAATCATCTTTCAGATGATACAGATACCCGTCTTTGTACATTTCAAGTCCGAATGTCTTGGTAACGGTATCTTCCTGTCTGTAAGCGTGGATACCTAAAACGCCCTCATCAGGATTGACAAAGAAAAAGGCTTCTTTGTGTCGTTTGGCGTTATCATCTTCAATACCATACAAGAAAAAACCTCTTTCTCCTACGTTACTTTCAAGTAATACCGCATTTAAAGGGTCAATAAAGTCGCCTGTGTCGTCAAGTCTCAAATAGATACTATCAGCTAAGGTTTCTGTCAGGTAAACCGAATTATCGTAGGTAATTACCCCTGCTGTTGACTTTACAAGTCCCGTACCGTCGTCGAGTAGTGGTTGATAAGTTGCTGCGGCTGTTACTGCTGTAATGGCATCTGTTATGCCATACCCGGCTAAAGTCGTTGGATTAGTTCCGGCAGTTACACGTCCGTAAGTATCTACCGTTACTTTAGTATAATCTCCGGCAGTTACGCCGGAGGCAATCAGGTCAACCGTCCATGTACGGTTGCCACCTAAATCCTGCGCACCACCAGTAACAGAAACACGTCCGCTGGTGCCGTTAATGGTGATGGTTCTTGAAGTGCCTACTACATATCCCTGTGTGGCGTGATTATCCCAACTATAAGCTGTATTCCAGTTTGCAATATGTGTTGGGTCAAGATTGTTTGCAGTGGCAAAAGCTGAGAAAACCGGGTCGGTTTCTGCGCCAAAATCAACATCGTAAGTAATGGAAGTACTACCCAATGTGATGGCGGAGGTATTGGTATTGATGTAACGATAATTGGCATAAGTGCCAAACAAAATATAATGATAGGCTCCCCTGATTTCTGTGTCTGAATCTGCAGTCGTTGAACGTGTCCATGCACCCACAGAAGCAATGTACACCCCATTTTGTGAGGGTGTATTTTGGCCTGCTACCAATACAGGTTCAGCATTGCCCACAGCATACCCATTGATGGTTTGCAAGCCTGAAAGAGTGATATTCGATGTAGCAATAGTATAGACATTATCCCCTCTCTTAACCAAAGCCAGACTATCTACATACGCCTTATTCACGAGGTGATTAGCAGAAGTTGGCGCAATCGGGCATGAGGCAATCGCATCAAACTGTGAAGCTCCGGCCACTCTGAAAGTGCCATTCACATCTAACTGATAAGTCGGTGAAGGCTGATTAATACCTATTTTCCCATCAGCCAGAATTGCCAGACGGCTCACGGAATTAGTCTGCAAGTGTATGAACCCAGTCGCTGCGGTATTAGTAATGTACAGATTACTAACCTCATTGATAATAGAACCTTGGGTAGTGCCTGACAAACGATAGGCCGCAATAGCTCCTGATTGCACGAGTGCAGAGGCATTACTTGCATCATAGATATGTAGTTTCCTTACTGCGTTCCCTATTCCCAGGCCTACATTACCGTCTCTGTTAATTGCAATCGCATTGATGGCCGTTCCTGCACTATTCTTTGATTGAAAAACATATCCTGAACTGGCTTGCCCGGGTGTAAACAATAAGTCGGCCATACTGCCCGAAATCGTTGCTACAATAGAATTTTGAAAATACCCGATGGTGCTATCTAACACCAAAGGCGTAATACCCTTGGCATAGATAGATCCGTTCACAGTTAAGGTATGAGTCAGATTGCCGCTAAGGGTATTAATCCCTACTCTGTTAGTGCTGAAATTGCCTGAGATAAGAGGCCCTATGCCCGTCATACCGATATTCAGTCGGTTACTTACGTTTGTGGTCTCATAGTTCCCTGCACTCTTGCCAAGAAAAAGGTTATTGATGCCGGAGGTTATATTTGAATTACTCCCTGCGCCCGGACCGATAATTACATTAGAACCGCCATAATTCCCGGTCAGTCCTGCATTATGGCCAATGAAAATACTTTCACTTGTGCCTGTTGTAGCCTTGGCGGCATTACTGCCAATGAAAACATTAGAGCCGCCGATATTAGCATAAGCAGCCTGGTTGCCGATGGCGATATTGTCCGAGCCAGTAGTATTGGCATACAGAGCTTGTACGCCCATTGCCAGATTTCTGCTTCCGGTTGTGTTGGCATATAATGCTTGCACACCCAACCCAATCAATCCATTGCCTGAGGTATTGGTATATACTGAAGAATCACCAAGGGCAATGTTGCTATTGGCTGTATTGTTGAGCATAGCACGCCTGCCAATGGCAATGTTATACGAACCTGCATTGTTCTGCAATACTTCCAAACCTAATCCAATATTATAAGAACCGATATTCAATTCGCCTGCATGTGTACCAATATAGGTATTGATTCCACCTTTCAGATATAATCCGGCTTTTGCCCCAATTAGCGTATTATTCGAGTCGTCAGGCCCTCCATAGTTCGGTGTTCCGGTGGTTCCACCTCCTACCAAACCCCCTATGAATTTCCCTGCATCTTGTCCTATGGCTGTATTATAATCTGTATTCTTCGCATACATCAGGGCTTGCGTTCCTACAGCAACTGTACTATAATTACTTTCACCATACCGCATAGCCGATTGCCCGATAGCGACACTATACCCCCCATCAATTAGACCATTCATTGAATAATATCCAAGAGCTGTATTACCTCCGTACATATTCAACCCGTTTTTGATGCCATTATCAATCCCATCATTTTCCTCCATATTCAGGGCTAAGTTTCCTGAATTAATCCCAACGAAAGTATTGGCAGAGGGTGTGAAATTGTTATAATTGTGAATGAATAGTTCACCGCCCAGGTAGATTTTAGCCCCCGTATTCAGGCTTATATCTTCACTGATTGCCCAGGTATTTGTCCCTGTCCGTTTCGGGAATCCCGTTCCGGTGAACGCAGCAATAGCCGTCAAATCAGCATCTAATGGCTGTTTGTTATTCAAGGCAGTTTGCAGCCCTGTAATATCGCTGATTGCGTGCGTATGTGGAGATGGCGGAAAAATATCAGGAATATTAGTAAAGTAATCCCAGTCATTTAAAACCGCATTGTAATCAGGCAATGTATAAGTGTGGTCTGCTGTAATATCAGCCACAGAAAAATTACCCACAAAATTACTTTCATTCTCTAAGCCAAAACCTCCAACTATTTTAGTAAAAGTTTCATCAGCCCCAATAACTGTATTGCCACCTGTGTCAACTTTGAAAATATCTTTCCCCAAGCCAGGATTTTGAATACCAAAATCCTCTGTAGTTATCTTTACCTTGCCTTTTATATCAATCTCGCTGTCAGGCTGTCCGATTTCAATATCGAACATTTTCAGTATCTTTTTGACACGGGGAAGAATCTCGTTGAGAATCTCGGCACTGCTTTTTTTGTCATTTTTGGCTTTTGCCGGATCGTCCAATCCGAATAATTTCAGAAAATCCCGGTTGTAATGATTCTGCACAATAATGGTTCTGAGTGTACTTACCTGCGGCACATCCTTAATCGTAAGGCTGTATTTGTAGGGCCTTAAAATATCCCTTGTAAACTCAATAATCTGAATCCGGGAATTGATACCTAAGGCTGTATCTTCTATGTTTACCGAATCTCCAACGTCAAACACATTCAGATTTGTGGCTGTATCTCTGATATAAAACTCATCTAATTCCAGCGTGTATTTCACAGTCGGTACCGAATTATTATCCAGATACTCAGTTGCCTTTACCAATAATTCTTCTTCTGCCGCATTGATGTATGCCTGTGGCATCATAATATCTAAAATGACATAAGTATCCCCTACTTCAATCTGGAAAGCAGGTTCGGTTGATGAGGGTAATTGCAAGCCTTTCTGGTCCTGATTTACCAAAAGCGTAAAGGTTTTGGTAGTATGATTGTAATCTGATACCTCAAACTCATAACCTGCCAGATTTCCTGTCTGAAAACGCACTTTTGCTGTAGTTCCGGCAAGCAGATATAAAGTATTATCTCCTTCCTTTGCGTTCAAATCGAAATTCATACTTGCATCGCTGAACTGCAAACGATTTTCAGCATTGATTACCGAAACTGTCCCTGTACGATGCGGATAAATATCTTCAAAAACCACACTTCCTTCAAAAATCCCGTATAACCCTCTTGAAGTGCTATCAAGCAGAGGTAAATCTTCATCAATGCTTATCCTGAGTCGTGGCGAATATCCCTTATAGTCAGCAGGCAGGTTCTTACTGCTCCCATACGCCCAAAGGGTGTTTACCAGATTTTTGGTGTCTACATTTACACGGTCGAGCTTATACAAGCCTTTCCCTTGACCGTATTTAAAATTGTACTCCAGTTCTGTTCCTGCCTGACGGATATGCAGAATGTTTTGTATTTCTGTCTGCTGACAAGCAAACTGATACTGGTACTCCTCGCAAAGGCGTTGCAAAACAGCGAGACAATTCTCATTGTTGAACAGCAGATTCTTGGTCTGAGTCTCTTCCGGAAAATCACCTAAAGCCCATTTATCTGTGCCAAATACCCGATTCAGGTTATGAATCAACACGTTGAGAAATACTTCAATGGTACCTATCAGCGTAAAATCAGCCGAATTATTGAAATTAACTATGTCTGTATTTCTGTAAATAACTCGCAACATGTCATATTGCAGGCCTTCAAAAACAAGCTCATAGATATATTTTCTCTCACTTTCTTTGGTTACTTTCGGCAATTGATTGATTTTGTATTTTGGAAGTCCAAACACCTGAATATAATCACCAATCGCAAAATTCCTGACAGTAGCTGATTCTACGGTCATGGTAATTATATCTTCTCCTAATAAGGTTTTCTTGTGTTCAGCCTGTGTAATAACACTAACCTGACTATTACTATTAATAGCCTCGCTTTCGCCATCCGGTTTGTATATCAGTATTTGGTCCATATTGTTTGTGTGTCAGCAGCTATAAAATCAGAAATCTCTTCAATCACTCCGCAAAGCAGAATGTAGTAGGTGCCCGAAATGCTGTAATTGTGTGTTTTATTTACATCGGAACCAAATACATTCAGGGTCTTTTGCCCATCTCCCCAATAAATATCAATCGGGTTTGCACTGGCAAATTGAATACTAACGGTATTTCCTGTACGTACAAGCAATCTTTTAACTGGCGACGGCTCTATCAGCTTTAAAGTAAATGTGCCAAACATTTCTTCGCTGTGCCATTGCTTCTCAATAGTTATACTATCTGCTAAATAAACCATGTAAATCAGTGGCTTATTTTCAATGATACGTAATTCGAGTTTACGCAATTCAGGCTTCTGAAAGGCTTGCTGAAAAGCCCGCACTTTCGTAAAAAAATCCATCTTGCCCGATGCTTTAATAAAACACTCCAATTCTATTTCCCGGTTATTGTATCGTGGAGCAGATAAATCAACCACGGTTCCGTGCGAACCCGGCCAATTGACAGTTTGTGGTTCTTTGAGGGATGGTGCATCTTGCATACCACCGGAGGCACTGACGTACACGCCATATTCTGACAGGAAATTTTTCCCGTCAATGAGGTAAGATAGTGTGGATTCAGTGCCCGACAACTCATCTAAGATTTGTTCAGGCATCTTTTATTTTTATTTGATACAAATATACTATTTATACTTATATTATAAGTATAAAATCAGGAATTTATTTTTGGATATCGTACAGGGCTTCGGATAGAAGTGTTTGCTATTTTATAAAGAGTTGTAGAGACATTATTCTCAACGACCGCCAAGACGCATCGTTTTAGTTGCTGAGGCACAAGGAGTTAAAGAACATATCAGACTTGCCATACATCACAGCTTTAGCGGCACAGGTATAGCCACTGTTGATTTATCAGCTAACCAACGAAAGTTCAATAATCGGGCCATAACTATTATTCAGGTCTCGCATGGCAGATATAAAAGGCAAATCTATTTCTGCGCCTAACAATCGGCGTAGTATCTCGTGCTGGCGTTTAGTCTCCCGTTTCATATATTCGTGTTGTACTATTTTCTGGTCTGCATTTTCATCGGCAATGTCCAGTTCTTCCGACTCCTGTATGAACATATCAATGGTATCTCTTACAATAGAAGCAATATTAAGCACATAACTCTGGTCTTCGCTTAAAAGAAACTCTACGGCATCAGCAACCGCCGAACAGGTATCAAGGGCATAAGCCGCCAGGTCGCCCTCAAAATTCTCAACATTAGGTGTTATTTCTATAATTTTTTCGTAGATGCTGTCTAATTCTCCTTCATTTAGCTCAATATCCTGTAAATACTGATAAATCATAACAATGGCTTCTTCTAATATCTCTATATTCCCCCAGTTTACCGCACTACTGAACTGGCGATAATTAGGCAGTAATTTTTCACAGCTAAGCACCCCGAATAAAATCTGCTGCTTAAACGATAACTTTACTATTTTCTTTTCAATACTTTTCAGAAATTCGTCCATTTTCTTTAGGCTGTTAATTATCTCTTGCTGCACTTACAAAGTATGCAAGATAACGATATTTTATGGTAATTCAGTTAATTATAGTCAGGAACCGGAAGGATAGCCTTTGAAACAGCCATATACAGACTCAGGACAGGCAGATGCAGTATAGTTATGGACTCTATTAATCTACATAAATATTTACTTTTATGCGCTTCACAATCGGGCAGAAATAGGCATAATAATCAATATTTTCGGCATTGAGGTAGTGTATCAAACGCTGGAACTTCCGGGGGTCGTTCTTTCGGGTAAAAGTAATGGTTAGTCCTTCTCTGGCAGTACTGGGCGTAATCTCTTCATGAAGCAGGTCATACTTCTCTAATAAAAAGAGGACATCACCTCTCATACTGTTCCTTGTTATTTTCATAAACAATATCTTTTTATATCAAAAATAATGTACCTTGTAAGACTTACCAAGAAACGCTTACCCATTAATTCCAAGTAAAAACAAGCACTTATAAGAAGCGATAGAGAGCCGGCTAAAAAAAGAGAATGCCAATAGTCTGAAAACAAAAATAGAATATTATTGTAAACTCACAAAACGGGATAGATAAAATTCTTTCAGGAGAGGCGCACAGCCGACCAATAACAACAGCATTAAAAACCCTCATCTGATTTTTCATCAAGTTTCAAACAACCTTTTTCACCAATCAAAACATTTTGTTGAATTTTTCTGCAATTTTAATAGGAAAATTCTAAACATTCATTTACTTTTGTTTAAGACAAGCGCCTTACCCCTAATAATCCTATTATTTTTTACACGTATAATTCTTTTTCCCGATACCTGTAAACCTTTACCCTGCGGTAGTTTTTTCCCATAAACCTTTTTTTATTTTTGTCATGAAGCCTTATGAAGAATTCAAAAAGACTGTCTATGATGCTTTAGAAAACAGCCATCTACTGCCCGAAGAAATTACCGAGCAAGACTCAGCCATTACCTTATCTATCTCAAATGACGACGATACGCCTGAATGCTTAAAAAACCTGAGTCATATACTTGTATCTGAACAACTCCGTTTCAATTCGTCAATTTCGGTTTCTTCTCAGATACAAACCATTCGTATTTCAGTATTTAATTACTGAATTTTCTCCCTTTTAAACTTGTTCTGCGACCTTTTTTAGCAATGTACCTCCGTTTAATAACTTTATTTTCTTCTGCTTGATAACTTCTGCCCAATGGATTACATTTGAAATGTTTTATACCTTTTTAACCTGAATAGTTCTCATCAAGAGGCAACTATACCGCTTTTGCTAAATCATAAGCCCTTGGGCTGAAACCATTTACCTCATGAATTCACTCAGGTTATTGAAAGAGGAAGTTGTCAATATTTTATTGAAGTATCAGGTGATACATGTGTCTATGACCGACGATAGTACCACAGATAGCCTGACGATTATACTCGACCATCAGACACATTCATCAAAAATCAAAAAACTGATTGATTCATTCAAAGCCAAAAAAATTCCCTGTCAGTGTTCTTTCTGCCCTGACTCATGGGAGCTTTCGCTGACAGTTTCAGTTTAATCCTTTTAACCAAAAACACATTATTTATGAGAAACACCCCAATCAATTACCCATACTTCAGGTTGATAAACCTATAAACTGGCATTAATTTTGCTAACTTTTGCTTAACTACTTTGTTGTAATTTTCTGCCCAATTTTCTGAGTACTGAGTAATCAGTGCTTAACCGATATAACTTTTTTTAGAAAAGTCTGATTAGCCATCAGCACGGCTATTCATTAAACAGATAGCGGTGCAATTAATAATGATATATGATAAAGAAACTTCTTTGTGTTGACGACGATAAGATAACTTTGACTTTAATCAGGCTTGTGGTTGGCAGAGCATCTTTTGCAGAAGAAATTGTTACCAAAATGAATGGCAAAGAAGCATTGGATTATTATACCGAGTTGGCCCAGGGTCATGCAGAAGAGCCTTATCCCGAACTGATATTTTTAGACCTGAATATGCCTGTAATGGGTGGATGGGATTTTTTAGATGAGTTTGTCAGTAATTTTTATAAGGAGTTCAACCGTACTAAAGTTGTCATTCTTTCGTCATCGACTGACCCTGAAGAAAAAGCAAAGGCACAAAAATACCCGATGATAATCGATTATTTAGCCAAACCTCTGACAATTAATGCTTTAAAAAGTTTGATGGTGTAAAGATAAGAGGGGTAAAATTCACCTCATCCCAACCCTTCCGCGCGGGGTGAGGTCGAACGTCTCGCAGTTCAACATTTTTGCTGTTCATTGTAAAGGTATCTGGCTGATAAGGGTACAACAGAAACATGAAACATGAAACATAAATCGTCCATAGCAGACAATGTCTTTTCTGCATCGAAAAGCATAAAACTGCCCTCGGCACAAACCCCTCCGGGTAATCTGTTCGAGTGTAATGAGTGGCTGATGCAATATTCAGAAGAAAGTTTTGTAATAGTAGATACTCACTTGACGATTGCCAATTTCAGTCCGAACTTCAGCAAGCAATGTCAGCAATACTTAGGCAAAGAAGCCCTGAAAGGAAAAAGTATTCTTGATTATGCGCCTGCCGAAAAGGTTGAAGAAGCCCGGCAGTTCTATCAGAAAGTTTTGCAGGGCGAAACCACCGAAATAGATATAGAACTTACTGCCCCAAACAACGAAACCTATAATTGCCACAATAAATACAAGCCTATTACAGACGGCAATGGGTGCATTATCGGCGTTTATGTGTCTTCTGTTAATATTACACCTACCAAAAAGGCAGAATCGGCCCTGCATACACAAGAGAACAAGTATCGCACGATTGTTAAAAACTCTTTAGATGCTTTTTTCTTCAGCACACCCGAAGGTAAGATTCTTGATGTAAACGATGCCGCCGTCAAGATGTTCGGCTATAGCGTTCAGGAATTTAAGCAATTAACCCGCCAGCATGTAATTGACCATAAAGACCCCGCCTTTGTAGCTTCTCTACAAAAAAGACAACGCACCGGTAAAGTAAAAGGAGAAGCCACAGGTATCCGTAAAAACGGCGAAAGGTTTCAGGTAGAATTTTCTTCGGTTTTATACCATGATGCCAACGGCGAAACAAAAACGAGTACTTTTATCAGCGACATATCTGTCAGAAAAGATGCCGAAAAAATAATAGACCTGAGCGAGAAACGTTTCAGGGCATTGATAGAAAATGCCAATGACATCATTTTGCTGACAGACGAGGTCGGGAATGTCTTATACGCCAGTCCGGCTTTTGAACGGGTAACAGGTTTTAGTTTTCAGGATAGCTATGAAAACCGGGAAATAGTAGTGGCCAATATTCACCCCGACTATCAACAGCTCGTCAGAACCACCTATTTTGAAGCCCTGGCCAATCCGGGTGTGCCTGTCTCCCGGCTGATACAGTTCAGGCACCAATCGGGGCATTATGTATGGTTAGAAGGGGTCATTACTAATCTGCTGCACGATAAAAACGTAGGAGCTGTGGTATCTAACTACCGCGATATCAGCAGACGCATGGCTGCCGAAATCAAAGCCCATAAAATTGAGAGCCGATTTAAAGCACTGGTAGAAAATGCCGAGGATATTATTGTGCTGACCAATGAAGAAGGCGTTATTTCTTATGTAAGCCCAGCCTTTGAAAAACTGACCGGATTCAGTGCAGAAGAAGTAACTGGCGGGCTGAATCTGCCTTTGATGCACCCTGAACAGGCACAGGAAACCAGACCTTTTGTAGAAAGGTTGCTACAAAACCCAGGGGTATCTATTCCGAGACTTAACCGACTCAAACACAAAAACGGGTATTATATCTGGGTAGAGGGATACATGACTAATCTGCTGCACGACGAGAACGTCAATGCCATTGTATCAAACTACCATGACATTACTGACAGAATTCAGGCAGCCGAGCTTATCAGGCAGTCAGAACGTTACCTGACCACGATTTTTGAAAATACCTCAGAAGGATTTCTGTTGATAGACCAAGACCGGATAGTGCGTGCTTTTAATGGCAATGCCAAAAAAATTGGTTTTATGAACAGAGACAACGAATTGAAAACCGGGCATGATGCGCTTGATTTTATTGCTGATGCAAGAAAAGACTATGCCTTGGCCTTGTTTGAAAGAGCATTTGCCGGGGAAGATATTCATTATGACAGGCTGTATCAGGATGAGAACGGCCAAAACTGCTGGATTGATTTTTCGATAAAGCGTGTAATGGAAGACGATGAGGTTACAGGTTTGTGCATTACAGGGCGGGATATTACGGCAAGAAAACTGGCAGAAGAAGAGCTTATCAAAAGAGAATTGCGGTTCAGATCGATTCTGAAAAACAGCCATGATATGCTTTTCCTGTTTGATGCCGAAGGAAAAATAGAGTTTCTGACCCCTGCCATTGAAAAACTCTTCGGCTATCAGAATAATACCGAAGAAATACAAACTATTCTGGATAGTATCCACCCTGACGACTTTGAAAATGTAATGCAGCAGCTAAAGCTGTCGTTTGTGAGTCCCGATGTATTAGTGGCTGTTACTTTCAGAAAGAAAAAGAAAGACGGCACCTATGTATGGCTGGAGGGAACCCTTACGAATATGCTGCATAACCCTGATGTGAAGGTAATTGTAGCCAATTTCAGAGACATCACCGAGCGTAAACTCTTCGAACAACAGCAGGCATTGTTTGTTTCGCTCGTTAATTCGTCAGAAGATGCCATCTTTAGCCATACCCTTGATAATAAAATCCTGACCTGGAATAAGGGTGCTTCCAAGATATTCGGCTATACCGCCAAAGAAGTCATTGGCAAAGACTGCGAGATGATGATTCCACCTGATAAAGTTGAGGAAGATGAAGAAATTCTGAAAAAACTCAAAAAAGGCATTGCCACCGAGCATTTTGAGACCCGTCGCAAAAAGAAAAACGGTGAGTTAATTGATATATCGCTTACGGTTTCGCCTATTATTGATAGTAAAGGTACTATCACGGGTGCTTCTAAAATTGCCCGTGATATATCGGAGAAGAAGCGGACAGAAGATATTATCAAAAACAATGAAAAACGATTCAGAAGCCTTTTACAGAATAGTAACGATGGCCTGAGTCTACTGACGGTGGACGGCGTGATGCTTGAAATAAGCCCGATGGGCAAGAAGCTAACCGGATTCGATGAAAACGAAATGGTTGGCCATGCAAGAATGGATCTCATACACCCCGACGACCTGGAACACGTGTCGCAGGCATTTGTTGATGTGATTCAAGACCCTGAAAAAGTCATCAATTTTGAATACAAGAGCCTGACCAAAGACGGTACCTACAAATGGATGGAAGGCTGTTGCCAGAATCTGTTAAATGAGCCGACAGTGGGCGCAATCGTCATTAATTACAGAGATATTACTGACCGGAAAAACCAGGAAATAGAACGCGAAAAACTGATAAAAACCCTGCATCAGAACAATAACGATTTACGGAACTTCTCTTATATTACCTCACATAACCTGAGAGCGCCGCTATCGAACCTGATGGGCTTTATTGATTTATTAGATGATATTCCGATTGAAGACCCTACATTAAGAAGTGTTATTGAGGGTTTTAAAGCCTCTACCATCCAGTTGAACAGTACGGTAAACGATCTGGTAAAGATTCTGATTATCAGAGACAGCGACTCTATCGAACAAAAGGAAATCAGGTTCAGCCAGATGTTTAGTCAGGTCAAAAGCCAGTTGAGTACATTAATTGAGGAAGTAAAGCCCGACATAAGGGTACATTTTGATGAAGCCCCGAAAGTAGTTTTCAACGAAACTTATCTGGAAAGTATTTTCATGAACCTGCTTACCAATGCTATCAAGTACAGATCTTACGACCGCAAACTTAAAATCAGCATCACAAGCCGGAAAACTGACTCGGGTATTGTACTGACCTTTCAGGACAATGGCATTGGTTTTGATGTGGCCCGTCATAAATCAAAACTATTCGGACTTTATCAGCGTTTCCACGACCGACCCAATAGCAAGGGTCTGGGTTTATACCTCATCAAATCACAGATGGAAAGCCTCGGCGGTAGCATTGAAGCCGATAGTACGGTTAACGAAGGCACTACTTTTACACTCACGTTTCCGGGGCAATTAAAAGAAGTAACAGTCTGAAAGTTCTTTGTAAAAACGGTGCAGAGAAAGGAACAGGAAGAATGAAATTTATTCGTAGGGTTCAAAATTTTGAACCCCTACCGCCACGCCCTATGCCCTCCGCCCTTCCTCTACCCTATCCACTCATTCATCATGCACACCTGCGGCATTTATCTTCACACAGGATACCCCATGAAAGCAGAATCCGTTTTTTTATCTTATTTTATTGTCGTAATTTTTGACACCTGTTTAAACCTGAATTGAGCAATTGCTATTTGGATAAATTTACCATTGGCAGGCAATCTAAACAGGTGCCTTATTCTTAAATACTATTTACTCGTGATGATGAAACAAAAATTCTCTATTATCCTATTATTGATTTTGCTGTGTACAGGTCTTTCTTTCGGCAAAATCTCCTTAGAAAAACTGCAGGTCAATTACCAGACCACTCCCTTAGGCACCGATATACCCACACCACATTTCAGCTGGCAGATGAAAGCCCTTGATTCCCGAAGAGGCTATGCCCAGACTGCCTACCAGGTAGTAGTAACCGATGAAAAAAATCAGGTAGTATGGGATTCAAAAAAAGTAAGTGCTGCGCTATCACACGGCATTGCCTATACAGGTTCGGCCTTGCAGGCTACTACCCGTTATCGATGGAAACTGACCGTCTGGAATAATTTCAACGAAACTGCCACAAAAACAGACTGGTTTGAAACCGGACTGATGAACACAGCGATTTCGGCATGGGATGGGGCACAATGGATTGGCGGCGGTGCCGAAGACCTTGTGTTATATGCCCACGCTTTATCAGTTTTTAAATTTGAGTATGGAATCAGGTTAGACAAAAGTACCAACAGCACCAAAGCTGCTTTTGTATTTGGCGGCAACGATGCCCGACTAATGAACAAAGACCTGAATCTGATGGGCATGGAAACCCGCAGAAACGAAAACTATATCGCCCTTGAATTGGATATTTCGGGCGTGTCAGATTCACCTGAGGGACTGGCAAAACTGAATATCTATCGGGTAGGCTATGATAAAACCGACAGCAAAGAGAAACCTTTCAAAAGCCTTGATATACCGCAGTCGGTCATTAATCAGGCCAATAAATACGATAAACATACCATTGTGGCCGAATGTAATTTTGGTTTGTTTGAATTTTATATCGACGGCAAAAATAAAATTGCCGAAAAAACCAACCAGCCTCCCTCTCCTTTCGGCAACAATGGACTAAATGTGAATCCGGTGGGGCGTGGCAATAATTATATCAGTTTCCCGATGCTGGCAGATATTGGTTTTCAGACCAACCCCAATCAGACGGCCTATTTCTCTGACCTCGTTGTCAGAAACTTCCGCTTACCGTCTAATCCCCTATTCTCTGAAAACCTGACCGGACAAACCTACGAGGGGATTTTCAAAAATCAGGCACTCACAGTAGCCGACAATGCCTATAAAGTAAGCGGCAATGCCCTGATATTAGTTGACCCCAGCCGCAATGCCGCACCAATGTTGCGCAGTACTTTCAGTGCTCCCAACAAAGCCGTGAGCAAGGCAAGACTCTATATAACCGCCAGAGGTATTTATGAAATGTACCTCAACGGCAAGCGCATCAGCAATGATTATTTCAATCCGGGACTGACACAGTACAACAGTCACCAGATGTATCAGACGTATGATGTAACTAAAGACATACAGCCAGGCAAACGCAATGCTATTGGTGCGTGGCTGAGTGAGGGTTGGTGGTCGGGAAATATAACCTATTCAGGCGAAAACTGGAATTACTTTGGCGACCGTCAGTCGCTTCTGTGTAAACTGGTAATAAGCTATACTGATGGCACCCAACAAACCATTACCTCTAATACGGCCGACTGGAAATTATTTACCGAAGGCCCGATTCGTTACGGCAGTTTCTTTCAGGGAGAATTTTATGATGCCAATAAAGAACAGGCCATTAAGGGTTGGGCAACAGCCATCTACGACGATAAAAACTGGAAAAAAGCGAGCGAAGTGCCGTTGGAAGGCACGGCTTACATAGACGCTAAACCAGACCCCACCGGCCGACGCACACAGATAGAATACAGCCATATGAAGATTGTGGGTCAGGTAGGCGAAAATCCATCTGTGGTAATGACTCTCACCGCCAAATCGGTAGAAGAAGTGCGCCCGAAAGTATATGTGTACGACATGGGGCAGAACATGGTGGGTTTTCCGCAGATACAGATAAAAAACGGCAAAAAAGGTCAATTGATTACCATGCGTTATGCCGAAGTAAAATACCCAAGCCTACCCGACTACAAAGGCAACGAGGGCATGGTAATGATGGAGAACATCAGAGCCGCCCTGACAACCGACACCTATATACTGAAAGGTGGCAACGAAACCATTCAGCCACGTTTTACTTTTCATGGCTACCGCTATATCGAAATCACGGGTATTGAGAGTGCCATTCCTATCTACGAGGTCAAGGGCATGGTGGTAAGCTCCATTACCGGACTTGCCTCGGCTTATAGTACCTCTAATGATTTGGTTAATAAACTATGGCAGAATATTACCTGGTCTTTAAGAAGTAATTTTCTGTCGATTCCGACCGATACCCCTGCCCGCAATGAGCGCATGGGTTGGTCGGGCGATATTTCGGTATTTGCTAAAAGTGCTACCTACCTGACCGATGCCGATTTGTTTTTACGTCGCCACATGTTGGCCATGCGGGACATTCAGCCTGCCACAGGCCGATTTACCGATGTAGCCCCGATGGGTGGCGGTTTTGGTGGTACCCTATGGGGTAGTGCCGGAATCGTGATTCCGTGGGAAACCTATCAGCAATATGGCGACCTTACGATTTTAGAAGAAAACTATGAAGCCATGAAACGCTATATGGCTTTTCTGAAAACAAAATTAAATGAGCAGGGGATTCTGAACGAAGGACCTTTAGGTGACTGGTTGAGCCCCGAAAACAACAAGAATGACAATACGCTTTTCTGGATGGCATACTATGCCTACGACCTGGATATTATGGCAAAAACAGCCGGACTTTTGGGTAAAACCAACGAAGCGGCTGAATGGTTGATAGCCCGTGATGGCATCAAGCAATCGTTTAACCGGATTTATATTGATAATATAAGCCATAAAACCGTAAAATCGGGTGTAAAGACGGGCTTTATGGGGCCGCCTAATGAACGCAATGCCAACCAGGCATCAGACAAAGGGCAGCTAATTGATACACAGGCTTCTTATGCCATTCCGTTAGCATTGGATATTTTTGATGAAGCCAACAAAGCAGAAGCAATTAAAAACCTGACAGCCACTATTGCCCGACCAAACAAAGACGATAGCGGCGTAGAGCGTCCGTCTTACTCGTTGATGACAGGCTTTATCGGTACCGCTTCTATCATGCAGGCACTCTCAGACAACGGACAGCATGCTACTGCCTATAGGTTGCTTCAGCAAAAAAGCTATCCTTCGTGGTTATATTCGGTGGTAAATGGCGCTACTTCTATATGGGAACGCCTCAACTCTTATACCGTTGAAAACGGTTTCGGTGGCAATAACAGCATGAATTCATTTAATCACTATTCGTTTGGCGCAGTAGCCGCCTGGATGTACAACTATTCGCTGGGTATCCAAAGAAGCCCTGATATGGCAGGTTTCAAACAGTTTGTACTGAAACCTACCCCCGACCCCGACAAAAAAATGACATGGGCAAAAGGACATTACGATAGCATCTACGGTCGTATCAACAGCGAATGGAAAACAGAATCAGGCAAGTGGACATACAAAACCACCATTCCTGCCAATACAACAGCTACGCTTTATTTACATGCCAGTGCCTTAACCCAGATTAAAGAAGCAGGCAAAGCCCTCTCACAAAGCAGTGGCATCAGCGGTATCAGCCATGAAAACGGCACAGCCAAAATGACCCTTAGCAGTGGCAATTATGTATTTGAGATACGGGAGTAAGAGTTATTGAAATGAGGGTGTCTCAAAAGTAAAAGGGTGCAAAATATTATTTGGCTGCACACAACCCCACACCCTAAATCCCTCTCTGCGCGGCAGCCGCCCCAACTGTGGGGAGAGGGACTTTTTAGCCCTTCCCCATTGTTGGGGCGGCCGCCGCGCGGAAGGGTTGGGATGGGGTATTTTCCAAACGGTGCGCCGTAGCGATATTATTTGGTGCAAAATACATATGAGACACCCCCTACATTTACCATAAACAAATAGTTAGTTTATTTCACCCCCTCACAACGTATAAGTCACTTTCACACCTTTTATCCCCATAGTACCTGACCATGTGCTGGGAACCCCTCCGGTAGTTTCAGGTGAAATTCTTAAATGGCAGGTATAAAAATTGTTATTCACCCCACCATTCAGATTTTCTAAGCTCATCATTCCTTATCCTGAAAATGATTTACTTTGTTCCCTAATAATCTACTTAATACAACTCATGAAGTTTTATTTTTTAATAATCATATCATTTCTGCTGATTATAGCACTTGTGGCAGTGCTCATTTTATATCCCAGTCCCGAATTCGATTTTCATGGTGATTTGAAACTCAAACAAAGTTTTAAACAAATGGTAAAGCCTGTTACGGAAGGAAAATGCGACGGAGATTCAATTGTATTCAGACTTGATACCCTTACCAGATTTCAATGGGATAAAGTCTATTTTTTTTACGGCTACAATTCGGCTGTCATTTTTGAAAGTCGCATCGGGAAAAAAGTAATACCCAATGGTTTTATGGTGAATGCCCATGATAATTTTTTCGTCTTTGTCAAAAACAAAGAGGTAGTGAGTTTTGTGGGTTTCAAACCCAATATAGATGAATTCAGCTTTGTAAACAATGCCAGTCAGGAAACATACTACACACCCGAAAACGCCATTATGAGTTTTAAAAAAGTTTGTAACAATGCCCGCCAAGGCTACTGGAATATTCTGCAACCTATTGCAGTTGTGGAATAGGGTTATTGGAACTTATTTTAGGAGGAGTTAAGACATTTTAACCGATCATGACTTACCATATTATCAAAAACAATTCAGAACCCAATGTAGTAGGTGTGACTGATGGAGCAGGACAAGCCCATATTCCATTAGGGAATTTTTTAGAACGAAACCCTTGGTACAGAGCTATTTTTCATGAAACTGAATTAGCTGGAAAAAATTGGTGGAAATCATGGGCTAACATTACCCAATATGCTCAACCTTTGCATGAAGTCTTTATGGAAAAAAAGGCTAAACATACAGATTACATTGGTTTTTTATATCGAGGTTTTGTTGTCAATGACAAATTGAGAGAAATATTAGAGAGTAGCCACTTGCCTAAAAATCACCAATTTTTAGAAACAACTTTTGTTCAGAAACATAAGATTGTAGATGGCTACTGGTGGTTTGTTTATGACATGGAAACGGGGGATCAAACGGTTGATTTCTCTAAAAGTGAATACGATTTGCGTTATCACAAGCGGAATTTTGGGGAGGATTTCAAAGTCAATATTCAAACCTATCAAAACTACCTGAACGTTTTTTATGAGACAGGCAGTGCTGTAGGCGTTTCCAAATTAGTCTTTAATCAAAACTTTGACGAAGAATTAGATGTATTCGGAATGCAATTTTTAGGTTCAAAGAATTATGTTTCTGAACGGTTATTAAAAAAGATGGAAGCCGCCAACATAACAGGTTATGAGGCTATCTCACCCGAAAGAGCCAAAAGACGAGCAGAATTTTTAGGAGATATTTATACTGAGTTAGTTTTTTTATAACTCAGAAAGACTTAAATCAATGTGTCTTGTCCTGAAATAGGTTTACACAAACCTAAATAAAAACATGGCAAGAACAAAGACAAACAAAGGCTCAGGTTACAACCAAAACAAATTGCACTATGATTTAGATTTTAAATGGAGAGTATGCCAAGAATATCTGAATAGTTCAGAGACAAAAATAGCCATACAAAGAAGAAATGGTGTACAATGCAGAACAGCGATCGTAATATGGTTACGACAATTCGGTTTGAAAGATCAAATAAAGCCGTTATCTTTAAAAGAGCAACTTAGTTTACAAATGCCACAACCTAAACCAAAAAAAGTACAATTTGAGGAATCAGAGCTTGATAGACTTAAGAAGGAGTTAGCAGAAGCTAATTTAAGAGCTGAGGCATATCAGAAAATGATTGAGATAGCAGAGCAGGAATTTAAAATAGAGATCAAAAAAA
>NZ_SEWF01000040.1 GCF_004168285.1 Emticicia agri | reverse complement strand
AATCAATCCCTACATAGATTGATTCTCCGCTAAAATCTCTTACTTTTGTTTTCATATGCTTCGGTTTTTGGTTTTCACTGCTGTTAACTTAAAGTTACTGTGAAACTGATTCCGAAGCTATTTTTTCAAACATACAAACTCAAAAGTTTTTTGTACCAAATAATATCGCTACGGCGAACCGTTTGGAATTTTTCCTCACCGCGCGGCGGCCGCCCCAACCCCTCTCCCGAGGGAGAGGGGCTTAAAGTCTCCCTCCGTGCGACGTCCGCTCCTTGTTCAGGAGAGGGAGATTTAGAGGGTGAGGAGATTTTGTGCCAAATAATATTTGGTGCAATTTCCTTTTGAGACACCCCCTTTGGATATATATATTAAAGACTTACATTAAGCATTGCCACATTTGCCTCCGCTTGAAGTACCACCTTTTGTTGAGCATACTTTTTTCTTGATACCGCTTTTGCCTGTGCTACCTTTATGTGCATACACTTTTTTTACTGTGCCATTGCTTGTAGTGTTTGGCTTTGATAAACAGACATTTTTTACCTGACGGTTTTTGGCAGATACGGTATTTTCAGTATCAAAGGCATTATCTGAATAATAAGAGTTGGATAATACGATAAAGGCAAATACAGAAGTTAGTAATAGTTTCATCTTAAAAAGAGGATTTAAAAGTAAAGTTCATCATAATTATAGGGATAAAGGTAATGAAAGATTCTTATCTACACAATCAGGAATACATGAATGGCGTGGGAATACAAAAAAAATAGAACTTTTGCTTCTTGCCGATTGACTGAAGTACCTGTCAGGATTATTACTTCTGCCTTTTAATCAATAAGTTACCGGACAATAAATATTCTATGGTGGTTTACAAGCACTTGAATAGATTTGTTAAAGTCTGCTTTTTTTCGTAAATTATATAATGGTTATCGTACAAAACCACCACTTTAAACTGACTGCCTTTTAGCTGATTTCAAACCATCAAATGATATAGACCATGTTTTTTTTCAGAATCAATAAAGTAAAGATTTTTGATAACCGTGAGAAAAAGAAATTTCTCGGTATTTTTGGTAGAGACCTGGCACAGGTCAAATTCCTGAGTTTTGTTTCAACCGAGTTTTCGGCATTCCCTGATTTATCCGATTTCCTGAATACCAATAATGCTGAAGAAAAAAAGGCCATTATAAAAAAGGAGGTAGAAAATGTAATTGCCAGCCGGATATTTACCGAAATACAGAACGTAAAAGATAACCACGTAATGACCTTTGGCGATACTGGATTCGTGCTGTATCAGTCAGCAGAAATTCCGGTATTTTTCGATTGGCAGTTTATTGCCTTTGAAAGTGATGAACGCATCAGAGACACTGGCAGAATGGTAGAGGATATTCTGAACGACAATGAGTTTGACAAGTTTACCAATAATCTGGGAACGCTGGTAGCTGCGGCGGCTAATCCGGCGTTTTCGGCCTCGGTTGAGATAACCAAATTTGCCCTGAAAGTGATTTCTAAAATTACACAGGCCAATAAAGATGAAATGATTGGTATTCTGATGATGTCGTTGAACAGGGTAGAGCATTATCCGCATGGCGAGCGAAAAAAAGACGATGTACCCGATTTGACCAATAATATGTTTATTGATTATTCTTTGTTTGGGTTTTAGGGGAGGGGTGGAGAAAGGAAAACGGAACAAGGAGAAAGTATTTATTTTTATCTAATGTCGGATATGTTAAAATTTGGTATGCGCATCACTATATTCTCATGGGTTATTGCCTGTCTGCTTATTTCGTGCGGAAGTAATCAATCCAAAGAAGCCCAAAAGGACAAACAGGAAGACTTTGAAATTTTCTGGCAGAAATTTCAATATGATAAGGATTTTCAGAAGTCAAGAGTTAAGTTTCCACTGCTAAGTAAATACTATGGTGTTGACGACGAATATCACGAAGAAACCACAAAAAAATCAGAGTGGGAGTATCGAGATTTCAACATAGAAGGACTCATCAAAACCCTTAATAAAGAATCACCTACCCGAACTATCATGGCCTTGATGATAGAAGATACGGGAGTGTATGTGGAATATATTTTTGAATTAAGGAATAAAAAATGGTTTCTGATAGAGACTGTTGATCAAAGTACCTGAGTGTTTTTATACAGAAGGCGATGATTTAACAAATAAATCATACATTTGATGCGTTGAATCGTTTCCCTGATGGCTGCCTTATGAAACACCTCATACTTTTTTTGCTACTGACAATCGGACTGGACACCTACGCCCGAAAAATAGAGGGCTACGTGGTACTGAAAAATGCTGATACCCTGAAATGTGAAATTGTTCAGAATTTTGCGGTGATAAGCGGTATTGATGTTGCTTCGTTTCAGTATGGCATCAGAGTAGTGTTTGACGATGGGAAAAAGCGGAATTTCATGCCCGAAGATATTAAGGCGTTCGGTATTTATGTCAAAAATGATACCCTGCACTTTGTGTCTGTTACAGTAGTATCGCCGGGCATGTTCGGAGGCGTAGATGAGAAACGGGTCTTTATGCGAATCATTCAGCGAGGGCATATAAAGGTTTATTATTTTATCGACCTCATGAATGGCCCTAACGGACCTGTCCGGACACCTGTTTATGCCGTTCAGTTAAGATATGATGATGTTGCTTATTGGTTGGAAGCCAAAAGAAACGATACGGGCCGATACGATTTCAAGGCTTTTTTCAAGAATTTCATACCCGAATATTATGCCTTTTTTGATTCCTTGCCTGACAGAGCGAGATTGGAAGAGGTACTGGATAAAATCAGGAAATTTAATAAGGCTATGGTAAAATAGTGATTTTGTTTTGTTTCAGTAGAGACGTAATGCATTACGTCTCCGAGGGCATATCCTTTTAGATGAACGTGTTTCGGGGGATATTTTTGAGAGAATAGATAATTATTTTAGCGCATAGTCCTTTGGTAATTAGGTTTCAAGAAATATACATTCCGATTTGTAGTGCGAATGCTATAGATCTCTGAGGCGTCCATTCAAGGTTTGTCTAATTCAAAATAGTATCTATTGGGTTAGATAGTCCTTTGGAGACGTAATGCATTACGTCTCTACGAGAAAAAACGATTTGAAGAATGTTTATTTCTTGAAACATAACCATCACACCTCTACAAATCACAGAACTCTCCTAATAAAACGCACTAAAAAAAAATATACCCACCATCTGTTTGGTATTCTCATTTGTATCTATTAACTTTGTTTTACAAAGTACTTTTAATTTTATTGACGATGTTTACATTCAGGCGGGGATATGCCTTACTGGCGCTCATTTTTTTTATCATTGAAGTACTTATTGCTCTTTATGTCCATGATGCTTTTGTCAGGCCTATTTTAGGCGATTATTTAGTGATGTTTCTGATGTATTGCTTTGTTTTTGCTTTCTATAATACCCATTTTATGAAGGCATCAATCGCAGTACTGTTGTTTGCATATCTGATTGAAACGGTACAGTATTTTCATTTTGTGCAACTCATGGGTCTGGAGAAGTACAAAGTATTAATAGTAGTGCTTGGCAGTAGTTTTTCGTGGTACGATATGTTGGCTTATACTTTAGGCTTTCTGACAATAGTTCTGATAGAAAACCGGAGAGCAGGTGCTACTAATTCAATATTGAAACAAAAAAAATTGAGCAGTTATGAATGATTTTGTTGACAAAAACTCAATTGTAAGAAAAATTTGGAGCAATTCAGATGTGATTTTATTCATCTTTGCCGGGTCGGCAGCCGAGTTTGCTTTAAATAAGGCCGTTGACTGGTTATATTTTACGGGTAAAATACCGTCTGACCCTTTGGGCAGGCTGTTTTCAACGGTTGGCTATGCCCGGAAGATTGTCTTTGCCGATACCGAAAATGCGTTTAAAGCCATAGATAAAATCAATAGTATTCATAAAGGGGTTGAGCAGAGTAGGGGAGCCAGGATTCCCGACTGGGCTTACAGAGATGTGCTGTATATGCTGATTGATTATTCGGTTACTTCCTATGAATTGCTTGAAAGAAAGCTGAGTTATGCCGAAAAAGAAGAAATTTTTGATGTTTTTCAGCGCATGGGTTTGCGGATGGGTTTAAAAGAACTCCCTGATACTTATGCAGACTGGCGACATTCCCGGGAGGCCCACTTACAGGCCGACCTCGTGCATGGGCATTATACAGCCGACCTTTATCTGCAATACAAAAAACACCTCGGTGCTGTACGTTACCTGATTTTATTAGAGTGCCAGAAACTAATTGTTCCTGACAGAGTATCCAGCTTATTAAAATTCGGTAGTTCGATGAAAGGTAAAATATTGCTGAATCTGTATCTGCTGAGTCGCAAACTGAAAGTTGACGGTTTGGTAAAACATATTCTTCTTCCGGCTGAATATAGTGAGCAGATAAACGACCTGAACTATATAGATACTCCCAAACCAATGCCGAAAGAGCCTGAATATGCTGAAAAACAGTATCACTAATCTGCATTAGTTTCATTGGTGTTTTTCCACTACAATCGTTCTATAATCCTATCTCTGACGATACAACCTTGAGTATCTCTAAGCAAGTGGATAAAACTAATTGATATTATTAACCACAGAGTTTCACTGAGCGACCGACGCCCGGTTTTGCACCGAGTTTCACAGAGTATTTATAGCTAAACTATGTGTGAATCACTCTGTGTAACTCGGTGAATTTTACTCCGAGAAACCGGTCGTCGGTCGCTCCGTGGTTTTAAGTTTTAAAAGCAATTAATATTTCCTCTTTACTTGTACACAAAAAATATTAAATTAAGTTTTGTAAAATTATATTGTGTACAATTTAATTTTGTGCTACATTTGCACAATCAGATTTTCAACCGATGACAGAGTTATTGAAATTACAGAATCAGATGTGTTTTCCGGTGTATGCGCTGGCAAGAGAAATCATCAACCATTACAGGCCTATGCTTGATGAACTCGAACTGACCTATCCGCAATACCTTGTTTTATTGGTGCTTTGGGAGCAGGAAAAGCAAACCGTTAATCAGCTTGGCGAAAAACTCATGCTTGATAGTGGCACACTTACGCCTTTGCTGAAAAGACTCGAACAAAAAGGCATTGTGAAACGGGAAAGGAGCACCGCTGACGAACGAGTAGTTTTTATTTCACTTACCGAACAGGGAAAGGCACTGGAAACCAAGGCCACTTGTATTCCTGAACAACTGATGCAATCGCTCAATATGTCGATGGAAGATATGATACAACTGAAAAGTATTAGTGATAAAATTTTAAAAGCTGTTTAAGTTAAATTTTATGAATCAAAATGTATTATTTTTTACAAAGACAAGGAGCTAAAACCGCAGTTTAGCAGAGCTAAATGAGGATTTTAGTGACGCAGTATTTGTGAAAAAGAATCATTTTGAACGAAACAATATTAACTTAAACGGCTTTTTATATCAACAACAAAAAAACAATTAAAATGAAAGCATTATATACAGCCGTAGCAACGGCCACAGGAGGAAGAAACGGACACGTAAAATCAGATAATGGTGTATTAGATTTGCAGGTAAGAATGCCAAAAGGTTTAGGTGGTGCCAACGATGATTATACTAATCCTGAGCAGTTATTTGCGGCAGGTTATTCGGCTTGTTTTGATAGCGCCTTGAACCGTATCATTAAACTGACTAAAACCGAAGCAGATGAAACCACAGTAACCGCCAAAGTAAGTATCGGACAGATAGAAAACGGCAGATTTGGTCTGGCAGTAGAACTGGCAGTAAATGTACCCGGCGTAAGTATCGAACAAGCCCATACATTAGTGGAAGAAGCGCATAAAGTATGTCCGTATTCTAATGCTACCAGAGGTAATATTGAAGTATTGCTGACAGTGAGTAATCATTGATAGGTATTTATAAGAATTGTGAGGGTGTCTCAAAAGGAAATTGTGCCAAATAATATTTGGCTTGGCAAAATTTTGAGACAACCTCACTTCTATCATACTTAATCCTTCTCAAAAACATATACTTTCCCATTGGCCGGATTATTGAATTTTTCTCCGGTAAAACCTCTGGCCGCAAGTACTTGCTGTAATAGCATCATAATAAATCCATGACTGACAATCAGCACTTCTTTTTCCTGGCCTGATAAGAGTTTTTCTACAAAATCAATTAATTTCTTTTCTGCTGCTTCCCTGACAGGGTTGTTGGCAAGCGTTTTACGCTTAATAAGAATCGCCCAGACAATAAGCGGAAGCCTGTACCGTGTATTCATCAGGTTCAAGGCACTTATCTCACGCAAATCATCAAGCAGGAGTATATTTCCTTTATAGATATGCCGGGCAGTATTGTGTGCTCGGCTCATGGGGCTGGCGTAACAGATTTCCCAGTTTGTCTCACGCAAATCAACGTTCTTATAGTGTATGTCGGCTTCATCGTATCGGGCATACCAATCGGTCAGGGCATCATGGCCTATCAGAAAACCTTTAGGCAATTGCTGCTTTACTTTAAAATGTCTTACCAGTCCTATCTTCATATTTTACTGTAAACAATATAAATACTATCAGGGCTACTGTAAATGCACAGCACCCCGATAGCAAAGGTAATCATAAAATTTATACCTGAATAATCACTTTAAACAGATATATCTATGGTGTTATCAATATAAATCATGCACTTCCAGCAACCTACGCTCCTGTACATACGCAGGCTGGTTGGCAGCCACATAAGACGTCCAGGCCATATCCCAGAAATACTCAACCCGGCGAGTCCAGTCATTTTCTGAGGCAACTTTTGTCCGCTCGTTTGCAATGGCCTCGTTGTTTTTCTCTATGGCTCTTGACACGTTACCGATAAAATCTTCGTGGGTAGCTGACAGATACACAGACTCGCCAAAAGAGGCAATATCTTCAGAGAAATTGGTGGTTACCACAGGTTTACCTGCGGCCAGATACTCGTTGATTTTCAACGGGTAAATGCCTGCTGTAAAATTGTTATAAACAAAAGGGATAATTGTGCAATCAAAGTATTGTAAATAAGCGGGTAATTCATCAATTGTTTTAGGGCCTGTAAAGACGATATTCGGAATCGCATTCAAATCTACAGAACTATATAAGTCGTTTTTGCGTGGACCTACCAGTACAAGGGTTTTATCCGGGTTTGCTTTGGCCAGTTTTTCAAGCAGAGGGTAGTCAATGCGCTGACAAACGGCTCCTGTATACCCGATAATGGGCGTAGTAATGTTTTGCAACTCAATGGGTTTAGGGTACTCGTTTTTCATCGCACTTTTAAACAGGGATACATCAGCACCATTGGGGAAAAACGCTACATTTTTACCCGAGCGTCGGGCTATATGTTTACTCAGCCAGTTTGAGGTAGCCAGCACGAGGTTATAGTTTCGGGTACATTCGTTTTCTTTGGTAGTACCTGTGGCTTTTATGGCCTCTATGTTATCACGGCTTTGGTAAACGCTGTAAGTAGGATTTAAATAATTGGTAAGGTCTGATAAGTAGAAAGGATTAAAAGAATTAAGCATGAGGTAATGCTTAATTTTCTTCTCTTTCAAAATACGTTTCACAAGCCTTGCCAGAATAAAATTATTGATTTTAGTAAACACCGTATTGAGCATTCCTTCGGGTAACGAACCTGCCGGAAGCATAACGCCGGGTGTAGCGGCTACTAATTTTTCTGATTGATTAGGAATAGGGGTGAGGTAGTTTTTTCCGAATAGCAAGGCAGGTAGTCTTTTTCTGACAGAAGCCAGTCGACGCTCTTGCCAGAGGCTTTTTAAGGTATAAGGGAAATCGATATAATACACATGATTACTGGCGCTGAAAACTTTTGCCAATGCTAAAGAAGCCGATGATATTTCTCCGTCCCAACGAGACATGGTAGTAATGAAAATCGGCATTTTACGGAATTCTTCTTGGGTAAGCATAATCTTTTTGCAGTTTGAAATCAGGTTTTTAAATCTTTATAGTAAAACGGACATCTAACAGGTACTTCCGCACCGAAAAAGAACTTCAGCTCAAAGAAACAACTGCTGTATGGGCATGTTTTTTCAGGCACAGCTATCCGCTACAGCCTGCATACAAAGTGCTGTTTCACACAAAAAATACTTTTTCTGAACGAAAGTAATTTTTAAAATACCCTATTAAACAGGGCTTTTGAAATACACGTTTTTTAAAATTAAAAATAGCTTAACTGAATGATTGCTGCATTTCGACAAATACAATTACACCAATCTGCAAAACCAGACAGTATAGCAAACATTTAAAAATAGATTATTATTGACCGTAGAATTCTTTCAACGTACGCATCTCTACAAGAGGAAATAAAGATGAACGACAGCAAAGAAATACAAGATTTGTGTCGATATTTTTCAATATCTGAGGTGTTATAATAATCAATAGCAATTGTGTACCGATAATTCAAAAATCAAACCAAAGCCATTGGCTATCTGTCTGAAAAAAAAAAATTTTATCAGCATTGTATCGGTTTATTGCTTGATTGTGCGACGTAATGGTAAAATGTGCCGACGAAAAAGGGTAGAATTTTTGAATGGTTTAGGTCAGAATTTTTTTTGCTGATACTGGCCGGAAATTTTGGCATGGGGGTAATGGTTGTTAATTGCTTGAAAATTGTTACAGATGTGTATTTGAATACTGAGTAGGAAAGGCTTAAACAAGAATGTGGCAGAAATCAGGATTTTGATTAATAAAAAAAATGACACGTGTAACGTTTCAGGTTACATTTGTGTTAAGGTTAAAAGCATTCAGCATAAAGGTTTACGGCAGTTTTATGAAGATACTTCTAAGTTGCCAGCAGCCCATATTATCAGAATACGTAATATCTTAACAAGACTGGAATTTGCCCAGTCATTAGATGATATAGGAACCCCTGGCTCTCGGTTACACCCTTTATCGGGAAATTTAAAAGGGTTTTATGCTGGAAATGTATCTGGAAATTGGCGGATTATATTCAGATTTGAAGATGGTCACGTGTACGATGTTAATTATTTAGACTATCACTAATAAGGAGATGTACTATGTTAAAAAGAGGAATGCGGCCAGCTCATCCGGGAGCACTTATAAAAGAAACCATTGATGGTTTAAAAGAGGAAACCGGGCATACATATACACAGGCAGAGATAGCAAAGGGCTTAGGTGTAACACGTAAAACACTATCTAATATTTTAAATGAACATCAAGGCATCAGTTCTGAAATGTGCGTTAGGTTGTCTGAAGCATTTGGCACCAGTGCTGAATTTTGGTTAAATGTTCAGCGCAATTATGACCTCTGGCATGCTGAAAGAAATGTTGAACGTAAAAACATTCGTCAATTTTGGCCATTAGAGGTTAATTCGTTGCAGCCAATATAATGTTCTAATAGCAATAAATATGCTACATGGATAAAAAGTAACATCCATCCTTTTGTTTTTCATATCTTGAAAACTATAAAGGGGTATGGATTATTTTGAGAGTAATCTTAACAATTATAAAAAATTAACTTTAACCCGTACAGTAAATAGAATAAGTTTGCTTTATGAATATGATAACTTTATTATTGTAGTATAGACGCAAAATCTTTAACATGTCTGTAGAATAGCAAAAGCCTTTTAGAACTTAGTAAAAACTGATGACTTTTTCTTTTAAATTTTTAAGCTTTGTATGATAAGACCATTAACAGATAATTTGTTGGTGACTGAATTTCTTGAAGGTATTTTAGGAGAAGACAGTGATATAATTAAATCTAAAACTGTAAGTAAAATTAGTGCCGCAGAATTGACAATAAAAGGTTTTGATTTAGATAACAATACTTTAAATAGCAGGAAATATAGAGACCCGAATTTTAGTACAGATAGAGATAGAAGGAAATTAAGAGACCAGATTGTTGAAGAATTATCCAATATGAAAAGGCTTTCTGATGATAATGATATAGTATTAGGAGAAGGAGGAGCGTTGCCATTGACTACTGTTAAAAAAGAATCACAAGCTTATATTGTTACAGGTTTGCCTGCATCAGGTAAATCTGGAATTGCAAATAAAATTGCGGATTCATTTGGTGCAGCCCTATTAGATTCTGATTATGCCAAAAGAAAATTGCCTGAATTTGAAGACTTTAATGCAGGTGCAAGTATTATTCACAAAGAATCAGGAGCCATTATTTTTGGCAGTGCTACTTTTAATAGTACATCTTTTGAAACGCTTCTTGATAAGTTTTCTGTTGATAATACAAATATTGTTGTTCCTAAAATCGGAGATTCAGTAGAGGAGCTATTAAGTTTAAAGAAAAAACTGAATGAATTTGGTTATGAAGTACATCTGACACTTGTAAGCCTTGATAGAAAGAAGGCTACAGAAAGAGCAATAAAAAGATTTGAATCAACAGGTAGATACGTACCATTGAGCCGGATTTACGATGTTTACGCCAATGAACCCATCCTGTCTTATTATCGGATAAAAACATTTCATGAACATGAATTTAAGAGTGTAGGTAAAATATCAAATGATGTTGAAGTAGGTATGCCACCAAGATTTATAGCATGTAATAATATAAGCAATCCGGCGTATTTGTATAAATAAAAGTTTATATTTGTATATAAAATTTGAAATAGATAAGCGTTATGAAAAGTGAAAAAATTAAGAGTAATAACAGTCAGCCTGTTATAAAAACTGCTTCTTATGCACTTCAGAAAAGAAGAATTGAAAGAGTTAGAGAAGGTATAATGGGAGTAGTTTTGCAAGAGAAAAGTCATATTGAAGACTTATCAGGGTATATACCTGCTGCTAAGAGAAAACTTGTTAAATAGAATAGATTATTGTAAATAGTTGTTGTCTATCAGTATTTTTGAGTGAAACAGACTTAATAAGCCACAAAAAAAAGCTACCCAACAGGTAGCTTTTTCAACAAAAAACCTTAATAAAATACTTGTTAATGCCATTTCAATCTATGGCGGCACATACATTGATTGGCTTTATCAAAATTAACCTATTGGCGTATTGCCTGAAACATTAATCTGCTGAGTGTAAGATTCTGCCTGATGAATGTAGGGTATGGTATGACAGATTGTTTACCGACCCAGCCAGTCTTTAAAATCGGGTACTTTATGTACACTCACAAAAACATCTTTACGAGGCACCGGGGCTAAATCTAACCTGATTTTGGTAGGGGAATATATCTGAATAGAAGTAAGTGCTTTGCGGGATACGAGAAATTGTCGGTTTACCCGAAAAAAATCAGCAGCATTCAGCTGGTTTTCCAGCCCATCAAGGCTATATTCCAATGGCAACAACTGTCCTGATTTTGTCAGCAAAAAAGTAGCTTTTTCTTCGGAATAAAAAAACGCAATATCTGCTACCTCAATACTATATATTTTAGTGCCGACCGTAACCATAAACCGTTGTTTAAAGGTGGTTTCTTTTGGTTTTTGCACCAATTGCAGTAATGCGTTCATATCAAAACCAGGGGTGGCTTTCAGGTTTTTAAACTTCTCTAAGGCACGTGCCAGTTCGTCGGCATCAATCGGTTTCAGCAGGTAATCAATGCTATTTACCTTGAATGCCTTAAGCATATATTCGTCAAAGGCAGTAGTGAAAATAACCGGAACATTCAGATTGGGGATTTGCTCAAAAATGCTGAATGCCTGTCCGTCTTCCAGATGAATGTCCATAAAGGCTATATCAGGCACAGGGTTGTGGGTAAACCAGGCAACCGATTCTTTCACAGAAGGCAACTGCGCCAGTACCTCAATGGTAGGGTCGTAGGTTAAAAGCATTCTGACTAAAGCCCTTGCCGTGCGTTCTTCATCTTCAATGATTATTACTTTCATCGGAGTAATGGTATCTTTACCATATAAGATTGATTAATTATTTCGTGGCTTACTTTCAGGTCGGTTAAGAGTGCATACCGGTTGCTGATATTACTCAACCCTACACCTGTTGATACATCGGGCTGGTCTCTTAACTGTAAGGGGTTTTCGACCACTAAGAAAGGTGCTTCATAATAAATTTTTATCAGCAATGGGTCAGTTACCGACATCCGGTTGTGTTTGACGGCGTTTTCAACCAACATCTGTAAAGCTAATGGTGTAATCTGATAATGATTTTTTATGTCAGCAGGTACATCTACCAATACATCAAACTTGTTTTCAAACCGTATTTTAAGTAGAAACGTATAAGATTCAATAAAATCCAATTCTGTTTTAAGCAGAATGAGTTCCTGGTCTCGCTGTTCTAAAATGTATCGGTAGGCTTTAGATAATTGCTGCACAAATTTACCTGAGAGGTTAACGTCTTCGTAAATGAGGGAGTTAAGAATACTCAGGCTGTTGAATAGAAAATGGGGATTCACCTGACTTTTGAGTGCGGCAAATTGTGCCAGCACGGCTTCTTTTTCTAATTGCTCGGTTTTTAGCTGCACGTCTTTTAATTGCTGATAGGCTCTGAAGTTGAGGGTAAGATAAAAGGCCGAAAACATGATGACTACCGAAAACCCCTGATTGAAGCGGGTAATATAAGACCATGTATCCGGCGAAAGTTCCATTGGTTTTTTTTCGGGCCATGAGGGCCAAATCGGATAAACAATACTTATGATGCCCTTGATGGTGTATCTTAACGTAAAAGTATAGGCCACAGATAAGCCCAATGCAATGACAATAGAAAGTAACAAGGCTCCTATGCTGAATTTCATCAGGAAGTCTTTACCCAACCAGATGCCTATCTGATATTGAATCCAGTCGGTAAAGGTAATCCAGATAAAATACATCAGCGTGGTTAAGGACGTAAAGACCACAAGAATACAGAGAAAAATGGGCGAAAAAATATGGCTTCTTTGCGCATCGGGCATATTGACATACAATAAAACCGGAGAGAAGAATATCACCAATCGGAGTGCTAATTGCCATTTTTGTCGGGCAGTCAATAAATGAGCCATAGGTACACATTTAGAAAGGTCAAAGGTAGTGCCTATGTGTCGGCCAATCAAAGAAAAGAAGAAGAACGGACATTTCAAAGCCCTGAATGTAGCTTTTGGGAGATGAGTGGAGTATAGGAGTGGTAGGGATTCAAAATTTTGAACCCCTACTATAAAACATAACCTCTGCTATATATCATAATTTATGATTTCTTCCCCCTTTTAGCCCTTACATATTGTACAGGCCATTGAGTGTCATAGCTTAATTCGGTGGCGGCTCTGAGTGGAAAATAAGGGTCTCTTAGGAACTCACGGGCTAATAATACCAAATCGGCTTTGCCAGATACAATAATTTCGTCGGCCTGTTCGGGTGAAACTATCAAACCCACGGCTCCGGTTCTGATACCTGTTTCTGCCTTGATAAGTTCGGCAAAAGGCACCTGATACCCAAGCCCAACCGGAATATTGGTTGGGGCAGTCAAACCACCTGATGAGCAATCAATGAGGTCAACGCCTTTGTCTTTCAGTATAGCCGACAGTCTGACAGAATCATCGGGTGTCCAACCGTTTTCTTCCCAGTCAGTAGCCGAAATACGTACCCATAGGGGATAGTTTTCGGGTACGATAGCCCGTACTTCACCTGTTAAAGTGAGTAAAAGACGAATACGGTTCTCAAAACTACCGCCATATTCATCGGTTCGGTGGTTGATTAAAGGTGAGAGAAATTCGTGAATCAAATACCCATGTGCGGCATGTAATTCAAACACCTGAAAACCTGCCTCTAAGGCTCTATGCGTGGCTGCTTTAAAATCATCAATCACCTGCTGAATGTCTTCGGTAGTTAAGGCTATGGCTTTGCTTTCGCCATCGCTCATAGATACCTCACTCGAAGAAAAGTTCTGCCACCCACCAGCCGATTGAGGTATAAATTTGCCGCCTTTCCAGGGGCTTTGTGTGCTGGCTTTATGCCCTGCATGTGCCAGTTGAATGCCGGCAACAGCGCCATGCTGATGGATAAAATCGGTGATTCGGCGCAAGAAAGGAATATGCTCGTCTTTCCAGATACCCAAGTCGTTAGGAGAGATACGTCCTTCTGGTGAAACGGCTGTTGCTTCGGTCATTACCAAAGCCGCACCACCTACCGCCCGACTTCCGAGATGTACTAAATGCCAGTCGTTAGCAAAACCATCTTCGCTTGAATACTGACACATGGGCGAAACAACTATGCGATTTTTGAGGGTAATACCCCGGATTTCTAAAGGAGAAAAAAGATTTGGATTCATATAGCGGCGATTTTTTAATGATAGAAAACTAACGCCTGTATTGGGTTTTATGTTCCTGCGTTGGTCGGTTTGTTTTTCTTTTAATAGTTGTTGAATCTTTTGTGGCGCGAATCTCCAGGTTCGCAGATTAGACAAAAAAATCGCTATTGCAAATTAGAACCATCAGAGGCGTGGAGTCTTCTGAATACAAAGCTCGACAGGATACTGATAAGCCCGATAACCATAAACGTATAACGGAAAGCGGTATGTGTACTGTTATCAAGCATAGCTTTGTTGGCTTCAAAGTATTTCAGTATTAATAATCCACTCGAAATTCCGAACCCGATGGCTAACTGCTGATTAACTGCTAATAACGAGTTACCGCTACTGGTATGGTATTTCCGCAGGTCGGCAATGGCTATGGTATTCATAGATGTAAACTGGATGGAGTTGAAAAAGCCAATGGTAACAATAATAGGCACAAACCAGTAAATAGAAGTATGTATGCCCGGAATTGCCAGAGAAGCTATCAGCAGGCCGATAATCATGGTATTAACAACCAGAGTATTTCTGTATCCGAATTTTTGAAGGATAGTAATTACCCTCGATTTGGCGAAAATAGCCATCAGTGCCATCGGAGCTATCATCCAGCCCGATACAATAGCCGACTGTCCGAAAACGGTTTGTATCATCAAGGGCAGAAGCAAAGGCACCGAGCTTATCCCTAACCTTGTGGCAAAATTACCTAAAATACCCACCCTGAACGTGCGCACCATAAACAGATTGGTAGGGAAAATAGCATTCTGTGATTTGCGGGCATAGATAAAATACACAATGAGCGACAAAATGCCGATGATAAAAATCGTTAGTACAAGTGTCAGGTTCTGCACATCTCCCAATAATTCTATCGAAAGAGATAATAATAATGAGGCTAAAGAAAAATAAACAAACCCCCGGAGGTCGAATTTAGGTGCATCAGACCTATAATTGGGCATATAACTTCGGGCAAGAATAATACCGACTACACCAATCGGAATATTAATCAGGAATATCCAATGCCAGGAAAGGTAAACCGACATATATCCACCCACCAGAGGCCCCATTACCGGACCAATCAGGGCAGGCACAATGGCAAAATTCATGGCCTTTACTATTTCTTTGGTATCGAATGTTTTGATAATGGCTAATTTGCCTACGGGTGTCATCAGGCTGCCACCTGCCCCCTGAATGATACGGGCAATGATGAGATGGGTGAGGTTTTTTGATAAAGCACAAAACAAAGAGCCGATGCTAAAAATAAGCAATGCCATAATAAACACCCGTTGCGTGCCGAATTTATCGGCTAAAAAACCACTGACGGGCATTAACAAGGCGAGTGTAAGCACATAGGCCACAATGGCATAGTGCATATTAATGGCAGACTGGTTGAGGTCACGGGCAATAGCAGGCAGGGCTGTATTCAGAATCGTAGAATCCAGCATCTGCATAAAAATGGCTATTGCCAGCGTAATAGGCAATCGTTCTTTAACTAAAGTGTTTTCTGTCATTAAGCGTATTTGTATTAATACTTATTATATTAACGTAAGCTCGATAGAATAAATCCCTACGGGACTACAAATACCTTGTAGTCAGCTATTTACCTGTCGAACTCACGTTATATTACTTTACAATTTTGCCACGATGTACACAAAAGTCACAATGTTACACAATTTGTTAAAGTGAAAAATTAACTAAGCGTTCCTGTTTAGTCCTATTATTAAAATTGTATAGTAGTATAAATACTTATACTCAAAAACAGGTGTATTTGTTTTGGTGGGGATTTGGAGTTGGGGTTCAAAATTTTGAACCCCAACGATTATTTGATTTAATTTACTCCCACACCACCGCCTTAAACACAATCTGTGAGTAGCGGTCTTTTTCGTATAAAATACCAATGGTTTTCTTGTCTATGGCTACTATATCTGAATAAGCCGTGTAATCTCTATCATTTTCATCAGGGCTTTTGTCAATTACTTTGCTGACTGGCCATGTGATTCCTTCGTCATAGCTGATTCTGAGGGTCAGGTTATCCCGTTTGGTCTGGTGAGCCGGATTAGTAAATGCCAGCACATGCTTCCCATTTCTGATGCCTAATGAGAGAATACTACCTTCACACACAGGGTCAGGTAGTTGCTCATCCATATACATATGCACCCAGCTTGCGCCTCCATCTTTACTGATTACCACTAATCGTGACCTTATATCGCCTTTCTGGTTGCGGATATTGAGCATTACTCTATTGCCTGATAGCTCTGTTGCCGTACATTCATTGCTGCCTTCTATGAGAACTACATCGCTGAGTTGAAAGGTTTTGCCGTGGTCGTCGCTATAAAAACCGTGCGAAAAATAATCTTCGCCATCTTTCCGTGGTTCTCCTGCCGAGTGGTTGGCGGCTATGTATAACCGACCTTTGTATTTGCCGTGCTGTAGCTGAATGGCATGCCCGGGTGTATTGGCATAATGCCGCCAGTCTTCGGCAAAGTTATACGCAGGATTAATGGCTGGTTGTTTCGGGCGGTGTACCTGTGTGGTAATGTTTATGCTCTCACTCCACGTTTGTCCGCCATCGGTTGAGGTTTTGTACCAGACTTCCCGCAAGCCATTGCCTTTTCTTACCTCGCCTTCGTGATTATTGCCTGTATTGTAAAAAAGAAAAATCCGGCCTTGCGGAAAAGCAGGGTCTGAACTATCAAACACAGGGGCAGGGTTTCCGGCTTGCAGGTGAGCATAATCTACAAGAGTTGAGAGTGTACCCCAGGTTTTGCCATTATCGGTGCTGCGTTTCATCACGATATTGATGTCGCCAAAATCTCCGCTTCCGTTTACCCGTCCTTCGGCAAAGGCAAGCAGGTCGCCTTTAGGTAATTGAATAATGGCCGGAATACGGTAAGTTTTATGCCCTTCTGTACCCGATACAAAAACAGGCACACCCGATTGCTGCGCATGGATTTGATGAAAAACAAAGGTGGAAATAACCAATAAAATGATTTTTTTCATGGATTGAAAAAGGGGATAGATTGGGTTATTTTTTTAATGATTGAAGGTTGGCAAAAACAAATTGCAGATGAAATGTGGATTAGACTTTCTAAAGTTTGCATATCCGGTAGGGGTTCAAAATTTTGAACCCCTACAAATCTTTAACCCCTACACCTAAAACAACACTATACTCTTATAGGCCTGTAATAGTTTAAAGTCGATTTTATCTGAATTGGTTTTCTGGATAATAAAATCAAAATCTTTGGGAGTATTGGCTACAAAGCGGGGAAGCATTTCAAGGCTACCTCTGATAGGTCTGGTAAAATCATCCCAGTGGAGCGGTACTACTATTTTTGGGTGTAGTTTCCCGATAGTCTGTTCGTAGTATTTGTTCTGCCAGGCAGGTTCTTTTTTCGAGATAGTCCCTATGCCAATAAAACATACATCGGCTTTCAGGGTATCTAAGGCACCTTCAATATAATTAGGACTTGGTTTAATATATATCCGGTGGTCGTTATGTTTAATTAAGAAATCGAATGACCCACCTTCGGGGTAATCTTTCATTTTCACAGGCTGGCGTATCGGCTCTTTAATGACTACGCCCGAATCTTTTAACGCACTGGGTGAGGAGTGTATGGAGGGGATAATCTGCACAGTAAATTTGCCTAACCGGATTTCTTCGTAAGGCACAAACAAGTGTAATTGTTCTTCTTTCAGCCCACCACCACGACCGATATTGAGTGTTGAAACCGAGCCATACAAAGTGGCATTCATTTTTTTTGCGTCGTAGGCTACATCAAAGGCGTGGTCGTAGTGCGAGTGGGTGGCAAAAATACCTTTTACTCTATCCATTTTATAGCGGCTTACCAACCCATCAATCAGGGCCGTATCAGTAGAGAGTGCAGAGGTGATTAGTTTCAGAAAAGGGGGTCTTGTAAAAAAGCCATCGATGAGCAACTGGGTTTCCCCATCGTCGAATAGCAGGGTAGAAACCCCGAAAAATGTAGCTTTTACTTGTCCGTTGGTGGGTACAGACGTATCGTCTGCATAAAATTTCTGATATTTTTCTATATCGCCTGAGGGTGATAGCATATAAAATACACCTCCAAGCACAGCAGCAATCAAAACTACCAGTACAATTAAAATATTCTTTTTCATTGTTGTCTGAAACATTTTGAACAAATTTATTCATTGGAAGCCAAGAAACAAAATAATAGATTTGATGAAAAGCAGTAAATAAATATGATAACCTGTCAGCAGATTGAGATATCCTGGACAAAAGAGGCACGTGGAGGTAGATTAGCTACTGTAAGAAATGCTATACCGTATGCTTTTGAAATTTCATCAGACAGGAAATCTCTGACTATTGAAAAATATATTTCAGTCATTTATGAATCTATGCAAGTGCCGGATAATGCCACTAATAAATTAATCAGCGTTGTTGGGAATCTGATTTTTGAGATAGAAAATAACATATTGCAGGTGAAAATTCCACGGTATAATGGATATGACCAGAAACTGGCATCGCTTAATCCTGATGACACCATTCAGTTTATGAAATTTTCAACAAGCATAGATTACGAACATACCATTACTTATCATAAATGGGTAGTGAATATGGCTTTTAGCAACGGAAATATTTCATCTGATTATTTTCAGACACAGCCTTTTAAATATCAGTTTGATGAAAAATCAGGAATATGGTATTAATATTTAGCATAGTATATAACACATAATCATTAATGAACAGAACTTTTATATTTCGGGGTGATGGTTCAGATAAATTCTGGCGTGTTTCTATCGAAGATACCACTTTAACCGTATTTTTTGGTAAGAGTGGAACCCTGGGAAGAGTAGAATCAAAAACCTTCCCATCAGGTGTGGAAGCAGAAAAAGAAGCCAACAGGCTTATTGCCGAAAAACTAAAAAAAGGCTACAAAGAAGCCAATACAGTAATATTCGGAGAAGAAGACTTCTGGAATATGATAGAAAGAGCCAGAAAAAATTCAGAAGGAGAGGTGGACTATCAGGCAAGTGTAGTCTCAGAAATGCTGTCAGAAAGACCAGTGGCAGAAATGATTGAGTTTGGAAAAATATTAAACCGATTGCTTCATGCTTCCTATCGGTCGGACTGGTGGGGAGCGGCTTACCTTATCAATGGTGGTTGCTCTGACGATGGGTTTGAGTATTTCAGATGCTGGGTTATTTTAAAGGGTAAAAAAGCATATGATGAAGCCTGCGAAAATCCTGAAAGTTTAGCAAAATATATTAACGAAGAGAATATTGGTGAGTGTGAAGCTGAATCATTACTCTATGCGGCGAGCACTGCCTATAATCAAAAAACAGGTAAAAGTGATTTTTATGACCATATAGAAAAACAGCCTTTACCAGAAATTGTATTTGACTGGCAGGAAGGTGATGATAGTTTAGCCATCAAATTCCCTAAGTTATCGAAAAAATGCAGCGCTTTAGGTTTCTGAAAAGGCTGTACACTCACTTCCACAAGCGTAACATTTCGCTTTCTTCGCCAAAAATGGGGTCTTTGGTGGGTAATGGCAGATTTTTAATACGGGGTAGGGCGTGTTTTCTTTCTTCGGCGGTGCCTGTGAGTAAATCCCAGTCTTTGCCGTCGGGGTAGCCGCCCACCATTTCATAATTTTTATGGTCTGACACAGAAGCGTGGCCGACACCTGCGGGTAAAATGAGTGCATCTCCCTTTGAAACGTTTACAATTATGCCTTTTTGTCCGCCTATCTGTAGTTCAACACTGCCTTTGCCTACACCAAGCACCTCGTGCGTAGTGCTATGAAAATGGTCGTAAGGCAACACAATGTCTCGCCAGTTATTTGTCCAGCCATTGGCTTTGAAACGCTCTTCGAGCCAGGCTGATGTATCTTCTGCGTCTGTTACCTGCCGATAGACAATCACAGGCAAACGGTTGTTGGGAGTAATGCCGTCGTCGGGGAAATGATATTTTTCAACAGTAATATCTGCCATTGGATGAATTGTTTGAATGCGCCGGACAATTTAACAGAATATTTCTGATGATTGCTTTGGGCAAACAGAAAATAGTTCGACTAATTGGCAATCCTGTATTCAGTGGGTGATTGCCCGACCCATTGTTTGAAAAGGCGTGTAAAATGTGCCGGATACTTGAAGCCCATTTCGTAGGATACTTCGCTGATAGACCTGGTAATGTCAACTACCTTTTCTTTGGCAAGGTTGATAATGGCCGAATGGATAAATTCCTGTGCCGATTTGCCTGTTTCTTTCTTTATCAGGTCGCCAAAATAATTGGCCGACAAATGCAGCTGTTCGGCACAAAAGCCTACCGACGGCAGCCCGATGGTTTGCGGTTTGTCTGATTGAAAATAGTCGTTCAGCAGTTCTTCAAATCTTACCAGTATATCTTTATTCAGGTTTTCACGGGTAATAAACTGACGGCCGTAAAAACGGGTACAATAATTCAGAAACAACTCGATATTACTGATAATAAGCGTTTTACTGTATTTGTCAATGCCATGTTCCAGTTCATCTTTTATTTTGCTGAAACACTCTATCACAATCTGCTTTTCACGGGTTGAAAGATGCAATGCCTCGTTGGAATCATACGAGAAAAAACCGTAGTCTTTTATTTGCTTGCCCAAGGCAGTACCTCTGATAAAATCAGGATGAAATACCAATGCCCAACCCGTAGGCTGCACCAGATTGTCGGCAGGTAAATCAATGCCATACACCTGACCCGGCGCAATAAAAATCAGCGTTTCGTCTTCATAGTCGTAGTGGCTTCTGCCATAGGTCATAGGCCCACATTTCACATCTTTCAGAAATACCACATACAATTCGGAGATATATCTTGTAGATTGTATGGATATGGACTTTGACTGGTCGAGTACGCTTACTAAAGGGTGAAGCGTAAGCTGACCCCTTTTGGTATTAAACTGTGTAACGCTTGTTAGTTTTTCTATCTTTTCCATGAGCATCGTTATTCTGATGAATCAAAATTAACAGAAATAGCTGAGGCTTTTTCTATGATTTTACCAAATCGGTAATAATGGTAAGAGATGCAGTAATTTGTATAAGTTACTGACCAAAAAAAGTAAAGACCTTTGTTTATCAAAAATAATGAAGAGATGCTTTTGAAGCTTTTGATGTCAAATAATGTTTGGAGAATACCCCACCCTAACCCTCCCGCGTGGCGTCCGCCCAACTGTGGAGGGAGGGGACGAAAAAGCCCCTCTCCCCACAGTTGGGGCGGCCGCCGCGCGGAGAGGGGTTGGGGTGTGGGCGGACGTCGCACGGCTCGAAGCTCAGCCAAATAATATTTGGTATAAAAGACTTTCCAAACCCCCTCATCAAACCCCCATATGAACCACCACACCCAACAAGTTAAAGTAAAATCAGGAGAACAGATATGGGTATTGAACCTGAACGACTGTCCGGCAAGCAGGGGGTTGATGGCATTTTTACCATTGTCTTTGCGCTTGACCGATTTATTTGGCGTACAAAAATATGCTCGTCTGCCTGAGGCATTGACCGAATCGGGGATATGTATGCAAAAAGCAGAAATAGGACAGGTAGCTTATTGGGCACCCGGCCCGGGTATTGTTATTTTTTACCGACAATATCAACTGATGCCAGATAGTGGTTTTTATTTGTTAGGTAAAATTGATTCGGGGGCAAATATGTTAAATATAGGGCAACACAATGAACTCAGGATGGAAATTAGCTGATAACTATTTAATCATAAAATTATGAAATCACTTAGCTTGCAGGCAATTCTACTAACAATTTCAGGCTTTTTTAGCTTGTATAGTCTAAACGCACAAACAACAATGGAAACAAACACGATTTTTCCGAAAGGTGATAAGCTGACCAACGGGTATTTTACCGGAGATGCTTTTCTGAAACCACTTTTAGCGAGAGATAAGAATAACGACTTTGTAATAGGTAGTGTAACTTTTGAGCCCGGTGCCAGAACAAACTGGCATACTCACCCGAAAGGACAGGTGTTGATTGTTACAGAAGGGCAAGGCTTTTATCAGGAAAAAGGTAAACCTGCCCGAATCATAAAAAAAGGTGATGTGGTGAATATACCCGAAAATACCGAGCATTGGCATGGGGCTGCCGCCGAGATAGGCATGATACATATTGCTATCACCCATTTTAAAGACGATGTAAATGTGGTATGGTTACAACCGGTTTCAGCAGAAGAATATGGTGAAGTAAATAAAAATAATAAACCTTAAGATGAATAAAAACAGCATCAGGTTCTGGGCAATGCTTCTGGTTGTGGCAATGAGCATGAGTATCCTCAAAGCACAGCACCTGAAGCAGCCTTTAACTGCCGAAAAACAGCCGGGTTTAATAACCCCGAACAGGGATACAACGATGATGGTACGCATAGCAGAGATTGAAATTCTGCCCGAATATTTAGATGAATATAAAGCGATACTGAAAGTTGAATCGGAGGCGTCTGTAAAAATTGAGGCGGGGGTTATCTGTATTTTCCCGATGTATGAGAAAGAAAACCCCACCCGGATAAGACTTCTGGAAATATATGCCAGTAAAGCGGCCTATCAGGCGCATTTACAGACACCTCATTTTCAACATTACAAAACTACTACCCTGAAAATGGTAAAATCGCTCAGGTTAGTTGAGATGAACACTATTAATCCCGAAGCCATGCAGGAGATATTCCGAAAGATGAAATAAAGAAGTAATTGATATGTTCGAATATTTAGCCATCAGCAATGCTATTTAATTTTCACTATTCAGTAATTATAGCATAGTTGTGACTTCCGTGTTTTATGCAGGTACAATACAATCTTACTAAGAGATTAGCCCACATTTGAGATGCTTTATTTTTTTCCTGCCTGCGTCCATTTAAGAGCGTTTTCAATCAGCCTTATAAAATGCTCATTTTTCCAGGCTTCTTCGTTATGCCCGATAGAGGTATAGAAAGTTTTTCCTTTGCCTATGGGCTTGCACCAGGCTACGGGGTGGTCTTTACCCATGCCATAATTTTTGTCTGTTACAAACAGGATATTGCCACTTGGATTAATGGTTTCGCCGTTGATGGTAAACTGGATATTAAAGCCTTTTTCACGGGGATTTTTGAAAAATACATACCATTCGTCGGAATGACTCCATACCTTTGGAATACCTGCCGTAAGGGAACTATCGGCCTGTGTGTCGAGTAATACATCGGTTTTCTGGAATTGCGGACTGATTGGGTGGTGAGAAAATTTTGCACCTAAAAGATTGTTTTCGTACCAGTCCCAATGATGCGAGTCGTCTCCGGCTCCGTGAATACCCATCAGACTACCGCCATTTTCCACATATTTTTCGAGTACACGTTTTTGCTCATCGTTAATGACCTCTCCTGTTGAGTTATTGAAAATCACAGTACTGAATTTAGCTAATTGTGCTTCGTTGAAAACGCCGCCTTCTTCGGTTTCATACACAAACCAGTTGTTTTTCTTTGCCAGTTCAGTAATGACTGGTTTGGAGGCTTCGATAGATTCGCCATGACGGAATCCGGTGGTTTTTGAGAAAAGCAAAATGGCAGGTTTATCAGCCGGAAAGTCAATCTTAGGAGCTTCAGTCTCATACGAAACCGGGAAACCATACTTAACCTTGTAGATAAATACGCCGATGAGTCCACCAAGTACTACAACGAGTACCAATACCGACCAAAGCACGATTTTAAGGATTTTCTTCATAATAGGGGATGGTTTTAGGTGAAAGATAATAGAATAGAAACAAATGTAAGCATTTAAATTGTATTGTCTATTTTTTAGACGATAAAGCGAGGGGATGGAACAAGGAACAAGGAGGAGGGGCAGGGAATAAGGAAAAAGGGGTAAGTAAAATTAGAAAGATTAGAATAGGCATTTTTATAGGGGTGTTTTGAGGTTTGATTTTTGAAAATTTTAATGCAATCAATTTATCTCAACCAAAATATCCCTGATTTCATCTAACTTCGCAATAAGCATTCATTGATACTATGGAAAGAAATGTAAGAATAAGCCTGAGTCATTGGGTTTTTATAGATGATACCAAGTTTTTCGGGCCCGGCAGGGTGCAATTATTGGAACATATTCAGGAAACGGGTTCTATTGTAAAAGCGGCGCAGCAGATGGGAATGTCGTACAAAAAAGCCTGGGATATGGTGGTTTCCCTGAATACTCTGGGCAAAAATCCTTATGTGATTACCCATAAAGGCGGTCAGCATGGGGGCGGTGCAGAAATTACCGAAGCCGGACTGCAAGTGATAGAGGCCTATAAAAAATTGGGGCAGAAACTAAAGGCTGTAGCCGAGGCAGAGCAGGAACTACTCAACCTGATTTAACAATATTTTTGTTTTGAATCTTGTGCAAAGGTTTTTCTCCTATATTTGCGATATATTTTTAAATATATATCGATTTCATGAAAAAGCTTCTACTGATTTTCAGCCTTGTATCAACACAGATTTTTGCGCAGAACGAACCCTCAGAAACCCCCGACCGATTGTTTCAGTTAGGAGAAATCAGAATATTGGCAGATTCGCTGAGAGATACCCAACAGCGTATATCTTACCAACGCATAGAGAAATTTAATAGGCTGGACTTATCAAACGCCCTGAATCTTTTACCGGGGGTAAATATTGCCAATGTTGGCCCAAGAAACGAATCGGTGGTATATGTGCGTGGGTTCGACCTGCGTCAGGTTCCGGTATTTATTGATGGTGTACCCGTGTATGTGCCTTACGATGGCTATGTAGATATGGGCCGATTTACGACTTTCGACCTCGCCGAAATTAATGTTTCCAAAGGTTTTGCTTCTATACTGTATGGTGCTAATACGATGGGAGGTGCCATTAATCTGGTGTCAAGAAAACCCGTAGAGAAATTTGAAGTCAATGGCAGGGTAGGAGTTTTCAGTGGTGAGGGTTTCCGTGGCAATATCAATATAGGGTCAAGGTTGGGTAAGTTTTATTTTCAGGCAGGGGCATCGCAATTGAAACAAAAAACTTTCCCTTTGTCGGCTGATTTTAAAAAAAGAAGATTTCAGCAGACAGATAATCGGAAAAATGCGTATAGAGACGACCGTAAACTGACAGCCAAAGTGGGTTTTACGCCCAATGCCACCGATGAGTATGTAATTGGCTATGTGAATCAGCAGGGAGAAAAAGGCACACCGCCTTATGTGGGCGATGATTCCAAAATCATGACCAGATTCTGGAAATGGCCTGAATGGAACAAGCAAAGCCTGTACTTTATCTCGAATACAGCTTTGGGCGAGCATAACAAAATCAAGTCGAGACTTTATTATGATACTTTTGTGAATCAGCTTTTCAGCTACGATGATACCACCTATACCAAGCAAACAAGACCGTATGCTTTTCAGAGTTTTTATAACGACTATACCGTAGGAGGCAATGCCGAGTTTGAATCGAAAGCACTAAAAAACAATGTTTTCAGGGCTAATATTCAATATAAAAGAGATATACACCGTGAAAATGACTTGGGTGAGCCTGTACAGTCTTATATTGATAACACACTATCGGTAGGTATCGAAAACATTTATCAGGTTACGCCTGCCTTGGCCTTAATTCCCGGCGCAAGTTTTAATACCCGTGGTAGCGAACAGGCGCAGGAATATAATGCCACTACCAAAGAACTCACTAATTTTGCCGATAGTAAGAACAATGCAGTCAATGCGCAACTGGGTATCTTCTATGATATTCGCACCGGCCATTCTATCAAGGCGTCTATTGCCAGAAAGACCCGTTTTGCTACCATCAAAGACCGCTATTCGTACCGTATGGGTCAGGCTATTCCGAATCCGTCATTGCATGCCGAGGTAGCTGTTAATTTTGACCTGAGCTATACCGGAAAAATAGCCGACAAACTAAGTTTGCAGGCAAGTGTGTTTAATAGCAGTATCAATGATATTATTCAGCAGGTAGATAATGTGCAACCCGGCCGATTTCAATTGCAGAATGCAGGTAAAGCCCGGTTTTATGGCGCAGAGTTAGGGCTCGACTATAAAGCTGAAAAAGGGCTGGCATTGGGCGCCAATTATTCGTATATCAAGCGTAAAAATATCACTAACCCGGCTATTCTATTTACCAATGTGCCAGAAAATAAGGTATTCGGCTATGCTGATTATACCTTCCTGAAACGGGTTAATCTGTTGCTGAGTGCTGAGTATAATAGCGACCGTTATAGTACCAGTTATGGCACGCAGGCAAAAGCCTATACGTTAATGAATACGAAGGCATCAGTAAAAATTTATAAATTCATTTCGGCAGAAGCGGGGATAAATAATATTTTTGATAAAAATTATACGCTCGTTGAAGGTTTTCCTGAAGCAGGACGAAATTACTTTGTAACGCTGGCGTTTAGTTATCATTGAAAACAGGCTTAATGTTGTAGCTAAGACAGTGTTTTAGCAGACAAATGAACAACAATACTCACATATCACCCCAGCAATCAAACCGGAAAGGCTTCCGGTGGTTGCTGTTGAGCATAGCGGTGGTAAGTGTAGTTATAAGCGGATTAAACACAGACGATAACCAGCCGGAACCTTACCCGTTGGTCTATCCGGCCAATTTTGGAGGTAGAATTACTATTCCTGCTGATAACCCTACTACCAGAGAAGGGGTGGCGTTGGGCAGAATGTTGTTTTATGAAAAGAAACTATCGGCCGATAATACGCTGTCGTGTGGGAGTTGCCATGAGCAGAAACTGGCTTTTACAGATGGCAAAGCCTTTAGTGTAGGGGTTGATAAATCGCTCACTGCCCGTAATTCGATGGCTTTGGTAAATCTGCTATGGGTACGCAATTTTTTCTGGGATGGCCGTTCGCCGGGTCTGGAAGAGCAGGCTGTTTTTCCGATGACAAATCCCCACGAAATGGGGCAATCAATGGAAGCATCTGTCAGAAAACTGCAACAGGTGCCTGTCTATGGGACGATGTTTAAAAAAGCATTTGGTACAGCCAATATTGATGCCGATAAAATCAGAAAGGCGCTGGCTCAGTTTGAACGCACGCTTATTTCTGCCGACTCGCCATATGACCGTTATCTGGCCGGAACTTATCAGCCTACTGCGCAAGAATTAAGAGGCATGAACCTGTTTATGGAACCTCCAGCACCGGAAAAAGGGATAAGAGGGGCCAATTGCGGCCATTGTCATGGCGGACCAAAAACATTCAAGGAGTTGTTTCATAACAACGGACTGGATGCCACGCCTAAAGACTCTGGTCGGGAGGCCGTCAGCAATCAGGCAGAAGACAAAGGCAGATTCAGAGTACCTACGCTAAGAAATATTGCGCTCACAGACCCATATATGCACGACGGACGTTTTAAAACACTGGCCGAGGTATTGGAACATTATAACGAACACATTCAGGAAAGCCCTACTTTGAGCAGTTTTCTAAGAGGAACTTCCAACGAAAAAGGAGGGAAAACACTCTTGCTGAATCAGACAGAAAAAGCAGATATAATCGCCTTTTTACAGATGCTTACCGACAAGACATTTATTAATAATCCGGCATTTTCAGACCCCAATAAATCTTTAAAACAATGAAAAAAAATAAAAACATTGCCTTACTGGTTGTCACGCTCTTGATAAGTATTCCTTTCATGAGCCTTGCCCAGCAAGCGGCATCTATCAGTATAAGCGGTGAGGTATTGACACCCCTTACGCTCACGAAAGCAGACCTCGCCAACTATAAATCTGCAAGCCATAAATCCAAAGATAAAGATGGTAAAGAACACGAATACAAAGGCGTAGCATTGGTTGAGGTACTCGAAAAAGCCGGAGTAACATTGGGCGGCAAACTGCGAGGTGAAAATCTGGCTAAAGTAGTACTGGTTCAGGCGGCTGATGGCTACGAAGTAGTGTATTCATTACCAGAGTTAGACCCTGAATTTAGTAATAACACTGTTTTGTTGGTAGCAGAAAAAGATGGTGCTCCCTTGGCCGCAGGTGAAGGCCCTTTCCGCCTCGTAGCTCCACAAGACAAAAAACAAGCCCGCTGGATACGGGAAGTACGGTCTATTAAGGTAGTGTTTGTGAAGTGATAGCAGGGTTTAATAAAGTTAAAAATGTACAATAAATTAATATACTTTATTGTGTATTTTTAACTTTATTGTATTTTTTATTCAAGTGAGAAAGAACGCTCTTTGTGTTCCCTCAGGGTCTCCCGAAGGGGACCCTGAGGGAAGGGGATAAAAAATTATACCCTAACAGGTATATTTATTAAGAAATGTTTTATATTTATACCCGATAAGGTATGAATATTATGAATCCAATCAGTGAATTTGTTAAGCAAAAACGCAAAAGCGTGAAATTAACTCAGGAAGAATTAGCTCAGAAAGCAGGCGTAGGTCTCCGTTTCTTACGTGAGCTGGAACAAGGGAAAACCACCCTCAGGCTTGATAAAGTAAATCAGGTATTAGATATGTTTGGCAGTGAAGCCGGGGTTATCAGAAAGGAGGTGAAAGATGAATAGGGCAAGGGAGGTGTTTTTTTATGAACAGCTATGCAACACGCTGAAAGAAATGTATGCTGAAATTTCTTTTATGAGCGACATGTATATCTGAGAAAGTTTAGGTAGGGGTTCAAAATTTTGAACCCCTACTGCATACATCTATCTTCCTGTCTGCTCCAAAGCCTTTTCATACGCATCTAAACACTTATTCAGAGGTTTGCCTTCAGTATGAATACAGTTGCAGAAATCATCTGTGGCTTTGGGGTTTTTGCTGTTTTTTGCCTGTCTTGCGCAATCTTTCAGGGTATTATAAGGCTCAATGTTATACATATTCACGAGTACTGTAATCAGCACTACCAGTGCAGCGAAAGCACCTACAGCAAATTTCCAGGGGAAACTTCTGATGCGTTCGGTTTTAGCTCGTAAGACCTTGTGCTCAGGTGGTTCATTAAAGGGTAGTATATACTTAATTTTATGGTAATCCCACAGAATTAAGAAAAGACAGGCAAGTACCATCAAAGGCGAACTGATATGTGAGCCAACAAAACGAACCGCCAATGATAGAATGGTGATGTTGAGGATAATTGGAAAATAAAGAAGTGCGCCAAGTGTAGCAGTGCGGGGGATTAATAACAAAATGGCGGCTGTTACCTGCAAAATACCGATAAACGTATAATAGTATCCGGTATAATAGAGTGCTTCAAGGTAATGACCCATCGGGTGGTTGACAGAAAGGTCGGTAAAGCGTTCATCAAAAATTTTAACCAGTCCTGACGGAATAAAACCTGCGGCCAGCGCTACCCGACAGAAAATAGAAAAATATTGCAACCAGACATTTTTACGGAGTTGGGCGTGAATCTGGTCGAGTTTAGCAAAGAAAGGCATAAAATAAATAAAATGAATTATTGAAACTAAAAGTACTTTTTTTTTCAAAGTAAATATTTATTTCATAAATTCGCAAATGAATTTTCAAGAATGTTTTTTGCAAAAACCGATTGAGATTTATTAAACTGTGAACGAAAGGCAAATGATGAAAAAATACCTACTCATCTTACTGAATTTTATTGCCATTTGCGGCATATATCATGTGGTTACTTATATTTTAGGGCATTACTATTCTATCAAAAACCTTAGAAACTTTGATATACTGCCTGCCTTGTTTGTTATCTCTTATCTGCTGGCGATTTTTATTTTACCCTATTTATCTTTTCACTATCTGCTTAAAGAACCCCTGAAACTAAGACTGGTAGGGGTGGCGTATGTGTTTTTCTGGTTCGTAATAATTAGCTCGTTTTATAATAGTGCTTTGCAGAAATAGCTGATACTTTTTTAGTTTAACCTGACTAATTCCTTTAGTTTTTTCATTTGCGGTACCAGTATCCAGATGCCGATTGGGAGTAGCAGGAACAGTAGCATGTATACAAAAATGCCATACGATTTAAGATAATGCGCCTTTTCTGCGTTGTTCAGCTTTCTGGCTAAAATATAGAGAATGTACCCCATCATCAGGCAGAAAAAAGGCATGAGTAGCACTGTTTCAAGAAAATCAAGCCCATAGCCATTGACCAGCATAGTGCAGAACAGGTACATGAAAATCAGATTGAACAGAAAGAAGAGAATACGCTGTATAGGGCGTTTTTTCTGACTGAATTGTCGCAGAAACTCGTAGGAAAGGATAAGAAAGCCAAAAAATAATAAAGGATTGATACCAATGAGCAGATCGGTATAAAAGGGATTGTTGAGGAAAAACAACATTAAAATCCGGGGACTCATCAATAGTAAGAATATCTGCCAGGTTTTTAGTTTCAGAATCAGGTTCATAAGGCGTGCTTAAATCAGGTAGCCAATTAAACCAAAATAAGCAGTGACACCCAACAAAGACCGCAGAATGAGCCTTTATTTTTATTGAACAAATAGCTGACAGCGAAGCTCTTGGTATTTTGCACGATTAAATCAATAAACGCAAGGTTCTGAGTTTTGAAGCCTTGCGTTTATCAAATTATTCATAATCAAAACCTTTACTTTATCTGCTGCTGATTACTACTTTGCGGCTTCTTGCCCAGGCTATAAATCCGGCCATTGCTATCACCAATAGATTGAAACCTATCTGCGAGGCTTCTCCTCTTGCTATATGAAAAATACTGGCAGTTAGCATTAAAGCGATAATGCCATAGGCGGCATAGATAGTAAGTGCGGGTCTGATGCGTAAGGTTGAAGGTAACAGAATACCCAGCCCTCCCAGTAAGTCAAATAAGCCTGTTATTCGGGTAAGGGTTGGGTTGTCGGCTGTCCAGGGCCACATCAAGGCTAATTCGTCGATGGGTTTCAGCCATTTCATAGCCGCTGCCCACAGGAGCGTAACAGCTAATAATAGCTGGCATATCCAGACAATGATGTTTACTACTTTTGAGGTGCTTAGATTTTTTTCCATTGCTTGCTATTTTCTTTATGGGGCAAGATTACGTAAATTTGCTATCCAAATGATAGTACTATCCTTTCGGATAGTGCTATCCTGAAAGATAGTATCACTAAAAAGCAGTAACAATGTTAGCAAAAGGGGGTTGTCCTAAAAGTATGCTTTCTATCAAAGATGCGCTTGAAGCGGTTGAAGGCAAATGGAAATTACTGATATTATTTGCCTTATCGGCAAGCCCCAAGCGGTTTAAACAGATAAGCAAAGAAGTGGGTGGTATAACCGATAAAACGCTTTCAAAGGAGTTGAAAAACCTCGAAGCCAATGAATTAATTAAACGGGAGGTATTTGATACTTTTCCGCCTACGGTTGAGTATTCTATCACCGAACATGGGCTGTCTTTAGAAAAAGTCATAGACGAACTCCATTTCTGGGGTCTAAAGCACCGCAAACAGGTGATTGGGAAGTAGGGTTGGTACTCACTAATACACCAGCACCACTGTCCCGGCCATAATTAGACCTGCCCGATGGCATCAGAATTTATAATTGTACCCGACCCGGATTACCTGTGTTTCATAATAATCTTTACTCATGTATCTGAAGCCCTCGCCAAATACCTCTTTCTGAATCACCAGCGTATTCAGTAAATCGGTTGCATTCAGGAAGATTTCTCCTTTACTAAAGGTCTTTTTTATTCCGGCATCTACCGAAAATCGTGCCCCCATTTTCCCCTGCGGAATAATGTCGGGTGCCAGATATACTGCTACCAATTGCGCATCTACATTGCGAAGCAGGCGTATAGTTCCACTCAGTTTTACATTGCCTGAGATGAGCTGTTGTTCGTCTGCCGAAAAGCTATGAGGTACCGGATATTTGTTTTCAACGGTAAAGGCGTCAATCCTGTTCTGATAGATATTGGTGTTCAGATTAAGCGTAAATGCCCGGCTGATTTCTTGCGAAAGTAATAATTCTATACCCGAATTATAACTACGTTTGGCATTCTGGAAAATGGCATAAATCAGGTTGCTACCCGGTACAGTGCTGGCAATGCGGGTAATGGTTCCGTTGGCCATGCGATGATACACCGCTGAATATAAATACCCTTTTGCCCAACCTGTTTTATACCCTAATTCTAACGAATTGGTGAATTGCGGGCTCAGGGCAGGGTTTCCGATTTTTATGATTTCGGCATCATCATATTTCGGAAAAATACGGATGTCTACTTCATTCGGTCGGTCAACCCGACGATTGTAGAAGAAAGAGAGTTTATTTTTGTTGTTAACCTTATAGGCTAAACGTATGTTCGGAAATGGCTGCGTATAATTGTATCCGTCGCTTTTGTAGGTATTATGGTTCGGGTTTACTTCATAGCGCACACCTACGTATTCCAACCGCAATCCGGCTTCTACTTCATATTTCGGATTTTCGAATACATACGTACCGTAGAGCGCCGGAATGGTTTCTTTATAGGTAGCTTCGCCTCCGGCATTTACATCAAGCGGTGAGTTCAACCCCGGAATAAAAAGCATATTCGTAGGAATCACCCGTTGTCTGAATTTCAATCCGGTTTCAAAACGACCATAGCGGAGCGGACGGATATAGTCTATGTTCAGGTCGCCTACGTGTTCGTCTGAAATCAGCTTGAAAGCATCAAAACCAGTGTAGGTAGGCATGGTATTGGTAAAGAAGTATTTTTCGTCTTCCCGATGGAAAGTATAATTAAAGCCTATATTAAGCAAATGACCTGCCTCTTTAAACTTATGCTGATAGGCCGATGATGCCATTACTGTTGTTTTCAGTTCGTCTTCTAAAAACTGCCACAAACGTCGTCTTTCGGTAAGGTCTGTATTAAAGAAGGGTTCATCGCCATCATCCAGTATTTTTTCACTGCTGAAAAAGCCTGAGACAGTGAGCATATTGTTGCTATTAAAATGCCAGTCGATACCTGCTTTGGCAGTCGGCAGGCTTGTGCGGCGGTTACGTTTGGTTTGTTGCCTTACTACATCGCCATTGTCATAAAATCGGTCAACAAACTCGTTTTTATTCAGGGTTCTGGTATAGAGATAATCTCCCTGAAAAAAGGCATTTATCTTATTTCGGCGGTAATTGAGAGATAAAGATGGATTAATTTTAGGGGTTGCCTGATACTGCGGCCGGATGGTCGGGAGGTTATGATGTTTTATCCATAATGCCCCTAAACCGCTTGCTAACCCCACTTTGCCATTAAAGCCTTCCTGCTTATTGGTTTTATAAATGATATTGATGATGCCTGCATTGCCGTTAGCATCGTATCGGGCAGAGGGATTGTTGATGATTTCGATTTTTTCGATAGCTGAAGCCGGAATATTATCCAGACTTGTCTGGCTTCCAAAGCCCGTCAGGGCAGTTTGTTTGCCATCAATCAGTACAGTTATTTTATCGCTGCCCCGCAGTTGAACTTTCCCGTCCTGAATGGTTACACCCGGCAGGTTCTGCATGGCTTGTAATACCGAACCGCCACTCTGGCTGATATTATCGGCCACAGTAAAGGTTTTTTTATCCATTTTACCACCCACTTCATCCTGTCGGGCAACTACGGTTACCTCGTTCAGCAGTTCAGCTTTTTCGGCTAATTCAATGTTACCGACTTCAAGGAATGAACTCAGCGTACCAACAAAAAGCGGCTGGGTCTGGGTAGTATAGCCTGTAAAAGAAAAGGTTAATACATAGTTACCGGGCTTGATATTACTCAGTGTAAACCGACCTTCTTCGTTCGTTACGGTGCCACCTGTAAAACTGCTGTCTTTTTCGCTTTTCAGCACTACATTAACGTAGGGCAGGGCAGTTTTACTACCCTGTTCCCTTACGTTTCCCGAAACACTAATACCGGAAGTTTGAGCAAAGCTGTAAAGGGGCAATAGAAATATTATTAAAATGAGCTGTTTCATATATACAATATGAGTTCAATAAAAAACATGAGCTTGAAAATGAAGTAAGACTTTTATCATTCCTGACAGAATTTGTCTTACCGAACTCATGTTATTTATCCTGTGTGTTGAATTTATGCAACAAAGGAAATACGGCATTCTGAAGAAATTCTGAATCAGGAGAAAGAAACAGAAAAATGATGAAAATTTTTTTCAAAACGATAGCTTACTTTCCATCCGTATAAATGACAGATTTCTTTCACGATAGCTAAACCTAAGCCACTGTTGGGCGATTGTGTAGAAGCCGAAACAAAACGCTTGAAAAGCGTATCTTCATTAAGCGGACTCGTGCCTGAATTAGAGAACATAAGTGTAGAGGCTTGGTAGTCAATCGCTAATATGCCATTTCTAAGGTTGTGCCTGATACCATTCACCAGCAGATTGGTGAGCATAATTTCTATCAGATGCCTGTTGGCTTTAACCATAACCGGTTCTTTAATCCCGTTGTCGATGCTGATTTCTCCGGTGCTGGCATAATCTGACAGAATATCTATGTTTTCGTTCAATATCTGGTTCAGGTCAATGGTTTCTTCGTTGGGGTACTGATGATTCTCAATTTTTGCTAATAGCAACAGGTTTTTATTGATACGTGAAACCCTTGATAAAGGAATATTAAGTGCCGTGATTGATTCAAGCTGGGTTTTGCTGAGGGTTTTGTCTTGCAGCAACAAATCTATTTTCGATTTCAGTAAGGCCAAAGGCGTTTGTAATTCGTGTGAAGCATTTTCAGTAAACTGTTTTTGCTGATTGTACACATCAATATTATTGGCTATCAGTTTTCGGAGCACCTCATTCAGCTCTTCAAATTCTTCAATAGTTGTCGGATCCAATTTAATGGGTTTCTGACTGTTTAGGTCAAAGATTTTGAGTTGATTCAAGGTATTGCGGAAGGGTTGCCAGATTTGTTGGGCTATTTTTCTGTTCAACAACACAAACCCCAGCAAGAGTAGCACAAAGAAAACCGCCGTAACCGTTGCAATGGCAATCACAGTTTCGTGGGTTTCTTCTACATTGGTTTCTACAGACAGATGGTAGGGTTTGTTGTGGATATAAAAATAGGTCGAGCGACCTCTGAAACGCTCGTAGGTTTCATTGGCATAGGTATTAGGTCTGATGGTCTCATATACACTGTCTTTCCGTATGTTACTGACCGACACTGCACTGATTTTTACCCCCGGCTGAATCTGACTCCAGACATTGATGACGTGTGTAATTTCGTTTTCTGTCAGCGGAATATTCTTAAACCCGTCTTTGATACGCCCTTCAATGGTTTGGTTATGCACATCAATTTCGTTCAGCCAGATGCTGTCAATGACCCAATAATATACCGGAATGCTCAACGCCAAAATGAGCAACGCATACATCGTAAAAGCCTTCAGTGGCTTGTTCAGAAGCTTGTTCATATTTCCCATTTGTATCCGGTGCCGTAAAGGGTTTTCAGATAGTTGCCGCATCCGGCATCGCTCAGTTTCTTTTTCAGGTTTTTGATATGCGCATAAATAAAATCATGGTTGTCGAGCATATCAGCAATATCGCCTGAAAGATATTCTGCCAGCGCACTTTTAGAAACTACCCGGTTTTTATTGCCTATAAAAAACAATAACAACTCAAATTCTTTCCGGGTAAGGTTTACTGTCTCATCTTTTACTTTCACGGTTTTGGCGAGTATATCAATCTGCAATTCGTTCTGCTCAATACTATTGGTACTATTGAACTGTTTACGGCGAATAAGGGAATAGATGCGGGCCGATAACTCGGGTAGGTGAAAGGGCTTGGCAAGGTAATCGTCTGCCCCTGATTTTAGTCCACTCACTTTATCATCAAGGGCATTTTTTGCCGAAATAATAATTACGCCCTCCTGCCTGTTTTTTTCTTTAAGTAGCTGCAACACCTGCAAGCCATTGCCACCGGGCAACATTAAATCGAGCAGAATGCAGTCGTATTGATAGAGATTGATTTTTTCGATGGCCTGTGCATAAGTAGCCGCAAATTCGCAAAGGTAGTTTTCGGCTGACAGGTAGTCGGCCATATTTTGTGCCAGTTCTTTTTCGTCTTCAATAATCAGTATCTTCATGTAGGCAAATGTAGCAGAACAATTCTGAATTTATTCTGAAGATGCAGCCTTAATCAGTTACTCATTCCCCCTCACGATTAGCCGCCTTACACCAAAAATCAACAGGGCAATAACCGGACAAGACGCCATAATGGCCGTAAGCGGAATACTGGTACCATTGCCCAGACTGCCGATTAATGCCGTAGCAAAAGCCCCGAAACTCATCTGGATAGCGCCCATCAATGCCGAGGCACTCCCGGCATCTTTGCTGAATGGTGCCAGCGACAGGGCAGAGGTATTGGGGTGAACAAATCCCTGACAGCCTACAAATAGCAGAATACAACCTATCATGCTGTATAAAGTATGCCAGCCCAAAGCACTCAAACCAAATAAGAAAATCCCGAAAACAGTTTGTATCACCAGCACTACTCTTATGATGGTCATGCTGCTTTGTTTCCGAAGAACCAATGTATTTAACTGACTACTGCCAATCAAGGCGGCGGCAGTCAGACCAAAAATATACCCGTATTCTTGTTCATTCACGCTATATATTTTCATAAAAACCACTGCCGACCCTGCTAAATAGGCATAAATGCCCGACGATACCACCGCCCCACACAGGGCGTAAGTAATGAATTGCCCGTTGGTAAAAATCCTGAAAAAATTAGCACTTACTACTTTGGGGTGTAATGACATAGAAGCATCACCCGGACGACTTTCTGGCAGGAAAAAGAAAACGGTCAGCAGTAATGCAATACCGATAATGACCTGTAACCAGAAAACCGACTGCCAGCCGAAACCAATAATGAGGTAACTGCCGATAGTAGGGGCAATGATGGGCGAAACGCCTAAAACGAGTACCAATAAGGAAAAGATTTTGGCAATTTCATGAAGCGGAAATAGGTCTCTTACGATGGCTCTGGGTGCTACAATGCCCACACAACCGCCCAAAGCCTGGAAAAAACGCACCACAATGAGCATTTCGATAGAGGTAGATAAGGCACAACCTATGGATGCCAGTGTATAGAGAAACAAGCCGATAAGCAGGGGGATACGCCTACCAAAACGGTCCAAAAGCGGGCCGCAAATCATCTGGCCGATACAGATACCGAGAAAAAAACTGGAAATGGAATAAGAAACCGTATCAATGCTTACATGAAAATCGGCAGCGATGCTGGGGAATCCTGAAATGTAGGTATCAATTGAAAAAGCCCCGATAGCCGATAATAAACCCAGAATAATAATCAGATAAAAACGCCTGCCGCCCATAGGTTAGTGATAAAAGTTTGCAAGATAGGGAGAAAATGGGATATGCAATTGCAGAATATCTGTTATATGACCTTTACAGATGTATGTAATTGTGCCAAGGTATAAATTTAATCCCCATATTATCTGTGACATCATGCGACGACCGCGGCCATTCTCGGACGAGGATAGCCGTGCCACGGGTTGAACTGGCCTCAGCCTTGAGAGTCGCCGAACCTTCATTTAATCCTCAAGTACCCGTGACACGGCCTTTTTTTGGACGAGGATAGCCGTGCCACGGAGTTTCGTGGAGCTTGTTTATCTTTTCAAAACAAATTATTGGTCTTATGGGTTATATATAAACAATATACCACACAAAATTTTAAGACTATGAATAAGACAACGAAAGAGAAGTTTATTAAAGAACAGGTAGAGAAACACAATGAAGAGGTAAATGCCAATACCAAAAAGGCAGTGCAAGACGCCATTAATGATACCCCCAATCCACCAGAGGCGAATAATACCGAGAATGCCGTGATAGGGGCGGTAGTGGGTACCATTGTAGCAGGGCCGCTTGGACTATTGATAGGCGGAGCGATAGGCTCTACGATGGAAGGCGACGATAGGAAAGAATACGATGAAGTGTATAAAGACACCAAAGACGCCTTGAAAAAAACAGAAAAATAGTTTATTGTATAAGAGTGTTCAGGGTAAAACCATAATCTTGTATAGGTTATGGTTTTTTTATAAACCTGACTCAAACGCTTGCCTCAGGTATTTGTGCCTGTTAATTGTCTGATTATTTACCCTGTTCAAGTTTATTATTTTCTTATCAAGAAATGTCAAAATCAAAAAAAGTGCTTATCTCCGGTGCCAGTATTGCCGGCCCTACTTTAGCTTTCTGGTTGGCTAAATATGGTTTTAAAGTTACTGTTGTTGAACGTGCGCCTGCGCTGCGTCTGGGTGGGCAAAATATTGATATTAGTGGCCCTGCAGAAAAAGTAGTTAAAAAAATGGGTATAAAAACCGCTATACTCGACGGGAATACGGGTGAGATAGGTTTGCAACTGATTGGGCAGAATGGCGAAGCCGCTGCCTCTTTTCCTAAAAAAGCTGCTCTCACCGGAACGAGGGAATTAGAGATCATCAGGGGAGACCTGGTTACGATTCTTTATGAAAGCACAAAGAAGGACGTAACCTATCAGTTCGATGATTCGATTAAAACCCTGACGCAAGATGAAAATCAGGTGAATGTAACCTTTGCGAGTGGCAAAAAAGACACTTTTGAGTATGTTATTGCGGCTGATGGGGTCTATTCAACCACTCGTCAACTGATATTTGGCGACGAGCCTGAGTTTAAGTTTTTAGGGTTATATATCTCCTACATGACTATTCCCCGGGAGAAAACGGACACTAACTGGTGGCGGTGGTACACCGCCGTTGACAGCCGGGTGTTAATGCTGCGGCCTGACAATCATGGAACCATGCGGGCTTCGGTTGCCTTTTTGGAAGATGATAAAGGCTATGAAAAGCTGTCGGCCGATGAGCAGAAAAAACTTCTGAAAACCAGACTAAAAGGAGCAGGGTGGGAAGCCGAACGCATAAGCAAGGCGCTTGATGAGGCAGATGATGTGTATTTAGACAGAATTGGCCAGATAAAAGCCCCCCGATGGTCGGTTGGCAGGTTGGCGATGATTGGCGATGCTGCTTACTGTCCCACACCTCTATCCGGTAAAGGAACTACCCTTGCCATAGTAGGGGCTTATCTGTTAGCAGGCGAATTGGCAAAACATGAAAACCATCAGGATGCTTTCAAGGCTTACGAGGAGCGTATGCGCCCGTATGTAGAAAAAGTGCAGAACCTACCGCCGGGTGTACCCTGGATGGTGTATCCAAAGACACGATTTGGTGTGGCGGTACTCAATACCTTTGCCGGTATTGTTGCCAGCAAACCAGTTCAGAAATTAGCCGGGCTGTTTTCATCTAAAGGCAAAAATAAAGAGGAGGATATTGAGATTCCTGATTATGGGTGATACAGTATTTACATGAATGCTATATCCTTAAGTTGGCATAATGGGGCGTAATCAGTTTCTTCAAACAGATTTTCAGGAATTATTTCAACCCGGATTTTATTATTTACCTCCATTGTATTCTTTATCAGTAACAGGTTGTAACCATTGTACAATGCCTTTTTCTGTTTTAGGAATGATGTACATTTGCTGCATGCCACTGTCCTGACTTGCTCCATGCCAATGTAATGTATTGGGCGGACATTTAACTACATCGCCTTTTCTGATGGTTTGACGGGCTTGTCCTTTTAGCTGATGATACCCTACACCATCGGTAATTATCAGAATCTGACCCGATGGATGGGTATGCCAGTTGCTTCTGGCACCCGGCTCAAAATAGACATTTCCAACTAAAGTCTGATAGGTTGTATCATTGGCAACCAACCCCAGATTCCAGGCCTTTCCGGTGAAATTTTCGCTCGGCCCTAATGTTCCCTGTGGAAAAATACCCTGACTTATATCGGCGGTTTGTGTTGCCTGCTGGCAATTCATAAGCAAGCAAGGCAAAGAAGCTAATGCGAGTAATGAGAAAAATTTAGTTTTCATAAGTGCATTTAATTTCAGAATCATGAGTGAATATTAGGGTAACTTAAAGCTGCTTAATCACCTTTGCCGGAACGCCTGCTACAACTGTATTAGCAGGTACATTGCGATTGACTAAGGCTCCAGCAGCTACAACCGCATTTTCTCCGACTGTTACACCGGGCAGAATGGTCGCACCTGCGCCAATCCAGGCATTTTGTTTGATATGAATCGGTGCCGGAAGCACGGTAGTTCTATCAGCAGGGTTCAGGGGGTGATTTTCAGAAGTAAGATTAACTCTCGGGCCAAGCATTACATCGTCTTCAATGGTAATACCGCCCATATCCAGAAACGAACAGGCGTGGTTAATGAATACATTTTTGCCCAGGCTGATATTACGACCAAAATTGGTGTAGAACGGTGGGAAAATGGCTGTTGATTCATCAATTGTCTTGCCTGTAATCTTGCCCAGTTGTTCACGTACCTGTTCTACTGTTGTAGCGGTTGTATTCATCTCCACGCATTGCTGAATGGTTTTATCCACTACTTCCATAAAGGCATGGTAGCCGGGGTCGTCTTTACAGATAGGCTCACCTGCTTTCATACGCTCAAAAATATCGGTTCTTATTCGTTCTTCTTCCATTTGTTTATTCTAATGTAAAGGTAACCTTTATATTGCCCGAGCCCAATGCTGTCGCTAATCCGTTGGTATCGTCAATTTTTCCCAGTCGGGTATAGCTATAAATGGTCGGGAACGATTTATAGAAAAGTACGAGCGTATTCCCGCTATAAAGCATTAAATCACCTGTATTAATCTTTTCAGGGTTTATATTATTGGTAGGCAGGTTGCCTGAAAAACGATAGAGTTTTTCGTTATCGTTGAAATCGCTCATTTCGATAGTCAGAGGTAATTTGGCTTTAAATGTAGTTACCGTTGGGTTATCGAGCAGTGTTGCCGTGAAGGTGCTTGACCCTATTTTAATCTTTAACCGATTTTTGTTAATAGCTGTTGAATCCATATTTAGGAGTTTTTCGCTATGCGTGTTTTCAGGTGTTAAGCTGTTATCGGGTTTACAGGCAATCATTCCAATGAAAAAAGCAAGTAATATAGCTAATGGTAAAGAACGGTTCATTTTTTTACAGGTTAAATACGTTTATAATTCTTACTGAAATTGTATGCTACCATCACATTCCACATAAAATGCTTGTTATCAGGTATGTCTGAATTGAAAGTCTGATTGATAGTTGATTGTAAGGTAAATGGAAAGTTTTTTCTGGATAATATTCCTGTAACAGACAAATAAGTGCCTTTAAAAGAATCGGGATACAGGAAATAAACCATTGGTACGAGTTGAAATCTGAAATGGTTGCTTATTTTTATATTTGATACAGAAGTATTAAGAAACAAAACGTGCGTGCGCTGAGGGCCATGTTTTTGCAGGGCTTTTCCGTAAAAATAAACGGCTCCTACACTCCAGTTAGGCGAAATCTGGTAGTTTGGTGCTACTTCTCCGGCCACAAATCTCAGAAGTTCGGTAATCTCAACAGTTTTTCCATTATCAGCTACCTTTCTTCTTACAAAATTAAAAGCGGGATGAACACCTACTCTTAAACTGAATTTCTGTTGCTCAATGATGCGATACCGTAACCAGAACAACATACTACCTTTGCTGGCATCAGGTACAAGACGAATGTCAGGGTCGAAACTCCATCTTTTTTTTTGCCATGATAAAAGGACAATAGCCGCAGGATTGTTCAACGAAAACGTAGGAATAATTGAGAATCCATTATTGGTCAGCCCTATTGTGCCTGAAAAATTTGCTACTGTTTTGGTACTATCAACCTGCTGAGAATGACCGTTTTGAGTAGAAAAAATAAAAAACAGTAGGGTAGTAATGATTTTGAAAAACTTCATTTTCTGTAATTTAAATAATATAGTTAGTTCTACTTGCAAAATTATTGCAACTCAATCAATGACTTCTTATACATTTTACAGAATTACTTACCAATTTCACCTGCCGGGATTCAGATTCAGAATAATCCATTTATTTTTGAATAGTAAATCATTGAAAAGGAAGAAAATGCTGGTATTGGATACAATTAAAAAATACAATGAGACCTTTAACAACCAGACTCTGCATCCGCTTATCAGCGTGCTTGACTTAGGTAGGTCGAAACCCTTTGCAAGAAGTAAGTTCACGGTTGGGTTTTATGCCATTATTATTAAAGACAGTAAATGTGGCGATTTGCGATATGGCAATCAGTACTATGATTACGATAAAGGAACCATCGTCTTTTTTGGCCCCGGGCAGGTAATTACCAACGAGCCTGAGGGTGAATTACATCAGCCTTATGGCATTGCACTGATTTTCCATCCTGATATAATCAAAGGCACTTCGCTGGGCAAGCATATTCACGAATACTCATTTTTCAGTTATCAGTCTCATGAAGCGCTGCACGTTTCTGACCGTGAAAGAGAATTGGTAAATATCTGTCTGGCAAATATCGAAGCAGAAATCAGGCAGAATATTGACAAGCACAGCCGTATGCTGATTGTAGCCAATATTGAGTTATTGCTAAAATATTGCTCACGATTCTACGACCGCCAGTTTATTACGAGAGAGCATGTGAATCATGGCATTATTGAGCAGTTTGAACAGCTATTGAATGAATATTTATTGAGCGACAAGCTGAAAATCAAAGGCATACCCTCTGTTGCGTATTTTGCTGACGAATTACATCTTTCGGCCAATTACTTCGGCGACCTGGTGAAAAAAGAAACAGGCAAAACGGCGCTGGAATATATGCAACTGAAATTGTTGGATTTAGCCAAAGAAAAAATATTTGATACCAGTAAATCACTGAGTGAAATCTCTTACGACCTGGGCTTTAAATATCCACAGCATTTTACCCGTTTTTTCAAACAGAAAACAGGCGTTACTCCGCATGAGTACAGGATGAATTAAACAGTTAACCTATGATGAATGGCAATTTGTTCTTTAGTTAAAAAAATAAATTGTAGTTAAAGCAAAAAGTCCCTTTGTGAGGGACTTTTTTGTAGTTTAGGGAAAGGATTAATCAGCTTTAATTAACCTGATTTGATTTCAGATATTCGTTGAAAAATAAAGCCATTTTATCAAAGGGAATTAACTCTACACGGTCGTATAAATCAATATGTCTTGCTTTCGGAACGATGTGCAATTCTTTAGGTTCAGCCGCTAGTTTATAGGCATCTTCGCTGAAATAACGTGAGTGGGCATTTTCGCCTATAATGAAAAGCACCGGACGTGGTGAAATGGTCTGGATATAATTCAGCAACGGAAAGTTGTAAAAAGACATATCGCTTGTAACTGTAAATGCACCAATCGAGTTGGGATGAAAACCACGTTTCATGGCATAATATTCAAAAAACTCACTTGAAATCGGGTCTAAACCCTCTGGCACTTTTTCTACTGGTGCCGAGGGGAAAGGATTCGTTAATTGTTGCGAACCTTTGTCAACATCTTTCCAGCGTTGTTCAGCTATCTGGTCAAGCGATTTGTTTCGTTGCGCTTCTGTCATGCTGTCTTTCCAGCCATTGCGTTTTACACGGCTCATGTCGTACATGCTGGTAGTAACTACTGCTTTTATTCTGTGGTCAACCTGCGCTGCGGTCAGGGCAAAACCACCACTACCACATATACCAATGGCTCCGATTTTGGCTCTGTCAACCAATGGATGAGTTCCTAAAAAATCAACGCCCGCACTAAAGTCTTCCACAAAAATATCAGGCGAAGAAACCCGTCTGGCATCGCCTCCACTTGTGCCATTAAAAGATTCATCAAAAGCTACGGCTACAAAACCACGTTCAGCCATATTTTGTGCATAAACTCCTGCACCCTGTTCTTTTACGCCGCCATAGGGTGTGCCTATGATAACCGCCGGATGCTTTTTAGATGGGTCAATATTTTTTGGCAAGTATAAATCGCCGGAAACAGGAATGCCGAATCTGTTTTTGTAGGTTACGTGTTGTCTAATAACCTTATCGCTTAAATTGAATGTATAATATTCGGTTGAAGGAGCTGTACTCATGGAATTTGAATTTTTTGGTTGACTTGCTTGTCCGATTGCCTGCCCCGATAACACTAATGAGGACACGGCGATTAAACATAGTTTTTTCATGGTGAAAATTGTTTTAATTTGTATAAAGGTCTGAAACTTCATTTCTTTTGCAAATTTCAGCACAATCGTTCAAACCCATTTTATACATTCTACGGAATTACTTACCAATTTCACCGATAAAAAATTCAACAGGCCGGATAAACCCATTCACAGGCCAAAAACCCGGTTATACCGAACAGTTTTTTTGAGATACTTAAATAATTTCTATCTTTAACAAGATTTCTATGGAATCAAGTCCCTACGGGACTGCAAGTGTGTTGTATTCAGTAATTTACTTATCGAACTTATGCTATCTTTAACAAGATTTATACACTACTCTTAAAATAATGATTTACTATGAAAAAATGGCTATTCCTTTTCTTTTTACCCGCTCTTGCCTTTGCTCAGGTTGACAGTACGGATATAATTGTGAAGCGGCTCATGGAGAAGCAAAAAATTGTGGGACTTTCACTCGCTATCGTAAAAAACGGGCAGCCTGTGGTAAACAAAGGCTATGGACTGGCCAATGTAGAATTAAATGTACCCGTCAGTTCAGAAAGTGTTATCAGGCTTGGGTCGGTGAGTAAGCAGTTTTTTACCACAGCTATTATGCACTTAATGCAGGACGGAAAACTAAGTATTGAAGATTCGGTACACAAGTTTTTCCCTGATGCCCCCGAGGCGTGGCGACCTATTCAAGTCAAACACCTGATGTCGCACTCTTCCGGCTTGCAAAGAGAAGCACCCGGCTACGACAATTTTAAAATCCAACCCGATATAGACGTTATCAGGTCTGCGTATCATTTGCCGCTTGTTTTTAAAACCGGAGAAAAATACCAGTACTGCAATTTAGCCTATTTCATGTTGGCTCAAATCATCACACAGGTAAGTGGCCAACCGTGGCAGGAGTATATTCATGAAAAATTATTTGTTCCCGCAGGTATGACCCATAGTTATCTGACCGATTTTTATCAGATTATTCCGAACCGGGCCAATGGGTATATGCACAAACGTGATTCGCTGATTAATGCGACGGCCATGTTTGGGATAAGACCGAGCGGTGGATTTCTTTCTACCTCTTCGGATATGATTAAATGGGAAAAGGTACTCAGTGAAGAGAAGATGATTCTTACCAAAGACAACTGGGAAAAACTCTGGCAACCGTTTATTAAAACCTCCAACAGAGCAGACTCAAAGGAGCATTATGGCTTTGGATGGATGATAGATGAATACAAAGGCCATAAAGTAATTGTGCATGGGGGTTCTAATACCGGATTCAGGTCGGTATATGCACGTTTTGTAAACGACGGACTCTCAATTGTCATTCTCACCAATACAGACGAAGCCAATCCACGGGCTATTGCCAATGCACTGGCTGATTATTATTTCAGGAAGTAGGCGCACTTTTATATCGTGCGTTTCAAGGCATCAGGGTTATTTATCTGGGGCATGTGGCGTTTGAGGCAATGTTTGTGCCTTAGATTCAAGGGTTTCCAGGCGAGCATCAAGCCTCTGAATAAGGGCTTTCAGCTGGTTGTTTTCTGCTTGCAGTCGGGTTTCTGATTGTATCCTCTCCTGATTTTCTGCTTGCAGCCGATTTTTCAACTGTGCGTTTTCAGTCTGTAAATCCTGCGTACGTTTTTCTAAAGCCTGCGAGAAGATAAACAGCAAACCGTCCATATTGAGAGTACTTACCGTAGTATCGTTGCCGATGGTACCGTATTGGTCTTTGCCGAAAGCGGTAAAAATCTCTTGTGCCATCGGCCCGTAAAAGCGTTCGGGTTTATCTCCCTGATTTTTATAATTCCATGAGCCTAATCGTAGATTTCTTAGTTTTAAGAGAAATGATTCTCCGTCAGCTAAGACGATTTTTTCTTTACGGGTTGAGTCGCTGATGGCGCTCCAGGCAGATTGCCCGCCCCACATCTGTGCACCTGTGCGTACGTTGGTGCCGCTGGTCATGAGGTAATACCCATTTTTGAAACGGGTTACTAACTGGTCTTCTGTTCCGATACCTGTTACGCCTGTATTGAGTGGGTCAGAGTCGCCAATCATAAAAGCACCTTTCTGGTTGCTGGTATTTACTTTATTTCCGAGTGCTGTTGAATAATCGCCGCTGGCAGTTGTTTCATTGCCAAAGGCAAAAGAGGCAATTCCTGTGGCATTAGTCAAGTGTCCGCCCGAATGGGCATATTGCCCACTGGCTGTTGTCTGATAGCCCGATGCCGTTGCTCCCAATCCGCTGGCAATAGTAGTAAATCCCATTGAGGTAGCGTAGTCGCCACTTGCCAATGTTGAATGACCCATTGCGGTAGAAGAGAAAGCACTGGATTGAGTAAAATTCCCCAAAGCAGTAGAGGCAACACTGTAAGCTCTCGAATAAAAACCAATGGCAGTTGAATAATTACCACTGGCCAATACAGAACTTCCGGCAGCAAATGACATTTCACCCCATGACTGGGCATTAAACCCTATGGCTATTGAGCCTAATCCGGTGGCACTGGAAGAAGTTCCTATTACATGACTGTGATTACCGCTGGCCTCACTGTCATAACCTGCCACAAAAGAAAATAAACCTATCTTATTCGCATTCCAGATATAAGGGTTTTCGCTATTGACCGTACCGACTCTGAAAGCTGACCGACTGGGTATCCACATCAGACGTGTGCCTCCACTCTCTACAGGTGCTGTGGGAGGATTGGTCGTGTTATCAGCAAAGGATGGTACTTCAATTGGATTGGCCGACCAGAAACCACCTGCATTGGTATTTTTGATTTCGTTGCCTGCCGCACCTGCTAATTGCCAGTAACTAACTTTGGGTAGTTCAAGCCATTCATTGGTTTGCCTGTACCAGTAACTCTGCGTATCGGTATCAAAAACAAGGGTTCCGTTGGCAGGATTGTTCAGCGCAGTTCGCTGGGTGGTTGTCATTTGCGGGAGAAGCAATCCGGGTGATAAAGTCGTGCTTTGGGCAGATACTTTCTGAAAAACAGTTACAATGAAAGTGAGGATAATTAGTTGTCTCATGTGCTTTTTAGTGTGTTAGTATAGATAAACAAACAACAATAATACACAAGAGATTTTTATTAAGCAATTATCCTCATTGATTTATCTGTCGGCTTTTGCTGATTGACTATGCTGATTTTTCTCTTGTAAAAGTGTCTCCATATTCATCAGCCGTGCATCCATTTTCTGAATAATGGCTTTTAATTCCTGTGTTTCAGTAACCAGACGTTCTTTTAACTGTTCGTTCTCCTGCTTCAAATCCTGCGTGCGTTTTTCCAATGCCTGCGAGAAGATAAACAGCAGGCCGTCCATATTGAGGGTGCTTACGGTGGTATCGTTGCCGATGGTACCGTATTGGTCTTTGCCGAATGCAGCAAAAATCTCTTGTGCCATCGGCCCGTAAAAGCGTTCGGGCTTAGCTCCCTGATTTTTATAGTTCCATGAGCCTAATCTGAGATTTCTTAATTTTAAGAGAAACGATTCGCCATCGGCCATTACGATTTTTTCTTTTCGGGTCGAGTCGCTGATGGCACTCCAGGCAGATTGCCCGTTTGCTATATAAACTCCTGTCCGGGGAGCATCGTCTCCACTGGTCATCAGGTAATAGCCATTATTAAAACGGGCTACAAACTGGTCTGGAAAACCAACACTGGTTGTACCCTGATTCAGTGGGTCAGAGTCGCCGAAAATAAATGCCCCTTTTTGATAATTGGTACTCACATTTCTTCCTATAGCCACAGAGTTATCTCCACTTGATTCTGTATATTCTCCCATGGATAATGAAGAGTTTCCGCGTGTAATGGCGTTAACCCCCAAAGCCGTAGAATTATGGCCAATGGCAATCGCATAGTTTCCGATGGCAATAGATGCGTTCCCAAAGGCTTGAGAACGGAGGCCATGTGCCAAGGAATAATTGCCTGTTGACTCTGAATAATAGCCTGATACTAACGAATACTCGCCTGTTGCTCCGGTAGCATAACCAAATGAGGTAGCTGCATAGGCACTTGCTCTGGTATTGTACCCGAAAGTGGTGGCATAACTCCCGCTGGCCGTAGTAGCAAATCCGAAAGCAGCAGAGGTGTATCCACTGGCTAAATTGCCGATACCAATAGCTGTTGATCGTTCGCCTGTGGCTTGTGTACCGGCTCCTATCGCTGTTGTATAAACATTGCTTGCCTGGGTTTCGGCACCTGCTGCAAAAGAAAACAGACCAATATTGGCAGCAGACCATCGGGCAGCATTACCTTCGCTAATTGTGCCTACTCTGAAAGCCGAGCGGCTGGGTATCCACATCAGGCGTGTACCTGCGCCTTCTACAGGTGCTGTAGGTGGGTTGGTAGTATTGGAAGCGGCACTGGATACTACTGTTGGATTGGCAGACCAGAAACCACCAGAATTGGTATTTTTGATTTCGTTGCCTGCTAAGCCTGTCAGTTGCCAGTAATTGGCGGTGCTGCCCCCTTTGGGTAATTCAACCCAGACACCCGATTGCCTGTACCAGTAACTTTGCGTACCTGTATCGAAAACCAATGTGCCATTGGTAGGAGAGGCTAAAGCTACTCGCTGGGCGGTTGTCATGGTTGGTAAGATTGTACCGGGCGTGAGTGTGGTACTTTGTGCAAAGGCTACTTGGGTAGCCAGTAATAAGAACAAGGTATATAATTGTTTCATAAATAAAAATTGTTAATTATTTATCAGTTTGAGAGAGGAGTTGTTTTGTAGAACTATTTTCAGGTAAATAAGTTTCTAACATTGCCAGCCGTGCATCTAACTTTTGAATTATGGCTCTTAGTTCGCTTGTCTCATTTTTTAATTGTGTATTTTCAGCCTGCAAATCCTGCGTGCGTTTTTCTAAAGCCTGTGAGAAGATAAACAGCAGGCCGTCCATATTCAGGGTGCTTACGGTGGTATCGTTGCCGATGGTACCGAATTTATCTTTGCCGAAAGCCGTAAAAATTTCCTGTGCCATCGGCCCGTAAAAGCGTTCGGGTTTAGTTCCCTGATTTTTATAATTCCATGAGCCTAATCGTAGATTTCTTAGTTTTAAGAGAAATGATTCTCCGTCAGCTAAGACGATTTTTTCTTTACGGGTTGAGTCGCTGATGGCGCTCCAGGCAGATTGGCCGTGTGCTATCTGTACCCCTGTGCGAACTTGATTTCCACTTGTCATCAGGTAATAGCCATTATTAAAACGAGCCACAAACTGGTCAGGAGCTCCGCACAAGGTAACACCATCGGCATTAGGATGTGAATCACCAATGATAAAAGTCCCTTTCTGGTTATTGGTATTTACCTGGCTACCCATAGCAGTAGAACGCTCGCCACTGGCAGTATTGTAATATCCTGCTACTAAAGAGAAATCTCCACTGGCAACAGTACCCAATCCTGATGCTGTAGCGCCATAGCCACTTGCGGTTGAACTGATGCCAAGAGCAATTGAAGCAGTGCCCGTAGCTTGCGTACTGAGTCCTATAGCTATAGCATATTTGCTGCTCGCCAGATTATCGTATCCGGCGGCAAAAGTAAATAAACCGATATTTTCAGCCGACCCTCTATCTTCATTGTCAACACTAACTGTACCCACTCTGAAAGCTGAACGGCTGGGTATCCACATGAGTCGGGTGCCTGCCCCCTCTGCAGGAACTGTAGGTGGATTTGAGGAATTATTTGAACCAACTGTAAGCCCTGTAGGGTTAGCAGACCAGAAACCACCTGAATTGGTGTTTTTGATTTCGTTGCCTCCTAAACCTGTTTGTTGCCAGTAATTAGTGGTGCTACCGCTTTTGGGTAGTTCAACCCAGTTTCCTGATTGCCTGTACCAGTAACTCTGAGTACCTGTATCAAAAATCAGGGTACCATTGGTGGGAGAGGCTAAAGCCGTGCGTTGGGCGGTGGTCATACTCGGTAAGACAGTGCCCGGTGTGAGTGTGGTACTCTGGGCAAAAACAAGATGTGTAATAAGGAATAATAGAAATGTGTGAAGTTTTTTCATAGTCATATAAAATTGTGTAATTCACTAAGAGACTGTTTAAAAATGAGTCAAATCTTTTAATAGGCTTTAATAACAACAAACAAAGACAATAACTGTTGATGATTTTATCAGTTTTTTCAAGCTAAAAATCAGTCTTAAAACTGATAAATTAAGTAGTAAAAATTAATTCGAATAAAATTTCTAACTTTATTTCTACGATGATGTAGATAGCAATTAGAAAACCACAACATAAATATATAACAAAATATAGATAAAGTACCAGGCAATACAAAAAGCACGATCGCTGCGGCAGCCCAATAAAACTTTTGCCTATTATAGTGTTTGCGGTTAGCTTCATGAAGCCTCCAGAAATTTAAGAACTCAATAAAATTTTGAATCAAAAAATGAAATATTCAATCAGTAAAGCATTTTTTGGACTGCTATTTCCATCGTTAGTCATTTGCTTTATATCTTCTTGCAATCAGGACAAAAATTCAGATCAAGACAAACAAGAGCAAATGGAATTACATAAGCCCTGGCTTGAACAAAAACAACAACCTATCTGGACCACTTCTATACCTGACTTTGAACTAATAAAAGGAACGGAATCATATAAAGATGGTATGGTGTATGATGTTTCCAAACCTACCATTACTATTTATAAACCACCTAAAAATAATACGGGAGCGGCTGTGCTTGTATTTCCAGGTGGTGGCTATAATAAAGTTGCTATTGAGCTTGAAGGTTCCGAAATATGTGAGTGGTTAGCTTCAATTGGGGTTACAGGAATTTTACTTAAATACAGAGTACCAGCATCAGGGCATCATTGGGACAAAGATTGTAAATGCGGAAAAGATCCAATAAAACCTCTTGCCTTACAAGATGCTCAAAGAGCAATGAGTTTCGTTCGTTCAAAAGCCAAAGAATGGGATATCGATTCAAATAAAATTGGTGTGATGGGATTTTCGGCAGGAGGACATTTAGTTGCTGATGTAAGTACCAATTACAGAAAAAAAGCATATAAATTAACTGATGAAATTGATAAAATCAGTTGTAAGCCGAATTTTGGAATTTCTTTTTTCCCGGGACACATGCTTGTACATACTGATAACGAATATGGCTTAAATAGGACACTTCCAGTTGATAGCAGTACGCCACCAATGTTTATTTTGCAAGCAGGAAATGACCCAATTGACACTATACAAAACTCTTTGGTTTACTACATAGCACTAAAAAAAGCGAATGTACATGCTGAGTATCATGTATATGCCGAAGGTGGACATGCTTTTGGTTTAAACAGGACAGCACTTAATAACCCAAACTGGAATGAACTTCCTATTGCAGACTGGGAAGTATTAGTTGAAAGATGGCTATATACAATAAAAATGACTCCTACATGGAGTGGGAAAAGCCAGACCCCCTCATTGAAAAAATAAATATTATTACAAATTAATTTTGTAAGAAAAATTCATTATCCTATGACACTATTTATCGGCTATTTGTTTTTTTTCGGTATCTGTCGCAGAAGAAGACTCTAATTGTTGCAGACGTGCTTCCATCTTTTGCATAAAGTCTTTCAACTGGCGGTTTTCGGCTTCCAGTATTTCAGTGCATTTTTCAAGATTGTGGACATAATTTTTTAAATCCTGCGTGCGTTTTTCTAATGCCTGCGAGAAGATAAACAGCAAGCCGTCCATATTGAGGGTGCTTACGGTGGTATCGTTGCCGATGGTACCGTATTGGTCTTTGCCGAAAGCCGTAAAAATTTCCTGTGCCATCGGCCCGTAAAAGCGTTCGGGTTTAGTTCCCTGATTTTTATAATTCCATGAGCCTAATCGTAGATTTCTTAATTTTAAGAGAAATGATTCTCCGTCAGCTAAGACGATTTTTTCTTTACGGGTCGAGTCGCTGATGGCACTCCAAGCAGATTGCCCGTGTGCTATCTGTACTCCTGTGCGAGCTTGATTCCCGCTCGTCATCAGGTAATAGCCATTCCAGTATCGGGCTACAAACTGGTCTGTTGCTCCACTATAGGTTACTCCCTCATTGTTGGGGTCAGAGTCGCCGATAATAAAAGCACCTGCATAATAATCTGTGTTTGCCCCATAACCCATAGCGGTAGATAAGCGACCACTCGCCGCAGTTACATATCCCATTGCTGTCGCATATTGTCCTGACGCCCACGTATGCGCACCCATAGCGGTAGCATAAGATCCACTGGCAGTAGTGTAGCCTCCGGTAGCCAGCGCACCTTCACCACTGGCAGTTGTATAGTTTCCGATAGCTGTTGTATAAGCACTACTGGCATGGGTGTTGTACCCCATAGCTGTTGACACATAACCGCTTGCGGAATTTAAATAGCCTGTAGTAGTAGATACGTATCCGGTAGCGTTGTTAAGTGCCCCCAATGCCACAGAAGCCTCATTGGTAGCGTTGTTTCCTGAGCCTAAAGCCACCGATCCTAAGCCACTGGCTGTAGTAACATTTCCCATTGCTGTTGACCATTTGCCGTTGGCTTGTGTGTCGAATCCTGATGCAAAAGAGAATAAGCCTATTTTACTGGCTGACCAGATAGAAGTATTTGACACCGTACCCGCCCTGAAAGCCGACCTGTTGGGTATCCACATCAGGCGTGTACCTGCTTCGTTTACAGGCACGGTAGGTGGGTTAGAAATAGTATCAGCAGTAAACGGGACTGCAACAGGGTTTTTAGACCAGAAACCACCGGAGTTGGTGTGCGTAATTTCATTACCTGCCATACCCGATAATTGCCAGTAATTGGCCATATTACCACCTTTGGGCAATTCAACCCATACGCCCGCTTGCCTGTACCAGTAGCTTTGCGTACCTGTATCAAAAACCAATGTGCCATTGGTGGGAGA
>NZ_SEWF01000039.1 GCF_004168285.1 Emticicia agri | reverse complement strand
TATAGAAAAACCAGAAGCAGGCAAAATGCTTTACTAAAATTGTTGGATAAAGGAATAGAAGCCTATCAATCCCTGCTCAATCAAACTCAAGCGAAAGGATTAAGTATGGTAGACGCTGAAACATTTAAGACCATTAAACTGGTTTATCAACAGCAAAAACAGCGATACTTACACCCACAAGCCAAGATACCAAACCGGATAGTAAGTTTGTACAAACCCTACCTCAGACCCATTATCAGGGGAAAAGAGAATAAACCCTTAGAGTTCGGAATGAAGGTTCATAAGTTGCAGGTAGGTGGAATCAGCATAATTGAATATGGAAGTTATGAAGCCTTCAATGAGTGTAAACGTCTGAAAATCAGTATAGTCAAACATAAAAGTACTTTTGGTCTATGTACCCATATAGCTGCTGACAGGATTTATGCTACCAATGAAAATCGTAAATATACTACTCAGAAGAACATCCAGACCAACTTTATTAGAAAGGGTACTGGAAAAGATGATAAAGCTACCAAACAAATCAAAGCAGTACTTAATAAAGAAAGAGCTACACGTTTAGAAGGCAGTTTTGGTAATGAAAAGGAACATTACCTCTTGCATAAGAACAAAGCCAGAAGTCCTGACAACGAACAAGTTTGGCTATTTTTCGGTATTCACACTGCCAATGCTGTTTTGATTGCCAAACGAAGACAGAAAGCTCAAAGGCAAGCCCAAATGGCCGCTTAAATTGAAAATTTCATATCAAAACTCACCCATAAAATGGGGTGGTTCAGTGTGTCTACTCGTAAACAGAAAAGTCTCAATTGACGAAAAACTCACGATAGATTGTACTTTTTAAAGATGTTGCTCTTTGAAAATCAACAAGACACTCAGATTTTTGAGTGTCTTGTCGTTAGAATATTTTATCTAAGAGAATTTCCAAGGAAAGCCTATTTACTAATCACAATTACTCCCCCGAAGGCTTACGAATCTCTTTATCTAAAGCAATAGGAGTACCCAGGTTAGGTGTACCATCAGCGTTCCAGGTAAAAGGCTGCATACGTGGTGAACGATTATTGCCACAGCCCTGCCCCGCTTCAGGGTTAGCATGATAGATTATCCAATGTTCTTTTCCATCAGGTGATTTAAAGAATGAATTATGTCCTGGTGCATAAGCTTTCCCTGCCGGATTGGACTTAAAGATAGGTTCATCATACTTTTTCCATGAAGATGCCAGCATTAAATCAGCTTTAGCATCAGCCTCTAATAAACCTAAAGTATAGTGGTCTGTCCAGCAACCACTTGCCGAGAACACAATATATACTTTTTTGCTGTTATCTGACTGCCTTAAAAACTGGGGTCCTTCGTTTACGACAGGCAGAGGATTCGACCCCATTTTCTCCCAGCTATGTTTAGGAGTCGCTATTTTTGTGCGTTCGCCCTCTATCGTCCACGGATTTTTGAGTTTAGCTATATAAATATCCTGGCTTACATTTTCTGCTCCCTCCCAGCCTGACCATATAGCATACAATTGCTTGTTCATTTCAAAAATACTCATATCAATTGCCCAGCGATTAGTCGGGTCTGTTATCTGGCCTTTCAATGTCCAGTTAGTAGTAGTTGGGTCAGTGTCAGGGTTTTCCAATACCCACATCCGGTGGTTATCATTTTTACCATCATCGGCTGCTACGTATACATACCATTTGCCATTCAGAAAATGTAGTTCAGGTGCCCATAATTCTTTTGAATAATTACCTGTTGCCGGAGGCGTCCATACCACAACTCCTGGTGTTTTCGATAAATCGGCCATATTTTTTGTTTTCCGAAGAGTAATATTCTTACCCGTCGAATTACAATAGTAATAAAAGCCGTCTTTCCGAATTACCCAAGGGTCGGGGCCGGTAGGCAATAATGGATTTTTAAAAGTAGATTGAGCCTGGCATACACCAAAACTCATAGACAATAGCCCAAAGACAAACAGGCTAAAAAAAGTTTTTTTAGACATACCAATAGGTTTTATAAATAAACGATTGAATAGAACTGAGAGTATGTTTAAAAATTATGATTCGACCTGCAAGGAAATCTTTTTTACCCATACTGCGTTGCATTTTTTCGATGTAGCTGCTGGCTACATCTGCAAAATACGCCTTGTCTGGCTAAAAAATCTTGTCCTTTCGGTCAGAAAAATAAAATTTAAACATACTCTAAAGCGCTTTACTGCTTTTGAAAGGCTAAAAATATGAAGTAAGCCATAGACTTACATAAATGCAGAGGAGTTATTTTTTTGAAGTGCAGAAAGTGCATAAAAAAAGGCGGTTAAACCGCCCTTATATCAATGATGCCCTTCGTCGGCCTGCTTACGATCATAATTATTAGCGAAGGTAAAGCCTAAGAAGATAAGTCCGAGTATAAAGACAAATAAATCGCCAAATACCCAAAGGATTGTCATACATAATAAAAAGATTACCAATGTAAGCCAACTTGGAAGTGATTTCGAGCCTGAATGTTTTGCCATGATTTATCTTGATACGTTAAATTCTGCCTGCAATTTAGGATATAAGTACCAAAATTGAAAATATTACTTGACTTTCTCGTAAAAAAACGAGTTACCATCTGCTAAAACAGCGCCAATCGGTGCAGGCTGATATAATACCAAATATCTTGGCGTTTCGGTAAAAGAGATAAACGAATAGGTCTTACTCTCTTCAAATACCAGCATATCTTTCTGATAAGTAGCTTTTTCATCTGAACTGATACTTACATCAGACTTCTCTACTACTTTTCCATCTTTTGTACGGGTATAGCTCCCTTTTGAAGCATTAAAAGATAAAATTTCTTCATATTCAGGCTGAAGTTCAGTAGGTCCCTGTGGAGACGGGAAACCGACACCAATTTTCACTAATTTCCACTCTCCATTGAGTTCGTTCAACAATGGGTCTGGTGCGGTATTGGTGCACGATGCTAAAAATAAAATAGTACAGATAACAATCAGCGTAGTTTTCATAGTTTAATACAGTTTTTAATAATAGATTCCTTCTTAGCTGAAAAGGTTGGAATATTAAAAATCAAATTCTAAAATATCGGGGTCATTTAAAAAGCTCCTGATAGCTTTCTCATGATTTTTTTCCGGTCCTCTCACCGACCATGTCCCACTTATTAAACCATTCAATTTGGTCTGCATATTACGCTCGGCTTCTAAGCCAAATTTTTCAAATTTATGCTCATAATGTTTCAAGGTATCATTATTGAATTTACAGACAATCCGATAAGTACGAATCAGGTTTCTTTTTTTGATAATGGTTTGTAAAGGTACCAGCCCATATAGAGCGAAAATAACCAGAATCATGGCTACAAAGCCTGTTTCATACAAGCCTTTCCCGAAACCCACACACATACCCAACGCCGCTGTTACCCAGGCAGCTGCTGCTGTAGTGATACCTGTAATGCGCCCACTCGAATTATCTCTGAAAATGATACCCCCACCCACAAAACCGATACCTGTTACAATATTAGCCGCAATTCGTGAGGGGTCAGAACCTAACTTAACAGAGATAATTGTAAAAAGTGTAGAGCCCACACATATCAGTATCATGGTTCGGAGTCCGGCAGATTTACTATGATACTCTCTTTCAAAACCAATAATTGCCCCTGTGCCTGCCGACACCAGAAGTTTAATCACATCTTCAGTAATAAATTCTATAAACATAGTGTATGTTAAGCCAGTATAAAAGTAACAATTTAGTCTCTTGATTGTTATTGTGTAAGCTACGTATGCCAACTAACGATAGCAGGAAAAAGTATTTTTCTATTTTCGGTAAAACTTAACACAAATTTTTTGTTTTTTTGAATACAGTTGGTTGTATTTGCAAATTATTTTAAAACATCTCCAAAAAAAATCCTTATGAAAACTGATCTCAAACAAAAGGCCTCTGAAATTGCCGCAGCCCTTGCTGACGTAGTAAAAGGAGAAACAACCAATAAAAAAATTAAAAAAGCCATTGATAAAACTGCGAAAAAACTGGCGAAAAAAGTAGCTAAAGTAAAAAAAGAGGCAGAAAAAGATAAGCAGAAAGAAGAGAAGAAAGCTTTGAAAAAAGTAGCAGAGAAAGCAAAAGAAGACAAGAAAAAAGATAAAAAGAAGGAAGAAAAAGCTCCTGCGACTGCACCAAAAGCTGATTCACCAAAACCAACACCTGCTCCGGAACCACCAAAAGCAGTTGCTCCAAAACCAGCTCCGGCAAAGTCTGCTCCCGAAAAGCCTAAAGCTGTAACTCCGAAACCGAAAGAACCAACCGCTTAACAATATCATTTATCTATTCAGGTTTTACATGACGATTATTATAAAAAGGTGTAAATCCCTACTGATTTACACCTTTTCCTTTATACTTCTTTCGGTTACAATCGCCACAGCCCAAAAGGCCAGCGAATTGATTATTACCGAAATTATGGCTGACCCTACCCCTACCAAAGGTTTGCCAGAAAAAGAGTATATAGAACTCTATAATCGTTCATACAGAAGTATCAACCTTAATCAATGGGTTCTTTTTTATAATGCTACATCAGTCCGGTTTCCTGACATTTCTATTAATCCCAAAGAATACCTGATTGTTACACATCGGAACAACATAGCAGATTTTCAGGCGTATGGCAAAGTAGTAGGTCTCAATAATTTTTCACTCAATAATGCGGGTTCTACCCTACTTCTGAAAGATACTAAAAACAGTACTGTTTTTTCGGTAACTTATACCGACCGATGGTACACCACAGACAAAGCACAAGGCTTTGCTTTAGAAATGATTGACATAGATTACCCTTGTGTAGAGGCAGGTAACTGGGTTTCGAGTGAAGCGGCCTTGCAGGGTACCCCGGGTAAAGAAAACGCAGTAAAGGCTTCTCAGCCTGATTTAACACCGCCAAGCTTAGAAAGGTATGAATCAGAAAGTAATTCTACTGTAAAACTAATCTTTTCTGAAAAATTAGACAGTCTCTCTGCTATCAGTCGTAATGCTTATATCATAGACAAATCATTAGTAATCAATAAAATTACGATTGAAAGCCCTGCCAATCAGCATGTTTATTTATCATTCTCCACCCCATTGCAGGATAATACATTATATACACTCACAGCTAAAAATATAGCCGATTGTTCGGGGAATGTTCTGAAAGAGACAAAACTTTCCATAGCGAACTTTCAGCCTGCTGACTCGGGCGATGTAGTAGTTAATGAAATTTTATTTAATCCTCGTAGTGGTGGCGAAGACTTTGTAGAAATATATAACCGGAGCAATAAATTTATTAGCCTGAAAGACTGGACACTGGCAAATGTTGATGCCGCAGGTACTATAACCAATAGCAAACTTATCACTCATACACACTTTATCCTGCAACCAAGACAGTTTTTGGTATTAAGCCGCAATTCAGGTATTGTTAAGGCACAATATTTTAAAACCGTTTCAGAAAATATTTTAGAAATGGCTTCCCTACCGACATTCGCTGATGAAAGCGGTACGGTTATCTTAATGAATCATAACAAGAAAGTATTTGACAGATTTGACTATACAGAAGACCTTCATCATCCGCTGATTGATGACAAATCGGGTATATCTCTTGAGAAAGCTGATTATAACCTCCCTTCTTCTATACTTTCCAACTGGCACTCGGCGGTAGCTTCAGAAGGGTATGCTACACCCGGATATGCCAATTCGCAAGGAGTTACAGCCAATCAGAAGAACCTTTTTATAATAGAACCGGAAATTTTCACACCCGATGGCGATGGTTCTGACGACGTTACTCAATTAAAATTCTCTTTAGATATTCATGGCTACATAGCCAATGCCTACGTTTTTGATATGCAGGGAAGAATGTTGAAACAATTAGCGCAAAATCAGTTATTAGGCGTAAATGACCAGTTAAGCTGGGACGGCAAAAGTGCCACTAATGAACTTGTAGCGGTAGGGTACTATGTAATTTTTGTAGAATTGTTTAATCCTAACGGCGAGAAACAGGAATTTAAGGCTAAAGTGGTAGTGGGCAGCAAATACTAATTAAAGCCAACCCCTGTCTATGGCCACTTTTACGGCTTCTGCTTTACTGCTGATGTCTAATTTCTGATAAATATTTTTCAGGTGCGTTCGTACTGTATGCGGACTGATAAACATTGCATCGCTTATATCCTGGTAAGTAAATCCTTTTGCAAAAGCCGTTAGTATTTCTATCTCACGTTTCGAAAGCACCTCTTTTTCAATCACATTTTTTTGTTCAGCTATAGCTACGGGGTGCGTTTGCACTTCGGTAGTGTCTTTTTTGAGATTCAAAAATAAATATTCTTTCACCCGCACTATCATGGCTACAGACAAGATGATAATTTCTAACAGAAACCCGAAAAGGTAAGCATAGGGCTGTACAATCCAGATATCGAAAATATGGTTAAAATACTGTGGTAAAATATAAGATAACAAAGGCGGGATAACTGCAATAAGGTACACACGCGACATTGTATTTTTACGAACAGATGCCAGTACAGTAATATAAAGCAAAACTAAAACACTGATAAAGAAAATGCGGCCTGTCCAACCTGAAAACTGGAGATAGGTATCTGTAGCCTCATCAAGCCAGAGTGGCGAAAAAACTGAGGGTATCAGTAAAATCCAGAAAATAATGCTCAGAATACGTAGTAAACGTTCAAAAAAAGGTCGGTCTGAGAGTGAAAGTTTTGTAAACGAAATAATGAACAGAATACTCCAGAAAAAAATACTGTAACTAAAATAGGGGGTTAAATCTATTATACTATTCCGGAATAGTTTAGCTGGTAAGTACTCATATAAAAACCCATCTAAATGTAGAAACAGTAAAATAAGGCTCAACACATACATGCCATAAAAATAGAAAATCCGCATATTGAGCAGGTAGGCTATAATACAGTTTCCTACCACCACTAATAGCAGAATACCGATAATAATGCCCCAGAAAAAATTCAACTGTCGGTCGCTCTTTTCAAATGCTTTCGGGTTCCAGACAATGAGTGGAAATTTGATAGAATTCAGCAGGTTTTTCCCTTTCAGATAGATTGTATAAGTTTCTCCGGCTTTCAGATGCATCGGAAAAACAAAATCTCTGTGCACATAAGGGCGATTGATAATAGGTGTAAGACAACTAAGATTCTCGACTGATTGAATTATTTGCTTATCCTGCACCACATAAAAACCAAGCTCGTCGAAAATAGCACTATTGACCTGAAATAAATATCGACTATCTGCCTTGCTTCCTATTTCAAGCCTTACCCATCCTGTTCGTTTTCCCCAACCAAAATTCGGAATAGCCATATTGGATAAATAAAAAAAATCCTGCTCGGCTTTTAATAGCGAATTAATTGTTAAAGCGTTTGAAGAATCTTTTAAAACAAATAAATGCTCACGAATCTCTTGTTTCTGTAAATCACTACTCAACCAGATAGCGTTCTGACAGAATGTGGTAATGGGCAACAAAAAAAGGAGTAGCAATCGCATTTATTTAGGTTTTTATGGCAATTTAAGCAAAATACCACAAATGAGGTATTGAATTATGTGGTATTCCGTCAGTCATTTGCAAAAGATTTCTCAACGAAAATAGCGATGAAAAACTCAAAACTGCTTTTGACTGATTTACAGGTACTCCTACAAAACCAAAACTTTGTAGTAAAGTACCCTGCCGAAACAGAGCCACGTTTAGATGCCTATTTTGAGAGTATAGAAATGCTGGCTCTGTTAAATAAAATCGGTTATAACAAACGCCTGAGCAGCCAGATTTATTTAGCTATGATTCATACCCAATTTAAAGATTTTATTCAATTAAACTCTCCTGCCCGGTGGCACCTATACTTACTGGTATTGCTTGGAAAAACTTTGGGTTATCGTATTTAAACCCATAAAACCATGAAAAAACCCTTATTTCTATTTCTACTACTTCCTGCCTTGTTTTCAGCACAAAATTGTACATTTATGAGCAAAGGCTTTCAGCACTTGAAACAAAAATGAATAGTATTCTCAATCAAAACGGAAAATAACATGAAAACTATCCTATTACTATTCTTACTTCCCACAGCAATTTTTGCACAGATAGGCTCAAAAGTACAAGCCAGTAAAACTTCTCTGGCAGGTAAATGGACAAATAAGCAGTTTGGCTTTGCCATGATATTGCAACTCAATGCCGATGGAAGTGGCATGTTTGATGAAGAAAAAATTACTTATACCACAACTGCCACTACCCTATCAGTAAAGCAGGACGGCGAAACTACTAATTATAAGTATGTACTGCAAAATGGGCAATTAACCCTTTCAGGTGGCGATTTAGATGCACCTATCACTTTCAGCAAAGGTGAGGCAGCTACAAGTACTGCTTCCTCAAAACCCGCTTCTGATACTCCATCAGGCAAATCTAATGGTTCATCTATTGTTGGTACCTGGTCGGGGAATGGCGAAACCATGATTTTTCAGGCAAGTGGGCAGGGTTCGTATAATGGAGTAGGGTTTCAGTACAGCACATCAGGTAATAATGTGTCTATAACCGGGTCAACAGGTACTACTACTTTGCAATATGCTGTGAATGGCAATTATCTGACTCTAAGCGGCAATGGTACTACGGCTGTTTTACAAAAAGGTACAGCTAACGGTGCCACATCAGGCAGTTATGGGCAGGCACAGGGAGGCAATACTGGCGGCGGCATCGATCAGAGCATTGTAGGCAAATGGTGTTGGGCTAATACCTCCTCTACCTCATCAAGTAGTTATAACAGCACTAAATGTATTGTAATTAATGGCAATGGTACTTATGAATACTATGCCGAAGGCTCAATCAGCGGTTATGGAGGAGGTGGCTATGGAGGTTCGAACAGCCAAAGTTCTGACAGAGGTACCTGGAAAGTAGAAGGCAATCGAATACACGTGCAATCTCAGGCCGAGGGTTACAAAGTTTACTCTTTTGAAAAAAGGAATCATCCTAAAAATGGTGACCCAATGATTGTAATAGACGGAGATACGTATGTAACGTATTACAAAAAAGCTCCCTGGAGATGAGATACACAAAATCACCCCAGCCTTTTTATATCCGCAATAGTGCCCATATTATTATTGGTGCAGGTTTACTCTTTTTTGGAGCAGTGATATTTATCTATGGTAGTCAATACCTGTTTCTAAAAGAGGCTAACAAGACGAATGGACGAGTAACAGGTTTTATTGTCCCTAAAGGTAAGTCACTCAAGAGACCTGTTATTGAGTTTTACACGCCTGACCAACAAAGGCATACCTATTATCATTCAGAAGGAACAAATCCGCCTCAATATGGGCAAGGGCAAGAAGTAACTATTTACTACAACCCTACGAATCCGGAAGAGGCAAGTTTAGGATATAGTTTTATTCCTATGATTATTCTGAGTATTTTCGGATTAGTATTTACAGGCGTGGGTATAGCTATGAGAAAATAACTATTAGCCTATCTAATAAGAAACACTAAACAAAAATTAAAAACCTGCTAAACAGACCATGAGCAAAACAGACCCTATTAGATATGTAATAATCCTTTTCCTGATTATAGGGATTGGCTTTCTTGGTGGTGCTATTTATGCCTATATTTCTAACAAAAACTTTATAGAAAAAGCTACCAAGGCAAGCGGAAGAGTTATAAACTTTCACTCCAACAGAAAAGGCAGTAAAGCGCCTGTGGTTGAGTACAGCGACGCAAAGGGGCAAGCCCATTTCTATTACCACAATGTTTATACGAAACCTTCTGCCTACGACCTGGGCGAAACTGTAGAAATATATTTTAACCCTGCCGATCCTGAAGATGCCACCTTGGGCGGTATTTCAGTTCTGGCAATTATTTTGGGGGGTATAGGATTCATCTTTACCTTAATATCTGTCATTTTTCTTAAGGTTTTTTGGAATCATACAGCAGTAATGTCTCAAAAACATTATTGATTGCATCAGCGTAGTTTCTTGCCCTGTCTCTGGGTAATTAAATTATTTCTGTAATTTCTCTGCTCTTCACGTTCTAAATGTACACCATAAGCAGAAACACATCCTAATGCTATAACTTGCGAAACTATAAATAATACAACTATCATGGCTTTTAATGTTTTATGATATATATCTATCAAAATATTTGCCAAGCCTGATAATAGCCTATTTCAGAGATTTTTGGGGAACGGTTTCCCCAAAAAACTAAATATTTGAGTGATTATGATTCCCTATAGTTAAAATTTCTAATTATTATGCGGCTTTTCTCGAACTATTACATTGAATAATTATCTAATAGACAATTTAATTGGAAGGATATGAAAAGGTATGTCTAAATGTAACAATTTTAGACTATATTGCATTTACACTATTCTATTTATTCAAAATTTGGACACGCCCAAATGAAAAACACTTACTTCATCACGCTATTTCTTTTCGGAATCACTATGCAGTCTCTATCACAAACAGGCTCCTCTGAAAAACTAAAAGATGCTATTCAGGCAAAACTTGCTACCGTTGAGGGTGAGTTTGCAATAGCTTTCAAAGATTTGCAGACAGGACAAACGCTGTTTATCAACGAAAAAGATAATTTTCATGCAGCCAGTACCATGAAAACGCCTGTAATGATAGAGGTTTTTAAACAGGCAAGGGCAGGGAAGTTTAAATTATCTGATTCGATTGTAGTGAAAAATGAATTTAAAAGTATTGTGGATGGCAGCCCGTTTGGCTTAGATATAAGCGATGATAGTGCCGATGATATGTATAAGAAAATCGGTAAAAAAATGACGATTTACGACCTTACCTATCAGATGATTATCGTCAGCAGTAATCTCGCAACTAATATTCTGATTGATTTGGTAGAGGCAAAAAAGGCCAATGCCACTATGCGGACTTTAGGAGCTAACGACATTCAGGTACTACGTGGGGTTGAAGACAGCAAGGCATTTAAGTTGGGTATGAATAATACTGTTACGGCTTATGACCTGATGACTATTTTTGAAAAACTTGCCCAAAAAACGGTAGTGAGCAAAGAAGATTCAGAAGGAATGATTAAGATATTGCTTGACCAGAAATTCAGAGAAAAAATACCAGCCAAATTACCCAAAGAAGTAAAGGTAGCCCATAAGACAGGGTCTATTACAGGGGTACAAAACGATTCAGGTATTGTGTATTTACCCGATGGCAGAAAATACGTAGTAGTACTGCTTTCAAGAAAACTGAAAGATGAGAAGAAGGGAGTTGAAGTACTGGCAGAGGTATCAAGAATGCTCTATGATAGCCTTCAACACTAATTCCGTTCAGCTCTCTTTCTCTAAAAACTCTTTGATACGATGCGTTTTATCTTTGCCCACTAACTCAATAAGGGCTTCTTCCGGTGCATTCTTGATATTAGAAATAGTCTTAAAGTGTTTCAGCACTTTGGTTGCCGTCAGCTTACCAATGCCTGGTGCGCTTTCCAGGCTACTTATCAGGAAGCTCTGACTGCGTCGGTCACGATGATGTGTAATACCAAAACGGTGAGCTTCGTCTCGGCATCGTTGAATGAGTTTCAGCGATTCTGATTTTTTATCGATATACAATGGTAGTGTATCTTCAGGAAAATAGATTTCTTCCAGACGCTTGGCTATGCCTATAATCGGTATTTCACCATACAGGCTTATTTCTTTCAGAGCCTCACAAGCGGCAGAGAGTTGTCCTTTACCACCATCAATAATAATCAAATCAGGCAGGTCGGCTTTTTCTTGCAAGAGTCTTGTATATCGGCGGGTTACTACTTCTTTCATGGTAGCAAAGTCGTTTGGTCCTTGTACCGTTTTTGGAATAAAATGCCTGTAATCTCTTGGTGATGGTTGCCCGTTGATAAAACACACCATAGCCGACACCGGATTAGTACCTTGTATATTAGAGTTATCGAAACACTCAATATGGCGTGGCAGGTTTTTCAGTTGTAAATCCTGTTTGAGTTTTACCAATACACGGTCTCGTTTATTGGTAGCACCACTGGCTGCAATGGCTTCTCGCTCGGCTTTTTCTTTTCTGAAATACACCACGTTTTTCAACGACATATCCAGTAACTTACGCTTATCTCCTATCTGTGGCACGGCAATATCGGCTTTCATGTCTATCGTTACCGGAATATTCGTTACTATTTCTTTAGTAGTGCTTTCGTATTGCTGTCTTAGTTCTACAATAAACATTACCAGAATTTCCTCATCGGTTTCTTCTAATTTCTTCTTTACTTCTAATGTCTGCGTAAGGGTAATAGTGCCATTAATTACTTTCAGGTAATTGATATAAGCCGATGTTTCGTCAGAGGTAATACTGAATACATCTAAATCTTTGATAGCAGGGTTTACTACCGTGGCCTTACTCTGGTAGTTTTGCAGAAAATCTAATTTCAGTTTGAACTGATGTGCTTCTTCAAATGCCATTTTCTGGGCTGAATCCAACATCCTTTGTTCAAAATACTGCTTGGCTGGAGCCAGATTACCTTTCAGAATATTGTGTACCTGCTCGATCTCCTTCATATAATCTGCTTCTGTTTGCAGATTCTCACAAGGGCCTTTGCAATTACCTATATGGTATTCGAGACAGACCTTAAACTTTTTAGCATCAATATTTTCCTGTGACAGGCTCAGGTTGCAGGTACGGATGGTATATAACTGGCTGAACATTTCGAGCAGGGCATACATTGCTTTTGAATTTACAAAAGGGCCATATAGTTTCCCTCTTGATTTATCCTCCATGCGTCTGGTTGTAATTACCCTCGGAAAACGTTCGTTGGTTACGCACACATAAGGATACATTTTATCGTCTCGCAGCAAGATATTATAGCGAGGCTGATACTTTTTAATCAATGTATTTTCAAGCAGAAGTGCATCAAATTCGGTAGGTACAATCGTAAATTCCAACTTTCGGATACTTATTACCAGACGGCGTGTTTTACGGTCGTGACGGTTGAAATTGGCAAAATAACTGGTAACCCGATTTTTTAAGTTTTTAGCTTTCCCTACATAAATTACTTCTCCGTTGTCATCAAAATAACGATATACCCCCGGCTCTTCGGGAACTCTCACCAATTCGGTTTTATAATCAAAACTTATCTCTGACATATACTCCTACAATATTATCATCCTGATTAAATATAACAGTACTCCTGATGAATGTGTTCAAAATCTAACGAATACTTATGGGTATTTGTTAACAAAAAACTAATTTATAAACAAAGGCTCAATAAATTCATAATGTTGGCTGAATTTCAAGCAAACAGATGGATTTTCAACATATACTCAATAATATTTGCTTATTTAGTTTAAGCTCTTTACACTTGTTATAGACCCGACATCTATCTTTTATAGTAAACTTTCAAAGTTTGCTATCACGTATATAAAATCAAGATTTATTGAAATGACAAAACAAATCAACAACCCTTTTATTCTTGCGATTAAAGCCTATAATCTTGCTGTAGAAATCCATCATCATTCTGCTTACCAGATTGTTTTGTCAAACGAGAATCCTTTTACTTCAACTATCAATGGAAAATTATATGAACACATTTATGGATTTCTAATTAAACCACAGGTTACACATTTTTGCAGTATCGAAAAAGGCGCATTGAATATTTTAAACATAGAACCCTATTCGGGTGTTGGCTTGGAACTATCAAGCAGATTTAATGTAAATCAAGACCATATTGTTTTTAATTCCTCAGCCGAAATACATACGTTTTTTCAGACAGGAAAAGATAGTTTTGATATTTATCATATCATCAATGATTTGATTTTAAAACTACCTCTAACAAAACATGATGAAAGAGTAACAAAAATAGTTGAGTATATTAAAACCAATTTCTTTGAACAGCATATAACCCCACAAACTTTTGCTGATATTGTTTTTCTTTCTCCCTCTCGTTTAGCTTCACTTTTCAAACAACAAACAGGAAGTAGTTTGTCTAAATATTTATTATGGACAAGACTACGCCAGGCTATTTATCTTACGCTTTCTGAAAAAGACAGAACTCTGACAGACATTGCCTACGATACAGGTTTTTATGACCTGCCTCAACTGAATAAGTATATGTATGAAATGTTTGGTATGCCGCCCAAGGCGCTCAAGCAGAACAGTGATTTGATACAAGTTTATTAGTCTGGTGGTTTGCAACTTTGTGCCATCATTTAAACATTTAAAAAATAGCACAATGAAAGCACTCGTTTATCAAAAGTTTGGAGACACCAATGTTTTGCAAACAATAGAAGAACCCAAACCATCTGTTCAATCAAATCAGGTTTTAATAAAAATAAAAGCCGTTTCAATTAATCCTTTAGATTGGAAAATCAGAAAAGGAGAAATGAAATTGATGTCTGGCTCAACATTTCCCAAACATACAGGCGTTGATTTTGCTGGTATCATTGAAGATACCGGAGCATCAGTCACTAACTTCAAAAAAGGAGACGAGGTTTTTGGTGTAGTAAAAAATAACATGAAAGAAGGTGCATTAGCCGAATATGTTGCAGTGCCTTCAACATTGGTCTGGAAAAAACCGATACAAATCAATTTTGTTCAAGCCGCCTCTATTCCAATAGTAGGTGCTGCCGCTGTAACTACCTTACAAAAAATGGGTAGCATCAATGCACAATCTGAAATCCTGATAAATGGTGCAACGGGTGGCTTCGGCATGTTTTTGCTACAATTATTAAAACAAAAACAGGCAAAAATAACGGCAGTTACAAGTACAAAAGCTCTTGATTTTGCCAAAAAATGGGGAGCAGATGTAGTCATTGATTATACAAAAGAAAATGTTCTATCCCAAAAAAAGACCTATGACACTGTAATTGACTTATCTGGCAAAATGGGCTACATCAATGCCAAACAACTGATGAAACCCAAAGCTTTATTCATAAATCCTACACCAAAGCCCGTTGAAATTATCACTTCGTTTTTTAAAAATTTATTTACAGGCAAAAAGCATATTGCTATGCTTTCCAACCCATCTACAGATAATATGGATGTATTGCTAAATGCTGTTGATAATGGTTTACAAATCGAAGTAAGTAAAATATTTTCATTTGTTCAATCTAAAGAAGCCTATCAGTATGCTGAGCAAGGCAGATATATTGGCAAAGTAGCTGTTGAATTCAATTAATGACAACTCTAAAGAATCATTGTAAACCATAAAAGAAAAACAATCTAATTTAATCGTATAAGTATGAAAAGCAATATTAAAATCATAAACGAAAGTAACGGAAAGCACTTTTCCGTAGTTGGTGATACTTACCGAACTATTATTTCAGGAAAACAAACCAGCGGAGAATACGCTATAATTGATATGCTAATACCTCCGGGTGGAGGTCCACCACCCCATGCACACCCATCTTTCCACGAATCATTTTATGTAGTTGACGGAGAACTTGAGTTTAAAACAGAAGATGGGAGCTATATTGCCAAAAAGGGAGATTTAGTAAATATTCCTAAAGGTGGTGCCATACATAGTTTTAAAAACTCAAGCAAGGTGATGGCTCATTTGTTATGTACGGTTGTTCCGGCTGGTCTGGATGATTTTTTTGAAGAGATTGGTACACCTGTGAAAGCAGGCGAGTTTTTGCCACCTGCTCATTTGGAGGAAGAAGAAATAAAGAAAGTAGTTGCCATTGCAGAAAAGTACGGTCAGGTATTGTATCGGCCTCATTATTTAGACAAATAAATATAGATCTTCTCCAAAAACTGTTTCACAAAAAATAATCAGATGCAATAAAGGTCATAAATGAGAAGTAGAATATTTTCTGAAAAATATTTTCAATTATTTGTGACTTTTCAAAAAAGTATCGTCTAAAAGGCAAACAAACAATGTTGTGATTAATAAACTTGCTTGTTTAGGTCCAAGCCCTTTAAAAATTTACATTCGCTTATTGCTGTACGACAATACTCAAAGACATTATTGAAAAGCCAACTCTCACAGGTTGGTTTTTACTTTCAAAAAAATTCCGAGAAAAAATTTGGATAGTTTTAAAATTTACATTTACTTTGTATTACAAAGTTCTTTTTAAAAAATATATATGAATTTAAAGAAAATAACTATCTCCTTTTCTGTTAGCCGCCCAACTTTGAGTCTGATTTTATTGACACTTCTGAGTTTTGTGTTGCTAATAGCCGGAGTTATTAAAACACAACAACTAAGAGGTATTTACCTGCTCTGGAATCTGTTTTTAGCCTGGGTACCTTTGTTTTTTGTGCTGGTGGCACGCAGGTATCAGTTTTTGCATCAAACACCAACAAGGCTCCGTCAACTGATTATTTATGTATGCTTAGGGTTATGGCTTTTATTTTTTCCCAACTCGCCATATATTATTACCGATTTAATTCACCTGACAGAATCACATAGCCGTCTTCTGTGGTTTGATTCCGTAAGTTTCTTTATAGTAGCTTTAGCCGGCTTAGCCACAGGTTTATATTCGTTGTATGTAGCACACCAGATTATCAGGCAGATTACCAATAAATTCTGGGCATGGAGTATTTTATCCATCAGTGTGGTATTATCAGGTTTTGGCTTATATTTAGGCCGATTTGTTCGTTTCAATAGCTGGGATTTATTTACAGACCCTATTTTTCTGTTCCGCAAGTCTTTTCAGGAGTTGCAAAACCCGCTGGCTATTCAAACAACTATGGTGTTTTCGTTAGTGGTAATGGTATTATATGTTTCTTTAAATCTGTTGATTCCGCCATCGTATGAACGTACCAAAAATGTTGCGTAGTTTTAAGTATGCTTTTCAGGGTATATGGGTGCTGATGCAGGAAAATAATGCCAGATTTCACCTATTTGCTACAGTTGTAGTGGTGCTGACGGGATTATTAGTAGGGCTAAGTAGTGACGAGTGGGCAATCATAAGTATCATTGTCGGGTTAGTGTGGGTAGCCGAAGCATTCAATACAGCTATTGAGAAATTATGTGACTTTGTATCGACAGAACACCATCCACTAATCGGAAAAGTAAAAGATTTATCGGCTGGTGCAGTTTTAATCATTTCCTGTATTGCAGTTATTATCGGAATTATTATATTTTTGCCTAAAATATTAGCTAATCTATGAACGAACACCTTGAACAGCTTAAAGAGATACGCTCCATGATGGAACGTTCCTCTAAGTTTCTTTCACTAAGCGGACTATCAGGTATTTCGGCAGGTATTTGTGCTTTAGCAGGTGCATGGTATGCACATCAGAAAATACATATAGATGCACTCTATCATTTATTTGACCCTCAGGTAAGAGAAGAGATTGTTCCTTTACTGGTTTTAGATGCCATAGTAGTATTGATTTCTGCTTTAGTAACAGGTGCTTTTTTTACGATACGCAGAGCCAGAAAGCAAGGGTTACAGCTATGGAATTCAACCTCAAAGCGTTTGCTCGTAAGTATGCTTATTCCGCTTTTAGCCGGAGGTACGTTTTGTATAGCTATGCTGTATCATGGTTTTTTCTGGTTGTGTTTTCCTGCAACGTTAATTTTTTATGGTATTGCGTTAGTCAATGCAAGTAGATACACTGTACACGATACATTTTATTTAGGCATCAGTGAAGTCATTATTGGTTTAATAGCACTATTTTTGGCACAATGGAATCTTTTTTTCTGGGCATTGGGTTTTGGAGTACTGCATATTATTTATGGAGCAGTGGTATATTTCAGGTATGAAACTAAATAGGTATTTGTCAGGCGAGTAGCAATCGCTTGTCGCTATATTATGAATTTATTACAGAATTTTAATAAAGCATTTGAAAGCAAAGCCCGTTTGGGTATTATGTCGGTGCTGATGGTCAATGAAGAGCTTTCTTTCAACAACATGAAAGAACTTTTGTCGTTGACTGACGGCAACCTGGCTACTCACCTGCGGGCGCTTGAGGAAGCTAATTATATTTCGTTCAAGAAAGAATTTATAGGCCGTAAACCAAGTACAGTATATTCAGTAACAGACGAAGGCAAACAGGCCTTTAATGACCACCTGAATGAATTAGAAAAATTTATCAAAGGTTCTTGATTATATTTTTTTACCTATTAACTTTGAAAAACAAAGTACTTTTAAAACAACCAAAATATGTCATCTACTACGCTCAAAGTTTTAGCATTTGTACTGCTGACTACCCTCTTCAATTATTTTTTCTGGCAAGAAAAACCCGGAATTAATCTATTGATATTTAATAGCTTATTGATTAGTTTATTTATTTATTTCAACAAAATAAAACTCCATTCTTTAGCCATAAAAACGGCCTTGTTACTCACCATTCTTAGTGCAGTATTAGTTGTTGTACATAATTCTGTAATCAGTGCATTCGGTCATTTTTTTTCTTTCATTGTTCTGGTAGGTTTTCTGCATCGCCCTCAACTGACAAGTGTCAGCGGGGCCCTATTTCAATTCGGGGTGAACGCACTGATGAGTACATTTGAACCATTTATCTTACTGGCAAGTACAAATAACTCTACTAACGGACATAACAAAAAACTCAATCCGATTCTGAGAGCTGTTAAGCTATTTATTATACCTGTAATAGTGTTTCTTATTTTTCTGGCAATTTTTAAGACTGCCAATCCGGTATTCAGCAATATGCTTGACTCAACCTTCTCAGTCTTTTTTCAAGCGTTTAATCAGTTCTTCAATACGCTCTCTCTGCCACATATCATCTTTATTCTTTTCGGAGCATTTCTCATTATTTGTGTGCTGAAAGACTGGGAAAGAGCCAAAGGTATTCACAACTTCTTTGTTTTTAAAAGCCCGAAGACTTTAATTGTTTCTGAAAGTATCAACGAAACAAGTGTAAAAAACGAGTATAAAACCGCTTTGCTCTTGATAGGTTCGGTCAATATATTACTGCTCATTATCAATAGTATAGACATACGATTTATCTGGTTTAATGTAGGTGGAGATTTAAAATCGGCAGTAGAATTGTCGCAATTAGTGCATGAAGGCACCAATCTTCTGATTTTCAGCATCCTTCTCTCCATTGCCATATTGCTTTTCTATTTCCGCAAAGACCTGAATTTTCTGCCGGATAATAAATGGCTTTTAACGGCTTCCTACATCTGGATTATCCAGAACGGAATTCTGGTTATTTCTGTATTACTACGCAACTACGAATACATTATCAATTATGGGCTCACACATAAGCGTATCGGGGTGGTATTCTTTCTGGTGCTTACTTCAGCAGGATTGGTGCTGATGTGGATGAAGATAAAAAAACTGTATTCATTCTTTCATGTGGTTAAGCAAGCCGGGTGGGTATTTTACATAGCTTTTGTAAGTCTGGCGCTTTTTGATTGGGATAGTATGATTGCCCGATACAATTTAAGTACACAAAGTGCAGCAAATATTGACTATCAATATTTGTATGAACTCTCTCCAAGAACACTTCCGATTCTTTATGAAAACAAGGAGAAAATAGCAGAGCGAATTAAGCAGACTCCGAATATTAATCAGGTAAATGAAATTAACAAGCTAAACAACAAGATAAAAAGATACCTGACAGACCAACAAGGTTATACATGGGTTTCATGGGATTTATCTAATAGCAAAGCTGTGGATTATTTTAAAGATAAGAAATTAGAGGATTACATTCCTCCTGTGACACAAAACCAATAAATCTTCACCTTCAATCAAACATCTTATGGAAACAATTAAAGAGCCGGGCAGCCGGCCCCAGGAACTTATTGCCCAAACAAAAAAATACTGGTATGATTATGTACCTACTATTGACTACTTTTTCGGGCTATTACTCTTGCTCATATCCTTGTCAATTTTTCTTGGTACGCATGAACGACGAGAGTTTTCAATGTCTTTTGTTGCCATGATATTTGCAGTTGGCTATACAGTTTTCTTACTGTTTACCAAAAGAATGAAGGTATTCTGGAAAGCCCAGCCCAAAGAATATACCGCTTATCGTTTACTTGCGTGGCAGATATGGATTGTCAGTTGTTTTACATTAAACCGGGAGGTTGATGTCTTTCAGGAGTCAACCGATTGGCTTTCAGTAGCTCTTGTTCTTTCGTGCCTGAGTAATATTCTGTTTTATTGGGAACCTCATCTTTCTAAAAGATTTAAAGAGGTACTATATGTCTTTTGCGCTGCCTCAACTGTTTTATGGGCCTATTTTACGCTTTATACTATTTGGTTATACCCCGTTAGTTTTATGCTCATTCTTTTTCTGGGGCTTGGTTTTCATTCATTTATCCCTCTTATTTTATTAATCGCTCACGTCAAACTGCTTAAAAGAACCTGGCATTCACACAACAATGCTATCCTGTTTGGAATCCTCACGCCTGTTGTCTTCACCATCTTCTTTGTGATTCAGTGGAACATCACCCAGAATCAAATCCATGAGGCTTATCAGAAGTCTTTCACAAGTACCACCGATGAGGTGCCAAACTGGATAGCAGTAGCTCAGAAAGTAGAAAATAACTGGATTACAGAACGCATTCTGAAAGGCGATTTACTATATCAGAATTTCGATACCCGATTCAATTTTATGCCAACAACGGGTAATTTCGGGAGTTTACAACACGACCCCTTAGTGATGACCGCCTCGTTGTTCAGTCAGAAACCAGCAATTGAGACTAATGAAAAAATTAAAATATTAGGAGCTATACAAGATATAAACCATGAAACGCAGGTAAGGCTTTGGGCAGGCGACCAATTAGTAACACAAGACATTATTACCCAAACCAGAATCTATCCTGAATACCGGATGGCTTATACTGAGAAAACACTTAGCATTGCTAATAGCGGAAAATATTCATGGCGAAATCAGGAGGCTATCTATACATTCTACTTACCAGAGGGTTCGGTAGTTTCCTCTCTTTCGCTCTGGATTAATGGCAAAGAAGAAAAAGGTTATCTGACTACTAAAAGTAAAGCCGATTCTGCCTATAAAACGATTGTAGGCGTTGAAAGCCGGGATCCTTCAGTAGTTCATTGGCAAGAGGGCAATACAGTAAGCATAAGAGTTTTTCCGTGTACGCCGCAAGAAGCAAGAAGGGTTAAAATAGGAATTACGTCGCCACTGAAAGAAAGCAATGGACAATTGATTTATAAAAACATTTATTTTAAAGGCCCTGATGCAAGCGATACTAAAGAAACTGTCAGAATAGACTTCTCTCAACCGATAGAGGGTCTATCTAATCCCTGGCAGGCTAATGCATCCGGTACAATCGAACACAGTGGTTCTTATAAATCTGACTGGCAATTGCGTTTCAAAACACCTGCCCTATCGAAAAAGCCATTTACTTTTCAGGGCAAAAGCTATGTCTTATCGCCTTTATTCGTTCAGAAAGTATCTTATAGTCCTGATAAAATCTATTTAGATGTGAATGCAGAGTGGAGCAAATCAGAGTTTGATGATATCTACTCAACTTTTACAGCTAAAGAAATATGGGTATGGAAAGATGGCTTAATACGATTGAGTGAGAAGAATAAAGATAGGTTATTCTACGAATTAAAGGAAAATAATTTCAGCCTTTTTCCCCTATACCGAATCCCCACATCAAATAGACAATGCTTACTGATTACCAAAGGCACATTTAAAGCGCCTAATCTGCAACAATTAGAAGGAAGTAACTTTGCACAGGCTACCAAAAATATCAATATCGACAAAGAACCTATTCAGGTAGTATCACTCAATGAAACGCTATCGTCCTACTTAAAAACCTTAAAAGAGTTAGGCGTAGTAGCCGTTAATCAGATGAGTATTGAACAATTACAGAATCAAAAACTCTATAAAGTTCTCCATTCTCCTGCTAAAACATCTGTCAACATCGAAAGTGCTCAAATGCAGATTACAGAGGTGGCAAAAACCCAAGAACAAACAGATGCCCCAAACCATCTGCTTCGGTTGTATGCTTACACCCATATCATGCAACAAATCGGGGCTAAGTATTTTAAACAAGATTATCTTTCTGATTCGCTTATTCAGGAAGCAGCTACAGCTAATATTGTAACACCTATCTCAAGTCTGATAGTATTGGAGACACAAAAAGACTATGAACGCTTTGATATAAAGAAAAGTCAGAACAGTCTTGAAAATGCTACGCTTAAATCATCAGGCTCAGTACCAGAACCGCACGAATGGTTGTTAATTATTACGTTTGCTGGTGTTATACTTTATTTCCTTTTAAAGCGATTCTTGTAAAATGTTTAAAGCGACCAGTTATCCTAAAGTAATTTTCCTTATGGCCTATATAGCTTTATTTATCTGTATCAGCTATAAGGGATATTTTTTAGGCGACTCTGTTTTTATCTTGGGAGCAGGCATATTGGTTTATGTACTGAAAGCAGGTACACCGGGCAATAAGAGTATGCGTTTTCTTATCCCGACTTTGCTTCTGACTATTGTTTCCTTTTATGTGCCTACTTTTTCAATCAGGTATCTGTTACTGATAGTTGCCTTATTGTTTTGCTTTGAGACACTGTTTGGTAAGCTGAGTGAACTGGCATTTCTTGTGCTTCTGCTTATGTCTCCTCTTTTCAGGTATGTAGCTGAAAGTTTTACTTTTCCGATTCGTATCTGGCTGAGCGAAATCAGTGGGCAAATACTCTCTTTTTTACATTTTCCTGTTGAAATAAATGGTAATATGATTGTATTAAATGGTAATGATTTTTTAGTTGATGCCGCCTGCACAGGTCTGCAAATGCTTGGGTTATCGTTTTTAATGTGCATCTTTTTACTAGCCTATTATCAGGATATTTATCAGAAAAAACTCACATTTGGCTGGCAGTTATTAGCTTTAACTATCACTTTTCTGCTCAATATTCTGAGTAATTTATGTAGAATCCTGCTTCTGGTTATTTTCAGAATTACACCGGATAATTTCTTACATGATGTATTAGGTATCTGTTGCTTACTGATATATGTCTGGCTACCGATGGTAGGGATTATCAGGCAAATTGCTTTAAAGCAAGTGACTGAATCGGTAGAGCCAAAAATTGAGGAAACAGGATTAAGGCAGTGGATAATGAATGGCTTGTTTCTTTCAGTTACTGCCTATCTGATATTGTCATTTACAGGTTCAACAAAAGCGCAAGAGCAGATAATAACAGAGAAACATGAAAAAGCCAATTACCAGGCAAAAGTACTAAACACGGGCATCACTCAAATGAAAAGCGATAAAGCCCTGGTTTACCTGAAACCAATTCCTGACTTTTATTCGGGTGAACATAGCCCTATTTTTTGTTGGAAAGGGAGCGGTTATACTTTTGAAAAAATCAAAGAAGAGATAGTACAAAGTTATCCGATTTATACAGGGGTATTAACAACCAAAAATGATAAACTTTACACCGCCTGGTGGTTTACGAATGGTGAAGTCATCACTAATAGCCAGTTAGAATGGCGATGGAGGGTATTGAAAGGAGAACATAAATTTAAACTCATTAATGTAACCGCAGATTCAGAACATGAGTTAAAGAAAGTCATTGCTGAGTGGCTATAAAAGTAGCATAGTTGATTTAGGGGTTAGCGAGCAAAATCCATGTAGTTTTATATGGGTTTTCTTTTTTGTATGCTTATCATAACACAGAAAGCCCACTTTTGAAGCAGGCTTTCTGTGTTATAAATTTTTGATAAATCTATTTACGGGAGATTTTAGCTAATAATTTCAGAATTTCAAGATATAACCATACGATAGTTACCATCAATCCAAAAGCTGAATACCACTCCATAAACTTAGGCGCACGCATTTCTGCCCCTTGTTCTATCAGATGAAAATCAATAATCAGATTCATAGCGGCAATAGTTACCACTGCCAACGAGAAGATAATACCAACCTTACCACCTTCATGAATATAAGGTATGCTGATACCAAACATGCCTAATATCCAGGTTAGTAAATACACCAGAAAAACAGCACCTGTAGCGGCTGTAACACCCATAATAAAGCCACGGGTAGCTTGTAGTATTTTAGTTTTGTATAAGAACCACATGATTAATACCACACCGAAAGTCAGACCTGCGGCCATAAAAGCTAAATCCTGAAAAATAGCTGAGATAGCCCCGATAGCCAAACCCTCTAACAAGGCATAAGTAGGTGCTAATTGTGGTGCCCATTCTTTTTTAAATACCAATACAACAGCACATAGCAAACCACCGATACTACCAGCCGGAATAAGCATGGGGGCAATACTCCAACCTTCTAACAGTCCAATCCACGATACTGTCGAAGAGGCAATCAGTATAAATAATAAAATACCCACTTTATTAAGAGTACTTTGTACAGTCATCACATCGCCATTGTGGCCAGCGAGGTCGATTTTAGTAAATGTTTTTTCCGAAAATGCCGGATTAGCCATAGTTAAAATTGTTTAGGAATTAAAAGAAACAGTTTGAAAGGATATTAACCTCTTACAAATAAACTCAGTTTTTTTGAATTTACAAAAGCGCAGGATAGCGACTTATTCATCCTGCGCTTTTTATTAATCATTATTCTACCGTTACGGTGCCTCCACCATTATAGCTATGATATTCGCCGTTATACATGGCATCGGCAGCTACCGGACCAATAACAAATTTACCACGGGATACCACCCTAACGAGATAATAGAAACTGCGCTCTGTACCGTCGGCTGTAGTATAGAAGTTAATTCTATCGTCTCGTATATCAAAGTGCTGAGGTGTTGACGCATTTTTTATCCAGGTCATATCACGGTCTTCATTCAGACGAGGATTTTCTATTTCAAAAGCCGCAGGTAGCATATCAGTTACTACTACGTTTTCAACAGGTGTAGTGCCACTGATACTTACTTTCACTACAACCAACTGGTTTTGCTTGAATTGATTAGCCGAAAGCGGTTGGCCTGTACGGCTAAAGAACTGCCTGCGTACTTTCAGGAAGTTATCTTCTTCTACATAACTTCCGGTAGCACTTAACCCTTCCTGTTGGGCAAAATAATAGAGAGCCCCTTTACCTTTGGCATTGATATTAACCGTTTTTCCGGCTAATCCTTTGTCTAAAGATAAATCGGTACCTGTGAAACTGGCCAGTTGCTTGTTATCAGCCATTAAGGTTGCTGTTACATTTGATTCTCCATTGCGTTTAGCAATTTTACCCAAAGCAAGGAAACTGAATACAGATTCCTGGGTTGACAGATAACGGCTGGTCTTTACTGCCTGAGACAATACTCTTGCCATTTTTGGAATCTGCAAATTCTGAGGGTCAGATTCTACCAAACTGTTTAATGAAATAGCCAGATTACGGATGGGTGAAGAGAAACTTCCTCCGGTTTCTTTGGCTGTGGTTTCTAACAGGTAATCTCTCGGAATCAGTTGTTTGGCACTACTTTCGTCGCCAATCTGAGCAAAGCTTGCGCCTAACATATAGCGGGTATCAATTGTCAGCAGATTCTCATTCGATTTATAATAATTCATCACAGGCTGATTTGCCTTACCAGCTAAAGCTAAGGTATAAAGCGAGTATATCATGCTACGTTTGGCAATGGTACGGGTATTATAGGTACCGTTCTCAACATAAATATATTCTAACTCCGTAGTTTCCTGCATAGATGTTTTGGTAGTCAGGTAATCTAACATCCGGTTAAGAATGTTTTCGTTTACTTCATAATCTGCTTTTTTGGCTTCAATCATGAAGTGCGTGGCAAAGATAGTACCCCACCAGCTTTCATAATCACTGCCCGGCCAATAGCTCAAGCCACCGCTGGCTAATTGCATACTCTCAATTTTACGGATAGCCGCTTGCACATTAAACTGTGGATTCCAGTCGTTATCTCCTTTCAAACCTATAGACTTCGATTTTTTAGCTATGGTTTTGGTAAAATCGGCAAAGTATAATTGTGGGAAAGCCTTAGACACCGTTTGCTCTATACACCCATGCGGATAGCCTAATAAATAATCTAACTCTTTGGCAAATTGTACCATAGGCGAGCGGCTCACCAACAAACTTGCCTGTGCTGTACCCGGCATATAATCGTTAGCCAGACTAACTGCGGCTGTTTTGCCTGCTAACACATCGCCGGAAAAAGAACTTTTCAGAAGCGAAGTACTTGGTCTGATAGTCAGGTCTATGGTTTCAGAAAATTTCTCTTTAAAGCCATTGACTGTTACAGCAATGCTCCCATTACCAATGGCCGGAGGGGCTTTGACAGTAAATAAGGTTCTGACCTCTTTGCCTGCCGGAATAGCAATAGACTGATTATTCTGGCTTTGTAAAGCCAAGCCACCCGTAAGATTTACCGAAGCATTTACAGAAGTACTGTTGTTGGTAGTATTAGTAATGGTAACCGGAATAATCACTTCGTCGTTAGGGCTTAAAAATCTTGGAGCACCTGTACTAATCACTATCGGGTCTTTTACCTTCATATTGGTATTAGCCGAGCCAAAAGCCTCATCATTATAGGCCACAGCCATAATCCTTAAATCACCCGAAAACTGCGGTATATCAAACTCAAACTGTGCTTCTCCACTCGAGTTAGTTTTCAGGATACCACTCCAGATAGCTACTAATTTAGTACGGCCATTGCTTAGCGGATTTACCCGTTTTTCCAGATTATACCCGTCGCCCCCGATACTGCTATTGCTTGACAACGATAACTCAGGAAACAGGAATTGGTATAAATCGTGGCTACTTACTTCTAATGCCTGTTTCTGATAGAAATAATTGTAAATATCAGGTGTTTTGAAATTCTTGATTTGCAGAATCCCTTCGTCTACTACGGCTACTGTCAGCTCTGTATTAGACTTACTTTTGATTGTAATTTTTTGTTTACGTTTAGAACGTGATTCTTTGGCAGCTACAATCTGCACAGGCAGCAAGTTGTCCGACTTTTCTACTTTCATAGGTGCAAACCCATGCGCTACGGTCAATGGCATATCTATTCCTTTCATCGGGCGAATCAAGGTAGCTGTTACATAGACATTCGGCAGCATATCTTCTGTAATTTTCACTTCAACTTCTGCCGATTTTTTATCCGTTTCCACATAAAAATGCTCTAATACTTTATTTCTTTCTACAGTAACCAGCATTTTTCCGGCAAAAGGCGTTTTCATCAGAATCTTGGCATTATCGCCTACCTGATACTTTTCCTTATCCATTTCCATCAATACCTGCCCCTCGTTACTTACCTCAAACGAACTGTTAGAGGTACTACCATAGCCATAAGCATAAAACCCTTGTGCAGCATAGCTTTCAGCACCTACGGTATAAATACGGATTTCGTATTCGCCGGATACTTGCGGAATAAATTTAATGTTAGCTTTACCACCCGAAAAATCTACTTCTTTGGTTTGGGCTAATTTCTCCTGACGCTTAGAATTATAGCGGATAACGCCATCTGTTTTTTCAACAACCGTCTGGTATTCTATGCGATAAATATCTACAGTAGCACGGGCTTTGTTCGGTATTTTACCTGCAGTATTTAAAGCTACTAACGGAATAGCCATGGGTACATGAGTACCTACATAATAATCAGGCAGGCTGATACCAAAAAATGTTTCCTGCGTAAATACATCAAACCGTTGCATACGATTAAGCGGGCGGCCTGTTTCGTCAAAAACGGTTACAAAAACTTTTCCTTCCAGCACGCCCATATCTTTATAAGTAGCCGGAATTTCAAAACTCTGTACCCCCACTCCATTCTCATTTGTTACGCCCTGCCGTAAATCGTTATTGAATTTTGTATCATTCTGTATATCAAAAGTATAGTTCTCAAAGCCTTTGGCTGTAAATACTTTTCTTTTCAGACTGAAATCCATTTCATAATTACGATTCGATGCCGGAGGACCAAAAAGATTAGTAGCGATGGCCTGTACAGAAATCGTTTCGCCCGAGCGATAAATTTCCTTTGCTGATAAATCTACCTTAATACGGTCGGGCATAAACTCCTCTACACTGATAGATTTTGAGGTTAACAGTACATCATTGCCATTATATACTTCTACCGAATAATTACCTGTAACAGCCGCACGGTCGAGCGGAACTGAAGTATCTACGGCTCCTTGTGCATTGGTATTTTTCAGAAACGATTTAAACTCCCTGCCATTGGGTAATAATAACTTGATTTTTAATGGAATATCCTCTGCCGAAGCCCATTTACTATCTCTTATAACTATATTAAAATGGATTGTTTCTCCCGGACGATAGATATCACGGTCGCCATACACAAAGGCATCATACCCACTTGCATTGGCTCGTTTACCGTCCACCTCAAACCGTGAAGTTTCTACCTGTGTATCTTCTAAGAGCATATAATTAAAATCATCGTCTGTGCGAACCGTAATCATAGCTACCTTGAAGTTCGGTGCTTTTTCCTGAAGTTTTTCAAAGATAACAACCCCTTTGGTATCTGTTTTGAGTGTCTCTATCACCTGATTATTCGAACTAATCAGGTTTACTTCTACATCTCCTAATGCCTGTGCATCAATTATTGAGTTCACAAAAACCATTACTTCATTGCCACTGTCAGACTTCTTGGCTATGATACCTATATCCGATACTGAAACTAATTTACTTGCATTGAAATAGTACTCATCGTTCGAATTCATATTCACTAAATACACGCCTCTCAGTTTGCTTTGGTCAGGCAATGGCATATTTAAAACTGAGGTGCCATGAATTTTCGGCAGGTTGCCTGTTTCAATAGTTCTGTCCATCAGCACATCGCTGTAAAATCCTTGTCCGTCATCACCATAAGTATAGCCATTAGGTGTACTACTTTCCCCGTCATAGTAGTAATCTTCGTAACGGTTATTACGCAGGTAGGCTAAGATATTATTTTCATAAACTTTCATCACTTTCACCTTTACTTTAGGAATATTCGTGATTCTTATCCCGATATTCCGGCTACCTTTTGACGATAGATACAAGCCTTTTTTATTGGTAAATTCAAGACTGGCAGGCATTTCGCCAAAGAACAGGTCTTTGGTATAATTTCCGTCTAATTTTGCACCTAATGTACCTCTCAGATTATCTTTAATTGTCAGCGTGTAAGCTTCGGTTGTGCTGAAAAATCCTTTAATAATAAAACCATTTTCGGTTACTTCGGTCTGGGTTTCTACCGCAGGTTCAATGGTATAAGCATCTTTCAGTTTATCATCTGCAATCTGTTGGGTAGTTATTATTTTTACAAATCCCTGATTACCTTCAAATCCTGTTTCAACATCAATTACTTTCACATCATAAGGTGAAGGTATTACTCCCTCTAAAGTATAGATTTGTTGCGTGCTTGCTCCCCCACCCGACATTTTTACGCCTTTCTCAATATTAGCTGTTAATGGTGTTTCATCTTTTGATGAAGGCGCATCATTCAAAGCCAGTACAATCTTGCTATCGTTACCTGTATTATTAACAATGAAATTCTTATCCGCATCTTCAACTTTGAGTTTTACTAAGCTATTCAATTCATTTTTTTGAACAGGATAGTTGAAATCAATCTTCACTTTGGCTGTTGGCTTGCCGTCAGCACCTTTCATCCAGTAGCTTTCTATTTTTTGAGGTTGCAGATAAGGGGTATGAAACTCTACGGTCTCATTGTCTAAAGTATAGTTTTTAGTGGCCGATTTATTCAGCAAAGGTTTGCTAAGCACAGCCTTGTAGGCTGTAGCAGGTTTAAAACCACTGCTTGGTGAAAAAACCAGTTCGTTTTTAGCTACCCATTTGAAAACACCCTCTACTTTTGGCTCAATTTTTACGTACTCTACGGCCTCCCAGTTATCTAAATCCTTTTCTCCTACCAGGTCTTTATTAAAAGTAAAAACGAGGTTTTGTGCCTGCTGAATTTCATCTTCGAAGTTTCGGGCAGAGATGCCTACTTCATTCAGTTTTGCGCAACTACTGATATAGACTGTTATACCGAATGTAAAAAAAGAAAGGACAAAAGTATTAATCAATCGTAATGACTTACGCTTGAAACTGAGCAGCGAAGATTTCATGGAAATGACGTTTTAATAGGTGTTTAACGGTACAATTAACGTAAGAAATTCGTGAAATTGTAGCCCAAAGCCAAAAATAATTAATTTATTTTATCGAGTGAAAAAACAGGAGTGTCCATTATTTATTTACCGGAATTTAACTTATATTTGTTTGACTAAAAAAATCTTTCAATGAAAAAAATATTCATTTTTGTTTTAATTAGTTTCTCTCTGAAAAGTTGTAATAATGAGCTGACACAATCTGAAATTCTGGAATTTTATTCAAAGCTAAACGACTCCGGTTTTAAGCCTCAACCTATTTATTTAAATCAGGAAGCCAACCCTGTCGAGTTTTTCTATGCCTTAAAAGAACAAAGAGAGCATTATGATGATTTATTAGAGAAGATGGATATTCTGTTTCCATTAGAGAATTTTCCGGAAGAAGAGCGAATAGAGGCAGACCAAAAATATAGAGTATTCGTTAAATCTCACCCTGATGATGCTTTTTTGCCAATTATCCGAAGCAGATATTCGAAATTTATATTGGTAAACTTTAGGTTATTAGAAACCGACAATTATGAGCAAATAAAGTTTTATACAAACGAACTTATTGAAGCCAAATCAGACAAGTATGAATTATTGATAGAAAGCCTGAAAAAGCTGAAAGGGAATATACCTGCTAATGAGTTTGAGCAGTTGCGGGCCTCTGCTATAAATTCTTTAACTGAACAGCAAGCAGACAAGGCAGACCAATTGATGAGATTAAGAAAAAAGGCAGAAGAATTACTGAAAATTTATAAAGAAAGTGGTAAACGACCTACAAGAGTCAGTGTATGGGCATTAGACAAAAATATACAAGAACTGGAAGAAAACGCTATTGCCTGTACTATTCAGAAAGTTACTACTATTTAGATTTTGCGCTTCAACTCAAAGTGCTGACCTAAATATACTTTTCTTACAAGTTCATCACCAGCAAGGTCTTCGGCTGTGCCTTGACGCAAAATTTTACCCTCAAAAAGCAGATAAGCTCTATCGGTGATAGACAGCGTTTCGTTTACGTTATGGTCGGTAATCAGAATACCAATATTACGTAGTTTGAGTTTAGCTACAATGCCTTGAATCTCTTCTACGGCAATGGGGTCAACTCCGGCAAATGGTTCATCTAATAAAATAAACTTTGGGTCAACTGCTAAAGCACGGGCAATTTCTGTACGACGACGCTCCCCACCCGAACACACAATTCCTTTGTTTTTCCGTACATGGGTCAAACTAAACTCTTCTAATAAATATTCTGTTTTTTCTTTTCGTTCAGCCTTATTCAAATGCGGTTTTGCCAATTCCAGAACACCTAAAATATTTTCTTCTACGGTTAATTGTCTGAAAATAGAAGGCTCTTGTGCCAGATAGCCAACGCCTAATTTGGCACGTTTGTACATAGGCAAAGAAGTAATGTCTAAATCATCAAGCCATACCTTACCGCTGTTAGGCTTTACCAAACCAGTAGCCATATAAAACGAAGTTGTCTTTCCGGCTCCGTTAGGTCCAAGAAGCCCCACAATCTCACCCTGTCCGACCTGATAACTTACATTATTATTAACTAAGCGTTGTCCGTATTTCTTAATAAGGTTTTCTGTTCGTAGAATCATTTCTTTCTATTATCCCCATTTCTTTTGCAAAACTAACGTCTTTTTCGCAGAAATCTTGTTAATATTTATTAAATGTCTGTGTTACTTAACAAAACTCATTTTAAGTGCATGGAGTTGAAGAAATAAAATTATTTTTGATGTACCTGTTTTATTTCTTATTATCAGTTTAACCTCATGCCTGCTTCTCTCTTACAATTAAAACAACTGGTTTTTAGCATTCATCCACTTTCTACTGATGAATGGGAAGATTTTGCCAAATTATGGAAGCCTTTTTCTGTCAAACGAAAAGAGATTATCACGGCAATGGGAGAGAAAGAAAAATATCTATACTTTGTATCAGAAGGCGTACAAAGGGTGTATTATTTTGATGAACAGAACCGGGAGGCAACGCTGGTATTTACTTACAATCCATCGTTCGGTGGTGTGCTTGATTCATTGTTATTACAAACCGAATCAAGGTATTTTTATGAAACCCTTACACCATCTGTTTTTCTAAGAGCCTCTTTCTCAGAATTACAATTGCTTATGCAAAACAAACCTGCTGTTGAAGTACTTATCCGACAAGGCATTACGCATGCACTATCAGGTTTATTAATACGGTTAGTAGAGTTACAATGTTATTCGGCAGAAGAAAGATTCCTGCAATTATTACAGCGTAGCCCTCATATTCTGCAATTAGTACCGCATAAATATCTGGCTAATTATCTGGGTATTGATGCAACCAATTTCAGCAAGTTCATCAATAAGATAAAAATTTAAGGTCATTCAGGTAATCTTGGTAAATACCAAGATTTTTGTCGGTCAGGGTCTCCAATTTTGTAGCATAATCTTTACTGGATAATCACATGAGCAAAATTGATAAAATACAACTGATAGAATGTCTGGAAAATGAAGTCGAAAAGCACTTACAGAAAGTCATACATATATTTCAGAATCTGAACGAGACGACTTTACTACAAATACCGGACAATGGTAGCTGGAGTATTGCCCAATGCTTTGAGCATCTTAATAGTTACGGGTGCTATTATCTGCCACAAATCAAAAATGCCTTAAATAAAAATACTGAGCACTCTTTGACTAACGTTTTTAAAGGCTCATGGCTGGGAAGCTATTTTACCAGAATGATGCTACCTTCCAATACAAAAAAATACAAGGCTTTTAAAAACCATATTCCGTCGGCCAACCTTAATGCCCATCAGGTATTGGCAACGTTTATTGAGCAACAAGAAACCTTATTAAGCTACTTAAAACAGGCACGGACTATTGACTTAGATAAAATACGTGTCCCGATTTCTATAGCTAAATGGGTAAGATTAAAATTAGGCGATGTATTTCAGTTTATGATTGCCCATGATGAAAGGCATATACAACAGGCCGAAAGAGTGCTGACAGGGATTAAGAATTTTGAAAAGATTTAGGCCCGCATGCCACGCCTATACTCTCATTAAAAAGGGCGTGGCATACTTAATTCTCGAAGAAAATTAAGCATAGTTTTCTGTACTTCGTAAAAATGCAAAATATTAAGCTTAATCATCATCTTCCTCTATCCATTCAAGAGGAATCAAATCAAAAAAAGTATCCTTGCCTAAATGTTGGCAGTACTTATCTGCCAGATACATCAAATCATCTGATTTTTCCAATATACCGGTTCCTCTACTAAACCAATTGGTAAATACTGGTCTTTTTACAGAAAAAATACGTTTCCTTTCATCAATAAGAGTAAAGAACATACCTTCAAAATATCTCTTCCATTTTTTTGTCTCACCATAGTACATTTCGTCTGCTTCTTCGGCAGTAAGGTTTTCTTCTTGTCCCGCCAATGAATTAAACTGTGAATGAAAGACAGTTAGCTGATTACCATTAACGAAAATAATAAAATCATTAAAAGCAGATAGTTCTCTTACGGCATCTTCAACTATTAATCTTTCTTCCTCTGTAATTTTTTTAGGGATTTTCTTTCTGATAATTACTCTCCCCTCTTCAGGCAACTCTACTACTTCAAAACCATTGGGTACTTCTTCAATCAGGTCAGTATAGCCTATTTTATTCTTTACAATATAATACCTCACTTTCCCTTTGGCAGTTTCTACTGCCCTGAAATAGTGGTCTTCATCTTTGCGATTTGTATATTTATAGGGTATCGACATTATTTATTTGGGTTAGATTAGATGAGTATATTTTGCTCTTTTAGGAACAAAAACAATCGTGATATGCCCTACTAATACTTAATATCTTTCAGCATCAATTGCAATGTAGTTTTATTATTAAACGTATTTTCTTCAAGCTGATAGGCAACTCTGAAATATTTCTGTTCTACGAGTTTACGATAATGTTCTTCTACCATACCGAAGCCTACTGCCGTAAAAACTGCGCCTGTTTGTTCCTCAAAAAGCTCAAGTTTCAGGTGCTTTTCTTTCATGACTCTTGGCGTATATTTCAGGGTAAGATTTTCTGTAACAAAAACAGGTTGCATATTTTCAGGCCCGAAAGGTGCCATCTGGTTGATAATACGGAAGAACTTAGGAGTTATATCAGCCAGCCTGACTTTTAAATCTATACTAATTACGGGTATTAATTGCTCTTCTGTAATATACTTTGATACGATTCTATCAAATTCCTGTTGAAACGGCCGGATATTATCTATAGTAAGCGTCATACCTGCTGCGTGCTTATGTCCACCGAATTGTTCTAACAGATGTGAGCATTCTTCAATGGCAGCATATAAATCAAAGCCTGATACAGACCTTGCTGAGCCTGCGGCCATTGTTTCCTTTGTTTTGGTAAAAATAATGGTTGGGCGATGATACTTCTCAATACATCTGCTGGCTACTATGCCTATTACCCCTTTATGCCAGTCTTCTCTGTAAAGTACTGTACTCTTGGCATTGTTTACTAACCAGTCATCTTTTTCTATCATAGACAGTGCCTCTTCTGTCATACGGGTATCGTGTCCACGGCGTTCTACATTGTGCTTCTGAATTTCATGGGCAAAGGCTAAGGCTTCATCGAAATTATCAGACAACAGCAGTTTTACAGCAGCTTTAGCGTGTTTGATACGTCCGGCAGCATTGATACGTGGCCCTAAAATAAATACTACATTCTCAATAGTCATATTGCTTGTAAAACCTGCTACCTCTTTCAGTGCCTTTAATCCGATTCGTGGATTTTCATTGAGTTTTTTTAAACCATAATAAGCCAGCACTCTGTTTTCGCCGGTAATAGGCACAATATCAGCAGCAATACTTACTACACACAGGTCAATAAATTCATAGAGTTTTTCTAAGGGAATACTATTTTTTAAACAATACGCTTGCAGAAGTTTAAATCCTACCCCATTACCTGTCAGTTCTTTATAAGGATACGCACAGTCTTTACGCTTAGGGTCGAGTACAGCTATTGCTTCGGGCAGATGGTCGTCAGGCTCATGGTGGTCGCACACAATAAAGTCAATCTGATACTGCTCTTTGGCTATTTTTACTTTATCCTGTGCTTTAATACCGCAATCTAAACAAATAATCAACGATACGCCTTGTTCGGCAGCCCATTCAATGCCCTGCAACGAAACACCATAGCCCTCTGTATAACGGTCGGGGTTATAATATTCAAGATTCGTATAAAAAGTCGATAAAAACCCATACAATAAAGCTACTGCCGTAGTACCATCTACATCATAATCACCATAAATCAAGATTTTCTGATTCTGACTGATAGCTTCATTCAAGCGTTCAACAGCCTTAGCCATATCAGCCATCAGAAATGGGTCGTGCAGGTGTTGTAATTGCGGACGAAAGAAATTTTTTGCCTGTTCAAAATCATAGATACCTCTTTGTACCAGCATACTTGCAAGGGTATCTTCTACACTCAACTCTTTAGCTAATGAATTAACTATCTCACGGTCAGGAACAGGTTTGTATGACCACCTCTTTTCAGCCATTTTTCTCTTGTTATTCGTCCTATTAAGGCACGAAATTATAATGTTTTTACTAATTCTTTTTGTTGGGCTGTCAGCCTGAAACGCTCTCCGTAGGTATCAGCCAATCGGTCAGCTTCTTTCAGGAATACATCTTTTCCTACAAAATCAGGAAAATTAAGTGTGCCTCCTGCATAAGCCGGAAAACCCCAGGCCAGTATAGAACCGATATTGGCATCTAACTTAGTAATCAGTACACCCTCATCCATACAACGGATAGCCTCCACTACCTGACGATACAATAAACGTTTCTTTACTTCGGCAATATCCGGTTGGTTTTCTGCCACCGGAAAATGTTTGGCAAGCCCTTCCCAAAGGTATTTTTTACCATCGGCAGGGTATTCATAAAAGCCTTTTTTGTTCTTTTTACCTAATCTATCCAAATCTTCTACCATCATTCTCGTTACCTGATACGTCGCATCATCTTCTTCTAAAACCCCATCATTAATGGCTTGTTTAGATATTTTCAGAGCTAAATCTAAGGCCACTTCGTCTGATACAGCCAGCGCACCCACAGGCATACCTGCGTTTTTGCCTGCATTTTCAATCAGTATCGGGTCAACACCATCTTTCAAAAGAGCAATCCCTTCTGATGTATAAGTACCAAAACAACGGGAAGTATAAAACCCTCTTGAATCGTTGACAACAATAGGTGTTTTTCTGATTTTCTTCACATAATCTACGGCCATCGCAACAGCGTAGTCAGAAGTTTCTTTGCCACGAATCAATTCCACCAGCATCATTTTATCCACAGGCGAAAAGAAATGAATCCCAATAAAGTTTTTGGGGTTTGCCGACGCTTTTGCCAGACCTGAGATTGGAAGTGTAGAGGTATTAGAACCAAATACGCCACCCTCTACCAACATGAGTTCGGCTTCTTTGGTAACGGTTGCTTTCAGTTCACGGTTTTCAAAAACTGCTTCAATAATCAAATCACAGCCTTTTAAATCTTCTGCCTTATCGGTTGGGTGAATCAAACTCAATAATTGTTCTCCTTTTTCAGCAGTTGTTTTTCCTTTCTCTATCCCTTTTTTTATCAATGTCCTCGAATAATCTTTCCCTTTTTCAGCACCCTCAAGACTCACATCTTTCAATATCACCTTAATCCCTGCCATAGCCGATACATAAGCAATACCCGAACCCATGAATCCGGCTCCTAAAATACCTAATTTCTTTACTTCAGTTTTAGGTACATCTTTCGGACGACTTGCCCCCTTGTCTGCTTCATTCTTGCCCAGAAACATCACGCCTATCAGGTTTTTGGCTTCTTTTGAGGTAGCTACTTTTACAAAGTGCCTTACTTCAACAGCTATCGCCCTATCCATGTTTACCTGCAAGCCTTCATACACACACGACAAAATTTCAATAGGTGCCGGATAATTACCTTTGGTTTTATCCATAATCATGGCTGTACCACCTGCAAAAGCACGTGCACCTGTTGGCGACTGCACATTACCACCGGGTACTTTATAGTTTTCACGTGCTTTTACTGCTCCGGTTTTCTTATCAATCTCGTCCCAGGGTTGTATCGCATTCGGGTTAGCCAATATCCATTTCATGGCTTTTTCCATCAATTCTTCTCTGCTGTCAGCTAAATCGTTTACCATGCCAAGTGTATGTGCTTCTTTCGGGCTTACACGTTTACCCTCTACCATCAGCATCAGGGCTTGCTCTATGCCTATAATACGTGGCAGGCGTTGGGTACCACCCCCACCCGGCAATAAGCCTAATTGTACTTCCGGTAAACCAATTTGTGCTTTCGGATTATTCAAAGCAATGCGGTAATGGCACGAAAGACATACCTCATAACCTCCACCCAAAGCAGTGCCATTCATCGCTGCTACTACAGGCTTGCCACAGGTTTCGAGCCTGCGGAAAATATTATTAAACTCAAGTGAAAATTTATAGGTTTCAGCGGGGTCTTTATCGTTGTTTTTTAAAAGCATTTTCACATCTGCCCCTGCAATAAATTCATTTTTTTCAGAGGTAATTATAATTCCTTTTACCTCCGGATTGGCGTAGGCACTCTGCAGGTGTGATTCAAATTCAGGAATAGAAATATCATTCAATACATTCATGGGCGAGGTGGTCATGTTCCAACTGATAATCGCCACATTGTTTTCAATTTTGTAATTAATTTCCATTTTTAGGGTTGAATTATATGCTTTGTAATTAAATCTGCTTTTGCTAAATCTTTTGCTCGTCCAAAAAGCCTGAATATCCTTTCTTGTTCTTTCAAAACAGGTACTCTTGCAGATGACTGATTTATTTCTACCTCAAAATATTCTTCAATCTGTAGTTTTTGCCATTCTCCTTTATGAAATACCTCTAAATCACCCATTACTTCTACCAGTACTATATTCCACCGGAATCTCCCGAAATTAGAACGAAACTTATCCGAATCTTTAGGTGTGTATGCTTCTACCTTATGGAGTTGCCAGTGCTCTTTTAAAAAGTCAGCATCACGATGTGATGTCAGTAAATCAATATCATCTGTTGCTTCTAAAGGAATCCCTGCTAAAACCAAAGCTGAACTGCCAATAATATAGAACGGGTCTTGTAGTTTGCACAAATCATCCCATAAAAAAGCAATGGCATTTTCTATTTTTTCTTTTGTAGGCATTATTGAATAAAGTATGCAAGCATACTGTTAGGCAAAGATAGAAAATTATGTGTAAGGTATTTTGCAGAATAGTATAAATTTTAACCGGAGAACAGTTTTGTTATATGAATCTATTAGTGATGACTTTTCGGCCACTACGTACCCGAGTTTATCACGGGGTTTCACTGTTACTATCTGTTCTGCTATACTAATAAAGTAACCAATAAAGCTAAAATAGCGGGTACTGCCTGTACTACAAATATTCTTTTGCTTGCCGAAATAGCTCCGTAAACACCTGCTACTATTACGCAACCTAAGAAAAAGCAGGCAATATTTTTACTCCATACAGCATCTGTAATAAACAAAGACCATAGTAAACCTGCCGATAAGAACCCATTATATAGACCCTGATTGGCTGCTAAAGCAACTGTTTTGGGAAACAAATCTTTTGGGAAATTTTTGAATACCTTAGGAGCTTTGGTTGTCCAGGCAAACATTTCAAGATACAAAATATAGAGATGCTCAAGGGCTACTACACTAACCAGAACTTTAGAGAATATTTCCATGTGCTTTGTGTTATAGGTTATTGTGTACAAGATAGCTAATTTAACTGATTATTTTTTGAAATGTCAGCACAGTTTTCAAAGGATTTACCTCTAAACTTGCTATTCTTCCACAAGGAATTGCCCAGTTGGCTCTGTCATGTCCTGTCGGGAACCCATAGCATACCGGATAGTTATATTCGGCTACATGTTCAGCAACAATTTCGTAGGCTGTTTTTCCAAAAGGCTCGTCATTCTCTTTGCTATCAGTAAACGAACCTACTATTAATCCATTCAGGTTTTTCAGTTTTCCTGCTCTTTTCAACTGAATCATCATTCGGTCGATATTATATAAATATTCGCTTATATCTTCCATAAACAGGATTTTCCCATCCCAACTAATATCCGACGGAGAACCCACCAAATGAGCCAATAAACACAAATTCCCTCCGGTTATCTGTCCTTCTGCCCAACCACTTCTATCTGATTTATCCGGTTTTATTTCATAACTCATGCCTGTACCAAACAAAAAAGGCTCGATGGTCCTGAGCGAATAATCATCTTTCATAAAAGTCTTTGGCATAGGTGCATGCAGGCTCTGAAAGCCTAACGATTGAACATGACTATGTACAGCCGTAATATCAGAGAAACCGATAATCCATTTAGGATGTTGTTGGAAAGTTGTAAAATCTATCCGGTCAATTATGCGTGAACTTCCGTAGCCGCCACGTGCTGAAAAAATTGCTTTGACAGAGGTATCATCAAGCATCTGCTGAAAATCTCGGGTACGTACCTCGTCAGTTCCTGCAAAACCATAATAACTGGCACTGACTGATTCACCAACTATCACCTCTACTCCCCAATTTTTTCTCATCAACTGTATAGCAGGTTGAATATCATCAGGGTTCAGTTTACTGGCCATAGCCACTATGGCTACTTTGTCGCCTTCCTGTAATTTTGGCGGAGCAATTAATGATTTCAATGCTGATTGTTTATTTAATAATTCAGGTTGGCAGGTCTATAATTACCTACTTTTTTTAAATCTAATATATAAATTTCCTCTCCGTCTTCCTCAACCATCGGTGTGAATTTTGCACCCCAGACAAGCTCTTCAGCCTTATAGGAGTGCCGAACATGAATAGCATCTGCAAAGGTATCATCAACGCCTTGAATAGCTATCATAAATTCTGCATCACTGGCTGCTAATGATTCAGGTGTTTCATTATACAAAGGACTATCTTCTGTCAATGGATGAACAATTGTCCAGTCGGTCGGAAAAAAATTGACTTTTGCTCTTTCGAGAGACAAGCCGTAATATCTTCTGGTTGGCAAGCCATTTCTTTCTTCAATCTTTGAAAAAACCAGACTTACTTCCATATTAATCAATTGGTTACTTCTTTCATTGACCATTCTGAACATGAGTGCGTTGATATTCAGGTACGGTGCAATCAGCGCGTTATCACTAAATAAAATACGAGGATTCGGTCGTGAAAAACGGCCATATAATAAGCCGGTAACGATCGCAAACATCATAAGTCCCACCAATGATTCAATACTTGATACCCAACTGGCTGCAAAACCATCGGGTGAGATACGACCATAACCTACTGTGGTAAGTGATTGGGCACTAAAAAAGAAAGCATCCCAGAATTGTGAGTGTGTGCTTGTCATATTCACACCAATCAGGTGTTCTACGCCTATCAAATAATACGTAATGGCAAAAATAAAATTGAGAAGGAGATAAACTAATAATACTATAAGGAAAAAAATTTTCCAGGGCATTATGATAAACCGATTATAGATATTTAACCAGGCTTCGAATGATTGCCCTTTACGCTTGACATTGAACTGCCCGTCTTGTTTCAGAAGTCTTTTGCGTCGGTCGGTTAATTTGGTACCAAATCCTAAATCCTGACGATTACGCTCATTTTCGACAAGTAGGTTTTTCTTGCTCATAGTATTCTGAACATTTTTTAGGGTAATTGTTAATTGTTTGTAGCAAATTAACAAATAAGTACCTATAAAAGGTTTAGCGAGAGTCTATAAAAAAATAACATCATCAATCACCGATTCGCCCACATCTTTATTCACCAGATCTATGAGTTTGGTTTTTGCCATAAACAGTTCCTGACGTAAAGGAGAAGAGTCAATACGCAAGTATAGAATGCGATTTTTAACGTAGATTTCTTTGGTTCGGGAAGCAATAATTTTGCCCATCATTCGCTCCCAAAAAGTTTCCAGATAGGTTTCATTGAACTTCGACTTTAGATTAAAAGTCTTCAGAAATGCTTCGATGGCATCTTTGAGAGGCGTGGCCTGCGAACGACGAGCGGTTTCTGATGGCATCGGTCAATGAATTTGAATGAAGTTTGGTAATGAGATGATTGGCTTTATAATCATATCATTATTAAAATGACAGAAAATTACAGCTATTACAAATGTGGTTTCCGAAAATCTTTTATTTCAATAATTCAGCTACCTCAAAACTTACTGTAGCCTGTTCTGCACTGATTTTCACCAAAGGATTTTTGGGCAAAGGAATACTTATTTTATCATCAAAATTGATAGCCAGATTTTTTGCAGGCACTTTCAGATAAAATGTATCCTGATACGCTTTCAGTGCCGATGCAGGACCTTCTATAATTATCTCAGCCGGAGTTATATTTATCAGGCTGGCTATCACAAAATTTTTCTCTAAATCTACTCCTATACTATCTATTTTCAGTACTACCTTCTTTGAATATTTTCTTTCAAAATTCAGGGCAAAGGTATCGGTAACGATATAATTTATTTTAGAGTTTTTCAGCTTTGCCAGCAGTTTTTCGGTTAAAACAGTTGTATTCAGTTGTCCTTCCTTTTCCGGATTTGCAATTTCATACAATACCGGAGAAACATGGAAAGAAAAATTATCTTTTAATAAATTCCAACCCGTACTCGACAAACTCACCTTGATTGTTTTAGGCAAAGGTGTAACCGGAATATAGCGTGAATCGTCGTATATTATCTCTAAAGGATAATTTATCTTGGTTGTATAGCCCGATTTATTCAGGGCGTTTAGCAGCCAGAATATAGCGGCAGCTAAAAAACACAAGATTAATGTTTTAAAATTCATACAATTTAATGCGCTTGCAAGGATATCCAGCTATTAATAGCTACTTATTTCTTTCTTGCAATTGATGTTTTTTCAAAAGTTAATCTTGCCCCACCACCTGCCGAAATCGTTACAGTTGTTTCATCTTTTGAAACTATCTTGCCATGTAGCCCGCCGAATGTTACTATTTCATCGCCTTCTTTCAGTTCTTCTACCATCTTTTTCTGGTCTTGTGATTTTTTCTGTTGCGGACGTATCATAAAAAAATAGAATACCGCAATCATACCAACCATCATTATTATCGAAAACATTCCGTTTCCGCCTTGTGCTTGTAAGAGTACCATTTTAAATTGTTTTATCTTTATTAGTGGGGGTTATTTCATTACTTTTTTTGCTTTGTCCAACAATGCCTGTGTAGAGTCGCCTGTTTGTTTAGACAATACCTCGGCTGTAAATGACAGCACCGTCTGTGGTGGAATAGCATTAGAGTAGATGGTTACAAATTTTTTGTTTACCCCTACTTTGCCTAAGCTATTAAAACGCACAACAATCTTGTCTTTCTGCCCTACACCAACCGGAGTTTCAGGTTTTGAAGCAACAGTACAACCGCATTGTACCTCTACCCTCAGAATCTGCAAAGGACTCTTGCCTGTATTTGTAAATATAAATTCGTGTTCTTTTATATCACCTTCTTTCAGGGTGCCAAAATCAAAACTTTCTTGTGCAAACTCAATCTTAGGTGCATTCTCAACAACAGCCAGTGAGTCGGCACTACTCATATTTGATTTTGAATCAACAAGGTTACACGAAAAATTCAGACCTCCCAAAATTACGACAGTAAACAGGCCCAAAAGTATTTTTTTCATTATTTTATAATTAAACTTCTTGTAGCGATTAATTTTTTGATTTTATCTGATTCATTAAAGACTCTACATCTTCCAACAATTTTTCGGCTTTCTGACGGGCTTCGCTTACTACTTTTTGTCCTTCAGCTTTGGCAGAGCTATCGCCGCCTACTACTTCCATCGCTACTTCATCACCTCTTTCAACCAGATCATTGATAAATTTCTGTAATTGCTCACGGTATCTCGACAAACGGTACGACAGCTTATCTCGGGTGATTTCTCCCTTATCAGGTGCATATAAAACACCTAAAGCGGCTCCTGTTGCCACACCTACTAAAAATGAAATAAATGTTCTTGATGAATTGCTCATAATACCCTTGTCCCCAATGGGATAGTTAATAATGGATAATAATTTAATTCTGTTTCCGACCTCAAATTAAATGCTTAGCATCGGAATATTCAATTTAGAACATGTTTGAATTTTGTTTTTCTGACCGAAAAGCAAAGATTTTTGAGTCAAACAAGCGGACGCCGCGCGGGCGTATTTTGCAGATGTAGCAGGCAGCTACATCGAAAAAATACAACGCAGTATGGCTCAAAAAGATAGCTTTGAAGGTCGAACAACAAATTTTAAACATGTTCTCACTTATTGTCTAACATTCCCCTTCCGCTTTTGCGAATCTTACCTGCCTCTTTCAGTTCTTTTGAAAGACTATCCAGGATACCATTCACAAACTGACCACTTTTCGGAGTACTGTAATCTTTTGCTATTTCAATAACTTCGTTGATCGTAACCTTAATAGGAATACTCGGATAATTCAGCATTTCAACCAGAGCCATTTTCAACAGAATCTGGTCTGTTTCTGAAATCCGTTCAATTTCCCAGTTTTTCAACTTCGGAATCAGTATTTCTTCGAGTTCTTTTTCTTCTACAATACTTTTACGATACAAAGTTTGTAAAAAATCTTTTCTTTCCTCCCATTCTTCATCTAAAAGGGCAATTTTAAATTTATTATCTTCTACAAATGACTGAAATGTGTGCGTAATGGCGGCACGCAAAGTTTCAATATCGTCAATCCAGTACAAATCCTGTTTTTCAAAATACTCCCATGTCAGTTCATTTTTCAGAATCACATTTTTAAGTAAGTATTTCAAAAACGAGAAGTCTTCTTCTAAAGTATGATTTCTCTTGGCGCAGTACTCGATATAATGTGCATTGTTGCGCAATACCTCACGGTATAGCTTGGCAATGAGCACCTGTTCGGTACTCCAGTTGACATTACGACGAATAGCTTGTGTTTCGAGAAGTCTTTCCTGACGAAGTTTTTTAATAATCTGATTATCAGATAGTTTCGATTGAGCAGTATCTCTTTCATCAGCTCCGGCACGATCAGCCAGTTCAATAAAGAGCAATAAAATCTGTAAGTAAAAATCATAGACCCTTTCAGCCTCTAATATCATTCTACCGGCATAGTGTTCAATGTCTTTTTTGTTTTTAAGCAGAAAAAAATCCTTGGCCTTTTCTACCGACATTTTCACTTCCTGCGGGGCACTGAAATCATCTTCCTGCTGACGGGAAAACGCTTCCTGAAGCAACTGTTGTCCTAATTTTTTGTATCCCTCTAATTTCTCACGATCCTGAAATTCCATTGAATTCAAATCTGGAGCAAAATCATCTGCAATGAGGTCTAATGATAACTGGAAATTCGCACCCTCAGCTTGTTTATAAGCATACAAGGCTTGCATCGCACGAATCCGTATGAGGCGTCTGTTAAGCATGGGCGTTCAAAGAACGATTTTATTAAGCTGCAAAATTAATAAAAAATCAGCAGACTGCCTAAGACCCATTGTCGGAATTTGTTATTTACCCATTTTACTACATGATAAAAAAACAGGTTTATGATAATATTTCAGCACAAATTTTGCTATGAATTTCTATCAGAGAAATAGTGGAATAATTATATAATATTTTGCCAAAAATTCCATTATAATATAACATCTGCCCGATTTGATAAAACTATAGGTTGTTGAACGGGCAAATGCTTGAAAAAATCAGATTTTTTATTAGATTTGAGAAAGAAAATTAGCCTGCGATGAAAAGAACTTTTACTTATATCCTGACACACTTACTCCTTTTCAGTAGTTTATTTGCTTTTGCACAATCTTATTCGGGCGAGCAGATTAAAGAAGATTTGACTGCTCTCAAGAACGAAATAGAGAAATATCATCCCGACCCCTACAAATACATTTCTAAAGATAAATACCAGGCTTTGCATGATTCTGTTGCCGGAACGATTAAAGGAAGAATGACCCTGCGTGAAGCCTATTTTGCACTTTTGCCTATGGTGCAAGCCATTGGCTGCGGGCATACCCACATGATGCTTGACCGCCGTCTGCTGGCTAAGAGTACTTCGTCTTCTGAAAGACCCAAATACTTTCCTTTCAGTGTCCGTTTAATTAACGACCAGTTGCTGGTGTCAAGAAATTATTCTGCTGATAAAAAAATTACCCGTGGTACAGAAATAACCGAAATTGATGGGCAGCCTGTTAAAAAGATAATAGAAAACTTAGAGAAAAAATCTTATTACAACGGCGATGGCATTAATCCTACAGCTCGTAAATATTACGCTATTCGTGAATTCCGGAAATTGTATTATTTATGGAAAGGCGAGCAGGAAACTTTTACCATCAGCTACCGCAAACAAGGGCAGGAAAAAGCTAAAACTACTAAAATAGAAGCCAAAGACACCTATTTTATGGAGAAAATGCTGGAAACACGCTACCCCGATGTAGACGAAGATACTACGGGTATGGTTTCTTACAGAGTAATTGACTCTACAAAAAAGGTAGCGATGGTTGATGTGCGCTCTTTTATGTATGATTTCAGTACGATGAGCCGAGGAAATTTTGAAGGCGAAACCAAAAAGATTTTCAGAAAATTACAGGAGAATAAAATAGAAAACCTGATTCTTGACCTAAGAGGTAATTCGGGCGGTTTGTTAGAATATTCTATCTTCTTGCTTCGGTACTTCACCAATCAGCCATTTGATGCTTATAGCCTGGGCTTTCGTGATGAGAGTTTGCAGAGACTGAAACAGGACTATAAAAAATACAATGGCGGTTATGCCAGAGAGGCGGCATCAAGACTCAATACAGAGTTTTCGGTCAGAAATCAGGATGGCTTCCTGGAAAGTAAATATGTACAGAAGCAACGCCCGCACGACGAATTCAGGTTTAATAAGAATGTATATGTATTAATGAATGGCGGTACTTTCTCGGCAGCGGCTTTGCTGGTTTCTAAACTGCATAATATGGGTGTGGGTACTTATGTAGGCATGAGTTGTGGCGGGGCTTACGACGGTTGTTCGGCTGCTCAGTTTTCAACCATTCAGTTGCCTAATACTTCTTTAGAAATCTCGTTGCCATTGGGCCGGATATTGTATAATGTTGATGCCAAAAAATACAATAAACCTATTTTACAACCTGACTTTGAAGTAAGTGCCAATCTTGATGATTTTCTTAACAACGAAGATACTGTTCTGAAATTTACTTTAGACCTGATTAAGAAAAACATTAAAATCAGATAATCTACTTTTTTTCGTTAATTGCATAGGTACGATAGACAATAAAAGTCTATCTTTTCTTCTTAATTTATTGAGTCGATAATCATGAGGCAGAAACCTCCTGATTTTAACAAAACCTTTCAAAGTGCTTAATGAAAAAACTGCTCGTTATACTATTCTCTATTTTTTCCCTCAGTAGCTATGCCCAGAAACAAACATTTTCGGTAGAAGAAGTAAGGGAAGACATGGCAGTACTGAAACGGAAATTTGAGAAGCTACATCCCGGTATGTATTATTACAAAAGCAAAAAAGAGTATAATCAGATCTACGATTCGCTTTACAATAGCCTCACCCAACCCCTTACCTATCTTGAAGCATACAGAGTACTGGCACAATTGGTAACAGCCGTAGAAGACGGGCATACCAATATACGATTTGACTCGAAACGCTTTCATGCAAAGAAAGTAAAATATGTACCTTTTTTTCTGCGCAGAATTAATGATAAATATTACCTCAGCATAAATGCCTCCAGAGACTCTACCATTGTGAGAGGCTCAGAAGTTATCAGGATAAATAATGAACCGGTTGAAAATCTCATAAACAAGCTGAAAACTTTTGTATCGAGCGATAATGATAATGAGGAAACAAAAGAATATTATGCAACTGCCTTGTTTTCCAGCTTTTATTTAAGACAATATGGCGAAATTGACTCGGTAACCATCAATTATCGGCTACCATTCAATAATACAATTTTCAGAAAAAAACTGGCTTGCCTCACCAACGGAGAAATCAATAAAATCTCTGATATGCGTTACAAAACATTTAAAAGGCCTAACCTTGCCGTAAAAATTGTAGATAGCCTTAACCATATTGCAGTACTTGATATTACTTCATTCAGCATGACTGGTAAGTTTATGGACTTTAGGCAAAAAAAATTTAAAAGAGGTCTGCGGAATAGTTTTAAAAGAATCAAGGAAAAAGGCATAGAACACCTGATTGTTGATTTCAGGGCAAATGGTGGGGGGTATATTCCGAATATATCCCGACTGATGAAGTATCTGTCTCCTACTCCTTTTACTATCATTGATACGATTGCTTTTAAAAAATCAGCCTATTTTACCATTGCAAAACCTTATTACATTAGCCCTCCGCTTGTGTTCTGGATGGGTTTCCCCAAAAGAAAAGGAGATTTTATGTATCGGGTTAACAAACAGAATGATAATAATAAACCGATAAAAGACCTTGCTTATAAAGGCAAAACCTATTTCCTGACCGACCCGGGTTGCTATTCGGCTACCACTTTTACACTCAATTTAGCCAAAGATATGGGCATTGGGCAAGCATTTATCGGGCAGACTGTAGGCGGTGCCAGTTGGGGCAGCTTTGCCGGTTCATGGGAGAATTTCAAGTTGCCTCATACAAAATATGTGATTCATACGCCGCTTTATAAAATCACACATCGCCTGCCTAATCAGAAAAACAAAGGATTTTTTCTTGACTTAGATTATGAAGTAAACCGTAATTACGAAGAGTTATTAAAAAATAATACCAGTGTCATAGATTTTACGGTAGATATGATTCGGGCCAGTAAAGCTGCTGTTTCAAGGTGATTTTCTCCAAACAATTTTGATTATAATAGTGTTAGAAATTTTCCAGTCATGAAAAAATTGTAACTTCGGGGACTTTTTAGACACTTTCTTTAAAAATGGCAATTAAGAAACCTTCCAAAAGCAAAACTACAAAGAAAACTAAGGTAGAAAGTCCTAAGAAAATATCTTATTATCGTAAACCCGAAAATCTTACGCTCGACCAATGGCAGGTAGCATTACGCAAGCAATTTGGTGAAGACAATGAACATGAGTTCAGAATTTTAAACCTTGGTACACAAGAATTTTACTCCGATTTTCAGGTAACTAATACTCAGACTAATAATACTTATAAAGTAGCTATTAGAAGTGCCGACGATAGTCAGAATTTCTGCGAATGTTTCGATTTTAAAACCAATCGTTTAGGTGTATGCAAGCATATTAGTGCCGTAATGCACTATCTGAGCCAGCTGAAAGGTTTTAAGAAAGCCATGAAAGAGGAGTTTCATCCTCATTATACTTCGGTTTACGTAGATTACAGACAAGGGCGGGAAATAAAAATCCGTATCGGTTCTATTAAAAAAGAGGAGTTTGAAGAACTGTCGCAAACATATTTCGATGCCAATGGTACTTTGAAAGATGCTTCATTTGCTGTTTTCGAACTGTTTTTAGAGAAAGCAGCCGCATTAAGCAATTCTTTCAGATGCTACCCTGATGCGCTTGATTTAGTGATAGCCGAACGGGATAAGATTCGTAGAAGAGATTATCTGTGGCGGATTATGCCCGATGGTGAAAATGACAGATACTTTGACGATTTAATAAAAGCTAATCTGTTTCCCTATCAAAGAAAAGGTGTTTTTTTTGCTGCATTGGCCGGAAAAAGCCTGATTGCTGATGAAATGGGGCTTGGTAAAACCCTGCAGGCTATTGCCACAGCCGAATTATACAAAAAAGAACTGGGTATCCATCGGGTTCTGATTGTCTGCCCTACTTCGCTTAAATACCAATGGAAAGCCGAAATTGAAAAGTTTACTGACAGCAGTGTATATGTAGTGGAGGGAAGTCTGCAAAAACGAAAAGACAGGTATTGGCGAAGTGATGCTTTTTATGTGGTGGTGAGTTATCATACCATGACACACGATTTAGACTGGCTTAACCGCATGGAGCCCGATCTGGTTATTTTAGACGAAGCCCAGCGTATCAAAAACTGGAAAACCAAGGTTGCGCAACAAATTAAACGAATTGTAACGCCTTATTCTATCGTTCTGACAGGCACCCCTTTAGAAAATAAACTCGAAGAACTATATTCTATTATGCAGTTTATTGATGTGTATCGTTTAGGCCCTATGTATCACTTCCTGAATGAACACCAGATAGCTGATGATTCGGGTCAGATAATCGGTTATAAAAATCTGAATAAAATTGCTGAGAATCTGAATGACCTACTGATACGACGAACTAAAAAAGAAGTGCTGTCAGAATTGCCTAAAAGAATGGATAAAAATCTGTTTGTGCCTATGACACCCCAACAGATGAGACTTCATAATGAGTTTGGCGACAATGTAGCGAAAATAGTAAACAAGTGGAGAAAATTTGGCTTTTTGAATGAAACAGACCGCAAGCGTCTGGTACTGACCTTGAGCCAGATGCGTATGGTATCTGATAGTACTTATGTGCTTGACCAGAAAACCCGTCATGATACAAAAATTGATGAAGTGATGAATATTTTAGATGAGGTTTTTGAAACCTCTGACGAGAAAATTGTCATATTCAGTCAGTGGGAACGTATGACAAGGTTGGTGGCTCGTGAGTTGGAAAAAAGGCATATAAAATTTGAATATTTGTATGGTGGCGTAGAGAGTATCAAAAGAAAAGATTTACTGGAAAATTTTCAGAATATTCCCGAAAGCCGAGTATTTCTTTCGACCGATGCAGGAGGTGTAGGACTTAATTTACAGAATGCATCCTTATTAATTAATTTAGATATTCCCTGGAACCCGGCTGTTTTGGAACAGCGCATTGCCCGAATCTATCGGTTAGGACAAGAAAAAAACGTTTCTATCATTAACCTTATCTCATCAGGCACCATCGAAGAGCGCATGCTTGAGGTGCTGCAGTTTAAAGATGCGATGGCCAAAGGGGTATTAGATGGAGGCGAGGATACCATTTTTGTAGGAGAAGACCAGTTTAAACGATTCATGGATTCGGTTGAAAATCTTGTACCGCAGGAAACCACAACCGAAGTACAGGAAACACCTGAAAGCGAAGAAGAAAGCATTAAATACGAATTACCTGATGAAATTCTGGTAGATACACCTGAAGGTGCCACTACCTTTATGGGTGATGATGATGTAAAAGAAGTTAGTCAGACACCTACCAATGGAGCAAGTACCAGTGCCCCGGCGCAGGAACTATTACAGAATGGCATTAATTTTTTTGCACAATTGGGTAAAACCTTAAAAAGCCCCGAGGCAACTAAGGAATTAATCAATAGTATTACACAAAAAGATGAATCAGGCAGGGTTTATCTGAAGATTCCAGTTGAAAACGAAGAGGTAATCAACAATGCTGTGCAAGTATTGAGCAACTTATTTGGGGCATTTACGAAACAATAAAAAGGCATATTATACCCATCTATGTCTCATTTGTTTATTTCATACAACAAAAACATGGAACATGAAAGAGAGTAACAATACCAATGATGTAATACTGATAGGTGCGGGTATTATGAGTGCCACGCTGGGTACTTTTCTGAAAAAACTGGAACCTGACTGGCAGATAAAAATATTTGAACGCATGGACAGGGTAACGGCTGAATCGTCGGAAGCATGGAATAATGCAGGAACAGGTCATTCAGCTTTCTGTGAGTTGAATTATACCCCCGAAATGGAAGATGGGAGCATTAATATTGACAAAGCGGTGAAGATTGCTGCTTCATTTGAAGTATCTAAAGAGTTCTGGTCAACTTTAGTGCAAGAGGGTATTATAGAAGAGCCGACAAACGTGCTTCGCCGGATTCCACACATGAGTTTTGTATGGGGCGATAAAAATACCGAATACCTGCGCAAACGCTATGAGGCATTAAAGAAGCATCATTTATTCAGTGATATGGAATTTGCTGATACTTATGACGAGATAGCCCAATGGATGCCTCTGATTATGGAAGGGCGTGATAAAAAAGACACATTGGCTGCTACTTGCATGGATATTGGCACCGATGTTAATTTCGGAGCTTTATCTCGTTCTATGTTTTCATACCTGGAAAATGCCGACGGGGTTGAGTTACACCTGCACCATGAAGTAGAGGACATCGAACGTCTGGATAATGGCGATTGGAAACTTGAAATAAAGAATTTAGATACCGGAAAAACTCATACTTATACCACAAAATTTGTATTTATCGGTGCCGGGGGTGGCTCATTGCCATTGCTCGAAAAATCGGATATTCCTGAAGGCAGAGGTTATGGAGGTTTCCCGATAAGTGGTAAATGGCTGGTTTGTAACAAACCTGATTTGATAGAACAACATTGCGCCAAGGTATATGGAAAAGCGAGTGTAGGGTCTCCGCCTATGTCGGTTCCTCATTTGGATACCCGTGTCATTGACGGCAAAAAAGCACTACTATTCGGCCCTTATGCAGGCTTTTCTACCAAATTCCTGAAACATGGTTCTTATATGGATTTACCACAGTCTATTAAGTGGGGCAATATATGGCCTTTAATTTCGGCAGGCGTGCATAATATTCCGCTAACCAAATACCTGATAGAACAGGTAACACAATCACCCGACGACCGCCTGGAGGCTTTATTAGAGTATATGCCTACTGCAAAAATGGAAGACTGGGAATTGATGGACGCAGGGCAACGGGTGCAGGTAATTAAAAAAGACGAAAAAGAAGGCGGCATTTTAGAATTTGGTACAGAGGTGGTATATGCGCAGGATGGTTCGTTAGCCACCTTACTTGGCGCTTCACCGGGTGCTTCAACTTCTGTATCTATTATGCTTGATTTGATGAAGAAATGTTTTCCCGGTTTAGAAGCTACTGAAAAATGGCAAAAAGAATTGAAAAGGTTAATTCCATCCTATGGCCAGTCATTAGCCAAAGATGCCGCATTAGCTAAAGCCACTCGTGACAAAACAACAGAGGTATTGCATTTAAGGGAAATGGCTTTTTCTTGAGTTTATTGAGTGATGAACTGTGTTAAAAGTCAATAAAAAGTCGAAATATTATTTGGCAAACTCAAAATCATTGACGAACAAGGTTTGGTTTTTAACCACCCCAAAAACTTGTCTGATTAATTTGTTCATCACGGCAATCATAGCGACTTTGTGAGCTTTACCCAAGGCTCTTTGCCTTTGATAAACAGCCACACAGGCCAGGTTATATTTTTTAGCACTTCGGGCAGCCATATAAAGAATCGCTCTGACATAACCCAGTCCGGTTTTAGCCAGCCCATAGTTTTTGTGTACACTTTTGGAGGAGTGTTTTTCGATGGGAACAATTCCTAAGAACTTAAGTACTTGCTTGACATTGCTAAAGTTCTTAAACCCATCACTGGCGATAATCAAAGCATTGGCAGAGGCATCACCGATACCCACTACTGATTTGATTAAACCAAACAAGTGTTTATGTTGGTCATCATCTAAAGTAAAGAGTTCCTCTTTAAATTTAGTGATTTGTATTTGCAAGGTCATTTGCAATAATTCTAAACTTTCAATGACTAACTTGTCAGCTCTTGGGTCAAAAGACAAGGCATGAAGTTGATTCTCATAGGCTTGTTTCTGAGTCATTAAAGTGGATAAATGTTTCCTTTTTTGTCTGAGATGATGCAAATGCTCATCTTCGATACTGGTGGGAGCAGGTTGATAATTGGCTCCATACAAGCTTAATAAGGCTGCATCCACTCCATCATGCTGATGAGTAACTTTCATACTTTTGACAAACCCTTTGCTTTGGCTTGGAGTGATTACACTAAAAGTAATCTCATGAAGCGTTAAAGCATAGCTTAATGGAAGATTATAAGTACCAGTTTGTTCAAAAATAATATGTACATTTTCACCAAGTGTCTCAATCCACTGATTGATAGCTTCTATAGTATTGTCGATAGTTTGTACAGGAAGTTTGATGAATTTGGATGAAGCTTGACTTAAGCCCTGAGCGATGACTAACTCATGGCTTCCCACATCGATACCTATGTACTGTTTGTTTATAGTCATTGTTTTAAAATAGTTTATTTCATGCTTATAACATCATCGTTTGAAGAGATCTATGTCCCAGTGAACTGTCCATAATCGCATGAAGTGGGTAAGTTGGCTATTAGCATCACTCCAGATATATTTTACCAA
>NZ_SEWF01000038.1 GCF_004168285.1 Emticicia agri | reverse complement strand
ATTGATAGGCTTCTATTCCTTTATCCAACAATTTTAGTAAAGCATTTTGCCTGCTTCTGGTTTTTCTATAACTTTTCTTTCGCAGTTTGCTGTAAGAGATATATTTAGTCTTTTGGTCTTTAAACTTTGAGCGAGGTAATTTGATTCGATAAGTTTGACACAGGGTGGGAATCTGTTTTTCCCATAACCATTGACAAGATTCCCAAAGTAATTTCACATCTGTAGGGAAGCGAATATAAGACTCATAACAGGTAGCATCCATTAGTACTACTTGTTTATCAGGTATTTCCTGCTTCCAATTTGCAATAAGGGTTTGTTGTAAAACGCCTAAATCAATATGCTTTGCCAGGTAAGTTCGTGCATTAGAGACAAAAGCATTATCCCGAACCATTTGATTATCACACAATTGAATGCCACAAAACATTTGTATAGCCCAGTCAGTATTTAATCGCTCTAATAGCTTTTCATCACTCAGTTTCAGATAATGCTTCAGAAACATTAAACCAAAATATCCTCGTGGTGGTAAAATGGAAGGAGAACCAACTTTGGTTTTCTTTTTTGGAAGAAGATTGTCTAAAGCTACCCAATCTATGGTTTGATAAATCGCACCTAATTCTGTCTTATTCTTGAAAATGTGCAATCTGGAAAAATTTGGAGAATCCAAATCAAATAATGTACCTTGCATCTGTATTTTTAATTCTTAGCAGAAGAAAAATACGAAAAACCCCGAAATATGTCAAGTTCGTGCATATTCGGGGTTTATTTATTTGCTAAAATATTGCTAATCAAATCGTTACCCTATTAAAGGAGAGCCTATTTACTCAAATCAATGAACAGAGATTCTTTATTATATTTGATGAGTGTAATAGTAAATAATCCTTCATTTGACAACAACCATTATTTACTCAAAATTTTGCTCTATTAAAATATTAGAATAAGTAGAGATGGCAGGTTTTACTCTGTAAATCGGTATGGAATTCATTCGGTACCGATTTCCTATTCTATTGCAGGAATTTTAAAAAATATAAAAGTAAAACTTCGCCAATTTTTAAGCAAAGATAGTATTAAGCCACAGTTAAATGTAACAATCACTATCTTTTTAATCTACAAAAATGCTGTGTGTTTTACTGTTTTTCTTATTTCATACATATCTGATTTTTGCAAAGCTTAAGAAGATATAAAATCTACCCTTTTATTACCCTCTACCTTGTAAAAATCAAATGGAACAGAGAAAAATACTTCGTTAAATTGTATCCCATACTGCTAAAATTATGAAACTTTCTTTTAAATTTGTAATCATCCGCAATAAGAAAAAATTAACGGCTTTACACCTTAATTATCTATATACTAATATTAACTTTTCACTAATTCTTTATCTCTTATTTTATGTTGTATAATAGGCTGTCGTCTTTCAAGCGGGTATTAGTTACTTTACTTTTTTTAAGTAGTGCTTTTTTCTTCGTCTCATCTTGCGTTCGGGTAACGACTAAAGATATTACTTATTTTCAAAGTGGTGATTCACTATCCTATCAAACTCTCCCTTCAATTACTCCACAGGTTACGTTTATTCAACCAGATGATATTTTGGCTATTACAGTGAGTAGTTTAAGTGAGGAATCAAATGTTATTTTTAACTTTCCCAATATTAACCCTCTGACAACTACCAGTTTCCCGGGGGGTACAGGTGGTGGAATGGGGCGCAATCAACCTTTGGGCTATTTAGTAAGTCCTAAGGGAAATATTGATATGCCTTTAGTGGGAGCTATCTCAATAAAAGGGATGACTTTGGAACAAGCAGCAGACAGTATTAAAGTCAAACTTTTAAATTTTCTAAAAGAACCAACAGTCAATGTACGATTTCTAAATCATAAATTTACTATTATTGGAGAAGTCAATCGTCCATCAGTTTTTAATTTATTGGATGACCATACTACTTTGCCGGAGGCAATCGGCATGGCAGGCGATTTAACTATCTATGGTTTACGGAAGAATGTGACATTAATTCGTACAACTGGCGATAAACGTGAGGTAGTTAAAATTGATTTAACTAAGAGAGATTTTTTCAACTCTCCGTATTATTACATCCGAAACAACGATGTTATTTATATCGATATCAATAAGGGTAAAGTTACCTACACAGATCAAAGAGTTCAGAATCTGCAATTAATACCTATTTATACAGGTATTATTACGACGGCGGCATTAATCATTACTTTGATTTTTAAATAAACAAGCCTGAACAAAATCAAAACCTGAATGAGGCAACCATTTTTTAACGAGTTACTGACAATTGTTAGTAACTCGTTTTAATTTATGCGCTTTTGAAAAATATTTTTGATGAATAACCATACGCTGATGTGCACAAGACAGAAGGATACTCTTTTATAAAAAACGAACTATTTAAAGAGAGATTATCGTATATTTGTTAAAATAATTGGCAATTTTTAGTTGAAAAATAAATACCCTCAACTATTTGTTCACTTGGTCACTTTAGTAACTCTATTTATTATATAAAATTCAGCCTACATGTTTTCTTTTTTTAGTGGGAGAAAAACACTTTCAGATGCATTTTCATTTTTAAAAACAGATATTCATTCTCATTTAATCCCTGGCATTGATGATGGTTCACAAGACATAGAAAATACAATCCAATATATGCTGGAATTAAATAAATTGGGCTATAAAAAATTCATTACTACTCCTCATGTAAAAGCGGGTATATATCCTAATACCCCACAAATCATTCATCAGGGTTTAAAAAAAGTACAGGAAGCTTTACAATCACGGAATATTTCTATAAGTATAGAAGCGGCTGCAGAATATTTATTAGATGAAGATTTTGAGAAGATTCTCCAGAATAAAGAAATCTTAAGCTTTGGTGAGAAAAAATATGTGTTGATTGAAATATCATTTATTGCTCCTCCACCCAATCTTAATGAAATCATTTTTATACTGAAAACGCAAGGATATATGCCTATTATGGCTCATCCGGAACGTTATGGCTATTGGTGGAGTCATTTAAACAAGATAGCTCATTTGAGCGATACTGGCTGTTTGCTACAGTTAAATTTACTATCTCTTACTGGTTACTATGGAAAAGAAGTAAGGCAAGTGGCTATTAAATTGTTAGAAGCAGATTTAATAAATTTCGTAGGAACTGACTTACATCATGAACGGCATCTTGCTTCTCTTGCACAGTTAGCAAAAGACTCAAAAATAATGAAATTGTTAAAACAGAAAACTTTTCTTAATGAGACCCTTTAAGGAATATACTAATAAGCCATCATTTCTCCTTTAATCATATTATAAACAGTTACAGTAATAATTTTTATATCAAGCCAGATGTCCCAGTGTTCAATGTACCAGATATCAAATTCAACCCGCTTTTTCATTAAGGCAATATCTTTTGTTTCCCCACGATAGCCATTTACCTGTGCCCATCCTGTAATACCTGGCTTTACCCAGTGTCTTAATAAGTAATTATCAATCTGCTCTTTACTTTCAATATTATGTTGCACGGCATGTGGTCTTGGACCCACTACTGACATATCCCCCAGTAATACGTTAAAAAATTGAGGTAGTTCATCTAAATTGGTTCTTCGTAAAAACTTACCCACTTTAGTTATTCTGGGATCATCTTTTTCAGTTTGCCAGAAACCACCATCTTTTTTACGGGTAGAGCTTTCACTGTACATGGAACGAAACTTAAAACAAATAATTTTCTGGTTATTTTTTCCCCATCTTTCCTGTAAATAAAAAATGGGGCCTTTAGAGTCTAACTTGATGAGAATAGCTATGACAGGTATCAACCAAGAGAAAATAAAGATAATTACTACCAGACTAAAGACAATATCGAATAACCTTTTAATTAACCGGAAGTGCCATTCTTCTAAAGGGTTTTTTCTCAAGGTAAGGATTGGATTCCCTCCAAATAATTCCAGTTTATATTGTTTAAATCCATACTGGCTATATTCAGGAATAATCCGTGTTTTCACGCCTTCCTTTTCAGTAATATGAATAATTTTTTCAACATAGGATTTATTAAATGTCGGTAAAGCAACAATAACCTCATGGATGGATTTTTTCTTAAGAATTTCTTCAAGACTGGCTAAATTACCACTATACTTTCCATTGAGAAATTCTGGTTTATGTTCATCAATAAAGCCAGCTACTTTGTACCCAAACTGAGGAGATTCGCTGAAAATTTTATAGAAAGACACAGCACTTTCCCCTGTCCCTACAATCAGAATATTCTTTATTTTATAACCTTTTTCATAAATGAATAAGCTTATTTTTTTGAACAGATATTTTTGCAAAGTCATTAATAACAGAACTAATAAAATATCTAGAAAAACCAGTTTACGGGCGTATACTCGATCATTGATCAGAAATAAGTAAATCATAAGTGTTACGCCTTGAACAATAATATTAGGAATTAACACTAAAAATTCGTCTATATACTTCACTGTCCTGAATTCATCATATAGTTCCGTATAGCGACTTGAAAAATACCACCCTATTAACAAAAAAAACAGCAGAAAAAAGTCTCTATTGGTAAACGACCGGCTACTTAATATTTGGGCCGCCCCAAAACAAAGAATGATACAGACAGAATCTGTCAATAATCTTATATGATATATTTTTTTTACATTTGAAACCATGGTATTTGGTAAAGGGAATTCCCTTTATTACATGTACTTACAAAATTCTACTTATCAAAAGGTTACTAAATCATAGTAAATAAGATATACTGATAGAAATTTCACTATTTACAATAACCTAATTCATCTCCTAAGATTTCAAAGGCCCACTTCTTTTTATCAATCAAATAATTATTTTGTTTATAAGGCCAGTTTACCCCGCCATCAGTGCTGGCTCTCAAATCATATTTCTGGCCGATTCTGAGCATATAGGTTTTTGCTGTTGTCGCATTTCTGGTAATGGTCGGCATATTAATCCACTGATTTTTACCAGGCTCACTGAACTGTGTCTTCATCTGAGAAGGGATCGAAGCTTCATCCAATTTTTTGCCCCTAGGGCAGGTAATATCAAATTCAAGCTCTATTGCTGGTGGTACAGGCAATGCGGTAACATCTATACTAAAACTCTTGCTTTCACAAATATTAAAACTACTTGATTCAAAGATTGACTTATTCCGATCCCCACCATAGATATTATTGAAATTAAATAATTTTAGTCTGGTCTCCTCCGTTTCTTTAGGCATATTACTCAGCCTGAAGACAGCATTGTTATTTAAATTGATATAATAGCTTGCAATCGTATTTCCGGTTTTTGCATTTACCAACACACAATAATAAGAGAGATCGACATCTTTGAAATTACTCTTAATAGTAAATGCTGGGCCTTGTTTACAAAGCCAGCGAGGCCAACCATTGATCCAATAGGCAGGATAGCTAATTTCAGCTGTACACTCCAGTTTTCCTGTATTGGTATTTTTTACAATCGTAGAATTCCCTTCCACCTTCCAGACGCCAGTATAGGGACTATAGCTAATTAAAGGGACACTGTCTCCAACTTTTATAGCAGCTTTTGTATCAGGGTTTACCGTATTCGGATTTAATTCAAAAGTAACTGCTATAGGTTTAGAAAAAGACCTTACTACTTCTTGCTTATTTGAACTTATTTCTATGGCAGCAAAACTTGCCACTGGTGAAAAGTTAAAAGCGTCAGGTAAATTAATATTATTTTTATCAACAGGATTTCTGGCTATACCGCCTTCAGGAAGATAAGATATACCGGAGCGATTATCAAAATGGTGAATAACAAAATCCATTTCCCCAGTCACTACTTGTTTTTGTGTATTCAAAAAAGTGGTTCCCTCCCGAACTGAGACAAGCGCATTCTCCTGTTTATTTGTCTGCTCGGGCTTTAGTATATATGATTTTGTTATTTCTCCGTTTGCATTCGCTGATAATTTAAATTGATTAGCAGATACCCCTGTTGGTGGAGTAGCTATATTAAAAAACCGAGGACTGTAAAATTGATTCCCTGTACCAGTAAAAGTAAATTCCTTAATGAGTTTTGTAAAGCCCTCTGCTTCCGCTACGATTGTAAAGGTAATGGGTGCTTGAGTTGACGGTAAAATTTCCGGATCTACTGCTAAGAAAATAATCCCTTCTTTGTTAATTTTAAAATTTTTTGTATTCAGGTTAGTCACTATTTTATCCGCATCTTTCCCAGTTATAGTCAATTTGATATTGTCTGGGAGTTTTCCAGTTGTACTGGAAAATCTTATCTCTAATTTAGCCTTTTCAATCGGTTCTTTGAAGAGTAACTGAAACCCATCCAGAGGATTTTTGCAGGCACCAAGAATAATCCATTCCAAAGCTACTGCAATTAACAATTTATATGACTTTTTAAGCTTCATAGAACAGCCCAATTGATTTAATACTTTCAAAACACTTCTTCCAAACCGATTAATAATTTCTCTTTTCAAATATGATAAGAGCAAACCATAAGCTTATCTAATGCTATTTTATTCTATACCTAAGACTAACAGACAATACTGGAAAATAACTGTAGTTCTTCATATTTTTCTGAATAACGGCTATCTGGCTATCCAGTGTCGTAGATTCAAGAAAACCCTCAAACTGCGCAAGTAATTTCGGGCTGCCCATATAAAAACATCCCACATTAAAACTAACTCCTAACTTCTTTTTAGGGCTGGGTCTCCCAATCCCTACCCCTACATAAGGCATTAAACGGCTCCATTGAACGGCTAAATCCACCTGTCCAAAATCTTCTGAGGAAATTTCTACCCCTCCTAGGAGGAGTCCGGTAGGCGAAGTTACCCTTACAAAATACCGCTGTCTGATTCCATACCCAATCCCACTTTTGAAATAAATCAACCTTTTCTTAAATGGGTACCAACTAATCATCCCTGTTACTATGTGTTGATGGATATCTGGCTGAAAAAAAATGTCGGATTCTTCCGGTGTTCTGTAATTAATATCCTTTGTATATTTAAAAAAACTGTATCCTACTTCTCCTACTAATACGACTTTTGAAGGAATGACCATTGAAATGGTTCCACCAATTCCCTGAGTTGATAAGTTTACCCCTATAACCGTTTTTTTAATGGCGCCAGCAAAAGAAGTATCTGTTGTCATCGCCAGGCTTTCTTCAGATAAAAAACACATTAAAAATAAGTATGTATTTATAAGAAAAATCTTCATGTCTACTTAGCTCTTTTTTGTTAAAAACTTAGCAACTCAGGATAGATAAACACGCTGAAAAATTATGTTGGGAATACGGTCTAATTATCCTTGGCCGTGATAAACTTGAAAAATCCACGAACTCCTTATTTTGTTTAAATAGCACTTCAACTAAAGTTAAAATTGCTATTATTCACATTGCACTAAAGGTTACTGCGTAATTGATTATTCCAATAACTACTATGATACATTCTTAACTTTTCATCTAATTGATAGCCGGTTCTATACCGTTCGCCTATATTATAACCTTTCACATACAGGTATTCCCACCTGAATTCGTCAGCAGTCCTTAGATGAAAATGTTTCGTTTTTACAATCGAACCTGGCGGAATCGGAACAGCGAAATTAAAACCTACAGAAGCCCCATTCGTTGTTTTTAAGGCATAGAATCCAATTTCCACATTGGTAAACTGTCTGATTAAATCGAACCTGATACCTCTGTCATTATATAAATACTGTCCTCCTGAAAGTTTGAGCGTAATATCATGTTTATACATCCGATAACTTATATCCCCCAATAACAATACGTACTCCGGTTTTTGATATTCAAAATACTCACCTGAAATCCTATAGTAACCTGTATATGCTCCCTCTAACCCAAATGACCAATGTTTATTGACATCAAAAAATCTATACTGTACGTTGATACCATATTGATCTTTGTAAAATAAACCTGCAGAAATACTCATAAAATTTGATCGCTTAAAAACGAGAAATTTATTCAGAAATGTTGGAGCCATACGCAATCTCATGGATTGCTTATCTAAATCATTGATAATCGGAAAAGTAATTCCTGTGGTTAATGCCAGACCTCTCCCTAAATATAGTTGCGTGTTTAATAGTAAATTAATTTTTGCTTCAACGGGATTATCATAATTACCAAATTTAGCAGTAAACTGCGGCAATAAAGAAAAATCCAATTTATACTCCCTGAAAGGAAACCATTGTTGTATTCCTAAAATCCGGTGATTTTCTTCTTCTAAAGGGGTCACAACAATATGGTTGCGTTTCTTTTGAAAAGATGCAATGGGTACCCCCTGAAACAGTGGAACATATACCTGACTACTGCTATCTGTTAAAGCGTACCGTAGCTCTAAAAAGCCATTATAAGGGTTTCTATAAGTACGTTGTTCATAGCTAACACCTAAAGTATCTTGTCTCACTCGGTCATACCGAAGAAGAGTTTTATCCTTTTTATCAGTCTGGGCATAACCAACCTGAAGCAATAATATTCCTATTATTCCACTAATAGATATTTTTATCCAATTTAGCAATGCGTTTCTTAGATTTTAATAATGGGATTTGAACTGAACTGCCAAACATTACCTTGTCTTTATTCAGTAGTCCTCCCTGAATTGTCCAACTCTTCCAAAGAGTGATATAAGCTCCTACATTCAAGTGTTGTGAATCCCATTCTGCCATGAGTCCTGCTATATTTTTAAACTTCAAATTGAGGCCGCCAAATGGGCCAACTAAATAAAGTACTCGCCCCCCATGGTACTCACGTTTATTTTGCCACTTAAAACTAGAAAAAATATTAGAGTTAGTTGTATTATCTTCATTCCTATAGATAAAATAAGGACTACCATAACCGAGTGTTACCCCCAAATTGATAGCAGGGTTAAACTTGATATGTTTGGTACCGACCACCGCATGTGTCAAAAGAAACGCATGAATGGTAAAAGGGGATGACATCACAAAAGCAACAGAAGGCTGTATTTTTTTCTCTTTTAAAAGTAGATACCGGAAATCTAAAATTCGGTCTCCAATTCCCTGACTTACCTTATTTTGTTCCGTAGCAATTAACTGGAGTAAACTTACAGTAACATCGAAACGAGGAGACAAAACAATATTGGCAAATAAGACTTGTTCTGCATTCTTACCAGGGCTGCCTAAGGAATACTTCATAGGATTATAATTATAGCCGAATGTAAAGGAGCCATCATTCAGGAACCTGGCATCAGGAATATATAGCAAGCCTTGTTTACCGGATAAATTAATCTGACTGTAAGAGAAACTACCTATAAAAATAAAGCATAAGCTGCACACAACTTTCATGTATAAAGAAAACTTATGTTGTAAATACATAACCCCATCTCTCCTTCTTAACTTCACAGAAGAGAAAGATGGGGTAAAAGGAGATTTCTTCAGAAGAATCACGCTTTTAAGAGTTATGGATATATCAACCTTGACCTTGGTCATGACAAGTCTTCATATCGGCATTCAGTTTAGTTTGTATACCTGTTAATGAAGTTGTATAAGCTGTCTGAATTTTAGCTAAATCTGCAGTTTGGGCTGCTTTTGCAGCTGCGATGGTTGCATCTGCTGTCACATCACACGCCTTAATAGTAGCTGCATAAAAACCAGTTGCCGCAACAACAGAGTTATATAAATCAAAATAAACAAAGAAGCTTAAGAGATTATACGTATTCTGTGAAATAGTTTTATTAGTTAATAAGGTATTTAAGCCTGCTAACTGCTGGTCAAGCTTCGTTTTGGCAGCAGTAGCCGCTGCAGTTAAAGCAGTAGTAGCACTGGATTTACAAGTGGCACTATTGGCCCCTGCTACTCTGGATGCATATGCATCATTCACTGTTTTTTCCTGGGTAGATTTTGTATCATCCAATATTTTCTTTGCAGCAGCAAATGCATTGGCCGCAGCTTCAGTGCAAGGAGTGGCAGTAACATCTGTTACATCAAAATCCGGCATAGTGATTAATGGCAAATCAGCATCTTTGCCAGGAAGAACAGTTTCCTTAATAAACCCAGAAACTACTACCCCATTGACAGAGGGATTAGTTACCTTGGGTAAATAAGCAGCTAAAGCCGGATCAGCAGCTATTACTTTCATTTGAGCACTTAAATCCGTGGGTATCGCTCCCCCACTTAACATGGTGTTCACAACTGCAGGGGTAAAAGCTGCTGCTAAGTTACCAGCCTCAGTAGGAGTTACCACTTTTTCAATATCTGTCGCTGTAGAAGTAACTGCGGCAGTAACCGTTCCAGATGCTAAACCTGTAGAAGCTGCAGTAGCAGTTGTAGAGGCGGTGATACTACCAGGAGTAGACGTAACTGCGGCGGGTTGTGTCTGGGTTAAATCAGGAAGTTTTACATCTTTATATCCTGAATTAAAATCAGGAACTTCAAACGGTGTTTCTTTTGGCTTGCAATTATATAGGCTCATCGCTAGAAATAATGCTAGACCTAAGCTGGCAAATTTTAGAGGGCTTTTCGCTTTCATATTACATTGAATTTGTAAGAGATAATTGTATTTAAAAATAATATTTACTAATAAAAAAATCCGAATTTCGTTGCTAACGATAATCAATAAACGTCCATTAATTTTTTAACAAAAACCATCCATGCAACATTAAATTTTCAATTTTATCAATTGAATTTACAATGTTGCCTAAAGGCATTTTTAATGTTTTGTTGTAGTTAATTATTATGGCGTCAGATATATTAAAATACAAATATTACGCCGAATTTTAGTTATAGTTAAAACTCTAAATTTTGAATTTTAATACGAGACAAGGGATAATTGTACTTTTCTTTAACACAGCCTTGTAACATTTATTTACCTCTAAAATAGGGGTAATTACGCTTATTGCCAAATAATATTTGATATATTTATTCTTCGGCAATCAAATATTTTAATATTCTTTTTTAAAGACAATAAATTGTAAAGTTTGTCCTATAAAATAAAAATATTTTTTTAGCCTTACAGATTTTAGGTAGCCTTATTAAGTCTTTTAAGACTATTATCTAAACCTATTTACTGAATAATTTCACATCTGCCTGCATCATATCTTTCACTAATGCAGGTAAATCGTATTTAGGTTCCCAACCTAATTTTGTTTTGGACTTGGTAGGATCACCAATGAGTAAATCTACTTCCGTAGGTCTGAAATAGCGTGGATCAACAAAAACAACTTCTTTCCCAATGGTAATTTGATAGTCCGGATGTGTACAGGCGGTAATGTATCCAACCTCATCTACACCTTCTCCTTTAAATTCTACCTCAATGCCAACTTCTGCAAACGCCATTCTAACAAACTCTCTTACTCGGGTAGTAATGCCTGTAGCAATAACAAAATCTTCAGGTTCTTCTTGTTGAAGAATTAACCACATGGCCTCTACATAATCTTTTGCATGTCCCCAATCTCGTTGTGCATCAAGATTACCCAGGTACAAAGCCTCTTGTTGTCCTAAAGCAATTTGCGCAACTGCACGGGTAATTTTTCTGGTAACAAATGTTTCTCCACGTAAAGGAGATTCGTGATTAAATAAAATACCATTCACCGCAAACATATTATAAGCTTCCCGATAATTTACAGTAATCCAATAGCCATATAATTTTGCAACTGCATAGGGCGAACGTGGATAAAAGGGAGTCGTTTCAGATTGGGGAACTGCCTGTACTAATCCATATAGCTCAGAAGTTGATGCCTGATATATTTTAGTTTTTTCTATTAATCCCAGAAGTCTGACTGCCTCTAAAACTCGCAAAGTACCAATTCCATCCACTTGTGCTGTATATTCCGGTTCATCAAAGGAAACTTTCACATGAGACATAGCACCTAAATTGTAAATTTCATCCGGCTGAACTTCCTGAACAATACGAATAATGTTTGTAGAATCAGATAAATCCCCATAATGCATAATGAACTTCACACCTCTTTCGTGTAAATCTTCATACAAATGATCCACTCGCTGGGTATTGATTAATGAACTTCTACGTTTAATCCCGTGGACTTCATACCCTTTCTTTAATAAAAAATCGGCCAGGTATGCACCATCCTGCCCGGTAATACCGGTAATCAATGCTTTTTTCATGAAATAATTACTTTGAATTTATAATAAGTGTTTTAGTTTAATTCGTCTATGTAGATGTTCAAATACGTTGCGTAGCTTAATTTACTCTGAGCATAGTTTATCCTAAAATCATCCCATTCTAAGAGAAGCATGATGGTCCAAAAAATCCTGATAGGCCATTCCTATTCCTTTCTCCAATTCGATTCTATGTTTCCATCCATAACTATGCAATTTTGAAACATCCATCAATTTACGAGGCGTCCCATCCGGTTTGCTAGTATCCCATATCAACTCGCCTTCAAAACCTACTATCTTTTTTACAGTTTCAGCTAATTCTTTAATGGTTACATCAGCACCTGTTCCGACATTAACTAATTCTGGTTCGCTATAGTGTTCCATCAGATAAACACAAGCCGCCGCCATATCGTCTGCGTGTAAAAACTCCCTCATAGGAGAACCTGTACCCCATAGATTAACATTAGGAGCATTATTTACTTTTGCCTCATGAAACTTTCGAATCATAGCAGGTAAAACATGTGAATTCTGCAAATCATAATTATCATTTGGCCCATAGAGATTAGTAGGCATTACAGAGATAAAATCACACCCATACTGGCTTCGATAAGCCTCACATAGTTTAATACCTGCAATTTTAGCAATCGCATAAGGCTCGTTGGTCGGCTCAAGATAACCACTGAGTAGGTATTCTTCTTTTAAAGGTTGCGGCGCTAATTTGGGGTAAATACAAGAAGAACCTAAAAATAAAAGTTTTCTAACACCAGTAAGATAAGCACTATGAATAATGTTATTTTGAATAGCTAGATTTTCATACAAAAAATCTGCTCTATACGTATTATTTGCAACAATTCCTCCTACTTTGGCTGCTGCTAAAAATACGTATTCAGGTTTTTCAATTGAAAAGAAGTTTTCAACCTCGGATTGCTTACGTAAGTCTAATTCCTGAGAAGTACGAAGTACGAAATTAGTATATCCTTCATCTTGTAATTTTCTTAGAATCGCTGAGCCAACCATTCCACGATGACCAGCAACATATATTTTTGAACTCTTATGCATTTACTAGATGATAAAATTTAAATTTTAAAAGTAAGTTTTAGTTTTTCTTTAGCTAGTAGAACAATAAAATAACTATTAGTAATTAAATAACGTTTGAATAGTCTCTTAGGATCTTGTACTAATCTATATACCCATTCTAACATATTTTTTTGCATCCAAGTAGGCGCTCTCTTTTCTTTGCCCGCTAACATTGGGAAAGCTCCTCCGACACCAATCATGACTGCGTTTACCCTACCTTTCATACTAGCTATCCAACGTTCTTGTTTTGGACAACCTAAGGCCACAAAAACAATGTTGGCCTTTGATTCATTAATTTTTCTTACATCTTCTTCTAACTCTGTATCAGACATTGTGCGAAATGGAGGAGAAATCGTACCGACTATGTTCAAATTTGTATATTTTTTCTTGCAGAAGTAAGTTAAATCAGACAATACTTCATTCGTTGATCCATAAAAAAAAGCTTTTAAGTTTTGTTTTTCCATTTCTTCTAATAATGAAGGCATTAAATCAGGGCCGGAAACTTTATCTTGATTAATTCCATATAGCAATTTTAGCCCTTTTACTAGTGGCATACCATCAGGGGTAACGATATCTGCATTGTTTATGGCATTTGCAAAATCTTTAGATTTAAATGCCTCTATGCATACATGGACATTAGTGACGCAAACATAAGAGGATTTATGTATTTTGCCTAAGTCTATAATATTTGCAATAAATTCTTGATATTTACCCAATGAAATGTTTATACTTATGAGTTTCTTATGAGTCATTTTACATATCAAATTTGGCTTTAAAAATAGGACTTATAAGATACGTTATTTTTATCTTATTAATAATAACTTGGTAACCAATCAACTACATATTAGTATATACAAAATAGTTTTTATTTTATAATCTAGTAGCATAGGCTTTAAAGAGAGATTCATATTGACTCGCAAATTCAATAGTTTTTCCCTGTAAGTTTTTTTCTATTTCCTCTTCAGCACTCATTTCACCTCTTAAATTGGATAATTGCTTAAGTAAAATATTTGCTAATTCTTCTGGGTTATTAGGATTAAAAAATATGCCTTTAGCTGGAGCTTGTTCTATATGAACAGCAATATTAGATAATATAATAGTTTTGTTCATACTCTTAGACTCTTCCACAGTTGAACTCCATCCTTCAAAAAAAGAAGGATTAATAATTGAATTAGTATAATACATCAATAACAAAACATCTTCAAATGGGATTTTACCAAGTAATTTTATATTATTTTCTAATGCATTATCGGTAATATAACTTTTCAAATTTTCAATATATTTTTTGTTCCTTTCATCAAGCATATGCCCACTACAAATTAATAAGATATTTTTGTCCTTTTCTTTCGCAAGATTAATAGCCTCAAAAACGACTTTGTGATTCTTATGTACCCAGAATTGGTTGGGTAAAAAAAAGAATTGGCCAGAAAAATGGTACTTCTTTTCCAAATAGCTTAATGACTTTTTTTCGAAGTTTGAAGTTTGAGAGACAAAATGTATCACTTTTGTTTTCGATATATATTCTGCCTTAAATTTTTTAAAGTCTTCTAATGCATCATTACTGCTAAATATTATAATATCGCTATATTTTGACAAAGCTTTGAGTCTAAAATCTCTTACATAATAATTTAATTTAGAAAACATATGGGGTAAGCGTCTATGTTGAAAGTCAGGTATCCAATTAATTGCTAAACACTTTAGGTCTCTTCCGTAAATATAAGAATGACTAATAGCTTTAATATTATTCTCTACGACTATCTGATTAATAAAAGGATTAAGATTAAATATATCTCTTAAGATTACATCCAAAAACCATTTGACACTGTACCTATCAAAAACAGAATATTGTTTTATTTCAGCTAATCCTTCAAATTCTTTTAATAATTTTTCATCAACTTTTTTACCCACTAACAAGACTGGTTTTAGTGTATGTTCTTCTAATTGAGAAAGAGCAAATAATAAATTTTTTAGATAATTAATGCCTCCCATCCAAGACGATTTACCTCCAATTATTGTAAATGCTACTTTTATCATATTGTGTTTTTGAACCATTTGACATAATTACTTAAACCTATTGATAAATCGATTTCAGGAACCCAGCCTAACTCCTTAATTTTATTGATATTAGCATAGTAATACATAGGATCTCCTGGTTTATTTTGATTATTAAATATAATCTTTAAGTCATTTCTTTCTAATTCATTTAAGAGCGTAAATAAGACTTGCTTTACAGGAATTCTTTCACCATAACCTCCATTTAAAACTATGAATTGGAATTGTATATTGGCTATATGTTCTATTAGTCTTGCTACGTCTTTGACATGTAACCAATCCCTTGTTTCTTCTCCTGTACCAAAAAAAATTACTTCATTCTCAGATGCTATTATTTTTTTACTAGCTTCCCATAATAATTGCTTTTTTAAGCCTTCTCCATAAATTGAGAAAAGTCTAACAATTGCTACTTTAACATTAAAATTTGATGCATAAGATTTACATAGGTTTTCAGCTGCTAATTTATGGAACCCATATGGAGATACTGGATTTAAATCATCTTCCTCATTAATCATATTGTCATTCTTATTACCATATACAGCTGCACTTGATAAATAAATTAACAAAGTTTTAGGAGAGAATAATCTAATATATTCTAATACATCTAATGTTGAGTTAACGGTTTTATGAAAATCAAGGTATGGATTATTTAAAGATCCTCCAACAGTACTCCCTCCTGCACAATGTATAATAAGATCAGGTTTTAAAGAGATTGTATTTAAAATATTTAAATTTATATCTCCTTCATACCATTCATCTATTCCTATCCTACTTAATTCCTGTTCTGAAACTTTATTATGCCCAATTGCAATCACATTATAGTTCTTATCCTTAAATTGCCTTGCAATATTTTGACCTATGAACCCAAGCCCTCCTGTTATTATAACTCTTCTATTCATAAAAAATGAATTAGCTTTCTTTTATAAACTATATATTTAACCTATCACACCATATCTACAAATGTCTGATTATCTTCGCAGGTACTCCTGCAACTAATGTATAAGGGGGGACATCTTTTGTTACAATACTTCCTGCTGCTACCACTGCCCCTTCTCCAACAGTCACTCCTTTTAAAATTTTGACATCGAAACCAATCCAGGCTTTATTGTCAATTTTGACTTTTTTTATTATTACATTAGTCCAATCTTTTTTTCCAACTAATCCGTCTATTACATCATTTTTTCGTTCAGAAAATATAAGGGAGTGAGAGTTATGATCTACTATTGTACATCCCCAGGATATTAAGACGTCATCTCCTATAATGATATCATTTGCACAAATGATTTTGGAGCCTCCTATAAATGTTCTATTGCCAATTTTTACAATACTATTTTCTCTATCAAAATAAAAACTACATTCAATCATAGAATTATTGCCAATTATAATAGAGCAATTATTTTTAAATCTAAATTTATTGAATGCAAGTTTTGAGTTTTTCCCAAGTACTAATTTCTTTCTATAATTATTTAATATATATATTGAATAAATTTTTCTTAATATCTCTTTCATAACATATTGTCATTTTAGATATTTAATTATTTTAGCTGGATTTCCACCTACTAATGTAAAAGGCGGTACATCTCTAGTTACAACACTTCCTGCTGCTATAATTGCACCTTCTCCAACTGTAACTCCTTTTAGAATTATGCTATTAAAATTAATCCAAACAAAATCACCTAAAATAATTGGAGCATCATTTATATTAGGTTTATCTATTGGATGACCGACTGTAATAATTTTAAAAAAACCATCTGCCCGCTCAAGATGATTAAGTTCATGAGCGTTTGTATCAACAATATGAACATTGTGTGAAATAAGTACATCATTTCCAATTGATACGCTAGAACTTGACCATATACGAGAGTTTTCTCCTACAAAGCACCTTTCTCCTATTTTAATTATTCCTCCAAATCGGAAAACTTGTAATTCACCCCTTATATGAGTTTTATTTCCAATACTAATTTTTACTTTACTTAGTTGAAAATTTTTTATTTGTGTTGAATTATAGAAAACTACTTCTCCATTCGTCTTAACTTTATTATATTTATTGTAAAAAATTAGTTTTCTGATATAATTTTTTATTTTTTTTAAGGTATACATTCTCAAGTTAATTCATAAATTAAGTGTATCGGAAATTCAATAAATTTTTTATTTTTGAGTTTAGAATTTTTACAATAGTGTTCATTTTTCTCCTTTTTAAGGTATTAGCTACTTTTATTCTGTCTTTTTCTATCTCGAAAATATCTATGGGATAAGTAAAATCATATTGATTTAGTTTTATTTTTCTCATTTCTATTAAATAATTCTTGCTATTTTGCCCCGAACCATCTAGCCCAATATGATCTACTAGTGTTTCAGAAGGATAAAGAGTTAAACCGTTCTTTATAAATACATTCCAATACCATACTATACCCCAAGATTTAACTTTCCCACCAGTTCTATTCTTTAGCATTTTATAAAAATCATATGAATTATCATAGTTAAAAGACTTTCTTAACTTTATGTCTTTGTCTAAAATAATACTTTCTTTGATATCTTCATTAAAAAAATCCCACCTATCAGCCCAAGTTGCCCAGGACCAAGTGCTAGTTAATTTTATAAAATAGGCTTTATTTATAGATTTGACTTTAGAATGATTTAAATGAGAATAACCAGTTATTGAAAAAACCTCCTTACTTTCTTTATATAAATCAAGTGCTTTATTAATAAATTCAAGAAATTGAGGGTGAGTAACTAAATCATCTTCTAAAACAATTACTCTACCATATATTTTAATGATTTCAGACACTCCTTCAACTATTGACTTAGCCAAACCATAATTTGTATCTCTGTTAATAATTTTAACACTTTTAAACCCTTTTATTCCAGTTATATATGTTCTTACTAAGTCTACATTAAATTTTGCTTGTTCATCTTTTGAAGCATCCGAAAAAATAAAAAGCTCACTTTCATTAGCTAAATTGTTTAATAATAAGGCCTCGACGGTTCTCTTAGTATGATTGGGACGATTATATACAAATAGGATGATAGGTGCTAAGTTTTGCATAAGAGTTTATCACACTTAGAATAAAAAAATAAATGCTTAAAAACATATAATTAAATACTTAAAAGATTAGAATCAAAAAGAAAATCTCATAATAATTTACCAATAACAACCTTGCTCTACCTTGTTTATATCTTTAGGAGTTTCGTAAATTGATGGAGAAATAAAATGTTCGTTAATTATATTCAGAAAACTATTGTTTTCTTCCCAACGCTTCCCTTTTACACCAAATAATATCTGTGTTGGTCCTCCTAAATGAATAGCTTTTTTCCCAAGTCTTTTAATATGGGCCGCTAGCGGAAACCCATAAGCACCACAGCCAATAATCGCTATATCAAAGTCTTTTTCATTTATAGCGGATTTCATATAATTTAAAGCTTCAAACCAATCTTTAAAATCAGAACCATTTCTAGCAATTGTCTGTACAGCTTGAATAGTATCTAAATGAAATTCAGGGAGAACAAACTTATTAGAGAATAATAGTTTTCTTTTCTCATTATACTGTTTTTTGATAGTTTCACTAAATGGATTAATTACTAATACTTTTTTTCCTTCTAATACAGCAGACCATGGTTCATTCGAAAAATATGGTTCTAAAGCTTTTAATTCCACTTTAATAGATTTATTAATAAAATCTTTAAGAAATTTTTCTTCAGCTCGCCACGACCCAAGTATATCTAATTCTTGCATATCTTCAATCATTAATTCAGAAAAACGATAAATATTGCTATCATTAGAAGGGAAAAACCCAGATAATACTTCCATATTTCTAAATATTCGCTCTCTAACTATGGAACGAATTGGAGAGGGTAACCTAGGATATAAAATCGCTTTTATCTCAGTCGAGCCAAATCTTGCAATCATAGTGGGCTTGTCCTCCATTAATTCATATTTAATTAACTGACTTGCATTTTTTTCTGATATAGAAGACATATTTAGCAACTTTAAGCTAATATTATTAAGGTTGATGCTCATTATTTATTAGTCTTTTAACTATTTGTAGTATATAAATGTATATCTTTTTTAATATAAATATTATCACAGGTTTAAGGCCATAAATAGTCTCTCTTAATCCAGATATTTTTAATGAAAACGCTATAGGATGTATTGTTTTACCAGATAACTTATTTAACTCTGATAAACTTAGATTTAAAACAGGAAGAAGATTTGACTTTAAAAAGGGTATTCCATGATTTGATGTTTTAAAACTTATTCTATTAATATTAATATTATATATATGATTATTTTGGGCTATATCCCATTTGCTCTTGTTTGAATAAAAATAATATATCTTTTCAGGTTTTACGATGAAATTACATGTATCGTAAAAAGGAAGTACTTCATTATTTAATTTATTCCTATACAGAATTGGATCCTTAGTTCGTACCTGTTTTTTATTAAGTTGGGATATGATTTCAAATTGTCCATTAAATGTATATATTCTTTCAGCGTCAAGTATTTGGCCTATCAGAACTGCAATAAATCCTCCAGCAGAACTACCTACTGTTATTATTTTAAAACCTTTACACTCTTGCTTAATAAATTCAATAAGTTTTTGAGGTGTATTTAGGATATTATTTACTCCATTGATGTACCATTGTTTTTTTATATCTCTTAAAAAAATATGCTTATACCCATACTTAATTCTACTTCTATACCATTCAAATCTATTCTTTTTGACTATACTATCATTAAAAGACGTTTCATCATTAGGATAGTATAAATCATTACTACTACAATAAATAATACAATACTCTTTAGGCAAACTTAAATCATATTCGATAATGTAGTTATTACAATTATTATAAGCACGTTTAACTATTTCTGCATCGGCCTGAAAAACAAAAGGTTCTTTTATTTCCATAATGAGGGTACCAAAACACGTAAATGAATCGATATAAAATGTTTTAAAGCGGTAAAAAATCCAAAATATTTTTTTTCAAAAATAAAAAAATACTTAGGATGACTATTACCTAATGGTGAATATAAAGATTTTAACCTTTTTAGAAATGGAACATAACTATAACACCATTGAGGTAGAGTTGAGTGATTTTCACATTCTCCAACATATGTTCGAGTGGTAATTATCTCAAATCCACTTTTAAGTGCTCTTAAACCATATTCAAAATCACCAATCGCATGTGGATATATTGGATCAAGTAATCCTACATAAGAGACTATTTTATTACTTATAAGAACACAATTCCCATTAATCATATAACAATTTTGTATTTCTCCATTTGGGATAATTTTTTCACCCTTTATACTTCTTCCGCCATAGGTAAATTCTTTTGTAGATGGAAAACAAATAGCACCGCATGTTAATATATTTTCATTATTTGTACACAAAATAAGTTCATTGATAGCATGAGGAAATAAAATAGTGTCATCATTAAGCCATAAATAATAATCATAATTCTTTTTGTCTATAGCAGTCTTCCAAGCTAAATACATTCCTCGATTCCAATATAAAGAGCCAGTTCCTTGAACTATATTTACAGATGAATATAATTCTTTTACTTGAGCAGAGGTACCGTCAGTACTACCATCATCTACTAAAAATACTTCGATAGAATATCCATTGGGCATATAACAATTATACAAAGCCCTCAAACAATTAATCGTTTTTTCGACACGATTATAGCAAGTCATTAATATTGCTATTTCTTTCATAACTGTTCTATTAATTAGATAATATTCTTTTTCTCGCCTTAAGTATTCTAAATCTCTTATAAAATATCCCAAGTACCCAATACCTCATTTCATTATTATTCATATTTCTAAGAGAAGTAGAAAAACACATTCCTATCATCAACCAGAGTAGGAAATAATTTAACGTAAAACTATTGATATCTTCAACCCAAGCATATAACCACCGAAATGAAATGTAGATACCCAATATTTTACTGAATATATTATTCGAATGATTAATTGCTAAATAAGAGGCTCTATAAAATATAAGAAAGTAGAGTAAGACCCCAATTATGCCAGTCCAGCTAAAAATATTTGCTATTGCAATTTCATTTGTTAAACGTTCTTTACGACCTGTTATTTCCGAAAGTGTAGCAAAGATTTCGGTTTCATTACCTCTTGCTGGAGAACGACCAATTATCCATGAATTATACTTTTGGGCTGATTGTAAAACTTCCTTATATAAAGCTGTACGTGTATCTGCCAGAAGGTTATCTTCTATAATTTCTCCATTTTTATCTTTCTTTGTCTGTATATAGCTTCCTTTAATATAAGCATCAATTTTAAATATATTAAAACTCCCATCTAAGGCCAATATAAATAAGAGAATAGGAAGTATAAATAATGATTTTCGAAAAATTTCAAATATTCTTACGGAAATTAAATTCTTAATCCAATAGATAAATGATAATAGAAAAGGAACAATAAATTTAATTATATTGCTTCGTGCGCCAAAATCAGCAATTAAGACAAAAAATAGAAATATTAATAAAACAATTCTCCACTGATAAGTTAAAATAGGTAAAAACATAATAAGGAAACTAATAGGAATTAAATAAAAGCCATAAGCATCTGCCGTTATAAAAAGAGCAAAAACTAAAAACATTGGTAGCATATATTTTATATAAACTCTAAAAAAAGTTTGTAATATATATTTGTTAATAGCAGAATAAGCTAAAATCGGCAGTAACAAGGCAAAGGTATTATTTATTAGCCCTTTCCAATCCCAATAAGTTTCAGCAATAAATGCACCTCTAATAATTTCAATGATATTCCAGTATATATATAATTTTATAACTAATAAATACTGTTTACTAGTACCACTAGTTAAGTATTTGTTAGAAAAAGAAACTAATATTAAGAAGAGTGATATAATAATCCACCAAAATATGGTATTATTTAGATATTTAATTAGATTGTTATTATAAAGAGGATATGGTATTATAGAATAGATTGTGACTAATACTATACTAAAAGGAATAAAATAAATTAGTTTATGTATCCTTATCATATATTATTATTTTTAATAAAATGTGCGGGATTGCCCGCCCAAATCTCATTTGGTAAAATATTTTTGGTTACCACTGAACCTGCTCCTATTATTGCTCCTTTTCCAACTGTAACTCCCTTAAGTATTGTAGAATGTGCTCCAATAAATACATCATCTTCAATTATTACAGGTTTATAAATAGTATTTATTTTGTCTAAAGGAGAATTAATACGCTCTTTCGCATTAAGAGAATGAAAATCAGTATCATAAATTGTCACATTTCCACCCATTTTTACATTGTCACCAATAATTATTTCTTTATGACATACTATTGCCGATGAACTTATCCCAACATTATTACCAATAATAAGTTTTGCATTTTCTCTAACAATTATAAATGTAGGAGAATATCTACCAATAGGGTTAAAGTTAATATTGCTATTAATTGAACAATTATTTCCAATTTTGCATAATCCTGTTCTATGGACATCAATAATAGGTAGGCCATTACAAATTAATGTTCGATCAAAATGAACTCCATTGCCCCAAAGTCTTAGATAAGCTCTAAATTCTAAAATATTTCTTTTTAAGTAAATTAATATTTTTCTTAATGCCCTATAAATAAATGAATAAGAATTCAATTCCATTTTTCTAATATTTCTTTATAATATTCTTCATACTGATCTATTACTGATTTTGAAGAAAATCTACTTATAGTATTTTTATAAACATTAAAGGCAGTTTTCTTGTAATAATCTTCTACTAATAATTCATCTATTTTTAACTTTATTTCTCTGTAATCTGATACATCTACTAATAAACTATCATCATTAATTACCCAAGGCACTCCACCTGACTTTGCTCCACCTATCGGAATTACTCCATAAGACATAGCTTCTATTAAAACAACTCCAAATGATTCTTCTAATGCTGGGTGAATTAATAAATGTGAAGACTGAATAGCATCTATCAATATGTCATGAGAAACTGGCCCGTTAAAATAAACATCACTTAAAGATAGAGTTTTAGCATCTTTATATGCTAATCCATTCATTTCTGTACCATAACCATATAAATGAAGTGTTGCTTTGTGAGAATTTTGTTTAAATAATTTAAAAGCTTTTAATGCCTCATAACCATTCTTTCTTTTGTCCCACCCGTTAAATATCATAATAAATCTTGGAGTAGCAATCGAAGACAATCTTTTTTCGATACTAAGTTTAATCTGCTCTTGACTAAATTCTATTTTTGTAGGGTTTGGAATTACCTTAACATTCTCACACCTTTTTTTAGCATAAGAAATCATATAAGGGGAGACAGTAGAAGCAAATTTCACTTTTCTCAATGTCCATTCTGACATTAAAAGTCGACAAAATCGATAAAAATTTTTAAAGAAGAGTAGCACTACTATAGCATTATCTTCAATAGTTACTAATTGTGGTTTTGGAAAATTAACTACTGCACTCGCAAATTCATAAGACCAAAAAGCATGTAAAAAGTCAGGATTAGTTTCAAATATTGTCTTTTTTAACATTTTACGTTCAAAAGAATAAAAATCGACTATTTTACCCAGTTTACTTCCATTAAATCGAAATGAATGCTTCCTACTCGGGACAACTATCCATTTGAAGTTTTTATAAGAAAATTCTTTAATAGTATAATTTCCTCCTAATTCAACAGTAGTCGTAATTGCAATTACTTCATAATTCCTATTTAAGAGTTCACTGATAATAGTACCCATAAATGGAGCCCCAAAATAACCATCAGGCAACTGATCTTGATTATAATTAGGTAAGAAAGATCCTATAAAGGATTTATGTGTCGGCCCTAAGATAGCTATTTTCATTTTTTTAATATTACCAATAACATGCTCCTTCTACAATAATTGCATTTTCCGGTTTGTCTAATATGCTTGGTCTTACCCAATATTGATTCATAAGTTTAGCATAATTAAAAATTGAATTATAATTTTCGTTTTCCCAACGTTTACCTCTGATACCAAATAAAAGTTGTAAACTACCACCTAGATGAAAACCTTTCTTTCCCATAAGCTTAACATGAGCTGCCAATGGAAAACCATACGCTCCACAACCAATGAGACAAATGTCATAGTTGTGTTTATTAATTTCAGTTTTCATATAATCTAATGCTTCAAACCAACTAGAATAAGATGATTTTTCTCCAGCAATACTCTGAACCGCTTTTATTGTTTTTAAGTTAAAAGCTGGCAATAAGTTTGAATCAAATAATTTTTCTCTTAATTGATATTGCGTTTCAATTGTTTCAGCAAAAGGATGTACAACTAGAACATTTTTTCCCTCAAGCGCTTTTGTCCATGGAATCTTGGAAAAATATGGATTTAACAATTCCAAGTTAACTTTATAACTATTTCGCAGCTCCTGCTCGAAAGAGTTTTCATCTGTTAGCCATGAACCTAAAATATCTACATTAGAAATTTCACGAAGCATCAACTCGCAAAATTGTTCAATTTTATCAATTGTAGGTGGAAAAAAACCACTCCATTGATACATTTGATTAATCGTTTTATCTTCCCACCACCAAGGTCTGGCTTTGCCTTTTATAAAAGCAATTATATCCTTTTTTGGATTTTTCACTCCTAAATAATTCAAAACGCAAAGCATCTCTGTAGAACCAAATCTTGCAATCATTCTTGGTTGATCATCCATAAGTGCTCTATAAATATACTCAGAGGCTATATCAGGATTTTCTTCTCTTGAAATAATTGGCATAGTTGATGACTTAGCCAAGTATTGTAAATATATTCTTTTTGTGGCTTTTAGAATTTTAATTGATACATTATTCATCTTTCTTAAATACTTATCAAATCTTAAGTAATAGTTTTGATATTCTCTATGATAATTTAAAAAGAAATTTAATTAATTAACAAATTCCCTATTTCATCTACTAATATCCAATCCTTTGATTTTGGATAACCATGCCAGAAATCTTTCGGACATATTTTTATCCCGTTGTTTAGTAATGCAGGCTTATATGAAAAAGAGCTCTTACTAGTAATTAACAAATCAGAATATACCATATGTAGAAAGGAACTTTGGGTATTCATATCTAAACAAAGATGTAAATTATTGAATTTATGAAATTCCTTAAAATCCCTAGAATCACCTTGTGAAAAAAGATAAATAGCTACTGGTTTAATAGGTTTTATATACCCCAATGCATTTGAAAGTACTTTTTCAAAATAATTATTATCTTGCCAACGCGATAATAAATTAGAATCTTTATTTTTTTGTCCAGCAACTATATCCCCTCTTCTTATGTGAATAGCTATATTAAAAAAATCATTTGAATAAATTAAATTATTATTTTCTCTAGTTTTTGTTTGATAAAATTTTTGCTTTAAATTATCTATTACTCGAAATTGGTCTTTATAAAATTGATCTTGTTCAGCAATAAATACAACTTTTTTTGTCCGATATGAGCCAATGATCTTCTTTATTAACTCAACTTCATTAATACTACTTTCATCAAACAAAGGCAATAATACTTTTTTGTAATCTTGTTTTTGAACTAAATCTTTAACCGTAACTTCTTTATCTTTAAATCCTAAAAAATCCTCCCACTCCAGATTTGAAAAAGGAATATGAGCAAATCGCAATTGAAACTTTTTCGCAAACCAATATCCAGCAATCCAATTAGCTATTTGATGTCCTATCCCTGCTCCAGGATTAGGGATGGCTGATAGATAGGAGATAATATTATTCCCTTCTTCCTTCTGAGGAAAAAGTAGACTATGCCAGTAAGATTTGTATATAAATGGATAAAAACTTGATTTTCGCGTTCTGGAAACAATTTCATTCCATAATCTTCTCCGGATCTTTTCTACAGTATATTTCATGCGAACCTCAATTTATTTTTTAGTGTATTGAATATCCCTGAAAACAGTGCTCTCTCTTGCTGTGAAGAAAAAATATAATAAAATGAAAAAAAGAAAGAGAGTGTTGTAATAATAATTACTATCACTAATCTCAACAACGTACTACTTATAAACAAATGAGGGATAAATCCTAATACGAGCATCAAAAAAGACACTCCAAAAGAAGGCACGAAAACTATCTTAAAAAAATCTTTATAATCCAAGCCACAGTTCCTATTTGCAAAATATAAAGATACACCTCCACTTAAAATTCCTCCGACGATAATCCATATGACGTACAAATAATAGGGAGGAAATCCAAAGTAGAAAAACAAAAAAGTAAAAAATATTGGAGAAATGTTTAGGAAACTTTTAATAGCAGTGTATGATTTAATATCACCCTGTGCAGATATAGCACTTCCTAACATAACTGTAAACTGTTCGATTAAAGACCTACATAATTGCAACCTGACAAATACTAATGTCCAGGCCGGAGTATTTTTAAGCCATATTTTAAGAATCAAAGGTGTTTCTATTAAAAAAGGAATCGAAAACAATGCCAGTAGTAAAAAAGAAAACCTAGAACCTGATAATGATGCTCTCAACATTAAGTTTCGGTTGCCACTTCCCTCACTTTTAGCAATCACAGGATTGACAGCCTTCATCATAGTATTAGAAAAAACCATCAATTGACCTGATATTTGATTAGCTATCCCCTGAGCGGCGTTTAAAATAGTTCCAAAAAAAATATTGAGTATAATACCCAAACCATATTGGGAAACCATTCCGCTTGAAGCTCCCATCAAATTCCATCCTGCAAATTTTGTCATTTCTTTCGCCAAACTTCTATCATGGTATTTTCGGGGATTAATTACACATTCGTCGTATTTCTTATGGCAATAAACCCTCATGATTGAAAGAGTAACCAATGGTATACACGCCATTAAAATACCATAAATAATCAATTTATCTTCTCCTATATACACCACAACCAAGGCAGCTCCCAATTTCAATAGAGATTCTATAAGGCCAATTATGGCATAATACCGCATATTTTCACGAGCATTCAACACTGCATCATAGGGAACGGTCATTACTATAAACATAGTGCTGATAATAAGGCTCCCATACACTACTTTGGCTGCATCTACACGACCAATCTCAATATTCAACACGCCATTAAAAAAGAAATACCCTGCTATCAGCAATACCACACCAAGTATAATTGCAATAAAAAAATGTAGCACTATGCTTATATTGAATATCTTTTTCTGCTTTTCCTTATTGCCCTCACCTTCAGAGTAGCTCATGAACCGCTGCGTAGCACTAGCCATAGCTGCATTTAAAAAACCTAACATGGCAATAGCTCCACCTACAATGTTAAAAATACCAAAGTCAGCGGCACCAAGAGCGTTTAATACCAAGCGAGTGGTATATAACGATATAAACATCGTTATCCCCATTTTGGCATACAAAAAACCTGTATTTTTAATAACTCGTTTAGCCGTGCTCATTCTATTCTAATTGTAAAAGTGATTTAGAATCACTTTTTGATCTCAAGAAAAATTTGTCTAACATTTAAAGGTGAATCAGGCCTTTTTAAAATTAAACCAACTTTTCTTTTTTTCTTCTCCATAAGCGTATCCATACCCATACCCATATCCATATCCATATCCATACCCATATCCACTATTACTATAATCTACCCCATTGAATATTATGTTTAAAGATTTAAATTTATTCGATCTTTTAAGATCTGCTAACATATTAAGATAGTTCTTAGGGGTATATTCATGCCTTACCAGATAAAAGCAAACATCGGCGTAGGAGCTTAAAATTGTAGCATCCGTTACCAACCCAACCGGAGGTGTATCCAGAATGATATAGTCAAATGTATGTCTGAGTACTTTAATCAGCTCCTCAACTTTTCCATTAGAGAGCAATTCGGCAGGATTAGGAGGTATAGGTCCACAAGGAATAACAAAAAGATTTTCATTTACCTTAGTAGGTTTAATAATATCTACTTCGTTTACTTGGCCAATCATATAATTGGAAACACCTCTATCTTCAGGAATACCTAAATATTTAGAGATTTTAGGTTTACGTAAGTCTAATTCAATAATAACTACTTTCTTATCTAAAAGAGCAATACTGGCAGCTAAATTAATACTTACAAAACTTTTCCCCTCTCCACTGATTGAAGATGTTAATAAAATTGTTTTGCTTCTTTCAACAGCAGAGCCAATATACTGTAGATTCGTACGTAAAATTCTAAATTGTTCAGCTATAAAGCTTTTACTTTTTAGGTCTAATAGATTATCCTGTAAATCCTTTGGTTTTTTGCTGATTTCTCCAAAAATACTGATACCACTTATTTCTTCAATTTCTTTGCGGGATTGAACTTTATTATATAGCATGTCTTTCCCATTAATAATACTTACTGGCAAAGCTATCCCTAATAATAAGGCAATAAGATAAATAGTATTCTTGCTAGGTTTTATAGGACCTGGAGTACTATAAGGATCGTCTACTACACGGCTATCTGTCACAGTAGAGGCATAAGAAATGGCCGTTTCTTCACGTTTTTGCAACAACAATAAATACAAACTCTCTTTTATCCCCTGTTGACGTTTAATATTTACAAATTCTCTTTCCTTCTTTGGAATAGTTCTAATAGAAGATTCAAATCTATTATTTAAATTTTTCAAACTTGTGCGTGTAACAACTAAACCTTGTTTTTGATTAGCGATATTTTCTCTAATAGCACCCTTAACGTTAGCAATTTGTGTGTTAACGGTTTCTAATAATGGGTTACCTGCCTGTGTAGTTCTCGCGTACTTTTCTTTTTGAATATCTAAATCATTTAATTTTCCTAATAAACCTGTCAAAACGGGGTCACTAACCATCAGCGTTGCAGGTGCAACTCCTGTTTGGCTACTTTTCAAGTACGCTTCTACACCGTCTAAAACTTTTAACTGAATGTCTACTTCATTCATTTTTGAATCATTCTCTTTAACCTTTTCCAAAAACAAATTAGCCTCTGCACTTAAATCTGTAATTCCTTGACTACTTTTGTAGACCTCTACATCTTTTTCTACATCACCCAATTCATTAGTAATCAATTTCAATCTTTCATCTATAAATTGTATAGTATTTGATGCTTCTCTGTTTTTATCACTTAATGCTGAGAAGGTATACGCTTCTAATAAATTAGAGAGAAATGTTTTCCCTTTAGAAGGCACAGAAGTCTCTAAGGATAATTTTAATACTGAGCTTTTCTGATTTAATAATTCTACATTTAGCCTCCCTTGATACTGTTGAATTACTCCTTCTTTAGGCGCAAACGTCACTTTAATCAGATCATTATCTGTACGATACAAAGAATCATGAAGGAATATACGAAACAGTCCAAACTCACTTTTAATATTCTGGCTATATGCAAAGACACCTTTGGATTGTCCATATTCGTTTAATAATTCATATTTTTGCTTATTTAAAACTTTTACAAAAAGTGGTTCTTCATAAGCAATACTATTTAAATTTCCGTGCTGCACCCAGATAGGTGAAATACCATAAGCAATTTCATCATAGTCTCTAATGGCTCCCTCCTGAAAATAAGATACTGTCAGATTCAACTCATTTACAACTTTTTCAATTAGTGTACGGGATTTTAATACTTCTACTTCATTTTCAACAATTTTATTACCAGAAAAAAGTTCCAGATCCTTCAAAACATCGTTACCTCCCATTCCTCCTTTTTTCTCATCTTTTATTAATAACAAAGTGCTTACTTGATATATCGGTGTTGTATAGCGAAGATATAAAAATGCGACTATACCTGTAATGCCCAATGAAATAACAAACCAATACCAATAACGTAGATATTTCATAAAAAATACCCTTATATCAAAGTTATCTTCTTTTTCTTCCCAAAGGTTTAATTCATTATTCATTCACTTCAAAGGTTTTGTTGTTTATAAGATTAATCTTCAACCGATTTATTACGACGCTCAGCATTAATAAATAATACTGCGATTAATATAAAAATCAAGACAGCTATATCAATCAGCATAGTTTTATAAATTTTAAATAAAAAATTATTTTAATGCATTTTATTCTTATATAATAATACTATAATATAGCATCAAGCATCCCCAAATATGAGAAGCTTTAAGTCATACTATATTTAATCGAATAATATTATTTATTAAGAAAGTTGAGTAGGGTTTAATTTACATATAGTGAGTAAATTAATATAATTTCCGAAGACCTCTTTCTTAGCCACATTTACTGCTTTATTATAGCCACATCTATCTTTAAGTCAAATATAAAGAATAAAAAAACACAAAATCAAGATAAATTTATTATTTGGTCGATTTTCTTTGAATTGTACAATCATTACTTCTTTTGGTATAATGTACACACTATGATTTATAGAATATTTTTATATTTTAAAATCAGTTAAAATCAAAATTATTTAAAACTAAATATATTAATGCCTATTTGATGTTTGTCTTTTTAAACTATTATTCAAAATTATCTCCCAAAATATATATGTATAGTATTCATAAATTCAATATTCTATATATTTAAAAATCATCTTAGAATCTTACTAAAACAGAACGCATTTCAAGCCTATATATATGGATGTTTTTTCACAAAATAATTCAATTTAAGTACTTAGATATTTTTAACTAATTTATATTCGTTCTTACTCAATTTGGAGTATAAAGTTTGAGCATTTTTTCTCTATTTACCTTCTTAGAAGGTTTAAGTTTCTTTTAAGTAAGTCTAATAATAGTATAAAAGACGCCATCTTTTTATTTACAGAAATCGGGAGTTGCTATTTGACTTTATTGTGAGAGTTAGGCATATGCGACTTAGCCAATAATGCTAACAATATTCAGTAATGGCTTACCTTCTTGAAAAATGATAAAAAGTTTATCATTCAGGTCGTGTCTTAGGCACAAGAGGCGTTGAATATATCCTATACCTGAAACCTGCCCATAGCTGGTTAACCCTAAAAAGAAACCTTAAAAAAGCATTAAGGTTTCTTTTTCTCTTTTCATCATTTATTGATAGAAAATATCCATGTTGGACTTATTTCAATCCTATACAAATTCCTTTCCCTTTGTACCGGCTACTGCTACAAATTCTTTTACTTTCTGTTCATCTTCTTTTTTGCAAATCATTAATGCATTGTCGTATTCGGCTACAATATATCCATCTAAGCCATTGATTATTACTAATCGCTCATGAGGCGTTTTGATAATACAATTCTTTGTATCATATAATAAGGCCCGGCCATCTATGACATTCTGATCTTCATCTTTGGCTGAAATATCATAAAGCGACTTCCAGGTACCCAAATCAGACCAGCCAATATCTGAAAGTACTACAAATACATTCTCGGCTTTTTCCATTACGCCATTATCAATTGAGATATTTTTGCATTGTGGATATGCCTTTTTCAAAGCATCAGCTTCTTTGCCTGAATAAAACTCATCGTTGATTCCATCAAAGGCTTCAGCCATTTCGGGCAAAAACAGTTCAAAGGCTTTCTTAATGGTCTGTACATTCCAGATGAAAATTCCGGCATTCCAGACAAACTCACCACTTTTCACAAACTTAATAGCCCATTCTAAATTGGGCTTCTCTGTAAAAGTCTTTACTCGCTTAATATCCTCTCCTGATTCTGTGAACTGAATATAGCCATAGCCAGTATCCGGACGAGTAGGTTGAATACCTAAGGTAATTAATACCTCGTTTGTTTCAGAATACTGAAGCGCCATGCTGATTCGCTTCCGGAAATCTTCTTCTTTCAAAATAATATGATCGGCTGGTGCTACTACTATATTGGCATCAGGATTTTTAGAAGCAATTTTATAACAAGCATAGCCAATGCAAGGAGCTGTATTTCTACGACTTGGCTCTAATAATATCTGGTCATCTGATAGGTAGGGTAATTGTTGCTTGCATAAGTCATAATACTCTTCGCTGGTAACAATATAGATATTTTCTTGTAGGCAGATTCCTTCAAAACGCTCAACAGTTTGTTGAATCATGGTTCTGCCTACTCCTAAAACATCATGGAATTGCTTGGGATTGGTACTGCGGCTAAAAGGCCAGAACCGGGTTCCGACACCTCCTGCCATAATAACTACATAATTGTTCTTCATAATAATCTTTGGAATGTTAAAATAATTTTTGGGTAGATTAGCAAAAATCAATTTTGATTTAAAATTTATTCTATAAAATCTCGCTAAATATATTAGCCTTGTTTATATTTATGAGATAGGGACAATAATTTTTGTCAGGTAGTATTTTAATCAGGATAAAATAAGCTGAATAAGCATATTAATAGCATAGTTCCATGCAAAACGTATACACTCGAAGCTTTAACAAAATTTTCAATTTATTACATTTATTAAAATCAATTGGATGTCCAAAATAAGATCGCTTGAAACCAAAAATAAAAACTGGTTTATTGATTTCGAGACCTACCTCAGACTACCCAAATTATTGGCATTGACTATTCCTCAGATGGACTTTTTTATGATTATTGACCAAGATCATTTAAGTCAAAACTATACAAAAAGAACAAAAAAACTTATCTTTTCTGCAAAGCAGGAAGGCACCATTGTTGTTATTGAAGCCAATGAATTATGGAATAGAATAGCGCTCCTATTGAATAGAGGAGAAAGAGTATTTCTCTCAAAAAAATACTTTAAAGAACTCAATGCTCATTTTGAATCAAAAAAATCAAGAACCTGGGATACGATAAAAAATATAGCTGGCGAAATAGGATTAAGTCATGACCAGGCTTTATATTTTTTAGAAGAGTCCTTATCAGAAAGGAAAATCTCAGAAACTGACCAAGTACTAAATACAATTAAAAACTTAAAAGAACAAATTCGGCTCTTCGAAGAAAGTACTGAAAACATAAATATATTGAACAATAAACTTATTTCCATAAAAAGTAAAGATATATATTTTTTAATCAGTCATTTTAAATGGTCCATATTTGCTTATCATAGCCTTCAGACAAAAGTTATCCTATATCAGGCAATAAGAAAATTGCGTTTCCCAAGTAAGTAGCACTATTAAACTATTATCTGAATATCTGAAATTACCTAAGTCAGTACTTTTATCCTGACAAATAAGCAAAACGCCTTTTCTTAGTTAGCGGCCAAAATCATCTTGCACCCTTACAATATCCTCTTCATCTGAAGGATTATGAGCATCAGTGTGTTGCCATATTTCGGCAATGATACCCCATTCATCTACTCCAATTAATCGATGTCGCTCTCCCTGCTTCAGGTTTACTGTACTACCTAAAGGCAGACTTTCTTGCGGTGTTTGTGCATCCGTATCACTTCTTACAATAGCTGCATTTCCACCTATTACTGTCCAGATTTCAGAGCGACGAAAGTGGTATTGCCAGGAAAGGCGTGATTGTGGGGCAACCAATAAAATTTTAGGACTTAATTTCCCGAATCCTGCAAAATCATTTACTGAAAATTGTGGGAAGAAAGTTTCAATAAATTGAGAAGCCTGAGTTTCATCTATCACGAGAAATCCTCCCCAAGGACGAGAAGCATCTTCATTAACGATGATAAATCCTTTATTTTGGATAAATAATCTTACCTGGCTAAAAACTTCCGCTTTATCGGTTTCTTTTAAATTGAGCATAGAGTGTTTATATGTTAGAGTAATTTATAATTCTGACTTTTAAATGGATTTAACTCAAGTACTAATACTTTATATTTAAAAATAATGAGCTACCCAAAGAGTAGCTCCTATTAGGGAACAACTTTTGCTATAACTAAAAAAGGCCTTAATAGTTGAATAGGTATGAATGAATAAAATAGTATCTATGAGCCTAAAAATAAAAAACGCAGGACATGATTCTGCGTTTTTATTACTCATTAACTGCGTTAAACTAACCCGGTTTAAGCATGAGCATAAAACTGTAAAGAATCTTTGAAAATTAAAACAAAATTTTATTATTCGGCTCAAAAAATAAACAGGACGATAAGCTGTCCTGTTTATCTGATTCATGAAAGTTTCTAAAAATTTCATTTACTGAACATAATACTACCTTACTTCCAAAATAGAAATTCAGGAATATTTTAATAGTAACTAAAAGAAAAAATTATTAAATTCCCTCACTAAAAATATAACAAATCCATCATATAAACTAAAAAATTTATTATACGGCTATTCATTTTGAATAGTTCTTTAAATAGTTAATTTATTTCTTTTTATATTTTTATTCTTGCTCTCGGCAAGCAATATCGCCTTCTTAGAAACGATGAATTCCATTATTGCTAATTAACTTTTTTATGAAGAAATAGCATCATTCTTGCTATTAAAAAATAAAGATTTTATTTAGCAATTAATCAATCGATTCAGGATTTTGTATGCCCCTCTCCCTTACAATCGTTCAAACTATATATTATATCTACCGGGAAACAATTGAAGATATTGAAAACGGCATTAATTTGTCAGAACATCTACAGACCATCAGTGCTGGATTAGAGATGATTAATGAGCAGATTACTTTACATAGACAGGAAGGAAAAGATATAAAAGGATATGAAGCCTTAAAGAACCAGTTCTGTTATTTAAAAGGGCGAATAATAGCGCACAATACAAATCTCAAGACCTTGCCTTGCCTCCCATTAAATTAATTTAGTTCTCTGATTAACTCCTAAAGATTTTTGATAGAATGGTAAAGGCAGTAAAAGTAGTCCAAGCCTTTATACAAAATAAGCAGGGAAATATTGCTACCCTGCTATTTAACTTTATCCTACTAAAGCAATCATATTATGAAATTTCTCTTCTAACTAATAACTAAAATAAAAAAGTCACAAAATAATATCCTGCGACTTTCCAACCTAATGTGTATTTAAATTTAAAAGCAAAAATAGGGATGATACCTTGAACTGCCAAAATAAATTATTAAACGGTATATTTCTTTCTATAAGAAGCTAATATTGAATTAAACCTATAACAGGAGAAACTATTGATTTAATTGACACAGTTTCATTTACAGTCTCCTTATATGCTTCGTCCAATAGATGTCTGTGGTGCACTTCTATTCTATTTTGTATTAGACTAAAACTGAAAATAAGTGCTTTCTTAAAAAAAACAAACTAACGACTGATGACACACTTATAACTATCAAAATCTCTAAATAAGGCAATTTATAGTATAATTGTATGCTATGTTTACCTGGCGCCAAGAGTATTCCTGTCATTCCATAATTGGCTATAAATTTCTCCGTTTCTTTTCCATCTATTTCAATATGCCATCCCTCGTCAAAAGGGATAGAAAAGTATACTACTGCTAAGTCTTTGTTACGCACTTTTCCTAAAATATGATTATGATCATAAGTGAGAATATCTAAGTGTGCATCAGTTCTATCTACAGATGTAAGCGTTGGAGTATTAGAAGCAACTTCCGCTATTTTGTCAACCATTTTATCAGGTATTACCACATATTCTTTGATCAAAGTGCGTTTTTTTTCCAGAGGCAAGTTGCCATAATCTGCTTCTGAAATGATATTATTGAATACCGTTCCCATAGGCTTATACCCGGGATTTCGGTATACCTTGACCTTGTTGAATGTTTTAACTAGCTGGTAGCCTACTTGCGTCCAGTCAAAAATCCCATTGCTTATCATGTATTTTACAGCCAAGTTATCAAGCATTTCAAACTTATCTAGGTTACCTGTAAGCCATCTGGTAGTATATTCCGACTCAAATTTAATTTCCTCCATACCCTTCAGATAATTGATATAAGACAGGTGATTAAAAGAGGTATATACTTTAGTACCTTTGAATCCCTGAATCATAGCATCATTGGTACTAAATACTTTGGCATCTCCAGAAGAAAAGTCTTTTTCCATCCGGTAAAATCCTCTATCAATGGAATGAATCCAGTTGACAGCATCTTGCGAAAAATCATTGAATCCTTTTTTTCCTTTCAGATCAGCCGTAGTCACGATAGGCCTTAAATTAATTGAGGCATAGGATTCAACAATACTGTCCACCAATGCCAATCCAAACATACTTAGGAGAAAAGTTTTGTTCTGTTTTCTGGTCGAATACAAGAGCAAAATGAAGAATAAGATGATCAACAAAAGGGCTTTATAGTAAAAAAGACTTTCTAATGCTGTAAAGAAAAAAAACAGAACCAAAATAGCCGAGAAGTTGTAGAACAGAAGTTTTGTATGAAGCTGAAATTTTTGAAAAAATGTATAGTCAAGAATATTTAAACCCGCTTCAAATAGCAATAGGCCTATACAAAAAGAGAGAATTCTATAATAATTCGCTGAAAATAGCCATATAGAAGCTCTAAAAAATGGGAACAATAGTAGAAAAAGAATGGCAACGCAGATCAGGATATGCTTCACATATAGTTTTGTCCCTCTTTTATGTAAATACTGAGTTAGCAAAAGTAACCCCAAACTACTTATAAAAAATAAAGGTGCTTCTATATAATTGTTCCAACCAGTAAAATTATCCCCGATACCTTCAATGTTATTACTAAATAATCTAAAAAAAGCAGTCTTTAATTCTTCTAAAGAAATCAGTTCAAACATAGGGACTTGTATCAACTCCTTAAAGTAACTGTATTGTGGGTCGAATCGGGGACTATGACTGATGATAAATAAGTTAGCCCCCAATAAAACTGCTCCTATACCAATACCATATAAATAAGTAATGCTTAGTCTTAATAATATTTGTTTCCAGGTTTTAAAACTATAATTATGAAGTAAAAAATAGGCTAAACTGAATAATCCGAATATATATAAATTGTAACTCTGGTCTATAGCGGTTAGTAAAACAGCTACTATCAACCAGTATAACCTGCCTTTTAACAGCTGTTCCAAAGAGAATAACCAGAGTACCCACAAAAAGCCAAAATAGCTAAAATAGGTGAACCATCCAGCATTGATTACCATAAAGGAAGACAGCATGACCAGACAGCCCCCGAAAACACTTATCAGCGGATGGTATGCTTTGTTTATCAGATACCTGAAATAAATAAAACCCGTCAGGAATAACTTCAGACATTCCATAAATAACATACCTTTAGCAATAGAGGCGCTATCTATAAAAAACAGAGGCCAGTTAAAAATATTGCCAGTATAAATACCCGAAACCAACTGTCCTGTACCAAAAGAAAAAGACCAACTGAGAAATTTATTTTTCAGCGGCAGAGCGTTAATGGCTTTCAAATAGGCATATGCTTGATAATAGGAATCGTTTCCAATATCTTTAAAAAGCAAGTAACTGTCTGAAAATAAAAATTTCCAGAACAGGCATAACAAACATATAAAAGAAAGTACTACATATGCTCCCGTATACTTTAAATATGTGCTTTGGCTAATTGGTTGGTTTACCATCCTATTTTTTCTCAGATTCTCGCTCTTGTATCATGTGAATAGATGCTGTTGCAGGTAAGCCAAAAGCTTCGGCATTCAGGAATTTCCCTTTTTCCTTTCCCTGTTTATCTTCTTCAGGTATTATTCTGTTCTTTTTGGCATAGGCATCATTTCTTATACCTGTCACTTGCCAGCTGACTTTAATATGGGGCTTGTCGGTAGCAATGACAAATTGATTATTTTGAATTTCTTCCAGCACAATAGCTTGCGCAAAACTGCCAATTACTGTTAGTTGATACCTGAAATCTACGTTTAAAGCTTCAAAATATTGGGGCAATTGTACCGTAGCTCTACCGTGCTGGTCAGTCTTAGTATTTCCGTTGTAGACGTTCATCATATCCGGGCTTTCTACAAAGCTGTGTGAAAGATATTTATTCTGGGGATCCAATGGATGATCTATTTTGAAAGACCCGCTTGATTTTGAAAGCGTTCCATTGACATGGACTTTTCCGTAAAAATACCCTGCATAAGAGTTTGAACCAATATTAGGAGTAGTACCATATATTCCATAATTATAGGCATTTGTATCACTACCTGCCGCAATACCATAAACTCCATAATACCGCCCGTATGTATTTACGCCTTGCGCTTTCCCTTTAATTCCGTATGCATAACTCGTGGAAGTGGCCTCTCCATAAATACCTGTAGCTCCGGCAAGGTCATAGGTCATAAAATTATAGCTATTGTTTGACGTAGCGATACCATGTATACCAATAGAGGCTAAAAAATTGGATGTTGCAGTGATTTTTGCGCCTTTTAACACACTGTATGAATAGTACATAGGGAAACAAGAAATGAGTGTTTCTATATTATTATATTCTACAGCCGGATAGGAAGGGACCTCAGAACTTCCTAAGGCATTATATATTTTGATTTTGCCTGGCTGGGCATCAAGGTCTTTCTGGCTGAAGCTTAACTGAGCCATAAAAACTAATACACTCAGTAAAAATAATTGTTTCATAAAAAGTATTTTTTTTGAGATTTGGTAATGTAAGAATTCAGGGATATTGACTTAAAATCCTAATTATTTACTGCTAACTGGGGTAGCTCCATTCTTTAATTTAAGTAGTTCAGCTTTTATCTCTTCTACACTTGATGAGAGCAACTGATTCTGGTTTTTAAGGTTATCAATTTCTGATTGCTGTGTAGCTATGAGTATTTGTTGCTCTTTCACGGCATTGACTAAAGGCATGACAAAATCAGAATAGGCCAGTGAATAGGTACCATCTGCCGACTTTTTTAATCCACTAAAAGGTATTCCTAACTCGTTCATGACCTTTTCAACATCTTGCGCAATAAAACCATCGTGTCTTATCTTGGTTTGGTCTGAAATGTAATTATATGATACCGGTTGAAGCCTGGTAATAAAATCTAATCCTAATTTTTTATTATAAATAATATTTTCTTTTAAGCGGCGATCTGATGGGTAACTGTAAGCAACCTGGCCTTCAATAACTGTAACCGCACTATTACCAATTCTTACTTTATTACTGGCTGTTACAGAAGCTTTATAGCCAATAGCAGTTGCGTTAGTATAGTTACCATTTGCATCAGCCTCACGCCCCAGAAACGTATTGTTATCTCCAGAAGTAATTCCATGTCCAGCGCTCTTGCCAATGGCAGTGTTTCCCTGACCAATTATGTTATTAGCTAAAGCAGTATAACCTATACCAGTGTTATGATCATTTTTGGTACTGCTAAGTGCCGATGTTCCAACGGCTGTATTCATCCATCCGTATTCATTTGCCCCTAATGCATACCTCCCAATAGCTGTATTCACATTACCACTTGAGTTCCCATACATTGCTTGTGTACCAATAGCTGTATTATCATAACCCGTTTCATTAAAATATAAAGCTCCTTTACCAATAGCTATATTCCCATTGCCACTACTATTAGAATAAAGCGCATTTGCGCCGAGTGCGGTATTTTCATAACCCTCTATATTTATAGGAAGAGAATAATAACCAACTGCTGTATTATCATAACCAGTAGTATTGGAACGAAGTGAATAATAACCATTAGCAGTATTTCCAGAACCGGTTGTATTGGAATAAAGCGAATATGCCCCTACGGCTGTAGTAGCACTGCTCTCTGTACTCAAATAAAGTGAATAAAAACCAATAGCTGTATTTTCATAACCACTTATATTATTTTCTAAAGCAGAAGCACCTATGGCTACGTTATGTGAACCATGCAGATTTCTATTAAGTGAAAGACTACCTATAGCAGTATTTGAAGAGGCCAGATTTGTATACAATGCTTGTGAACCTACAGCAGTATTATTTTCCCCGTTTTCATTAGAGAATAAAGCATTTACCCCGAGTGCAATGTTCCCATTTCCAGTAGTATTACTGCTAAGAGCTGACAAACCTACTGCTGTATTATGACTTCCAGTAGAATTTAACCGCAGAGCCCAATAGCCAATAGCTGTATTATTAATACCTGAGGTATTACTTGCCAGTGTACCCGCTCCATAAGAAATATTTAAAGGGTTCCCACTAGTATTAGTTTTACCAATAATACCTTTTGGAGAGATAACAATGCCTCCGTCATTGTTATTTTCAACTGATAGTTGAGCCTGTACTTCATAATTAACAAGAAAAAAAAAGAAAAGGAATGGTTTTTTCATATAAGAATCAATTAAAGGGTTAGCATCCTCTCGAGACTATTGGGGCTAAGTTTTGTTTAGCATAGTACGAATAAGAAAAGGTTAGCCACAAATTAATTAGGATTTACTCTAAAACCAAATAAATTTTATTACCCGGCATCCTTGACCACAATAAAAAAATATTTAGCGTTATTGTCTATTTTCTATGAAATATTGCCTCTGAATTTCTAAGAGAAAAATTGGATTCATTTCATTTTATGTATCTAAATAGCTTATTTCAACGCAAATTTTCTATTAATCATATTTTTAAATTTTTCGACTATCCAATAACTATAAAATCATTTTTTAATAAGTATGATGAATTGGATTAAATCTCATAGCAGGCAATAGAAAGCCTCCAATCTTTAAAAATGAACTTTCTTGGCAAGCTGATAGATTACTTTTGTCTTTTGTAATAAAATAGTATTGATATTGAAGTAATAGGCAACTCTTTAGATACTTTTTAAACGCTATAAAGTGAGAAGATACCAGACATTTATATATTTCTGACTATTACATATATTAAATAATCAGTTCTGACTATTCTAATTTTTTTCAATTAGGAGCAATTGGATAATAAAGATAATTATGTGAATGTTACGTATTAAAGACTTTTAATATGCTCTGTGAATGATAGCCTTAAGCAGTTGCGATCGTTTTGATATTATATCAGCAGAAATTAATTCCATTTTTTACTTACATAAGTTGCTTACCCTCATCAGTCAATTGAACAGTTAGAAAATACAAGTTTTGCACCTTGATTATCAGTTACAATATTGCTAGTTTCTTTGAATCTATTAGAATTTATATCGAATAACAATTTATGAAGTACCTTTTTAACAGCTATCTCTTAAAACATTATTCGATATAAACACTATTATTTAAGCGGATTTCTCATAATTTACCTAAACTCCTTCAAAATTTGGCTTTCCCTTTATAAACGATTGGAAAGAGGATAGGCCAGAAAAACAATAACCCTATTACCATCAAAAAAACAGTAAGGAAAACGCTTCTCTGAATTGTATAATTCACCATATTAGGTGGGTCAAGCAGATAAATTCCCGTAAAAACAAGAGATAAAAGTAACCCAATTGAGAAATAAATAGTTGCAAAAATTAATTCCATTCAAATAAATATTTAACAAGATTATCTTGATATGCTAATTTTATAGTAACGTGTTAGATAATTCTATCTTTCAAAGTATAACTAATAATAATCGAATTACAAAAAAATAAACGATTATTATTAAAAGCAAATTATTTCTAAGAAGTCATGACAGTCATGAAAAAAGAAGACTGTAAAGTAAACTTTGACACTCCCTTTTGATAAATTTCAGAAAACATTTATGAAACGGCCTAATGCTACCGTTAGAAAAGTTTTCAATAATAATAGTAAAAATAAATACAATGAAGTAACTATATTTATACATCTATTCAGGGTATAATTATCTCTTTAAAAATGAGTACTTATACTTGCCTTCTTACATTATTAACTACAATTTTAAAGTTCTTTCCACGACTTATGAAACTAGAGAGAATTGCTCGTCTAATACTTGGAACTATTTTTTATATTCTATTAGCGCTCACGCTAATCATTATTTCTCCAATCCTTTTGCCTTTAATTATTAGTAAGGTTATAAAATTCCTTGAACCTACAATCATGAGTTTCAGGCAGAAACCAATAACTATAAAAAGGGTCGATATGGATTTCAAATTGAGCACTGAACCGAAAAATATATTACATTGAATTTATAAGAGGAATTGTAGTTTATGTTTTTAGACTATAATTTTTGCAAACAAGCCCGACAAAATCGGGTTTTTTGCTTAAATAAGCTAATAAATTAACCCTACTCAGTGATTCTACGGTTACGTCAAACCTACTATTGATTGTAAAAATTAATCAGTACGAAGAACTGTCTCAATAATAGCCAACTATGGTTTATTCCTTTATAAAAACTTCTCATTAATTACTTTTCTTGCTGTCTGAAATCTTAGGCCTTAACTGCTAAAAAAGCTTTTTATTTTCCCTCTATTTTAGCTGCAGAACAAATAGCCTTTTTGCTGTTTAAAAACTCCTCATTCGTCTGTTGATTGCAAAATAAAAGTAAAAGAAAGTATATATTTGGCATGATATTTATCTTACGTATAGTGTACTAATTGGTCTTAGTAACATATTGTAAGCACGGCAAAAAAGCCCCTAAGTTTAGGGGCATCTTTGTTTTTAAGTTCTCGGATTATATCGAAATAGGATGTTTATATCAAAGCACTTAAATACTTCTTCATCAGTTCTTCAGGAAAACTCCCAAAATAATTTTCGGTAGATTTAACTGAACCATGCCCCATAGAATTACCTATAAAAGGCATAGGAGCGCCACTAAGGAGCAATATGGTAGCAAATGAGTGACGCGCATAGTAGGTAGTAATATTTTCATCAATGTCCAATTTCTTAGCAATCTTTTTCAGATAATCGTTTGTAATATGTATTACTTGACTTATAACTGAAATTTTCTTTTCTTCATCCATTGTCTCATCTAAAAACGGAAATAAATAACCTTTTCGAGTAGAATTCCCCCATTTATCAATGATCGCTTTTGATTGATCAACTAATAGAATATCTATTTTTTCAAGTTTGGCTTTTTTTGTCTTAGCTGTTTTTTTCCTTATAAAAGAAATTTTATCCCCGTCTACATCAATCCACCTTAATCGACAAATGTCTGAAAAATTCATCCCGTTACAGAGGTATGAAAAAATCCATAAGTCACGACTTCTTTCTTCAAAACTATAAGGCTCTGCCTCATAAGACATTAATCTTAAAACATCCGATTTTGGCAATGCTCTTTTTTTACCTCTTATAGAAGGAATCTGGTAACCTTTTTTTCCAAAAGGATATATTTTAATTGAAATTAGCTCATCTGCTATAGCACTATTGAACATAGCTCTTACTATTCGTAAATAAATACTAATGGTAGTATAACTTGCTGGGCTTGGTTTTTCTCCTTTCTTCTGAGCAACCTTACCGTAGGTTAACATCCATGCTTCATATTTCTCTAAGAAAAATGGCGTTATGTTTTCATACTTTAACTCATTCACACTTTTAATAGATAAACCAACAGAACTTAGAAACTCTTTACTACTATCGCTTAAAAAGCGTTTTAATGAAGCATATACACAATCATATAATTTGCTATTTTTGATACTTCCACTTTTTCTCAAAAAATCCGCTTTTTTTGTAAGAGCTACCAATATATCTTTATTAGTATTTTTAGTCAGAATATCTTTTTGAATAGAATCTTCATTGAGCAAAAATTTAAAATCATCGAAAGTAAATTTATCACCTAATTTTTCGATTATAAGTAATCCCTTTTTTAATAGACTGTCTTCGCCATATAATTCCTCATGCAACTTTACGAATTTAGGATCTCGTAATTTTGAAGATAAATTCCAACCGTCAACATTTCGTTTCAGTTTTGTCCAGTCAGCATTAGAGATTTTTATACCAGTTGTATATAATCTTTGCTTACGTTGATGAGTGACAAGAAGTTTTATAGTTCCAAGTGAGTCTTGGCGAGAGCGAGTATCTAAGAATAAATTAATTGTTGTTGCCATAGATTTAAGTTAAAAACAAAATTGCAATACATTTGCAATACAAAGATATATTATCAATTATAAACAGCAACAAAAAACACTAAATAAATCATCAAAAACAAGTAAAAAAGCACCAAATTAGTGTGAAAAATAAACTACGACAAGTAGTAAAAATTCAACTCTTCTGCTTTGGGAGCAGAAGGTCGTCAGTTCGAATCTGGCCACCCCGACAGGATTAAAAGCCTTATAACAAGCAAGTTATGAGGCTTTTTTTATTCCCATTTTTCAACTTTAAATCAAAAGTGGATCAGTCCCAAAAGTTGTGGGGAGGTAAAATAATTTCGACCTTTGCATTTTACTAAAAGAACAGATGCAAGGAAATTACGAAGAATTATTAAAGTTATTGCTACCAGCTATCATTATTGAAAATTTTGAACTTACTTCTAATAAGACTACAGAGGAGGTGAAGCATTTATATCTACAGGAATTTAATCATATACCCAAAGAATTTGAATCTCAGAAGTTGGAATCCAAAGGTTTCTTTGATGAGATTACAGTTCAGGATTTTCCAATCAGAGGGCATAAAGTTTTTCTACACATTAAGCGCCGTAGGTGGTTTAGTCATACGCTTGGCAAAGTAGTATATCGGAACTGGGAATTAGTAGCGGACGGCACTCGAATGACACAAGAGTTTGCCGCTTTTTTAAAAGCTATCAATCGATTCTAATGCAGATGCTA
>NZ_SEWF01000037.1 GCF_004168285.1 Emticicia agri | reverse complement strand
GTGATTTAGTGATTTAGTGATTTAGTGATTTAGTGATTTAGTGATTTAGTGATTTAGTGATTTAGTGATTTAGTGATTTAGTGATTTAGTGATTTAGTGATTAAATTATGTCGCAATTGTTAAAAAACTAAGTATATTATATTTAATTTTTAATCACTCATTCACTCAATCACTAATTCACTCAATAATAAAAAAGCAGTTATCGGATATTTCTGGTAACTGCTTTTTTATTGCCTGATATACGCCGATTTTTAATCTACTGACTCCGTTATTGTATTGTTTGCCGCCACAAATACATTCCGGCTTTATGGGCGTTCGGGTGTGCTATACCTTTGTAGCATCAAAACAAAAAATAAATAAAACAACGCCATGAAAAAACAAATTTTATTACTCACTATCGTTTTTGTATCTCTGTTATCTGCTTGCAGCAAAAAAGGTGAGGATATTACACCTGACGGACAAGCTAATGCCAAAGCTGGTTTCTTCTGCAAAGTAGATGGTAAAGATTTTGCTCCTGATTTTGCCTATGCTACTTCGGTACTTGAGGGCAGCTATGGTGTATATGGTTTGTATAGCACAAACGACAATCTTATCTACCTACAAATTCCTAATAATTTAGGTAAAGGCACACATAAAATTGATGATGTTACTATCAAGGCACACATGAATCTTGGCAAAACGAATGACCTTCAATATAGTACTATTCATGGAGGAACAGGAACACTGGTAGTTACAGAGAAAGATGCCAAAGGCTTGAAAGGTACCTTCTCTTTCACTATTAAAAACCATAAAGGCACTCAGCTTGCCGTAAGTGCAGGCGAATTTAATGTTCTTTTCAAATAATATTTATCAGTATCAACCACAAAAGGCAGGAAAATCCTGCCTTTTGTGGTTGGTATATACATGTAATGTTTTTTAAATAGCCTCTACCCCATTGGTAATGGCTACCTTATAAGAAACCAGTTTCTGCCCGAATGCTGCTTCGTAGGCCTGACTTATGTCAGCAAGAAAATCATCTACGGCTTCTTTCTTTACCAGATTAATGGTACAACCACCAAAGCCTCCACCCATCATTCTCGCACCTGCTACGGCATCGTTAGTCAATGTTTGTTCTACCAAGAAATCCAATTCCGGGCAACTCACTTCGTAGAGTTCGCTTAACCCTGTATGGGTTTCGTACATCTTTTCACCAAACGCTACAAAGTCATCTTTCAGCAGGTCTTTACAGGCTTCTTCAACCCGATGAATTTCTTCAACCACGTATCGGCAACGGTTATATACTATCTGCGGCAATTTATCTGCCTGACTGCGAAGCATAGGTATAGTAACATCTCTCAGGGTATCTATTTGAGGAAAAGCACCTTGCAGAATACTGATTCCTTCTTCACATTCAGCTCTGCGTTTATTGTATTCAGTATCGCCAAGGTTATGTTTCACACCCGAATTGCACAAAATAATGGCATATTCTGCCGTATTAAACGGAAAATATTCATAGCTCAAATCACGGCAATCTAATTTGATAACGCATTTGTCTTTGCCATGAATAGAAGCAAACATATCCATAATGCCGCATTTGACGCCTGCAAAATTGTGCTCGGCCTGTTGGGCTGTCAAGGCCAGCTGAATACCCGAAAGTTCAAACCCGAATAATTCACTGAGGGCAAAACCAATACCGCTTTCTACGGCAGCAGAAGAAGATAAGCCTGCACCCAAAGGCACATCGCCTCCAAAAACAACATTGAAACCCTGTGTTAGTTTATGGTTTGTTCCGGTCATTTCAGCTACCATACCAATCAGAAAATTAGCCCAGCCTTTTGTCGATTTCTCTATGCTGTCTAACGAGAACTCGTAGGCATCGGCTAAATCGTAGGCATATAGCTTAATTAGTTTATCGTCTCTTTTAGAAACGGCAAAATAAATGGCTTTGTCAATGGCAGCCGGAAGCACAAAACCTTCGTTATAATCGGTATGTTCACCAATCAGGTTGATACGCCCTGGGGCACGTACGATAATATCCGGTGTCTGATTAAATAATTCCGAGAACTTCTGCTTGATATTTTCTGAATACATCTACTATTTATTTTCTTCTGCTATTGGTGTTGTTTCTGCTTCTGTGGTGGCTGTTTCTTCCTGAACTTCTGCTTCTTCGGTGGGAAACAGATTTATTTCTTCCATTTCATTTTCTTCTATCTCATAAAACATTTTATGAATATCAATAGGCTGGTCGTCAGGGCTTAGCGAACAAATAACTTTGGTATATGACCCATCTTCCTGCAATTCGTAGGCATTTACATTATCGCGCAGGTTATAGTCTAAAATATGAATGGCGTGTTTTTTTACTTCTGCATCAACCAGCTCAAATAACGATTCAATACGTTTATCAAAACTACGCACCATAATATCGGCACTACCGCCATACAATTTCGGCTCGTTGTTGTTATGAAAATAGAAAATACGGGCGTGTTCCAGAAATAGCCCTACAATAGAACGTACCGTAATATTCTCACTGAGATTCTGGCGGCCGGGACGCAGACAGCAGATACCTCTGATAATCAGTTTGATTTTTACACCTGCCTGCGAAGCCTTATATAATTCATCAATTACATAGCGGTCTTCCAGCGAGTTAAGTTTGATACAAATACCACTTGGCAGCCCTTTCTGTGCATTCTCAGCCTCGTTTCTGATAAGTTCTATCAGTCGCCTTCTCATGTCTTTCGGAGACGTAATGAGGTACTGATAATTAGCAGGCTGTGAGTGCCCTGTAATAACATTAAAAAACTCTGAAATATCTTTGGTATAAGTCGGGTTGGTAGTCAGTAAACCAATATCTGTATAGAGCTTGGCTGTATCTTCGTTATAGTTACCACTGGCTAAGTGGGCGTATTGTATCACCTTATTGCCCTCTTTTCGCACAATCAGCATCAGCTTGGTATGAGTTTTATACCAGCCTATACCATAAATAACAAAACACCCTGCACGTTGCAGACGCTCGGCTTCTCTGATATTATTTTCTTCGTCGAAACGGGCTTTTATTTCAAACAATACCGATACGTGTTTCCCGTTTTCGGCGGCTTTCAGCAAAGCCTGCGTTACACGAGACCGCTTGGCTAAACGATAAATGGTGAGTTTAATAGCTAATACATCAGGGTCTTCGGCCGCTTTTTCGAGCAATTGCAAAACAGGCTCAAAATTATTGTAAGGATGATGCAGCAATAGGTCTTTCTCTCGTACTACCTCAAAAATATCTATATTTTTCTCTTTCAGCCTTAAAGGTGGCACAGGCGGATGAACAGGTTCTAACTCCTCCTGAAACTCGGGGTGGCGGATAATCTGCCACAGGCAGGTATAATCAATCAGACATTCATCAACAAAAATATTGTATTTGTCTATCTCCCAGCGTTTTTGAAGAATAGTTACCATCCATTCGTTGGCATTGGGTTCAATTTCCATATACACTACCCTACCCAAACGACGACTCTTGATTTTCTGTTTGATTTCATCTACAAAATCAGCCTCAATATCATCAGATTCCTCTAAGGTAAAATCCCCATTTCTGACCACACGGAATAGATTAATGGCCTGAATCTCTACATTGCGGTAGAGTTTTTTCATTTCATGGCGTACTATCTCTTCAATCGGCAAAAACAGAATTTCATCGTCTCTTTCAATGGTAAAGAACCTTGGCAGGTTGCCGGGTATCTGAACAAACGAAATTTTCTTGGTTTCACTATCTTCTGAGAAAAGCGTCGATTTGCTTGAATCAGTAACTACCCCAAAAATAAGTGTTTTGGCTATCAGTACCGGAAAAGCATGGGTATGGTCGAAGAGCATCGGCGTAAGCATCGGATAGATGGTATAATCAAAATACTCTATCGCTTCGCCTAACTCACGCTGGTTCAGGTCGCCAATTTTAACCACCTGAAATTTATTTTCTTTAAACAACGGCGTTAACTCTTCATTAAAAACCCTGTCCTGTTCCTGACAAAACTGTCTGACTGCCGACAACAAGGCTTTGCGAAAAGGGATTTCACGCAGGCCTGAGTAATCAATACGCTCTTTGTTATAATCAAGGTAATTATATAGGCTTCCTAAACGTACTGTAAAAAATTCGTCAAGGTTTGAAGAAGTAATCGCCAGAAATTTTAATCGCTCAAAAATATTCAGGTTTTTTTCACGAGCCTGGTCTAATACACGTTCATTGAATTTAAGCCAGCTTAAATCACGACTGATATAGTTTGATTGTTCTATGCTATCGACATAACGACTTATTTTCGATTCAGGCATATTGGTATTTTTCTCTTCACTTTTAGAAGGAGCAACCAACCCGTTTAAAAACGAAAAAAGGCTACCTTTCGAGCCTTTTTCCTGTGATATATCTTTCTTGTTTTCTTCCATTGCTCGATAACAAAATTGTGTTTTGCGAAGTACGGCAATTATGTGAGAATATTCAAGTATTTAACAATAATTTAACAGATTAGTGCAATTTTCATACATTTTCGGCCTGTAACAAAGTACGTCCGATGTACATTTTATTCCAGAGAATTTCTTTTACGCCACTGGCTCTTCTTCTTGAAATCGGCAGGCAGGTACCATCTGTCAGGCGGGCCTCTTTAAAGGCTTTTTGCCAGCGTACCCCTTCAAGGTATTTCAGGTTAAGGATATAGGATTTATTAATTCTCAGAAAATCTGAGTGTTCTTTCAAGACAGCATCAAAGAATTTCAGATGAAATGCCGTAGTAAATTTACTGTTCCGGGTATGAAAAATGGTGTAGTTAATATCTGCCTCCAGATAGATAATATCCTGTGGCTGAATAGCTACCCGATTGCCATTTATCATAATAAAAAGGTTCTGAGCAACATGCTCTGTTTTGGGTAAAGAGGGCTTAAATTGTTTCATATACTCATGGTTTAATGAAACAAAATTCAGCATATACGTATAAACAAAAAATCCCCAATTTTGGGGATAAAATGTTGTAATGAGCGTGAAATGAAGGTATACGTAAATTACTCTGTTATTTTCAGAATTCCTACATCTTCTTAATAAGTGATATTCCTTTGATATAAAAAAATAAGAAAAAGCTTTTAAGAAAATTCTGAGTAATTAATACTGCATATAAGATTGTGTCATTCTTATAAGGAACGGCAAGCCCATATATATAATCGAAAATAATAATACTGGTATAAATCAAGAAAATGCCGAAAACTAGCCAACTTTCTGGCATACTGAATAGTCTTTTATTTACATTTCTTTTAAACAGTATAAAAAGGCTAAGTCCGGATAAAAATGTTAAATAAAGACTACTGATTAAAGCCCCATAACTATTATAGTTTTCGTAGCCCTCTCCCCAGAATGCGTTAAAAATTGCAAATAATGCATATATTACCGAAGCTGCATAAACGAAGTAATCTATCCATTTCAGCTTAATAATACCTTTCAGGAAGAAGCCTAAAAGCATTAATTCAAGCGGTATATATATATAATCAAGAAAAAGATTATTGGTTAGTGTAAGAGCAGTTATGGCATAAATAAGCTCAAAGATGGTTACAGAAATAGCATAGGCTAAGAAGAAAGCCTTATATTGTTTCCAATACCACTTTCTTCTTAGCATCATCCAGCAAATTAGCAGCCAGACTATATCTTGTGACCAACCGGAGAACCGATATAATCCTAAAGTAAAATCCATATTTTCAATTAAGGTGTTCTAACCGAAGGTGGAGGTGTTTTTTGATTTCCACCGCCGCCGCCAGTAACTGCATCATTATCAAAATTAGTATTAGGTATAGTTAAAAAACCAATTGTTCTAATAATATCATCCCCAATTTGTTTATCAACTGTAAGAAGTTCTGTAGTTCCATCTTCTTTAAGCTCATAAGGTAAAACTTCAACTGTATATTCATCTTCAGGACCTCTGGGTATATGGCGTTCTATTAGCTCACGTCCTCCATCTTTAGCTTCTATTTTCCCAATCATAAAACTTACATAATTTATATGTGGGTAATTTTGCTTTAAAAAATCTATTAGAATTAATAATTCGTCCAGATTCAATCGAACTCCTTCCTGTCTCGTTTTTTCTGTACTGCTTGGTCGTGTATCAGTATCAAGGTACGAATGTTTCTTCACTCTTTCCAACGCAAGCGAATCTCTTACGATAATAGTTGAAGTTCCTTTTTCTAAGATTACTTCAGGGTTTGAATTTTCCATTTTATTTATTTTAAATGTTTAACGAAATCTTTAAATTCTATGGGTTTACCACTTATTATTTCCTGAGAGTCTGCTCCAATTTTTTCAAATCCATCTCTATATATGTCAAAAACATAGTAAGTTTTATCTTTCTTTAAGAGTGCAAAATAGGTATCACGGAAATGAAAGATAATATCAGTTTCATTTTCAGCAAGTAAGTCTATTCCTAAAGTTTTTGCCTGATCTAATAAAGTTTTATATCTATCTCCTCGTTCTATATGATTGATAATCCAATTATTATTAAAGTCAAAGGAGTTGTAAACATTACTGATTTTTACAGTAGTGATAGCTGTTTTAATAGTACTGTTTTGAATTAAAAAATTTATAGTTGCTTCATTATCTCTACTTAGTAGAATGTTTGGTTCTGTGACAGCCCCTATTAACGTGCCAGCGTTTCCCACATTAATTATACGTAAACCTCTTGAAATACCTGTTGAAGAAGCCTGTGACTTGTCAAAATTTATTATTATATAAAATGAATTACTGAATATACTTGGTGAAGTCTTAATATTATCTAATAACCCATTTATTACATCTTTAGAATTTCCATTAAAAAGAACATTATTTAAATAGCTAACATCATTAGAATTCAGAGCTGGGGAAGGAATTATATCAGATGAGATTGTATATTTCCGACTTTTGTTTATATCATTCTCATTAATTTTAGGCTTACTAAAGTAACCTTCATAGGTAACAAAATAATCATTACCAAATTTCATTGGCCAAGGGTCACTAATATGTATCCATGAAATGTTTTTTCCATCAGCCATTTTTTTTCCTTCTACTCCATCCATTACCACTATATGTGATTCCTCTCCACTTAGCTTATAGTCATAGATAATTGGCTTTTTTGAGTTAATTAAATTAATTATCTGACTAAGTCCTAAAGAATTAGATGTAGAAATTGTATAATCTTTTATATTTTTTGCCGTAAACTTTTTCATCTCATTATCACTAATAGATGATGTCGAGCAATTACACTGTGAGCCGGATCCTTTGCATCTTTGCTTTATAAAAAAACATTGATCAAGATGCGAACTCCCAATAGTTCTTGCAACCATTGCCAAACTTGCTGCCCAACAAGAATTATGGTACAATTGAGGTATAGGGTTGACTTGCGCTTGAATATTCATTGCAACAAAACAAAAAATAATAAAATACTTCATAGGGTTTGTTTAAACCAACCGCATCTCCAAAGCCTTCACAACTGCCTCGGGAGCTGAGTTGACGTGTAATTTTTCGTAAATATTTTTTATATGACTATGTACTGTGCTGAAACCTATATGGCAGGCATCGGCTATCATCTTGTAACTCATGCCTTTTACCATACACTGTAATACTTCTTTTTCACGAGGGGTGAGTGATACATAGGTCTGCTCTTTCATCACAAATTGACTCTGAAACATGGCTAATACCTTGGCAGCAATACTCGGACTTAAATGTGACCCCCCATTATATACGTCCCTGATGGCATTTACATACTCTTCTGCCCTCGGCGTTTTAAGAATATATCCGTTTGCCCCTGCGCAAATAGCCGCAAAAACCTTGTCATCATTCTCAAAAACGGTCTGAATCAATACCTTTACCTCAGGATTTACTTTTTTAATGGCTCTCATGGCCTCTATGCCCGAAATATGAGGCATCTGAATATCCATCAGCACTACATCAGGTTGGTATTTACGTACCAGTTTCACAGCTTCAGTTGCGTCTGCATAAGCCCCTGAAAGCCACAATCCATCTGTATTAGCCAGATAGAGCGAAAGACTTTCTCTGAGGTGCTTATTGTCTTCAAAAAGTAGGATTCTTATCATTCTCTCACCAAATTAACATCTGTCGCCGTTAAATAATTGTTTTGATGGCTATTTTTATTTTTCGGTAAATTTATAAAGTATTTTAATCCCGATAAATCCCCAATATTGGGGAGACAAGTCATTACAAGGCTATTTCAACCAATACCTCTGTGCCTGTCTGTGAGCCTGAATTGACATACACCCTTAAATCATCTTCCTGACTACGCAGTTTAAAATTTTTAAGCCCGTTTCCTTCAAAAGTCCGGTTAAAATCAAACCCCTTGCCATTGTCTCTGATACTTATTCTGATTAATCCCTGATGCTGTTCTATCTTGCACGAGGCATGCGTAGCACAGGCATGTTTAGAAATATTATTGACCGCCTCTTTGAAAATCAGATAGATATTCCGCCTTTGCTCCATCGAAAAAATATCTTTCTTTATATTAATTACTGAATCAAAATCAAAAAGAATACCTTTTGCTGCCAAGATTTCGACACCAAATGACCGCATTTTTTCAAACAGTTTTTCAGTAGAATCATTCTCAGGATTAATTGCCCACACGGTGTCTCGCATCAGCAAAACGGTTTCTTCTGAGTTATTCGTAATTTTGTCTAAGATAGGTAATAGTTCGGGTTTTTCTACGATTACTTTTTTTCGGAGCAACTCTACAAAAATGGCTATCGAGTTAAGGTTTGAACCCACTTCATCGTGCAAGTCAGAAGCAATCTGATTCCTGACATATTGAAGTTTCAGTTTTTGCCGGAGGTCATAAATAAAAAACAGATAGAAACCTACACCAAAAATGAGTAAAATATAGATAACGATAGAGGGCCAGAACCACCATCTTTGCCAAAAAGCCTGTTCTTTACTGATAGCTAATTCGGTTGTAGCAAGTGTCTGGTTATGAGCAGTGGCTTTAATAATTAGTTTAAAATCACCTCCTGATAAATTCTGATAATGAACCGATGGGTAATTGCTCCAGAACCATCTATCATCTAATGACCGGATTTGATAAGCGTACTTAACAGAATCACCTTTCATAGGATTTACCTCAACCACAAGGTTCTGTTCGGAAGCAGAAAGCTTAATACCTGCGTTTTCTGAATAGTTATACGCCTTACCATCTACCAGCACCTGTCTGATGGTAAGTTGAGCATGAGAAGATATACTTAAAAGCAGTATTAACGATGCTGAATATGTATATTTTTTTAACAAAATAGGGTGATTAGGCAGCCTAAATAGCTAAAAAAAGAGGATTATTGCAAGGGATTGGTATTTTTTTGCACAAAATAATAGTCGGAGAAGACCCCACCCTGACCCTCCCCAACAATGGGGAGGGGACAAAAAAAGCCCCTCTCCCCACAGTTGGGGAGAGGGGTTGGGGAGTGGGGTCAAAGCTTGGCCAAATGATATTTTGTACATCTTGGCTTTTAGATAACCTCCTTTAAACTCTCTATCAGCTTATTATACACCCAGCAAAATTCTTGCAGGGTCTTCTAATAATTGTTTTACTCTTACCAGGAAGCTCACCGAATCTTTACCATCAATGGTACGGTGGTCGTAGCTAAGGGCGACATACATAATCGGGCGAATCACAATTTCACCGTTCACTACTACTGCTCTCTCTACGATATTGTGCATACCCAAGATAGCCGATTGTGGTGCATTGATAATGGGTGTTGAAAGCATGGAACCGAAAATACCACCATTGGTGATAGTAAAGGTTCCTCCTGTCATTTCTTCAATAGTCAGTTTATTATCTCTTGCTTTACCAGCCAGACGAACAACCTCTGCTTCTACACCTGCAAAGCTAAGTTTCTCGGCATTTCTGATAACCGGAACTACCAACCCACGTGGCGCAGAAACGGCAATGGCAATATCGGCATAATCATTATAAACAATTTCATCGCCATCGATATACGCATTTACTACAGGGAAATCTTTCAGCGCAATAGCACAAGCCTTGGTAAAGAATGACATAAAGCCTAAGCCTACGCCATGAATTTCTTTGAATTTATCTTTATACTTGGCTCTCAAATCCATAATCGGCTTCATATCCACCTCGTTGAAAGTGGTCAACATAGCCGTTTCCTGTTTTACTGCTACCAGACGTCTTGCAATGGTCTTACGTAGGGACGTCATTTTTTCCCTGCGAGAGATTCTACCCTCTACGCCCGAGGCAACCGGAGTGCTTGCAGCGGCTTTAGGCTCTGCTGCAGGTGTCGCCTGTGGTTGCGGTGTACTTGGGGCTGTTGGTTGTGCCGGAGTAGGCGTAGCTTTTAAAGCATCTTCTTTCATGATACGGCCACCTACACCTGTACCCTGTACAGTAGCAGGGTCAATGCCTTTTTCTGCTAATACTTTTGCAGCTACCGGAGAAGGATGTCCTGCGGCATAAGTATTACCCGATGACGGAGTTTCTGTTTTTTGCTCTTGTGCTGCCAGTTTCTCTGTGCTTGCCGCCGGAGCAGTGCCTGCACCGCCAACAGCTATTTTTGCTACTACCCCACCAATCGGCACTACCTGGCCTGCCTGCGCCACAATTGTAATTACTCCATTTTCAGGTGATGGCAGTTCAAAAGTGGCCTTGTCTGATTCTAATTCACAAATCACTTCGTCCATTTTCACAGTATCGCCATCTTTTTTGCTCCATGAAGCAATAGTAACTTCTGAAATAGACTCTCCTACTGCCGGAACTACCACATCTATGGTTTTGCCCTCAGCAGGTGCCGCTGGTGCAGGAGCCGGAGTAGTGGCTGCCGGAGCAGGGGTTGGTTCAGCCACAGGGGCTTTTGGTTCTTCTTTCGGAGCCGGAGTAGGTTCCGGAGCCGGTGTGGATGCCTGTGGTTGAGCGTTAGTTGTTTCGATTTTGCAAATCAAAGCACCGATGGGTAACGTTGTACCTTCGGCTGCTACAATTCTTAAAATACCGTCGGCTTCTGCGGGGAGTTCAAAGGTGGCTTTATCTGACTCTAATTCACAGATAACTTCGTCCATTTTTACCTGGTCGCCATCTTTTTTTATCCAAGAAGCGATAGTTACCTCGCTTACTGATTCGCCCACCGAAGGGACTTTCATTTCTATTGCCATAACTCGTTTATATTGCTAAGTTATTGATATCGATATATTGATTAATTCTCTGTTGGTTTACTGCTATCTTATTTTTTCTCAAAAGCCTTCTCTACAATATCAGCCTGCTCTTTTGCATGAATCTTGGTATAACCTGTGGCAGGAGAGGCACTTGATTTACGGGCAATTACATTTCCTACACCTATTTGTGGGAACTCTCTCAACACAAACGACCAGTAACCCATGTTTTCAGGCTCTTCCTGTACCCAGATTACCTCCGGCTTTTTATATTTAGCCAGATGCGCCTCTATCTGTTTGGCAGGGAAAGGGTGCAATTGTTCTACCCGGATAATTGCCACATCAGTACGGCCTTCTTTTTGTTGTTTATCCAACAAATCGTAATAGACTTTTCCGCTACATAGCAATACTCTTTTAACCTTTTTCGGGTCTGCAAAGTTATCACCAATGGTTTCCTGAAAGCGAGTTCCTTCGGTAAAGTCTTCCAGTTTTGATATCGCCAATGGGTGTCTTAACATTGATTTCGGAGACATGTGGATACATGGCTTACGGAATGGCAATGCCAACTGACGACGCAACATGTGGAAAATATTGGCAGGTGTTGTACACACACATACATACATATTGTACTCGGCCGCCAATTGCAGGAAGCGTTCAGGACGGGCGTTTGAGTGCTCAGGTCCCTGACCTTCGTAACCGTGTGGCAATAACAATACCAGCCCGTTCATGTTATTCCATTTAGACTCTGATGCCGCAATAAACTGGTCAATCATGATTTGCGCACCATTAGCAAAATCTCCGAATTGTGCTTCCCAGATTACGAGCGCATTAGGGTTGGCCATAGAGTAACCATACTCAAAGCCCATTACCCCATACTCGGCCAGCAATGAGTTATAAATCTCAAATTTGCCTTGTTTTTCGTCGATATGGGCTAAGTTGGTATATAGCTGGTTGGTATCAGCATCGTGCAATACAGCATGACGATGAGTAAAAGTACCCCGTTGCACGTCCTGCCCGGTAATGCGCACCACTTTACCCTCATTCAGGATTCCGCCATAGGCTAACAGCTCTCCTGCTGACCAGTTAAATGGTTTTTCTTGCGCAAAAATGGCACGTCTTTCTTCTAATACTTTCTCAATCTGCTTCAAAGGCTTAAACCCTTGCGGAACCGTTGATAGTGCTTTACCTATTTTTTCAATTTCAACAGCCGGAATACCTGTTACCGGAGATTGTTCAAAATCTTCAGGTACCGAACGACGTAGTTTTTCCCAGTCTTCTTCCAGTTTCGGCTTCTGATAAGGCAATTGTTTTTGTTTTACTTTTGCGAGTAAATCCTGCAATTCGCCTTCAAATTCTTTCTTGAGTTCTTCCGAGAATTTCGCATCTGCTTCTCCACGCTCCATCAACTCCTGTAAATATATCTCACGTGTATTAGGGTGCGTATCAATCACCTTATACATGGTTGGCTGGGTCATGCGTGGCTCGTCTGATTCGTTATGACCGTATTTGCGGTAACAAATCATATTCACGAATACATCACGGTTAAACTCCTGACGGAATTCCGTTGCCAGTTTCATGGCATATACTACTGCCTCAGGGTCGTCGCCATTCACGTGGAAGATAGGAGCATCTATAATTTTAGCAATATCTGTACAGTAGATAGACGAACGGGCATCTTCAAAATCGGTCGTAAAACCTACCTGATTGTTAATCACAAAATGAAGTGTACCGCCTGTATAATATCCGGGCAGGTTCGACATCTGCGTAACTTCATACACAATCCCTTGTCCGGCTATGGCGGCATCGCCGTGAATAACGATAGGCAGAATTTTGTCATAAATATCGTCACGGTCGTTTGGCTTAACAGCTGCTTTTTCGTAGTGGGCATCGGCTCTTGCACGGGCATAACCTACTACCACCGGATTAACCGCTTCTAAGTGCGAAGGGTTAGCCATCAGTTTCAGACTTACTCTTTTGCCTTCCGGTGTTTCTACCTGGCTCGAATAACCCATGTGGTATTTTACGTCGCCATCGGTATAAGCGTCTAACTGCACGTTTTCTTCAAACTCATTGAAAACCTGCTCATAAGGCTTTTGCAGAATATTGGTCAGGATATTCAAACGGCCCCGGTGCGCCATCCCAATTACCACTTCTTCCACACCTAATTCAGCCCCACGGTTAATGGCTATATCTAATGCCGGAATGGTTGACTCACCCCCTTCAAGCGAGAAACGTTTTTTACCTAAAAATTTGGTGTGCAAAAAGTTTTCGAAATTAACGGCTTCATTGAGTTTCTCAAAAATGCGTAATTTCTGCTCACGGCTCGGGTCAAAATACAGGTATTCCTGTTCAATTTTTTTACGCAACCAGCTTTTTGCCTGACGGTCTCTGATGAATAAATACTCAAACCCTATTTTGCCTAAATAAACTTTGGTTAAGGCTTCACATATCTTGCGTAAAGTAGCGGCTTCGCCAAAAAGTTCAACCCCCGCTTCAAAAACGGTATCTAAATCTGCGTCTGAAAGGTTGAAGTCGCTCAGGTCGAGCATGGGCTTACGGTCTTTTCTTGGCCCGATAGGATTTATTTTTGAAAGTAAGTGTCCACGAGAGCGATATCCTCTTATCAGGTGAACCACTTCCATTTCCTTGCGTGTGTGTTCTGAGCTTGCAGACGCACTAACCGGAGCTTTAGGAGCCGTAGCTGCTGTTCCGTTAGTTCCGTTTGAATGTCCGTTATAGGTCTGGCTAAACTCAAAACCTCTAAAGAAATTTTGCCAGCTTTCATCAACTGACGCCGGATTTTGTTTGTATTGTTGGTAAATAGCGTCCAATGCGGCTACGTCTGCATTGGCGATGTACGAGAATTGATCCATTGAAAATTTTAAAAATTATTAATGCTCGTTTCGGGAAACGATGATATTTAGTCGTAAAACCTTGATAACCTGCACTATTCGGGGAAACCTGACAGGCATTTTTTCTATGCAAACCCCCATTTGCCAAAACGTTGCAAAGTTACAGTAAGGTATTCAATAAAATAACAATTTTTTCACTAAAATCGTTATCACTTCCTGCGAAAGAAAAGAGAATAGTCTTGTTTAGATAAAATTCTAATTTTCTATTGATGAGTTTTAGTATGATTAATTAAAATTTTATTTCTTAAGTAAGGTGGTATTGCTATCATGCTACAAACAGTTTTGGCTAAAGCCAATTTTGACATTTATTGCTTGTTATCCCATTTGAAAATGGGGGCTGAGATAGAAGGTTATTGAATTAATTGCCTTTTGCTTTAGCTGAAGGTTTAATAAATTTATCCTATGGGCTTTAGCCAAAAATTATTCCTACGGCATACGCTCAATCATTATATCTTTACAAAATAAAAATCCCTCTGAAAAGAGGGACTAGGTTTTAATAATATTTCATTCGGCTATTGCTGCTATCTTCATGCAAAAATTCGTATCGCAGGTATAACTGAAAAATACCTCGCTGCTGAAAAGAAGGTGCCGACGACGAAGTAGGATAAGCCAATGGCTTGAAATCGTAAGACCCACCTACACGAAAATTATTACCTAACTGAAACTCAACCATCGGAATCACTTTATTTACTTTCGAGCCAAAAGCTGTTTCAGAACGATATACGATACCAAAACCTGCTTTTTGTTTAAACCATGCTTTGGCAGTAATAAAAAAGTTAGCCTTTGTATCTTTATTTGACTCTAGCAAACCGCTCACATTCAGCATCACATTCTCCATTTCGCCTAAAGAAACACCAAGCATGGTGTAAAGCGGCTTTTTGCTATTAAATAACCCATCGCTAATAAACAATACAGGTTTTGATATACTTACAAAAAATTGCTCGGTAGAGAATAACCCGCCTAACCCGGCATACGGAAACATCTGTTTAATGCCTTGTCCGGTTACGATGGTGGGCTGATAGATAAATCCGGCATCGGCACCTAAAGCAACCGTAAATAAATCGCCGAACTTCTGGCGGTAAGCATACGAGATTTTGGCTCCGGCATTATTAAACCCTGTAATATTACTGTTATAGGCTTGCAGGCCAAGCCCGCCTCTGCCTTCCTGAATCGAGCCATCCATCGAAAAAAGCTGATAGATTTGCTGTGGACGCAGCGTACCATTAAACTGGTTACCAAACATCCCGTTCAGGCTGAATGTCTCACGTGCCCCTGTCATGGCCGGATTAAGTGCCAGAAAATTAAACTGAAACTGGTCTTCTAAAATAGTTTGTGCCTTAACCAGTGTAGCAATGGGTAAGAGGAATAAAAAAAGATATTTTCTCATCATTCGTATCTAATAATTTCTACTAAGTAAGTTGACAAATTTAAGTGATATTATTAACCACGGTGTATCACTGAGCGACCGACGCCCGGTTTTGCACGGAGTTTCACAGAGAATTTATAGCTAAAATATCTGTGAGTATCTCTGTGTAACTCACCGTATTTTACTCAGTGATACTCCGTGGTTTAAAGTTTAAATAGCAATAATTATTTTCTCTTTACTTATCAAAACCTTAAAGCAACAAAAATAAAACCAATTTTAAAAGTAGAAGTCAGAAGCCGATGAAATTTCGCTTAAAAATGGGGCTGAAGCCTGAGCACCCATTCGGGTTACTGAAAGTGATGCTACTTTGCAGGCCAGTTCAATGGCAGACCTCCAGTCTTTTTTCTGGGCTAATGCCACTGCCAATGTACCATTGAAAATATCTCCGGCGGCTGTAGTATCTACCGCCTCTACCTGTGGGGCATCAACAAAAAACGACTGATAGTCATTATGAAAATAAGCGCCTCTTGCGCCGAGGGTAATTATTACATTTCTTACGCCTTTGTCTAACAGCATATCTGCCGCTTCTCTGGCAGACTCATCATCTTTTACCTCTATGCCTGTTAATAGCTGGGCTTCTGTTTCGTTTGGAGTAATCAGATAGAGATTCGGGTATATCTCATCGGGTAATTCTTGCGCAGGTGCGGGATTCAGAATTACCTTACTTTCTGTTTTCAGGCCCTGGGTAGCCGCAAATACCACACTACTAACCGGAATTTCCAGTTGTAGCAATACTACCTCGGCCATTTCTATTTCGGTGGCTGCCTTCATAATATCTTCCTGCGAGAGTGTATCATTAGACCCCGATGCCACTACAATCTTGTTTTCTCCGCGCTCGTTTACAATAATCAGGGCAGTACCAGAGGCTTTCTCAAAATCTGTGCTGATATAAGAGGTGTTGATTTTCTCTTTCTGAAAACCTTCAATGGCCTGTTTGCCAAAAATATCGTTGCCCACTTTAGCCACTAATACCACGTCTCCACCCATGCGTGCGGCGGCCACTGCCTGATTCGCCCCTTTGCCTCCGGCAAACATAAAGAATGTTCCGCCCAGAATAGTTTCCCCGGGATTCGGAAAACGGTTGGTTTTCACCACCATATCGGTGTTAGAACTACCTATAACTACGATTTTCGACATAATATTTTATAGTTTTGTGGATGTTGTTACCTTGCCGCAATAATTAAACCTAAGCCTATGATATAGAGCAATAGCATGGCATTTAAAATCATTGATGTACCCTTGGGAGCGTTTCTGAACTCTTTCCAGATAAAAATTCCCCAGATAGCCGCCACTACTGTTGCTCCCTGACCTAACCCGTACGAAATGGCTGTGCCTGCTTTATCAGAAGCAATAATACTGAAAGCCATACCCACGCACCAGATGGCTCCGCCTAAAATTCCGGTCAGGTGGTTTTTCAGACTTCCTCTGAAATAATCGCCATAGCTGACAGGTGTACCTACAAACGGACGGAACATCAGGAATGTATTAAACACAAAATTGCTCAAAAAGATGCCGATAGAGAAAAAGAACACGGCGGTATAAGGACTTAACTTGCCTGCTTCGGGTACTGAAAAATTCGGAAACATAGCCTGTGCTACATATTTATAAAAGTATCCCATTAATACCCCTGCTACTACCGACAGAATGAGTCCTTTGGAAGAAACGCCCTGATTCTGCGAAGCCATACGCCGATAGGCATAAGCATTTAACAGAATGGCTAAAGCCACTAAAGCTACCCCTAAAAAAATCATAGAAGAATTACCCACCGGGTTATCTAAATAATTGACAATGACACCAATTACCAGCGCCAGACCAATACCTACCGGAAAAGCCACCGCCATACCTGCAATAGCAATAGCTGCCCCCAACAAAATATTGGCGGCATTGAAAACTACGCCACCCAAAATGGCTGAGCCAATGTTCGATGAATCAGCCTGCTCAATGTCTGCTATAAAACTTCGTCCCTCATCGCCTGTACTACCCAATGTAAAAGCAAATAGCGTAGCTAACAATACAATACCAATCACATAATCCCAATAGAAAAGCTCAAACCGCCAGGAAGATGCCGCCAGTTTCTGGGTATTTGCCCAAGAACCCCAGCATAACATGGTAATAATGCAGAAAATAACTGCAAGCGGGTAGGTTTCAATGATAAACATAATTTTGTAAAGGTTAGAGGTATAAGAAGGTTGATTGATAAATATAAATCGTTCTCGTAGAGACGCCATGTTGGCGTCTCTTAGGGGCTATGAAATGAAAAGCGCCAACTATTATATGAAAAATATCTTCTCAATTAAAATGTATTGGTAGGGGTATACCCTTGGAGGTGCCAGCATGGCGTCTCTACGAAAACAATTTATAAAAAATCTAAAGAATAATTATTTCTTCTTAGGCTGGTGCATCATTAAATCTTCAATGATAGCCGCTACTTCTGTGGCTGGCATTTTTTCGGTCAGATAAGTTATCTTCTCTCCCGGAATCAATAGATTGGTACCATCGTCTTTGATTTCAAAATCCAGTTTTCTTGTAGAAAAATACGGTGCTATTCCTTTTATAGCTACCAACACAGCCGTCTGGTCCCAGCTATTACGCCCGATTGTATTTTTATCTTTGGTCAGTGCTACCTGATACGCATCTTTCACAGGGCTTTGCTGAATACTTTCGTTATTAATTAAACGGATACCTGTTCTTATCTTCTCTCCTATCTCAAAGCCACTTAGTAGCATAGGCGTATTCCATTCTGTAAAAACTTTCTGAGAGGCTTTGGCATCAATATGTACATTAAATTCATGTCCACGATTTTCCTTGTTTAATCCGGCCGCCATCGATACCAATAGTTTTACCTTTTTCTTTATCAGGTCTTTGCCCGAAAGTTTTGAAAACTCGTCAGGCTGAGAGGCTAATAAATCAGCTAAATTAGTGAAGAATCCTACAGTAATAATGGTAACAGACTGGTCGGGCTGTTTGGCTAAAATCTTTCTGTATAGTTTGGTAGCCTCCATTGCCTCAGCATTTGATTTTACCTTATGCGGGTATTTTTCTACAATATATTCTGCCCATTTCTGCGAGCAGTTCATATTGGGTTTTTCTCTTTTGGTAATACCAATCGGAATATTCGGACGGCCAAAATAATCGTTCAATAAACTGATGGTAGGCACGGTGGTTTCAAAAGCATTGCACGAAATGGTAGCTAATATCTTTGCTTCTCCGGCATCGGCAAAAGCATGGAGCAATGCCATAGCACCCACATCATCATAATCGGGGGCAATGTCGGTATCAAAAATAACTGAGACAGGTTGTTTTTTCTGTGCAGAAACAGACAGACTAATTACACAAAGTATAATTGCGAAAAACTTTGGCATTTGAATAGATGGTTATAGGCTGAATTAAGTCTGTCAAAAATATAAAATAAAACTTAAAAAAGAAATAGATGCGCTCATCTATCCTAACGCCATCAATTCAATCAAAAATGGATTAGTTTCCGGTTGTATGGTAATAAGAAATACCTTACTCACAGGTTGTCATTTTGTTCTTGCCATTCCTTTATATAGTTTTGTGTAAACACATTTCAAGAAACAGCCCGATGATGAGACAACTTAAATTTTGTTTGGTGATGCTTTTTGTACTAACAAAAAGCTATGGACAAAATGATGAAGCAGATGTACCACCCTATACGCTACCGGAGATTTTAAAAACCGCTGACGGAAAGCCAGTAAAAAAAATAACTGAATGGGAGAAAAAGAGAAGGCCGGAATTATTAACCTTGTTTGAAGATAACATTTATGGTCAGATGCCGAAAAGTTACGACCATATTAGCTATAAGATTACCAATGAAATAGCTAACGCCATGAATGGCAAGGCACACCTGAAAGAGGTATTGATTACTGTAGAGAAAGACAATAAGATGGTAGCGATTAATCTGATATTGTTTACCCCAAATAATGGTAAAAAAAACTCACCCGTATTTTTGCTGATTAATAACCGGGGTAAGGAGAATACAGACCCCACAAGAAAAACCATAAGCGAGTTCTGGCCTGCTGAAATGGCTATTGACAGTGGTTATGCCATAGCTGCTTTTCATGTAAGTGATGCCGCTCCCGACAACAAGGACACCTATCAGAAAGGTGTTTTACAGCTATATCCTGAACAGTTAACGGCCGATAATGGCATGAAAGCCATTGGTGCCTGGGGCTGGGCTGCCAGTCGGGTAATGGATTATTTTAAAACTGATGCAGCCATAGATTTTGATAAAGTCAATCTGGTAGGTCATTCGCGTGGTGGTAAGGCCGCTTTATGGGCAGCCGCACAAGACCAGCGTTTTGCTATGGTATTTTCCAGTTGTTCGGGCAATACAGGGGCTGCCTTAGCCAGGCGGCAATACAAACCTGCCGAAACCATCAGAGCCATTAACACTACTTTTCCTCACTGGTTCAACAACAATTATAAACAATATAATGATAAGGCAAACGCTTTACCTGTTGACCAGCACATGCTGATTTCGTTAATAGCCCCGAGACCTGTTTATACTACTTCTGCCACAAAGGATTTATGGGCTGACCCTGTGGGGTCTTACCAATCTATTATTGAGTCGCAAAAGGTCTATGCTTTGTATGGAAAAAAATCAGCACTCACCCCTACTCCACCACCACCTAATACCCCTATTATTCATTCGGTTTTAGGCTATCATAACCGGGAAGGGATTCATAACATGACCGCCTACGACTGGGGCAATTTTATTCGCTTTGCCAATTTTCATTATTTTCGAAGGTAGAGACTCTCCTCAAAATTCAAAAATACTTTATTTTACCAACCTCATTTAAAAAACCAATCTATGAAACAAACGCTAACGATTCTGCTCTGTTTTGCTACTTTTCTGGCAAAAGCGCAACAGGTAGAAGTATGGCTTACCAATGCCGATAAGTCGGTTTTATTTCAGAAACAATCCCAGACATTAAGTTTTGGCAATGAAAAAACTGATGGCCCGACCATTTTTGTGGACGACACCAAACGCTTTCAGACTATGGATGGCTTTGGTTTTACGCTTACAGGCGGTAGTGCCACGCTGATTAATCAGCTAAAGGATGCCGAAAGGGCTGACCTGCTGAAAGAACTTTTTGCTATTGACCAGAACAATATCGGTATCAGCTATTTAAGGGTCAGTATCGGTGCTTCTGATTTAAGCGACCATGTATTTACTTACAATGATTTGGCCAGTGGTGAAACCGACCCGAACATACAGAAATTCAGTCTGGCCGAAGAGCAAAAAGATTTACTACCTGTACTGAAACAAATCCTTAAAATCAATCCGGCTATCAAAATCTTAGGCTCACCCTGGACACCCCCTACATGGATGAAAACCAACGGTAACTCAAAAGGCGGTAGTCTGAAACCGGAATTTTATCAGGCTTATGCCAGGTATTTAGTGAAGTATATTCAGCACATGCAAAAAGAGGGAATCCGCATTGATGCCATCACGATTCAGAATGAGCCTTTGCACCCGGGCAATAACCCAAGCCTGCTGATGTTGCCGAGTGAACAAACTACCTTTATCAAGAAAAACCTTGGTCCGGCATTTAAGGCGGCGGCTATCAAAACCAAAATTATTTTGTATGACCACAACGCCGACCGGCCTGATTATCCTATCAGTGTTCTGAACGACCCCGAAGCCCGTAAATACATAGATGGTTCGGCTTTTCACTTATATGGTGGCAGTATTGAAGCCCTGAATGAGGTACATGAAGCACACCCTGATAAAAACCTGTATTTTACAGAACAATGGATTGGTGCCCCCGGTAATTTTGCAGGCGATTTGAAATGGCATGTAAAAAACCTGATTATCGGCGCCCCAAGAAACTGGAGCAAAAATGTACTGGAATGGAACTTAGCCGCCGACCCGAAACAAAACCCGCATACCGATGGCGGTTGTACCGAATGTCTGGGAGCTATTACTGTGGGAAATTCAATTATCAGAAATCCGGCCTATTATATAGTAGCGCATGCTTCTAAATTTGTTCGTCCGGGTTCGGTGCGTATTGCCTCTAATAGTACCATGAGTCTGGCAAATGTAGCTTTTAAAACGCCTGCAGGTAAAACTGTATTGTTGGTACTGAACGAGTCTGACAAACCACAAGCCTTTGCTATATCGGTAAAAGGCAAGCTATTAAGCCAATCGCTTAACGGAGGTTCGGTGGCTACTTATATCTGGTAATCAAAGGCAGGAAGCCACCTTATCTGTGCGACAAGGTGGCTTTTTTATGTCTCAGCAAAGGGCTTACCATTCTATAGATATGATAAACCGTGTCCGGGTTTCTTACTTTTTCTTGGCTACGATAGTTATGTCACCGTTTTCGTCAGTAAACTCAAAAGTAATGGTGTTATTGGCAAAGTTTCCTACTTTTTCTGTCGTATGAAAATCAATACCTCCGTTAGATGCTTTTGTCAAAGTAGCATCTTCTGAACCTACTTCATCAGGGTAGCCTTTCGATTTCAATACATACGAAACTTTCACTTTAGAATCATTAATCTTGCTTACTGAATATTCACCCGATAAGCCTTCCATAGGTAGTGTAACGACTAAACCTCCTTGCGAAATCGAACTTACGTTATAGTTGCCTGTAACTTCGTCTGCCATTGATGGTTCAACCGATTCTTTGTCTTTACAACTGTATAAGAACAACATTGAAAAAACGATGGCATAAGCAAAAAATCTGTTAAAAGAATGATAAGTTTTCATGACTGGTCTGTTTAATTGTTTGATTCATTTGATGGCACAAAGTTGTGCGAAATATAAAAACTACGAAAGCCAGAATTTGTAGATGGCATAAATAGATTAGCTTCCGGCAGGAAAAAATAAGAATCTGGCGTATCCCGGATTGGCAATCCGGGTATGGTCAAGGCAGTAAATAACTCAGGCTAAGTGATTAAATAGCCTTTATAAACATTTACAAATCCTGATTGTTGTATGGAGTAACCCTAATCTGAACCGTATAAAAAATGAATTACGCTGAATACTTCCTTTAGCAGTATTGCCATTCTTTCATTTTCAAAATACATCGTTTTATGGATAGAATTACTCCCTCTTATTCTTTCAATAAGATTTAGAGCTGATATTTCAGGCTTTAGGACTTATCAGTAGTACTTTTTAGTAAATTTCGGAAACAGATTTCATGCCCACTTATTCTTGTTTTTGCCTGATAAAATATACTAACTATAAACTGTTCGCTGAGTGAGACTTTTGTTACTACATATATGCCTGATTTTACTGCTACCCTGTAGCCGGACTTCAGCACAGTTGCTTTTCAATAATATAGAGCATTTTGATTCAAAAAACGGCTTATCAAGCAATGAAATAAAAGCGGCTGTGCAAGACAATGATGGTTTTTTGTGGATTGCTACACTTGAAGGATTGAATCGTTACGATGGCGAGCGTTTTTTTTCTTTTACACATACAAAAGATACCAACTCCATTATCTCTGACCAGATTTCTTCTATTATCGTTTTACCCGATAATAAGCTGGCAATTGGTACAGCCGACGGCCTGACGATTATGGATACGCATAAGCAGACTTTCCGTAATATTTTCTTTGCCCGCTCCGCTGACCTGAAATTATTAGACAATAATGTATACGATTTAAAATCAGACCGAAAGGGCAACCTTTGGGTACTTACTTTTTCGGGTCTGCACGTTTTAGACAAAAATTTCAGAATTGTTGATTCATACTATACCCCCGAAGAAGAATTTGAAAAAAGGCGGCTTGCGTTAGGCTTCAAATTGTACGAAGTAGAAGGTAATCAGTTTGTTATTAAAAATATTCAAACCAACCAGACCAGTTGGATTGATTTCCGCAAAAAGCGAATTATCAATGCCGTTCAGAAATTCCCGCATTTAGGCTTTCTGAATGAGCTTAATACCTGTAAACAAGCCCCTGACCATACGCTTTGGGTATTGCTAAGAAATACCAATGTGGTCTATAAATATTTTCCTGATACCCGAAAAATCGAGTCATTTCAGATTAACGTAAAGCCCTCATTACTGGCTAATGATAGATTAGGTACCATTTATCCGCTTGACAATCACACAGCTATCATAGAAAAACAGGAAGGAAAACCCCTGCTCCTGAATTTAACTACCAAACAACTGAGTGATTTAAGCAACAAGCCTGTCTGGACAAGTTCCATGAGTGGCAACCGATTGCCGACCTATATGAAAGACAGGGAAGGCAATATCTGGGTAAGCCATTTTGACGGTCTATATCTTATTTCAAAATCAAAACAGGCCATTATTACGTATCCTAATATCAATAAAGCCATCAATAGTTTATCGTGGTCAGTGGCTCCTGCGCTTACTTTTCAACGTATGGGTCCCGATAAAGTCTTTATAGGTACTTATGGCAACGGCTGGTTTATGTCAGACCTCGCCAAAGACAACATGGATAAGTTTTTCTTTGGAAGCAAGCAACACCCCGAGATTGCTGTAGGGGTATCAACCAGATTACATAAAAAAGACACCCTCTGGCTGGCCACCCAGTATGGTTTATGGTGGATTAAAATGGGCAATTATGACTTTGGTCGCATCAAAAACCCCACTAAACCCATGGCTTTGGATTCTTTTTTGGTTAATAACCAATTCATAGATAGCCGGGGAATGATGTGGATGGGTGTAGCCAATGGCAATGGTGTGGTTGTATATGACCCAAAAACCAATAGGTTTAAACAATATTCACAGAAAACAACCCCTGCTTTCCCCTTGCGTATGGCTTACAGTATTACAGAAGATTATGCCGGAAATATGTGGATGGGTACAACGTCTGGTGGTGGATTAGTAAAATGGGACAGAAAGAAAGATACTTTTTCGGTGATTAAAATGGGAGAGAAAAAGGGATTTGAAAGCGATGCCATCAATTTTATGACGGCCGACAAAAAAGGAAATCTTTATATAGCTACTCACATTGGCGTATTCATTTATGATTTACATAAAGATACATTCACGCTTTATGATAAATTTGATGGCCTGTTAAGCAACGGTGTGGAACATCTTTTACTTGACAAAAATGATATTTTATGGATGGGCTCGCCTCAGGGGCTTAACTACCTCAACTTAAAAACCAATGTAATGCAGCACCTGACTGATGTAAATGGACTGGCTAATAACAACATCGGAGCCATTCTGCCTTTCAATGCAGCAGGTGATACCCTTTTTATCGGGTCTGACAATTCTTTTTCATTGTTAGCCTTAGATAATTTTAATATTAAACGAAATCCGCCAAAGCCTTTTATTACAGGTATAAAAATTGATAACATTCCGTTTGCTTATAATATCAACGAGCCTGTTACTATCAATTATCAGCAAAACGATATAACCTTTGAATACGTAGGGCTTAATTTTAATAATGGTAGCCAGAACCGTTACAAATATATTCTGGAAGGAGCCGATAATACCTGGAAAGACGCACAGAATAACAAATATGCCAGCTATACCAACCTGCCGCCGGGCACCTATACCTTTAAAGTAACAGCCATGAGCGATGGGTTGAACTGGAGCAGGAATGTGGCATCGATGACTATCGTCATTACGCCTCCCTGGTGGAAGACCCTCTGGTTCAGAGTAGGTTTTCTGTTAATTGTGAGTGCCATACTCTATTATTTATACAAGCGTCAGATTCAGGACATAGAAACAAGAGAAGCCGAAAAAACTGAGGTGCAGAAACAAATCAATGACTTGAAACTGACTGCCCTGCGCTCACAGTTAAATCCGCATTTCATTTTCAATGTATTGAACTCCATTCAGGCATTTATTTTAGATAATAACCCTATTGAAGCCTCTCGTTACCTGTCTAAATTCGCCAAATTAGTACGGTTGGTTTTAGATAATTCTGGCAGTCAGTTTGTATCGCTCAATAAAGAAGTAGAATTACTGACCTATTTTGTTCAGATGGAAAGTCTGCGTTTTTCCAATGCTTTTCAGTACAGCATTGAAGTAGATGAGGAAATTAACCCAACAGAAATACAGATTCCAAGCATGATGATTCAGCCGCATGTTGAAAATGCGATATGGCATGGCCTGATGACAGGCCGCCGGGAAGACAATAATGGCAAAATATGGATACGATTCAAAAAAGATACGGCAGAAACGCTCATCTGCGAAATTGAAGACAATGGTATAGGCCGGAAAGCGGCAGGTACTATTCAGCAAGGCCATAAAGGACATGTTTCCAAAGGTACTTCGCTCATTAAAAACCGACTGGAATTAATGAAACTCGAAGAAAACTATACCCTGAATATCCAGACCATAGATTTAGAAAACAAAGAAGGCGAAGGCATCGGAACCAAGGTAGTGATGGTATTACCTGTGAAGGAGGTGGAGGGGTAAATCTGCCTTTAAGGAATTTGCATAATTAGGTAGAGACGTATTGCTATACGTCTCCAAAAGTCTATCCGATTCGATAAAAGTATTCTGTGCAAGGTTTTAAAGAATAGCTGATTATCCTACATAATGATAACCCAATGGAGACGTATAGCAATACGTCTCTACCAAAAAAATATCAATCTCAATACGTCCCTCTATACCTATGGTCTCCCCTTTTATTAGATATACGTTTCAAAGGTATCTGCATGCCTTTGGTATCTTCTAACCAACTCCATACCTGGTCTCGTAAGTCTTTGGCAATAGCCTGATGCTCCGGGCTTCTGATAAGGTTATTTACCTCTAAGGGGTCATTTTTCAGGTCATACAACTCATTGGCATCCCACACGCCATGATTAAAAATATACTTATAACGGTCGGTTCTGACAGCAAACATCGTAGGGGTCTGCGGAAAATCATACTCCCAGTAATACTCATAAAAAGCCTTGTCTTTCCAGTCTGTTTTTTGTCCTTTCAGAATCGGCAGAAACGATTTCCCCTGCATTTGTACAGGTGTTGCTACACCTGCATAGTTCAGAATGGTAGGCGCAATATCAATGTTCTGAATTACTTCCGAAATTTTTGAATTAGGCTTGATAACACTCGGGCAACGCATAATCAAAGGTACACGCATTGACTCTTCGTAGGCATGGCGTTTGTCTATCAAACCATGCTCGCCAAAGCTGAAACCATTATCACCCATATAAATCACCAAGGTATTTTCAGCCTGACCGTTATCTTCCAGCCATTTCAGAACCCTACCAATGCTATCATCAACCCCTCTGAGTGTCTCAGCATACTGACGGTAAAAATCATTGAACTGAATCTGCCCATGATACAGGTAATCAACCCCATGCCAGCTATACCGTTGGTTTTTTACCCATTGCGGCATATCTTTCATATTGGGGTTCATAGGCGGTTGTGCAGCATTATGTACAGGCAAAGCACCAAAAATCTTACTGGTATCGGTCTTTGTCAGATACATAGACTCAGGATATACCAATGCCTCTTTAAAAGAACCTTTATGTCTTTTAGCAGGCTGAAACTCGGCATGCACTCCTTTATGCGACAAATACATACAAAAGGGTTTGTTCTTGTCTAAAGAATTAAGCCATTGTTCGGCATAATCGGTCAATAAATCTGAGATATAGCTACTATCTTTATGGGCTACCTGCTTACCATTGATATTGAAAGTAGGATTATAATACACGCCCTGCCCTTTGAAACTCAACCAGTAATTAAAACCCGGCTGCGGCGCATCATCGGTATTGCCCATATGCCACTTTCCTAAAAAAGCAGTGTTATATCCGGCTTTCTGTAAGTATTGCGGAAAAAATTTGAGACCTTTTGGGAGAGGTGCCTGATTGTCAACAATGGTATGGGTGTGGGCGTATTGTCCGGTAAGAATACTGGCTCTACTTGGCGAACAAAGGGCAGTACTTACAAAAGCATTCTGAATGTGTGCCCCCTCCCGGGCTATTTTATCCATATTAGGCGTCTGCAAACCCGGCACTTTATTCATAAAGCCCATAAAATCATACCGATGGTCGTCGGCCAGAATAAAGATGATATTCTTAGGTTTGGCCGGAGGTGGAGTTTTGCCTTTCCAACCGCACAAAAACAGCACAAAAGCAAAGAGTAAAAGTTTTAGTTTCATTAGAGAAGAGGTTGAATGTTGTAGCTGCAAATATTCAGAAAAAAAGGCATCTTCCCAAACGGGTACCTGTCTAATTGTTCTTTTAGCAGATATTCCTGCTTTTATTGCTGGTATTTTTAAAATCTGTTATATTTATTGGCAGAATAACAAAGGGGCTGTTTTCCTAAAAAACTGAATCTTCAAAACAATTAAATTATCTACTACAACTATGAAAACAAAAATGCTATTTATATTACTGGCCTTTAGCGCCTCAACCTCAATGGGTCAGGATTCTAAAAAAAACGCAGAAAAAGAATACGAGAAAATGAAAGTTCCTACCTGCACAGTCTCAGGGGTAAATTTTGCTAAAGGAGACACCATTACTATCGGACAACCGGCAAATACGAATCAAAAATTCTCTTTTTTACACAGACGTTTTGGAGTTTTCGAGGGAATACGTGAATTGGAAAAATTCAGATTGAGTATTGAATGGTCAAATAGATTGGTGCTTATCAACGAAACCTATCTCATAACAGAAGGACTCAATAAAGTTTGTTATGCAGAGTTTAAAGTAGGAAACGATTTTCGTGGCTGGATAACTTTAGACAATGCCATCAAAACCAAAGAGATAGTAAAACTAAATAGCAAAGACCTTAACTAACGCTGACAACCTACCTAAACTATACCCTATTTCTATGAAACGTGTCATTATTTCTATTGCTTTCAGTTTCGTTTCTTTTTTGTCTTTAGGGCAATTCCAGAAAGATTATCCTTATAGCGGTGTACCTTTTACGAAAGTAAAACTGAATGATAATTTCTGGTTGCCCAAACTGGAAATCAATCGTACAGTTACTATTCCGTGGTCGTTTCAGAAATCAAAAGAAACCGGGCGTATCAAAAACTTTGAACAGGCAGTAGCCCATACAGGTAAACTCTGTACAACCTATCCGTTTGATGACTCGGATATTTACAAAATCATTGAAGGAGCTGCTTATTCGCTTCATGTAAAATACGATGCGAAACTGGATACCTATCTTGATTCACTGATTACCCTCATAGGTAAGGCACAGGAACCTGATGGGTATTTGTACACAACCCGTACAATGGGCGACACCAGCCACCCCTGGATTGGCAAAGAACGCTACGAAAAAGAACATGAACTCAGCCATGAGTTATACAATATGGGGCATTTTTATGAAGCAGCCTCAGCCCATTATCTGGCCACAGGCAAAAAGAATATGCTTACGATTGCCCTCAAAAATGCCGACCACCTGCTTACGGTTTTCGGGCCGGGTAAAAAGGACGTAGCACCCGGGCATCAGGTAATTGAAATAGGTCTGGTAAAGTTGTACAGAATTACGGGCAAGAAAGAATACCTTAACCTGTCTAAATTCTTTATTGATTGCCGGGGGAAAAGAACCTATGAAAAGAAAACAGGCGATAAAGAAGCCACCGTATGGCAAACAGGTGCCTACTGGCAGGATAATATCCCTGTTGTACAACAAACCGAAGCCGTAGGGCACTCGGTGAGGGCAGGATACCTGTATGCAGGCATGGCCGATGTGGCTTCGCTCACCAATAATTTAGAATACCTGACTGCCATTACCAAAATATGGGACAATGCTTTTACGAAGAAAACCTATATTACCGGAGGATTAGGACAAGCAGGTAACTGGGAGGGCTTCGGACCTGACTACGAGTTATCGAATCATAGTGCCTACTGCGAAACCTGTGCGGCTATTTCGAGCGTTTACTGGAATCACCGGATGTTTATGATGTACGGCGATGCCAAGTATATTGATATTTTAGAACGTACTTTATATAATGGCTTAATCAGCGGTATCGGATTAGACGGTAAAACCTTCAACTACGAAAACCCGATGGAATATACCGTTAAAAACGGCAAACTGACCGGAGAAAACAAGCGTTCGCCCTGGTTTACCTGTTCGTGCTGCCCCACCAATATCTGCCGATTTATGCCCTCTATTCCGGGATATATCTATGCACAGAAAGACAATCGGGTATATGTCAATTTATTTGTGAGCAATACCACCACGCTGGAAGTAGCCCCTAAAGAAACCGTAACCATTACCCAGACAACCAATTACCCCTGGGAGGGCAATATCAAAATTAATGTTGAGCCACAAAACAAAAAAGGCTTATTCTATGCCATGTATGTGCGTATACCCGGCTGGGCAAAAAACCAGGCTTTCCCGACAGATTTATATGCCTATAAAGGAACATTGGTGAAAGAAGTTTCAGTAAAAGTAAACGGTCAGCCACAGGCATTAAAATCTGAGAATGGGTATATAGCCATTGAAAGGCTCTGGAAAAAAGGAGATGTAATAGAGATTGATTTACCGATGGAAGTGCGACAGACCATTGCCCATGCCAAAGTAAAAGATAATATCGGCAAGATAGCGATTGAATACGGCCCGATAGTATATTGTGCCGAATTTGCTGATAATAACGGGCATACCTCAAACCTGATAGTGCCTGAAAAACAACAGTTTCAGACCAGTTTTCAGCCGAATTTGCTGAATGGAGTCATGACGCTGAAAGGTAAAGCCAGTGCGATTAATATTCTTGATGATTTCTCGGTTAATACTACCACTCAGCCTTTGGTACTTATCCCCTACTATGCCCGTTCTAATCGTGGACAAGGAGAAATGCGGGTATGGTTTCCGACCAGAATTAAGAATCTGGAGATTCTGACCGAATGAGATAGCTAAGGAATAATTTTATGGAGGTTTTTCTAAAATTTTTCATACCAAATAATATTTCGTTCCAATTTCTCCTCACCCTCTAAATCTCCCTCTCCTGCAGGAGAGGGAGACTTTTAGCCCCTCTCCTTTTTCAGGAGCGGACGCCGCGCGGAGGGGTTGGGGTGAGGCATTTACCAAATAATATTTTGCATCTGACTAAAGTATCATTCAAAAACCACATCTATGAAAACAACAACTATTTTGCTGCTGACCTTTATCAGCTTTTCTTCTTTAGCTCAGACTGAATTTAAAAATACCATAGGTGTATCAGGAGGCTTTACCTCATTTGGAACGGGTGATGTAAAAGGCTATCATCTTACACCTAAATATGAGCGACAACTCACTAAACTGATTGCGTTTCAATCGCAACTAAGTTTCGCCAATGCGCAAAGCTATAACAGTTCAGAATATTTTGGTGTACCCAATAATCCCTATACCATTTCTTATCTGCAAAGTAGCTCACAAAAGTTGAATGTTGGCTTTTTGGTGGGTATCTTCAAACGGCAATCGCATTTCTGGGGTATCAATGCTTCTGTTTTGGCTGCAAGGTCTACACAATTCAGATATGGAGGATTCAGACTGAATCCAACCCAGAACCCACCTACCGGATTAGAATACATTCCGAACCCGCCTTTTTATCAGAAAAAACTATCAATGGGTTTTGGTGCCGGACTTGAATACAGATATAGTATTTCCAGGCATTTCAGATTAGGACTCGAAGCAGCCTATCAGAGCTATTACAGAGATACCGAAGCCAGAATTAATTTAGGGGCTTATTATAGTTTTCATCGGTTTTGAGGGTAGAATGCATTGAAAACTTCTCTCTAAACTGATGATATTCCATAGTTTAGAAACTCAGGAACATTACATTTAAAATCAGGAAGTTTTCCTTTAAATGTATTTTTTTGTATTTTTGTCATGACACTTTTTGCACATGACTAAAGCTATGAATTCATCACAAGAAATTTCTATACTATCTGCTATCCAGAATTATAAAGATATAGTTACTTTATTAAATGATTCGTCCAGGTATGGCTTACATATTTCTCTGACAATTGAAAATGAGAAGTCAATCTTTCAAAAAATACTTAATACAAAACCTGACTTTGTAATTTTAGAGGGGAAATCCGGAATAGAGCTAATCCGTAAAATTAAATCTACTCTCCATTTATGCACTAAATGTATTCTTTGCCTATCAGATTTAGATAAACCATCAATGATTAGTGCAATATTTACTAATGCAGATGCTTATTATTTAAAAGACACTTTTAATGAATCCTTAATAAACTGTATCCAATGTTTTATTAAAGGAGAGAGATATATTTCGCCTCTACTAATAAAAAAAATACAGAGCCCTGTTTTTAATAACCGCATTACTTTATTAAATCAATTAAGTAAACGAGAGAATGAAACTTTACGCTTGTTAAGTTATAATTATTCAATCAAGCGGATTGCTGAAATACTTTTTATCTGTGAAAAGACGGTTGAGGCACACAAAAACAATATCATCAAGAAATTAGATTTGACTGGCTCAAGAGAGTTAAGACAAATAGCTTCGCAATTGTATAAAGATTCTCCATCTGCATTTGATAGGTGAAATCACTTATACCTAAATAAATTTCGGTGTTTTCACTTATTGATTACTGCTATCTTCTCTTCTATTTTTGCTTATAAGTAAGCCCCGAAAATCTTGGCAGACCAGGGGCTTACTATTTAATCTTTTTACAATTAAACATTTAAATTTATGAAAAAACATTCATTTTCAAAATTGCTTATAGCATTATTTGCTGTAAGTTGTTCTTTTTACTTCTTAGTCTCATGTAAAGATCAGTCTTCACAAACCGAACCACAACCATCAAAACAAGCAAAAAAAATTACTGTGGTAAATGGCAAATTAAAATTTGTTGATGAAGCACATTTTATGGATACATGGGCTCTTTTAAGAAAAATGAGAACCGAAGAGGAATTGGACAATTGGGAAAACCAACTTCCGGGTTTTGTATCGCAAAGAACAGCATTTAATAACCTTACCGAAGCAGATATAGAAAAAATATCTAAAACAAGTTCAGTGAAGGGATATGAAGACTTTGCCACTCTTATTCCTGATTTTGACGGGGTAAATAAAAGACTTGTTAAGCAAGTTGACGGAAATGCGTATGGTTCTTTATACAACAAAGAAGGATTTGTAATAGTTGGTAAAGATGCCATAAAGTATACCAGAGATAAAATAACCAAGTTTGAGAATTATAAGGAGACAGATTTTTTGCGTTATAAGAATGGAGAGTCTCTAAGTAATGTACGTTCTTCTAAAATTGTAGTAGAACATATTAAATCTAACGCAAAAACTAAAGAAATTTCTCAACGTGAACATTGTACGACATATTATGATGGCGATAAAAGATTTTCGGCTGATTATAACCTTTATAAATGCAGAGGCACAACTTGTGCACTAAATGAACATATATTTATGAGGATGAATGCAACAGCAATGCATGAAAAAAAGTCATTCTTTATTTGGTTTGGTGAAAATGCTACTGAGTTGAAGCGAGAAGGAGCTATTAATGTAAGTTTTAGTTTAGATGATGGCCCCTATTCTAACAGAGCGACAATAGATTATGAAACAGATTTAGACAGCCCAGGCGGTACTGGACTTGCAGTTTATAGTGTTTGGGTAAGAGTAAAGGGAAAAATAGGTACGACCCCATACTAATGTATCTGTCAGAATCCATAAATTCAACAATTTAGTTTGCGTTTTACCATTGGGTAAAGCTAAACGAAAACTCAGGATGAGCCCAATTATAAGGCTTACCACTACTTGAGTAATATCCCATTCGTTATCTGGGTAACGAATGGGTAAATTTCAAATTTATGAATAAACTTGCTATTCTATTCATTTTTATATTTTTTTCTAAAAGTTTCGGACAAACTACCCGATACAATATAAGTGGCTTTGTTACTGATGCCAATACTGGTGAAGCCCTAATAGGAGCATCTGTTTTTGAAGAACATTCAAAAGCAGGGCAATTCACCAATAAATACGGGTATTTTGTTCTCTCTCTCAACCAAAAATCTGCTCAGTTAAAAATCTCATTTATTGGTTATGAATCGACTATATTGTCTATCAATCTGAATAAAGACTCAACCATATATATTGCATTATCGCCCAAAGAACAAGCTTTAGAAGAAGTAATTGTAAAAACTACAGAACAACAAAAACTACAAAGAACGCCTATTGGCGTTACCAGTATCCCTGTTGCAAGGTTAAAGGAAATTCCAATTTTATTTGGCGAATCTGATATTCTAAAAGCATTAGCTATGACTCCCGGAGTAAGCACTGGTAATGAAGGTACCTCGGGGTTATTAGTCAGAGGGGGCAGCCCTGACCAGAATCTTATTTTAATAGATGATGCCACCGTGTATAATGCCTCCCATTTGTTTGGTCTGGTATCTATATTTAATACCGATGCTATCAAAAATGTATCCTTATACAAAGCAGGTTTTCCGGCTCAATACGGAGGGAGATTATCCTCTGTGCTGGATATATCCATGAAAGAAGGGAATAACCGAAAGAAAAAACAGGAGCTGACAATAGGTCTGATAGGTTCCAAAATTCTATTTGAGGGGCCTTTGTCACAGAAATACTGGGGCAAATCTTCTTATATGGTTTCTGCCCGTACTTCTACATTAACCCCGATTTTATTACCTGCCATCATTGCTTTCAAACTCGGTAAAGCGGAAAATTCTTTCAATTATTGGTTATACGATATAAACGCTAAAATTAATCATCAAATCAATAAAAAAACACAGGTTTTTGCGAGTATCTATCATGGAAATGATTTTTTAATATCTCAGGATGGTCTGGTTAATGATCGGGGGAAAGTGAATCTTAATTGGGGTAACCTCATTAGTAGTGTCAGATTAAATTATATCATACACCCCAAGGTTTTCCTGAAAGCCATTGGTAGCTTTTCCGACTATCATTATACACTCGGAAGTACCAGTTATCAAAAAGAAAATACTCAATGGAAAGAAAAAGACTACCTTTTCAATACTTCAAGCATTCGGGATTGGTCGGGCAAGGCCTCAGTTGAGTGGTTCCCACTTTCATTTTATCAGATAAAGTTTGGTCTTGAAGCTACTAATCATTTATATACCCCCACTTCTCTAAGAACTTCTCAACCAGTCTTTACAGATTCTCTTAAAAAAATTACAGCTGCTTTAACAGCCAATGAATACAGTGTATTTATAGAAAATGAGCTGAATTTCACGAAATGGCTATCAACCAATATAGGACTCAGACAGGTCTTTTATAGGGTTCGGAATAATACTTTCAACCGGCTTGAACCCAGAGTAAGTGCGAATATCTTATTACCACAGCATATTGCTATTAAAGGAGGATATTCGCAAATGAATCAGTTCATTCACCTACTAAGTAGTAATGGAGTTGGCTTTCCGAATGATGTCTGGGTGCCTTCTACAGACAATATCGGTCCATCTAATTCTGAAATGTTCTCAGTAGGCTTAACCAAATCTTTTCCGAAACAACATATTGAACTAACTATTGAGGCCTATAAAAAAGATTTCAGAAACCTGATTGATTATGCTGATGGGAAAAATCTTTTCTCCAATTTTAATACATCATGGGAAAACCTGATAGAAAAAAATGGAATTGGCAGAGTAAAGGGTCTAGAGTTTTTTCTGAACAAGGCAGAGGGCGTTTTAAATGGCTGGATTGCTTACACCTATGCAAAAAATGAGCGAAAGTTTACCAATATTAATGATGGCAACTGGTATGCAGCCAATTTTGACAGACGCCATATAATAGCAATAGTGCTTAATTATAAACCGGAGAATGGCAGAAGTTCATTTAATGTATCGTGGAATTACCAGAGTGGGCAACCGACTACTGTTCCTATAGCCCTTGCCAGATACTTTCTTGAAAGAGATTTTACGCTTGGTGGGTCTGTTATTGAGATATATGGCAATCGGAACAACTATAGAATGCCTGCTTACCACCGTTTAGATATAAGTTATAGCTTTCAATGGACAACCCGGCGTCATAGAGATGCTACTTTAAGTCTTGGAATATATAATGCTTATAATAGACATAATGCTTATTATCTGAAAACACATTGGCAGCCTTACCCCTTTGCGACTTCAGATAGTATTAAGGGTATCGAAAATAAATTGTATCAGGTAGGAATTATTCCATTTTTGCCATTTGTCAGTTACTCATTAAAATTAAGATGAAAAAAATAATCCTGTTTCTTTTAATTTTACTCTTCAATGGTTGTAAAGAGAGAGAGATAACCATACCATTACCTTATGAAGGTGATAAAATGGTTGTATATGCCATTCTAAGTCCGAGCGAAATCGTTAAAGTTTTGGTATCTAAAACATACCCTCCCACCGGCAAAGAAATTTACACAGAAGGGATTAATAATGCAGAAGTACTTTTATATGAAAATACTATTCTTATAGAAAATTTGACATATACCGCAAATGGTATTTATACCTCTGCCAGTAATTTTAAGCCTAAAGCAGGCTTTAGCTATTCTTTAAAAGTTAACTCTCCTACGCTACCATCCATAACTACAGGTGAAGAGGTAATTCCGGCTTTACCAGTCATTGAATCTTATCAATTCGATGAAAAAATGGAATCAAATCTAAACAAAGGCAAGCCGGCTAAAAAGTTCTTCCTTACGTTAAAGGATAATAATTCAGGTTCGGATTTCTTTTCAGTGAGCCTTTTTGCAGTAAGGGACATTCGTAAAGCAGAACTAACTGCTTTTGCTATTGAACAAGCTAGTGGTACAGATTCTCCTTGCTTTTTTCAATATTCTCAACAGTTGATGATGAGTGATATATGTTTTCAGGGAAGTATTTATCATTTCAAGAGAGGTTACGAACTTGATCCTATATTTTTAAAGCGCAATTTAGGTGGAGAAGATATTGATAAAGTAGAGGGGCAAATCAGAACCCTTAGTAAAAGCTATTATGAGTATTCCAGAACCCGCTATACAGCATTCGAATTAGAACGAGCATTTTCTCCGCCATATCCTCGTTATTCAAATATCAAAGGAGGTTATGGCATATTTGCGGCTTATAATGAAACTGTATTGGAACTCTCTCCTGATTAATTATTTATTTATTTAAGACTCTAAGCAAATTGGCTTTCAGGGAAAAAGATTGAGTACTTAAGACAATATTAAACCATCTCTGTATGAAAACCACCATCACACTTGTAGTATCAACATTTATCAGCTTTTCTTCTTTAGCCCAAAGTGAATTGAAAAACACCATAGGGTTATCAGGAGGATTCACGCTATTTGGCACTGGTGATATAAAGGGTTATAATTTCACACCTAAATATGAGCGGCAACTAACCAAGCGGATAGCGTTTCAATCGCAATTAAGTTTTGCTAATGCACAGAGATATAATAGTGTGAACGATTTGGCCTTAGTTACTAACCCATATACTATCTCATACTTGCAAAGCAGTTCGAAAAAACTTAACACAGGGTTGTTAGTGGGTATTTATAAGCGTAAATCACATTTTTGGGGTATTAGTGCTTCTGCTGGTATTGTGATATCTTCACAGTTCAGATACGGCGGGTATATGATTAATCCAGACAAGAACCCACCTGTCGGATTAGAGTATATTCCTAACCCACCTTATTTCCAAAGATATCTGTCGTTGGGTTTTGGTGCAGGTATTGAATACAGGTACACTATCTCCAAACACTTCAAATTAGGATTGGAAGCCGCCTATCAAGAATACCATCTGGACACCGAAGCTAGAATCAATTTTGGAGTTTATTATAGCTTATAATTAATAATATTCTTATTAAAGGCATTTAGCTATCAGTCCAATTTGGTTGGTTGATAGCTATTTTTTTTCGATTCCCACCCACTCCCCAAATACCTGCCCAAAACTACCAGATATAGGATAAAATCCCCCAAATACTAATTGTGCCTTTACACCATATAGGCATTTGAATAGCTTTGTATGAAGCCAGAAACAACCATCGCTATGATTTTTTTTTATCCCACTCTTTTGTTAGTGATAATGAACGTGTTTTTGTATGTGGCAATGGGTTTGTTATTGCTGATTAGTTTTTTATGGAGTCTGACCAATTATCTGAAACAAAAAAGAGAGTCGCACATTGTGGCCAAGATACAGGAATTAGAAAACGTTATGGGTAATCCGCAGTTTTTATATAGTAACCTTAATTCGATTAAGCAGTATGTATTACTGCATAGCCCGATGGAAGCTGCCCAATACCTGACCGAGTTCAGCAATTTGCTCAAATCAATTTCTGTTAATTCCAAACAAAAGAATATCTCTTTAGCGCAGGAAATAGAAACCGTTATTTTATTTCTTGAATTGGAAAAAAAGCGTTTAGGCGAGCGAATGGAGTTTTTTCAGGAAATAGAAACCAATCTTAATACAGAAACCATACAGGTAAAACCCTTATTTGTATTCAAACAGATTGAAGACCTGATTCAGAAACAAAGTGAACACGCCACCATGAAGATTCATCTATTAGTAAAAAACGTAGGCGAAAAACTGAGTTGCCGCACAGAGGGCGTAATACCCAATACAACTTTTATTATTGAAATTCCAACTAAGTAGCCATGAACCAATCACCCTTTCTGCTGCTGGGAAGGGTGGTTATTTTTTGCGGCCTTTCACAGGTGCCTTATTTGCCACAACTTTCAATACCGTTTCTGCCGAATCTCCTTTGGCATCGCTTACTTTCAGCTTTACCTCATAAGGACCGGGCTTGGTATAAGTAAATTCAGGGTTCGCTTCTGTTGACTGATTGACGCCATCAAAATTCCACTCAAAGCTGATTTTGTCGTTTTTATCAAAATCAATGGAACCGCCTGATGAAAACTTTATCTTTAAAGGCACATTGCCTGTCAGCATATCAGCCGAGGCAATGGCAATGGGTTTACGGTTTACTTCCGAATAGTCAATCTTTTTTAACTGATTATCTTCCAGAAAATATAATCCTCCATCAGCCCCGAATGACAGGTCTGTGACGAAATTGAATTTCATATCTGTCAGAAAAGGCTCAATGTTTTTTACCTCACCATCAGCATCTAATGTTTCTACTACCATGCCCTGCTCATTGTCGTATCTGAAAGATTTTCTGTCGAAATATTTGGGCAACCGATAAGGACTTTTGCCATAGCGTTCAAAATCATAAACTGCACTTTTTACCAGAGGGTTAGTAGATTGACTACTAAAATCGGTCATCGTAACCGTAGTATCTCCTACCAACTGCATCCTTCCGATTTTATATTCGTTAGGCGTTGTTCCAGCGAAAGTATAAACATAGCCATTCTGATAAAATTCAGGGTCAAGCCTGATGGCTTTCAGGTTGGCTACATCAATTTTACCTATCAGATTCGTTTTTCGTTTTTTTGCTTCATACAATTTTACATAACCACTTTGTTCTACCATCAGCACATTGTCATTTCTCATGGTAGCTATGCTCAGGGGGTTCTGTAAACTATCTGCTAACACTATTTTCAGGAAGTTTTTTTCTTCGGGCAAAGCACTTCCGGCAATTTTCGCATAATCAGGTAATGTTTTGGCTGATACTTCTTCAATGCCTGTCCAAAGATGATTCATAAAGTCAGGATTGGCATAAGCAGAAGGTTCACAACCCAAAGCTGTATAAAATAGCTTTCCTCCTTCGTCGGTAACATAGTACCAAGCCCATGTTTTACCCATTACATCTAACAAGACAGGTTTGCAACGGGTAGGCAGGTTAGTAAAAATCAGTGGTTTGTCATTAACTTTCCAGAGTGGCGGCAGCATGGTTTTGCCAATACTCGCATTGGTAATCAGGCTTAGTTGTGTAGGATTTTCCAGTTGATTTTCAGCTAATTCTCCTCCCAATATTTTTTCATACCAAAGCCATTTATACGAACGCTCGGCTGCTTTACCATTACCCACAAAACCACCTCCGGCTTGTATAAATCTTTGTAATTCGGCGGCTTGTCTGAAATTCAGCCTATTGGCAGAGGTATTCAGAAATACAACCGCCTGATAGTTTTTGAGTGTATTTTCAGTAAATCGTGCCGGATTTGAAGTGGTATCTGTTTGAATCTTTTTTGAGGAAGCGGTTTCAATAAATGCGGTCAGTTCTGAGGTATTGGCGGTATCATAAAATACCAGTACTTTTTGCCCAAAAGTAATGTGGGTAAGTAAACAAAGTAAAGGTAAAATTATCAATCGCTTCATGGGTCTCCGAATGGTTTATGCTACAAAAATAACCAAGAATCTCTTTTTTCTATATATTTTCGTTATCAATCTGACTAATTATGTGGTTAACCAGATTTTCTGTAGTATCCATGCCATCCAGCCAATGAATCGTCAGTTCCTTTTTTTCCATGCTTCTGAAAAAGGTCATCTGCCGCTTGGCAAACTGATGAATAGCTACTTCTAATTTGCTGACCATTTCGTCGTAAGTCAGTTGTCCAATCAGGTATTCGGTAATGAACTTATACTCTAACCCATAAAAAATCAGTTTTTCAGGATTAATTCCTTGGCTAAGTAAATCTTTTACCTCTTCAATCATGCCACTTTCCAGGCGTTTATACAAACGTCTGGTAATTCGTTCCCGACGTACTTCTGTCGGAATTGAGATACCAAAAATCAAAGCCGGATAAGGTTCTGTGGTCTGGCTATGCTCAGGATTATCCTGCATAAACCGGGCAACCTCCATAGCCCGGATTAACCGCTTTTTGGTAGAAGTATCAGCCTGCGGGTAAATCTTCTGATAATTTTCCTGAAACTGCTTTAGTAGTTCATCATAACTTTCCTTTTCTGATTCAGCCCTTAACACCTCATCGACCGGAACTTGTATATGCTGATAATTTTTTAATACGGCTTCCATATACATCCCGCTTCCTCCGCATAAAATGGGCACTTTACCCCTATTCATTATATCCTGATACACATTTCTAAAATCTTTCTGGAAACGGGCTACCTGATATGCTTCTCCTGCTTCTACTACATCAATTAAATGATACCTGATTTTCTGACCCGAAGCGTGCTCATATTCTTCATAATCTTTCCCTGTACCTATATTCATTCCCCTGTAAACCTGTCGGCTATCGGCACTGATAATTTCTCCGCCAATTTCAGCGGCTAAGGCAACCGCTAATTTTGTTTTACCAGAGGCAGTCGGGCCAAGAATGACTATCAGTTTTTGTTTCTTTTCCATTTACTCCTGCTTTAATTTCAACAGATACTTCCAACTTCCAGAATTCCAAACCTGTTTTTCATGCACTTCGTGTGGTTGTTTTTGCCATACTCGCTGCCATTGGTCGTCAAGACTGAATGATTGGGGTGCTGTAAGTTCTATGCGTTCAAACCCTAATTTTTCATAACTTGCCCCGTCTGACCAATCAGCATCGGCATAGGTCATAATATCATCAGGGTTTTGTTCTTTGATGAACGTCTTCAATAGTTTATCGAACCCTCCTACTACTGTAAAGCCTTTCAGATTAGCAAATCGTATGAGTTCAAAACTCCGGTAAGAGACACCCTCACGAACAAATGTCTTTGCATTACTGAAAGAGGCTACCGCCATGAGTACCTCGGTATTCTGTTGTAAAGTTTCAGCCAAAGACATTGTAAAGTTGTTCTTCTCGCGGTCTATTACCCTGAAATATCGCTCAGGTAAATATAAGCCATATTTAAACCTCGCCCCTGTCGGCATCTGTAAGTGATTTTCTACAAGAAAGGCGTCTAAAGTGGGTTTATCAATGCGTCTGCTTTGAGTAAGCCGTGCCGGAACCGTAGCCGATTTCCCTAAAACAGATAGCAGCCTCGATTGCACAATGGCTTGTTTTGTGTGCCACACATCTTCCCACAGGTGAATAATCCGTAAATTTCTTTCAGCAAAAGCCCGGTTTAATTCCTGAAAAAATTCACCATTTGCTACAGGTGGGTCTAAAGCCACACAATGAATAACTATCTGTTTTTCAGGCAGATAAATATAGGTAAAAGGCGATGGCAGAAAGGCATCAAAATTGTATAGAAATGATGTATGACTATATTGATGAAGGAAAGTTTCTATTTCAATAATGAATCGTTTCAAATTTTTAATTAATTTTTAACGGTTTCTTTCAATTTTTTTATTATTATCGACGTTTAATTATCAAAATCAATATGTGAGAAACTATTTAATTTAAACATATTGAAATAAAAAAGGCGGTTCGCCGCTGCGATGCTTTTCGTCCAATACTGCGCTGTAAAAATCCCGCTACGGCGGACCGTTCATTTAGCTTTGCTAAACTCCGGTTTTTACATCTTGTCTTGGCACAAAAATCATCCTTTTTTATTTTCAAAATTTAACTCAAATAGTTTCTAAAAACCGCTAAGAACTATAAAACTGTTTTCTTATGAAGACTATGCGTTTTTTTTGGATGTTGGGAATTGTTTCACTCTCACTTTCAGCTTTTGGTCAAACCTCTCGTGCGTACCTATTGCAGGAGGCTGATGATTATTTTAAAGCCGGTCGTTATTGGGACGCATTTTTCCGTTACCGTGAATGTGCGAAATTACCTGAATTTCAATCAGAAAGCAAGATTGCTGATCAGGTAACTAATTCGTCTCATGCAATGTATCTTACTAAAAAATTTCAGGATTATAATGCCATGCGCAAATATGAGCCTGCCAAAACTAACCTGATTGAACTTATTAGCCTAAACCCTAATGACCCCAATCGTGGTGAGTTGCCTAAGATTACCTTAGCACAAGGGGCTGAATTACAGCGTCTGGCCTGGAGACAAAATACTCCACAGGCAACAGCAGATATGCTTAAAAGAGCCATTATGTTTTACCACCAGGCTATCAGAGAGGGTTTGATGGATGAATCAATTGCCATGACTATCAGACAATGTGAGGCCTCTATTAAAGATACAGGTGTAACAGATGCTGGCCCTATTCTGGCAGCAGAACCTGTACAGAATGGCAAAACAGTACCTGCGCAGAGTTTAGCTCCGGTGGCAAGCCCAAGAAAGGCATCTACCACTCCTCCAACAGTAATTATACTGCCAAGTGAGCAAGGTAGCTCCACTACAAAACAGAATTAACCCGCTTAGTATAAAGTAAAAGAAATGGGCATGCAAACTTTTCCGGTGCATGCCCATTTTTGTTTGATATTGGTGATTATTTCAAGACAAACACGGCAGTTGGGTTTAACGGATAACGACCAAATTTATCGCCATAAATTGCCAGCCCTCCGTTCATGCTTTCAGGCACTTCCAGTCTTACTACCAGTTCGCCTGTTTTTTTGGCTTCTTCAATGGCTTTCTGCGGAATATTTACACCTAACCGATAGCCATACGAACCTGCCTCACGCAGTTTTTTGTCTTTTAACTGATTATGCCATGATAATACTCCACGGTGGTCTGATGGGTCATCGGGCAAATCATAACGCCCGGCAAATGTACCGTTGACACTCACCGAAACCGAACTTGGAAACTTCTTCATGTCGGTCATGGCATAGGCATTCGGGTTTTGTACAGGGTCAGCAATGGCACCAAGCATATAGTTTTCGTTGCCTTTCAGTTTCTTGTCCATGTCTTTGGCAAACAATTGCTTGGCTCCTGCTTCTACCACAAAAGCTACACTTTCTACATTATTCAGGTCAAGACCCGATGGTATTTTAAAAGCATATTCAAAATAACCGTTTCCGGCACCGTTTATTTTCAGTCCGTCTAATACATTCCATTGTTTCGCCGACCACTTGGCACTTTTAAAATCTCTGGCATTTACCGATACCAGTCTGGCCTTCTTGCCCGATAACAAAACGATTTCAGCAGGTGTTGGGGCATCTACAATAAAATTCATTACGTTATGGTGCAATTCATTGCCTGCATTGTCTACCAATACCAGCGACATGGTTACCACTGCTTTTTCGTTGGGCATTTTCACATCAATTGATGGCAGTTCTTTCTGCAACCACGGCTGATAATCAATCGTGCGTTCCATGCTGCTCCAGGTTTTTTCCTGACCTAAGGCATCGTATCCATACAAGTTTATTTTCAGGGTCAGCTTATTCCCTACATCAGTTCTATCGGTCATGAACGACGCATAAAGAGGAACGGTAACCACTTCGTTAGCCTGAGCAGTTTTTGAGATTTCATTGCCTGTTGAAATATAGAATGGTGCATGGAAATCTTTCAGGCTCATACCCTTTACCATTTCCTGAACGCCTAAATCTTTCTCGCTACGGTCGAAACGCACATAGCCATTCCACTCATTAATCACGTCATGGTGTTCGGTATATAACCAGCCTGCAATTTTCGGATATTTTCTGAAAGTATTAATCATACGGTGGTAATCCCAACTCCAGTCGCAATCGCCTGTGCTACCCTCATAGCCCCATACATTGCCACACTCTGAGTTGATATTAGGCACATCGGTTTGTTTATAGCCTTTCTCATAATGGAAATCGCTGCCTACAAAGGTTTTCTCATCAATCATTTTAAGATGGTTTTCCCATTCCCACCCGGGCAGGTATTCGTGCCATGAGTTAATATCTGTTTCGGTATGCCCCGCCCCACAACAGATAGAGTTATCTTCTACCAGACGGGTAGCATCTAAAGATTTGGCCAATCTGTAAACTGAGGCTACCCATTTCTGAGTTTCAGGGGTATAAATATTTTCGGTTTTACCATTTACTACTTTCTTGGTACGCAAACCCCATGTTTCGTTGAAAGTAATCCATGAGAAAATTGCCGGATGATTATAATCTCGTTTAATCATTTCTTTCAGCGTATATTCTGATTCCTGTTGTGCATTTTTATCAGGCTCTCCCCAGCTATTAGGTAAGTCAGACATCACCAATACACCCAGTTTATCAGCCCAGTATAATTTACGAGGCACATCTACTTTAATATGCGTACGGATACCATTCAACCCGATATTCCGGGCTATCAATATCTCGTTTTTCATAAACTCATCAGTCGGGAAAGTATAGAATCCCTCGGGGTGATACGATTGGTCAAGTGCCAGTTGCATATACACAGGTTTATTATTCAAGGCTATGTATTTATAATTGGTACCTGGTAGATTCACAGTCGAAATCTTGCGCATACCGAAATAAGATTTCACTTCATCATCGCCCAGTTTTACGGTAGTATTATACAGATAAGGGTCTTCTAAATCCCACAAACGAGCCGATGGCATCGGAATTGTAAACGAGTACTCTGTTTGTCCTTTAGGGAAAGTCTGTCTGGTTGCTGTACTTTGTGGACCATCTATGCTTACCGACAAGGCAATATCCTGCGGCGCAGGCTTTGCCAGATAAGTAGTTACTTTCACTTCTGATTTATCAATATCAGGTGTAAAATGGATAGCATCTATATAGTTCTGTCCACGACCTTCCAGATAGATAGTCTGCCATAAACCACGGGCATTGCCATAGCCTTGTTTGCCATAAAGCGTAAAATCACGGCGTTTATCATCTACCCTAATCACCAGATTTTGTTTCGCCCCATGTTTTACGTTGGTTAGTTCAAACGAAAAAGGTGTATATCCTCCTTTATGGCTACCTAAGAGTTTGCCATCCAACCAAACAGTTGTTTCCCAGTCAGAGGCACCAATAGTTACAAACACTTTCTTCCCTTTCCACGACGGATTAATGGTAATTGATTTTTTGTACCAGGCAATATCAGCTTCATCTTTCACGCCTGATAATGGAGAACCCCACGGAAAAGGCACACTGATAGTTTTGGTGAAGGGCTTGGCAGAAGAATGCCATTTCTGGGTGAGGCCTACATCATTTTTATCAAACTCAAATGCCCAGTTGCCGTTCAGGTTTTGCCAGTCGGCTCTTTCAAAATCAGGTCTTGGGTGTTCGGGTAAGGGAATATTTTCCTGTGCAGAGAGATTAAAAGTCAAAAAATAACAGAATAGGTAAAGTAATTTTTTCGAATGGGTCATATGGTTCATACAATTTTAGGTGAATAGTTTTTATCAGAGGGCTAAGATAGTGATTTGTTTAACTTTTTTAAAAATGATGGTGAATGATTTCTTGCTGTGTAGTTAAATTTTAGCTTGAATCGTTCACTATTCACTGCTATGTCTTATATTTTTTTTCTTCCATAATCCCGGGATGTTACTTTTTGTAGCTGCAAAAAGTAACCCGGACTGGGCGTCCAAAAAGCAGCCCATCATTCAAACTCACGCAATTAAAAATCTGATAACCCAATCCCTAAATCAAAAATACTCGCATGATTTTTAATCGCGCTCAAACAGGAATGACGTAATAAGGTTACAATTTTTAGTCGTTATTTTTAAATGTTTGATTAATATGGTATATCCTGAAAATCTCAATTGTTATAGCCGTCATCAAGAAAGAATGCTTTATCAACTTTCAATAGAACAATAATTGCAAATGAAGGGCTACACTGTAACTTTTTTCATTGATTGGCATCTAATAATTCGTATCCCTTTCCAAATGAACACAATAAATTAATTTACATATTACCTTGCATTACAAAGTACCTTTTTATATATTTGTAGGGTCGTAGTTTAAAATCACAAAACTGTATCACTAATAAAAGGTTCTTCACTGCATGACTTTAAATGGTTATGAGTGAAAATTTTAAGGGCATTTTGCCCTGATGGAAAACTATTGCCTTGTAAATAAAAAAACGAATAAAAAACTCATGAAAAAGCTCTTACTTTCTTGCATGCTTGCTTTGGCAGGCTTGCTACTCTGCACTTATGTTCACGCGCAAAATGGCGCAAAAGGCCAGCAAATTACCGGGGTACTTGTCGATTCATTATCACAGAAAAATCCTGATTTTATTACGGTTGCGCTTATGAAAGACAAAAATGTATCTGTAAAAGTAGATTATTCTAAAGCAGATGGTTCATTCAGGTTTGTCGGATTGAAACCCGCTAAATACTATCTCGTCATCTCAGGGGTTGGGTATAAGGGAAAAACATTGTCGGCCGATTTGTCAGATTCAACTAAAACTATACTTAATTTGGGTAAAATATTTATTACTGAAGAAGCACTTGGTTTGAAAGAAGTAAAAGTGAGTGCCACTAAACAAATAGTGAAACAAGAGGTTGACCGTATTTCTTATGATACACAGGCTGACCCCGAAAGCAAAGTATTCAGTGTATTGGATATGATGAGAAAAGTGCCTTATCTTTCTCTCGATGCTGAAGATAATATACAACTGAAGGGAAACAGCGACTTCAGGATATTGATTAACGGTAAACCCTCAAGTATGGTCGAAAGGAGCTATAAAGATATATTGAGAAGTATGCCTGCCTCCTCTATCCAACGCATTGAGGTTATCACCACTCCCCCTTCCAAATACGATGCTGAGGGGCTTTCAGGTATTATCAATATTATTACCAATAAGAATGTTACCAATGGGTATAATGGCAGTTTAAATGTGAGCGAACGTTTTCCTGTGGGTGGGCCTGGCATTGGTGGGTCGCTTTCGGCTAAAATCGGAAAATGGGGACTCTCGGCTTTTGGTGGTGCCAATCTGTATAAAAATCCTCAGACTGCTACTATTCTTACCCGAAATACTTTTGGCGAATCTTCGACCCTACTCGACCAGCGTGGGTTTAACAAATCGGAAAACAAGAGTGGATACCTGGGCTTGGAGATAAGCTATGAGTTAGATAGTCTGAACCTGATTTCAGGGCAATTTAACATTAACGGCAACAGGAATGATGCCATAAGCAGCCAAAGCTCAGATCTGACAAAAGGCAGTGAAATCTTACAACGCTATTACCTGAATAATGTAGGCGATGGCACAGGATCCGGCTTTGATGCAGCGCTGAACTATCAGTTAGGTTTTAAGGCAGACAAAAACCGTTTACTTACCCTTTCTTACAGATATTATGGTTTTGACAGTGGACAAGATAATGTGATTAACATTTCGGAGCGTATCAACTATGATTTGCCCAATTATCGTCAACTAAACGACCAATTGTTTTCAGAACATACCATACAGGTCGATTACGTTCATCCCATCAAAAAGCTGATGATAGAAGCCGGAATGAAAGGTATTCTAAGAAATAATAAAAGTAATTTTGAATATCGCACCTATAATTCTGATACCGATAATTATCAGATTTTAGAAGAGCTTAGTAATAAATTCTCTAATACGCAGAATATTTACGGAATCTATAATACCTATCAGTACAATTTCAAGAAATGGGGTGTCAAAGCGGGTGTTAGAGTAGAACAAACGGTGCTGGATGCCAACTTTGCTACGACCAATTCAAAAGTAAGTCAGAATTATTTTAATGTCATTCCGACGATTTCAATCAACCGGAAATTTAAAAAATCCGGTCTGAATTTCGGTTATACCCAACGTATCAGAAGACCTAATATTTATCAGCTCAATCCTTTCGTTGACCGCTCAAATCCAAATTTTGAACGCACAGGTAATCCAAATCTGAGACCCTCTGTTCTCAATGATATTAATATAGGATACAACTGGTCAGGTAAAAGTTCTTTCAGCCTCAGTGTAGGTCATACATTCATTAAAGATATGTTTTTCCCTGTGATTGTTTATGACCCAGCCACCGGAATTACCCGCTCATCATTTGGCAATGTGGGTAAAGCCAAATTATTGCCAATGGTTATGGTCAATTTCAACCACCCTATTACAAAAAAATGGAACATGAGCATCAACCCCAGAATGGCTTATGCTATGACAGAGGGTATCATTAATGGTAAACTCATCAAAAATAAAGGGCTCATGTATGGTGCCAATCTTTCATCGGGTTATAGATTAGAGAAAAACTGGCGTGTGAATGTCAATATCAATTATAATGGTCCCAATATTAATATTCAGGAAAAAACTAATCACTTTTTTGGCTACTCGGCCAGTGTCAATAAAGATGTAGTAAAAGATAAATTGTCGTTTTCTGCCTCTTTCAATAATCCTTTCAATAAATTCAGAAGAAACATAAGAGATTCTTTTGGCCCCGATTTCCTGCAATACAATGAGCAGAGAAATTATTTCAGAACATTCAATTTCAGCCTGAATTATAAATTTGGTAAACTCAAAGAATCAATCAAAAAGAACAAACGTGGCATCAGAAATGATGATGTGCAGGGAGGCGAGAATTAATTGATTTTTGAGCGTATTAAGAGGCGAACCAGAAGATTATGGACTGGTTCGCCTTTTTAAATTGTGGCGCGAGCTTCCAGCTCGCCATGATTATAAGCCATTTTGCAATCAGTTCTATTAGAAATAATTAAAACCTAATTATTACTAATCGCTGATTTACTTAAAGGGAATCATCTGCTCTTCAATACTTACTGCGAACGGGACGTTTGCGCCACATTTTAACCGTGAAGTCAGAATTCATTAGCCGAATTCCTATATTTGCACTTCATTTCTCATAAACCCATTCTTATGCTTTTAGAAATTGGAGATACTTACAAATACGAATTCCGCTTTTCTCAGGAAGATGTACAGAAATTTGCCGAAGTAACCGGAGATAAAAACCCTTTACATTTAGACCCTGAATATGCGGCTAAAACCCGTTTCAAACGTCCGATTATTCACGGGCATCTGAGCAGTAGTGTTTTCACACGTATTTTAGGAATGGAGTTCCCGGGCGAAGGCTCAGTGTATATGAAACAGGAGACTGAATATTTATTCCCGATGTTTGTAGATACCGATTATGAAGTAGTATTTACGGTAATGACCGTTGACCGTGAAAAACACATGGCCCAGATAACAGGCGAGGTGTTTATTAAGGGAACATCCAGACGTACAATCAGAGGTCTGGCAACGTTGATGCACCCTGAAAAAATATAGAGAGATAAGCTCAGTAGCAGAGCTTATCTCTCTATACAAAATTGTAAACAAAAGTGGTTTTATTGACCATTCTTTATGGACTGTACTTCGGCTCTTGTAGCTTTTGCCCAGGCTGCCAGTTGTGCCATTCCGGCTCTAACTCTTGTGCCAGCAGCTTTGTTGCCTTTATCATAAAATTTGTCAAAATCTCCTGCTAAAGAAGCAACAAGGTCACTGAGTTCTTTGTACTTGTTCATAGTAATTGTAACGGATTTGGTTAATGAATGAAATTATCTACTTAAATACGAAATAATCTACTTGCAAGTTAGACATATTGACAAAAATTACAAATTTTTCTACAAAAAATACCATCAAAAAACGCTGTTTTTTGTAAAAAAAAGCAAAAAGTCAGGTATATGCCTGACTTTTTAACGCTTTGGTATGCCGAATGTTGTCTATAGGCCCTAAAAAAGGCCTTTTTACTATATAAACTAAGCTAATGTCAAGGGGGCATATTCGCCTGCCTGTAATTTCGCCTGTACTTTCTCAAAGCAATCCATCGTGTATTCTACGTCTTCTAAGGTATGAGATGCCGTAGGAATAATACGCAGCATAATTACGCCTTTTGGCACTACCGGATAGATAATTACCGAGCAGAAAATACCCATGTTTTCTCTCAGGTCACGAATCAGATTTGTAACCGTTGGCAGGTCATAATTGCCATGCAATAAAACCGGAGTAACAGGCGAAGTAGTATCGCCAATATCGAAACCACGTTTACGGAAACCGTCTTGTAAAGCGTGTACGATTGTCCAGAGTTGCTCTCTGTATTCCGGGTGATTTTTGATAAGTTCCAAACGTTTCATACCGCCTAATACATAAGGCATTGGCAATGCCTTGGCATAGGTTTGTGAACGCATATTGTATTTCAGAAACATCACCACATCAGGGTCAGCGGCAATAAATGCCCCGATAGCAGCCATTGATTTGGCAAACGTACAGAAGTGTAAATCTACTTCGTCCTGCACACCAAAATGCTCAGGTACCCCTGCTCCGGTAGCGCCCATTGTGCCAAAACCATGTGCATCATCTACCAACAGACGGAAACTATATTTTTTCTTTAATTCAACAATTTTGTCCAGACTACCTACTTTACCTGACATCCCAAAAACTCCCTCGGTAATTACTAATATTCCGCCTCCTCTTTCTTCTGCCAGTTTGGTAGCTCTTATCAGGTTTTTTTCAAGGCTGTCCATATCGTTATGCACATACTTGTAATATTCGCCTCCTTTGGCTTTGTGTAAGCGGATACCATCTATCAGACAGGCATGGCTTTCAGCATCATACACAATCACATCACGACGGTCAACGATACACTCAATTACTGACATTACTCCCTGATACCCGTAATTCAATAGAAAAGAATCTTTTTTACCTACATAAGCAGCCAATTCCTTTTCAAATGCCTCATGGATTTCAGTATTACCTGTCATCATTCTGGCGCCCATCGGATAAGCTAATCCATACTGTGCTGTTGCCTCTGTGTCTGCCTGACGCACTTCCGGATGATTGGCTAACCCTAAGTAATTATTTAACGACCAGTTTAATACACGCTTGCCATTAAATTCCATATAAGGCCCTAATTCGCCTGTAAGTCTTGGAAATGAATAATAGTGGTGAGAGTTAAGCAGTTTTGCCTGTGTGCCGATATGCCCTAAATCGCTGATTGTTTTATCAAAAATATCTTTCGCCATTATGGTAAGAGGAATGCAATTGTTCGTTGCCTGATTAATTAACAATAAAATGATGAAGAAATCTTCATTTTTTCGACAAAAGTATCAATATTTTAGATGGATAACAAGCAGTCTATAAGCATGATAGGGTATTTTATGAAAAATGTCCAAGATTTTTAATTAAATATTCAAAATTAAACCGGATTTTACTGTTACTTAGTAGTTCTATACCAACCACAGGATAGGATTTCAATATGCCAGCCATCAAAAAAATTCTTGTAGCCAACAGAGGTGAAATTGCGCTTCGTGTCATGCGGACGGCCCGTGAAATGGGCATCAGTACAGTAGCCGTTTTTTCGGAAGCTGACAGAAACGCTCCCCACGTAAAATATGCCGATGAAGCGGTGTGTATTGGTCCTCCACCCTCTAAAGAATCATATTTAGCAAGCGATAATATCATAGCAGCAGCCAAAAGTCTGGGGGTAGATGCCATTCATCCGGGTTATGGATTTCTGTCTGAAAATGCAGGTTTTGCCAAAGCTGTAAAAGAAGCAGGGCTTATCTTCATTGGACCCTCACCGGCATCTATCGAAATCATGGGCGATAAATTGTCGTCTAAACATGCTGTAGCTGCTTATGACATTCCGATGGTACCCGGCACACCCGATGCCATTACCGACCGTGTGGCAGCGAAAGCCAAAGCTGCAGAAATCGGTTATCCGATTCTGATAAAAGCCAGTGCCGGAGGCGGTGGAAAAGGCATGCGTGTAGTAGAAAAAGAAGATGAATTTGACGAACAGATGGATAGAGCTGCAGACGAAGCCCTATCGGCATTTGGCAATGGCTCGTGTTTCATTGAAAAATACTTCAGCCAGCCCAGACACATAGAAATACAGATAATGGGCGACCAGCACGGCCATGTAGTGCATCTTTTCGAACGGGAATGTTCTATCCAGCGTCGCCACCAGAAACTGATTGAAGAAGCACCTTCGGCCATATTAACCCCCGAAATCAGGGAAGCGATGGGCATTTGTGCAGTAAATGTAGCGAAGGCTTGTCATTATTATGGCGCAGGTACAGTAGAGTTTATTGTAGATGAAAACCTGAACTTCTATTTCCTGGAAATGAATACCCGTTTGCAGGTAGAGCATCCCGTTACAGAATTAATTACAGGTATTGACCTCGTAAAAGAAATGATTCATATAGCTGAGGGCAAGCCATTAAGTTTTAAACAGGAAGATTTACAGATAAAAGGACACGCAATAGAAGTACGGGTATGTGCCGAAGACCCTGCCAATAATTTTCTACCCAATGTGGGTATCTTGCAAACCTACGTGCGTCCGCAAGGAAACGGAATACGGATTGATGACGGTATTGAAGAAGGGATGGAAATACCAATTTACTATGACCCTATGATAGCCAAGCTCATCAGCTATGGTAATAACCGCACCGAAGCTATAGAAAAAATAATTCGGGCTATTGATGAATTTAAGATAACAGGTGTAGTTACTACCCTACCCTTTTGTAAATTTGCCCTGCGCCATGAAGCCTTTGTGAGCGGTAATTTTGATACCCGTTTTGTGAGTTTATACTTTACGCCCGAAGTATTGGAAGAAGAAGCAGATAAAAACGAACTGGAAATTGTGGCTGTATTAGCCGCAGAATTGCTAAAAAATAAAAACAAATTGAAAAAAGCCGATAATGGCACTACAACTGTAAACAATGCCAGTCAGTGGCGAAAAAACCGTAAAAACTGAGATAGACACTAATTACCTGCCCTAAAAGATGATAAACCGGTAAAGGTTATCCATACTGTTCCGATTTCGTTTACTACTGACGAGATTATTGAGCCATAATTAGATTTTACTAAAAAAATAAGAAAAAATAGGGCATCAGTTTTGTTTAAATAAAATGAGCCTGTATATTTGCAGTCCCAAACGGGAAAGGAGAGGTGCCTGAGTGGCCGAAAGGAGCAGTTTGCTAAACTGTCGTACGTCTAAAGCGTACCGCGGGTTCGAATCCCGCCCTCTCCGCGAGAATGTGTAAAAGTTTTGAAATTAATTTTTGATTTACAAATAAAAACTTCTACCTTTGCACTCTCAAATTTTAAGATACCGCCCTCGGGGTGTAGCGTAGCCCGGTATCGCGTCTGCTTTGGGAGCAGAAGGTCGTCAGTTCGAATCTGGCCACCCCGACAGGATTAAAAGCCTTATAACAAGCAAGTTATGAGGCTTTTTTTATTCCCATTTTTCAACTTTAAATCAAAAGTTGCAATACAATTTGCAATACAAAATTACCTTATTAAAGTTTTTTTAAAAACATAGAATCAGTTTTAGTATTATCTTCTTTTCTATTCAATTTCGAATTAACGTTTTGTATTGCAATTACTAATACTGAATTTTAAACATTGCTTATTAAAATTCATCATAAAAAAAGCATCACAACTATTGAGTCATGATGCTTTGGAATAATATCGGATTTATTTGCTTTTATGTATCCTCAATCAACTCAGCTTCCTCTATTTCAAGCTGTTTTGTTTTTTCATCTCTAATTTTCCAAATAAGAAATCCTAAAATTCCGCAGATGATTAGGAAAAGAGCAAGTATCCAACCTAAATTATTAGATTCTTTTTTATCATATTCCATATAATTTGTGGTAAACTCTAATGATGAAGGCTCAGTGTAGGACACACTTGTAAACGGTTGTTCTATTTGTTGAAACATGGTTTATTAAAGTTTATTGGTTTTAAATAAAATCTTATAGACATCCTCAATAGTTATAATGGAATCTCTTCGAGGAATTCCGTTTTTATCAATGTATGGCACAATCTTCCCCTTGCTTTCTTGAAAAGCTTTTTTCATTATAGGTTCTTCATAGAAAAAAGCAAGTTTCGCTTTCAATTCCTTAATCTGGTTAGTCAATTGCCAGATTTCACCACTTTCATTTGGTGCTTTTGCAATCGCCATGTTTTGCTGCTGCGCATGACGGTTTTCTACAAGAGTTTCTACATACTCTGAAAGGCTCATGCTATAATTCTGGGCTTCCATTGCCAAACTAATTTTCAATTGAGCATTACACTTGAATCCTAACGTTACCTTGTTCGGTGAGTTTGCAATTTCTTCCAGTTGCAAAGCTCTTCCCGTTCTCATTGTTGGGTGCATATTATTTTTCGTTTTAGTACACCTCAAAAATAAGAAACCTCAAGAAACCGCTTTTCAGTTAATTGAGGTTAATCACCGTTAACTCACATTAATTCAAATTATTTTAGGTTAATACAACTTAATCTGGTGGTTCTCCTAAATGTGTGCATATCTTCTCCACTTGTTTGGGTGTCAATGTCCGTTGAGTCTCTGATAACTCTAAATCAGGAATCCTCATCAACCATTTTCTGAAGGTCGGTAAACTTACTTTGTATTGTTCTGCCAAGGCCGAACGAGTTGAGGTCTTATATTTTGTTCTCATCGTTTCTTAAATTTTAATTTTGATTGACATTTGCAACCGCAAAGCCCTATATAGGGGTTTGCAATTGCAAACATTGTTTAGAAGGGAATTGTAAGCGCATAAACCACTTCTCTGCCATGCTTTTCTTTTGTGAGGAAATTACTTTCTACTAACTCCTTCAAGCGTTCTTCAACCGTTCTTTTGCTGCAATCAAAATATGCTATCAGATTATTCATCAGATGTTCTTTATTCATCTCAGCACCCATGTTTTCCTGAATCCATGATTGTATCTCTGCTAAAGTTGCCTTCTCTTTTTTTTGTGCCATTCTTTCGGCTACAAAATCACTTGAGGCTAATACTAATCCCTTGGCTTCTTCTGAATATTCTAAATAGACAGGTTCAAGTTTCTTTGTACTTCGGGCATGCAAACACTTCAGACGTATCAAATCAGTATCATTGCCTTTGTTGTCTTTTTCAAAGCCTATCTGCATTACTTGGCTCGCCTTGTTATTCAACTCTGTTCCTAAATGTCCTCTACCCTTTTCACTTCCATTTCCTGGGTTTTCATGTATCACACATAAAAGTGTTACATTATGGTAATTAATCAAATCATTAAGCATATCTACTAATTCCATGCTTTCTGAGACGTTATTGAAATTTCCGATACAGTCGGTTAGTACATCAAAAACAATAAATAGTTGTTGGTCTGAATTTTCTTCTCTGAAATAGTCCAGATATTCTTTGATGGCGTCAAATCTTTCTACACGCTTGATTTCTATTAAAGAAACATAGCTAAAGTTTGGTGGATGTTCTTCTATCTCATAGCCAGCTAAACGTTTGATTTTTTGTATAGCTAAAGGGAACTGTTCAGCCTGATTTCTTTCGGTATCTACATACAATACAGCATATCTTTCCAATATATTTTTCTTGAATCCAAGAAATGGTTTATCAATTTCTTTAGAAAGCAATAATGCACAGAAATTCTCCGTGATACGAGATTTATGTACGCCTTTTTTTCCTTGAATAATATTAATTGTTTTGGGAAAAATGACACCAAATTGACCTAAAGAAATGATGGGATTTTTACCTAAAATTTTCTTACAGCTATATTCTTTTAATTTTGCTTGAGAAGCCAGAATGATTTGTAAGTTTTTAGAATAGTGTCTGTTGCTATCAGTCATGTCTTACCTCCTTTCTGGACTTATGAATGAATTTCAAGAGGGTATCTGAGAGATTGTCAAGATACTGGCTGTGGTGCTTTAAATCTGTGTTTTCTAAGCGTAATTGTCGGTTTTCATTTTTCAAAGCCCAGTTCTGACAATCCAAGAAAATCAATAGGTCAGCATTGCGGATAGTAGCTGAGACATAAGCTATTTTAAGATTATTGATAGTCTCTTTGCATTCTATAAATGCACCAATTTCATTTTCGAGTAACTGAATGTGTCGGGCATTAGTTTGTGTTAGAGAATCTAATGAGAGATAGGTTAGTTTAGCCAGATATGCTTGTTTTATAGCAAGAATTTTGTCGATATTCTGGAGGTTCTTTTCCAAAATATGTTCCCAAAATAACACCTCGTTACTTTGAGAACATTTTGGTGCTTCTCCTTTCATTTTCTTTTCGGTTTTGAAAATTCAGACAGAGCCCTGTTTTCAGTCTCAAACTTTGTAAGTTTGCGATTTTCTTCAAGCCATTCAACTAAATCTTTTTGATTGAAGCGTAAGGAACGACCTATTTTACGGAAAGGGATAGAACGCTCATGGGTGTATTTATAGAGCGTATTTTTAGGTATTTGCAGAAATTTAGAAGCCTCTTCAATTGTCATGGGCTTGTTTTCTACTTGAATAGGTTGGGGAGTAAAAGTTGCTGAAATTTTTTTAATTGCTTCCTGAATTAGCTTTTCTAATTCTTCTGGTGTGGTGATAATGAGGTTCATCTTTGAAAAATTTTAGTTTAAAATTCTTCGCAAATGAAATAGCATTATTTGTGGTTATTTATATAATTGGGGATCCCAATTAATATTAGTTGGGACCTTTTTTTTGCTTTAAATCTCTGTCTATCAATTGTTTAATATTTTCTAAATATTTCAAAACTTGTCTTATATCCGTATTACTGTGCTTATATTTTTGAATATGCTTTTTTAATTTATCGTCGCTCAATCCTGTTAATGCTCTAATAGCTCTTGCCATACTAACCTTACTTAATAAATTATTATCTTGCAACAATATACCCTCTTCTTGAAGATACTTAAATAGAATTGCTGTCTGCTCACTTGTTAATCTTGTTATTTTATCTGATGACTCTCTGCTTATAGTAATCGGAATCTCTAACTTATCTGTTGTTTTTCGCCCTAACTTTGTTTTTTTTTCTTCTGGTTGCTTTAACTCTATTTCTTTATTTTTTTCAGAAAATTTCATACATAAAGATTTAATTGTTGGGTCAAATAGAATCTCGTTATATTTCATAAAAAGTATATCTATAAATTCCTTAAATTGTTCTAAATCATTAGAAAATGTATTTTCTAAATGCCAGTTCAAAAACAATTTTACATCATAAGGGTCTATGAGTTCTAATTTAAAAGCAAAAAAATATTCAAAATCTTTTCTGTCTTCTTTAAAATCCAATATACATTTTTGGTAATAAGAATAAATATTATATCTCCATCTCCGCCATTGGAACGGATCATTGTCGTCATCTGCCATGTAATATTTACCACTTTTTAGTTTTTTTAGAACTTCTTTTTTCTTTTCTGTTGAAACCTCATCAATGTATTCTATTTTCTGTTCTTTTGATTTATCAATTTTATCATTCCCTTTAAAATTCTCAAGAAATGTATAGTTTTCGTTCTTATGTGCTTCTTCATCATTAGGAATCTTATCCTTTCCTAACAATGTATTTGACTGCTTAATGGGTTTCTTTATGTCTACACGCTTTTCATAAACTATCGAAAGCCATTCTTTATCTGACAATTTCTTTGGATAATTGTTTGTTGGTTGTAAAAAGAAATGAATCCTAAATGGGTCTAAATCTTTATTATCACGGAATAAAATATACTTTTGTTTATGGTATCTCCATTCTGTTGGATGAAAGGGAACTTCCGGCTCTATTCTTTTTCTAAGTAGAGCACTTTCAACTCTTCTAACAAATTCACTTAGCAATTCATCAGAGAATTTTGTTCTTAATTCTCTGACATCCTCATATATCTTACCAGTATTTATTGCAAAATTATATATTTGCGAATGTTGAGAACCTGTTTCCATATTTTATGATATGCGATATTTCTCCTTTTACTAAGAATGGGTTATGAATAAATTTATAAACGTTGTTTCCTATTACTATAGTAAGCGTACTCCAACTTTAAATCAATAAACTGAATTTTTATATCCAAAAATAAAATGCCTGAGATTTATATAATTTGAAATTATAAGTTAGTAAAGATTTAGCGCAATACAAAGTTAGACTTTCTAACCTCCATAAGGTTTCAAGAAAAGTTCAATCAATAACAAAATTTAAATATTTGCTTTATTTATTGTACATTACCTATATACCCCTAAAATTTTATTTGTCAATCATTATTTTAGGGCGCTTTTAAGGTAATTTTCTTACAAGAAATAACTAATTTTGTTACATAAAGCAAAATCTCTGAATAGATTAGAAATTTACAATTAGGTTATTTTCTGTAATAAGTGATAGTTATTGGGCAGTCAGGTTAGTGTCGAAATAGAAAAACTGCCTACTTGATTGGGTATAAATATATTTTCTCCATTCATAAGTTAATTGAAGAAAGAGACTATTAGTTCTTTCATCTCAATAATGGTAGCTAATAAAAGAGATAGTTGTAAATATTACCAGAGCGTGACGAAAATAGTCTTCAATTCAAAAATACTTCTATGTATTAAGGAATGAATATTTCAATAAGGTTTTACAAAAATATTATCCCATCAAGAAAAGTATAACTGTTTATTTTTCTCGAATAACTTCTAAAAATAATATAAACAAGGTCATAGTGAAAATTTTAAAATCCGATTTCTTTTCATGAAAATTTCAATTGTTACTGCCGCTTACAATTCTGCTGCAACGATTCGTGATACTATAGAGAGTGTACTTTCACAAGATTACCCTGATATTGAATACATTGTGGCCGATGGTGCTTCTAAAGATGGAACTGTAGATATACTTAAATCCTATGGAGATAGAATCAAGTGGATTTCGGAAAAGGATGGTGGTATTTTCTACGCAATGAATAAAGGTGTAGAAATGGCTACTGGCGATGCTGTAGGAATAATTGGGTCTGATGATTTTTACCCGAATAATCAGGTAATTTCAAAAGTCGTGAAAGCTTTCAAAGAGTCTGGTGCAGATTCGGTTTATGGAGATTTGCATTATGTGAATAATAAAGATGTGACGAAAATTGAACGTAACTGGAAATCAGGTTCTTATAACCGAAATAAATTTCTGCATGGTTGGATGCCTCCTCATACAGCATTCTTCTTGAAGAAGAAAATTTATGATACTTATGGCTTATATGTGCCTACTATGCCCAATGCAAGTGATTACGAATTGATGTTAAGAATGCTTTACAAGCATAAGGTTTCCTCTTACCATGTTCCAGAGGTATTAATGAAAATGAGAAATGGAGGAAATAGCAATGACTCTCTAAAAAAACGGATAACAGCCAATAAAGAAGACCGCAATGCATGGAAAATTAACGGTCTATCTCCAAGATGGTATACCCTTTATGCTAAGCCCATATCAAAGCTTCTACAGTGGGTAGTTAAATAAGGGATGAGCGAACTCTAATAAAAACCAAGACTTAAACATTATATTAACTAAAACTGAGCATTTAAGGTTATTCTTAGGCATTAATGATATTCATAAAATATTCTTCAAAAGCCCTATGAATATAAAAGTTGTGATGTTCTTATTTCAAATAATCAAAGAAAAGTTTCTTTATAGTTTTGTCTTGCTCAGCTCTGAAAAACCTTCTGTATTATGTAATAATTTGAGGTTGGTAATAATCTGATTAATACTATTTTTAGTATCAATCAGCATCACAGCAAAAATGAAGGGAGAAATGATAAGAATAGTCATTGCCAGTAAAATGTAAAAAATACATCCCATCATAAATCTGGCAATTTTTTCAGTTTGAGTGTAAATTAGATTTAGCATAAAATTAGCGTTCATGGTAAAATAGATTTGATACTCAAGCATACCTTAACTCATATTATTGAATCAAGAAAGCCCAATGAAAACGGGCTTTCTTGATTCAATAATCATAGTCTATAAAGGTAAACTACAATTACTATTACAAATTCAATGAAATATAATTATAAGAATTATATTTTGTAATATTTACGGAAACCTTAGCAAAAAGGTTGTGTCATTTTGAAAAAAATAGCAATTTTTTTATCCGGCGGTAGCATATATATACTATCCATAAAAACAACCGACTATATCGGGCATTTTTACAAGGCAAATTCTGGTATCATTTTTTAGTAAACGAATCGTTTACCCGGGAGAAGAATTAAGAAAAGGTATTACTTTCAAGCAAAACTTCTGGTGCTAAAAATAGCTGTTCTTCTCGCGATGCTTTAGTAAATTCCTTATTTTTATGAGGTAGACTTTGAGGAATATTTTCAGAATTAAGAAATATTCTGTTAGCTATCATAAGTATGATAACTCCATTAATAAACAGGATAATAGCAGCTGTTAAAAATTCTCTTTTCTTATTGATTAAATTTGCATCAGCTATTTTTTGATGTACATCCAAGGACTCTATGGTTTCGCCAGTAGCAATACCTGTATTCATCAGAAGACTATATAATATAAATAATCCTCCAATTACTATTAATCCGACCCCTAACTCTACCAATCTTAAGGCAACTTTTGAGTCTAAAAATATTTTTTGGGATGCTGCCCCCTCTTGAGGTTCAACGTTAGAAAATACTTTAACTTTTAAAGAATAAATCCCAATAGTTAAACAGCTTATTGAAATAATCGTCACAACAAATATCACTACCATAGCTTTGCTTATAAAGGGGAAAGAAATTCATTTTATCCCTTTACAAAAATAACTTATAAGTATGATAATTAATAGCAATTTTTATTTTAAGGTAATTCTTTCAGGTTACTATTTTTCAATATACTGTGAAATATGATTATATAAAAGGTTATTTGCAACGTAAGTCTGTCAAGGAAGTACAGAAAAATTAATTCTATTATTTTCATAAAAATTATGATTTTGAATCAAGCTATTAGTCATAGTTACTCACATAAATAGCCGATTTTAAGGTAGAGTTATTAGTAAAATAAAATTAATCTTATATTTATATTTAATTCTTAAGATTGTAATCTGATACCTTAAAAACCCTTTGTATGTTAAAACTCCGCCTTATTTCAGGAATGGCAATGATAATGAGTTTCATGACCAGTTGTTCGTGGATTTCCAGTAATGATATCACATTTACAGTCCAGGAAGATTCATTATATACACCTCAGGATACAATGCCTGCCGTGGTAAGAACCGATATATCTAATTTAGAACAACAAATGCTCAGTCAAGGCTTAGTTGATATTCAGACGTTGGATTCAACTATTTTAGTTGACCTTAAATACTCTACCACAGATAACTTTATGAATACAGACCTTTATGGCGAATTGACAAGAAGTTATTTACAAAAAAAACCTGCTGAGATGCTTATCAATGCCCATAAAATTCTCCAGAAAGATCATCCTGATTTACGTCTTTTGATTTATGACAGTGCTCGTCCACTTTCTGTGCAACAAAAGTTCTGGACATCACTGGACACTATTCCTCCTGCGAAAAGAGTAGAATTTGTGGATGATCCGGCTGAAGGCTCAATTAATAACTATGGTTCAGCAATCGACCTTACCCTTTATGATACCTCGGCTAAGAAACCATTAGATATGGGAACCCAATATGATTATTTCGGGGAGCTTGCCTCACCGGTTTTGGAAAATCAGATGCTTGCAGCAGAGAAATTGACTAAAAAACAGATTGACAACAGGTTGATTTTAAGAAATGTAATGGAAAAAGCAGGATACTTCAAGAGCAGTAATAAGTGGTGGCATTTTAACGCTTTGTCTAAATCTAAAGCAAAAGAATTGTATCAAATTATTGAGTAGTTAGCTACCTGCAAGACTGTAGGAAGCAATTATATCTATGCCGAATCAATATAACAAAGAATTACTTGACTGATATTTCTACTTTAAGAAAATAAATAAATCTTAGATAGAAAATGACCAATATCTATCATTGAATTGTACTAACCTATTATTATAAAACCATCTTTTGTCCATTATCAGACAAGCAGAATCACCTCTCCATGACTATTCAATTACTCTCTATTATTCCTATTAAGTTACATATAATGCCTGTGGCTTGATGAGCTTTTTAATAAGGATATGAAATATAGAAAAATTGGGAGCCATTCAACATATATAGTTTATCATTATGCTTTTTAATAGCTATATTTTAGTCTCACTAATAATTTCATAGCGTTTATCAACAAAACGAGGGTAGGAAAGGATAGATTCCTTCGTACAACCAAGAAAAATCCGCCCCCCGGCAATGATGTTATAAACCTTATCGCTTTTGCTTTTTTTACCCCCTTCCTGTCTAAAAGTTCTGACTGTTACTTTATATGCCCAATGTGTATCAGGATTGTTGATAAACATATTTTTACCTAAGAGGCAATCGCCCTCTGCAATAATTGAGCATTTAAATTTGATAGAAGTATGGGCTTGCAGAATCAGTACAAAAAGATTCAATAACAATAATCTTTTCATATTTATAAAACATTTATGACTATGTAATACTATAAAACTATTTAGAAGTTACCAGAATCCCTTTTTAGTAATAAAAACGTTTTAATATTCTGAAAGTTTTATGAGTAGAGCGGATTAAGCACGGCATAAACTATATTTTTGAGAATAGAGAGCCTCAAGACAAAGTCCTGAGACTCTACATATTTAACTACAACGAGTGCCTACTAAGAAACACTCAAAGCAAAACTAAACAAAACCACCTGAACTTCTTGAAAATTTTATTTTACGGCTTATCAACAATCAAGAAAATGGCTAAACTTGCTTGTCTAATTACATTAAATCATGTTAATGCTAATAAAGTATAATTTCTTTGTTATTATGCAAGAGTGTTCATTACTTTTCTATTTGCTGTTATTCATTGCTTGACAAACTTTCTACGCTTTTTTAATTGAAGGGTCAAATAAATTTAAGAATAGCTATTATTTAGCTTGAAAGCCTAAAAAAGGCAGTAGGAACGATAATGAGGTACTTCTTTCGAAGTTTCTGTGAGATAACTTTAGAAGAATTATCAGTTGAAATGCTTAACAGAAGAATAAAAGCAAGCAAAAGAATAGCAGATAAATTATCTTTACTTAAAAAATAATTTACCTGCCATTTCTAATAAAATCACATAAATATTGAGATGTTTATAATCTACCTAATATTAACTGAGGAGTCTTTTATATAATTCTTTATTGCTTGTCTACTTAAAGGAAGAGAAACTGAAACAAAATCACAAAGTCAATAGCCAGCAGAGATAGCTTTTATTTAGGCGCTTTTTTTGCTAATTCCTTTCCCTCTTTATTGAAAAAATGTAAATTATTCTTTTTGTCTATGACAAAATATTCACCTAAAAAATCTTTATCCTTGGTTTTATAAGTAAGCTTTATATCCGTATTTAATGTATCGGCGACTAACTCTTCATTAAACACTGCCTTATCAAATAGGTTTTCATGAATAAAAATTCTGCCATTCTTCTTAAATATGGTAAGATCCAAAGCAGTATCATTATAGGAGTCCCATCGCCCAATGAATGTACTGTCTGATACAGACGCTGTATTTACTTTTTTTTCAAAATATGCATTTACCTTCTTTTTTATTAATGGTTCTTGGTATAATATATACAAAACCGCAGAGAGAAAGAGGATTAAGATAAAAATAATTAAATAAGGAAACCACTTTCGCTTTTTGTTAATCTTACGTCTTTTCATAGCACTTACATTTCATCAAGTAATAATCATTATAGGTTGAAAAGCCAAATTAACATAAAGTTCATCTTTTTAAATAACCTCTCTTTTATTTTATTTTCTAAATACTGTTAAACAAATTATTTTGAACTATATGATTTGCATTCTTTGCAAAGTTATTTAGCAAGGATCAGCTAATTTTTAGATAAATTCTCCCTCAGATAAAGAAGTAATATATTCCTTTAATCTCATTACTGTTATTAGAGTTAGTTATAAAAATAGTGACTTTTTGCTATGATTGAAGATTATATAATGAGAATAGAAAATTGACAAGAAAGTAGTTAGTTAAGTAAAGGCCATGTGTAATTCTGACCCAGCCACTATTGAAAATAGCATCTGGGTTACCTTTTCTGGATTTACTTATCAAAAATCATTATTCCCCTACAATAAATATTAATAGGGTAATCAGCTTATTAGGCAAATAAGGTAGCCTTCACTGAATCTACTATAATCAGTTAGCTGTAAGGCTTACCATAAAATTGAAAAAAGTAAATACTACGGATGAATTGGTTCATCTAAAATCTTTCCACCATTTCCTTCTGAGTATGTATATTAGCTGATAAATGGGACGTATCTAGTCAATCCTTTATAAATATAAAGGATATATTATCAGATTAGAAGTAAAATCAGATAGTCTCTTTCAATAGATAAACTATTTTTCCCAGAGTTTTTTTAGCAGATGAGGCAGCTCCCTTAGCATTTGCTTCTTTACTATCCAGTTCGCTTACTATTTTAGACACATCTGCTAATAAATCACTTAGCTTTTGTTGCTTTCCATTATCTAAGATGACTTTACCTTTTTGCAAGAGACTGATACTTGTAGAGATTGTCTCCGCATTACCAATGAGTCCTTCTTTACCTTCCCCCAATAAATTATTAATCTGATTCACGCCAATCAATAATCTGATGGTATTAACTACTTTATTTAAAGAATCTTTTTTCAAAGTACCGTCTTCTACTAATGGAATGAAGCTTTTTAAGACTTTGGCTTCCTTCAAAATTCGGTTTTTCATCTCATTGCCTCTTGTATAGGCTTCACTTTCTACGGCAAAACTTGCATCGCCAATTGCATCTTTCAGTTCAGTTGTTTTTTCATTTTCTGAAAGCAAAATAGTCTTTTCTAATAGCTCAACTAATGTTTCTTTTTGAGCAAATGCTTTAAAGTCAAGCAAAAATAAGGCAATAAAGCCAATCAATACGTAATTTTTCATTGGTTACTTTTTTGGTCAATTATTTGTATTATTCTATTGCGGGATAAACGATTACCTGATTTTTAAAACAGTGTATATCAATGAAGCAAATCATTTTTCTTTAACATGAAAATCTTTTCATCTACTTCATGGCTATCCATCAGATAACTATTGTTAACCGCATAGCCCAAAACACTGATACAAAATGTCAGGTAATCTAACCAATTAGCCTCTTCAGGATAAATACCATTTTCCTGAAGAATTAAAGAATCATTATTAATGACTCCTTCTTCAAATCCAATCAAAATATTCTTCTTATAGTAACCTACCCCAATATAGGAATCACTTATTCTTTTCAGGCGTAAGGCATCTTTTTTACTCAAATAAACATACAAGCAGGTATAGCCATTTTCCATCAAAATACATCCATAGCGGGTATCACTTTTTTTTGAAAACTCTCTCAAAGAATAAAACCTGGATTTTTCCTCATTCAAAAGGAGGTTTTGAATATTTTGACTTAAAAAGTAATTACTTGGTTGGAAAGTATTTCGTTGTAAGTTTACTATCAGGGGAAAAAAATGAGCATACCCTTTATGAGCAAGTATTTCCTGGATAGTTCTACTATTTACAGCCCCTATGAAGAGTTCCTTAGGAATATCTTTTGGGCTATAGGAAGTATAGCTCAATAAAGGATATTGATTATACGTAATGGTCATAAAATCTTCTTATTTTAATCCAGCAATAAAATATAAGCTACCTGTAAATAAGGTAGCTTATATTTAAAAATTCCGTTGTAACTAAAGTGACTAAATCTTTTTTAAGCTAACCATAAAATTGGAATAATGCAACAGGAACACCAAATTTAATTCAATAATTATAAGTAAATCCTCAAATAGTTATATTCTATCGATAAATAAATATTTCTACTGTCTTCTTTACTTTTACTTTAAATAATAAAGAATGCTTTTATAGATAAATCCTTAATAGGAACCTAATCTGATAATTCCCTTAGAAATATATTTTATGTATAAAAATAGGATAATTTAACACTTTATCTTCTTTTTAATACCGTTCAGTAATTTTTTTATAAAGGTAGGTTTACTAAATTTGTACGATATTCAAATACTTATTTTTTTATTTATCAGCATAAAATTATTTCTATGAAAAAAGCATTAGTATGTGGAGCAGGTGGTTTTATCGGAGGCCATTTGGTTAATCGCTTAAAGAGTGAAGGTTATTGGGTGAGAGGTGTAGATTTAAAATATAACGAATATGGAAACGGGAATGCTGATGATTTCGTAATCGGCGATTTGACAGACCCGGTAGTTTGTAAAAATGTTTCAGAAGGTGGGTTTGATGAAGTATATCAGTTGGCAGCAGATATGGGTGGCGCAGGATATATTTTTACAGGCGAAAACGATGCGGCCGTGATGCACAATTCGGCACTTTGTAACCTGCACATGCTACATGCCGCACAACAGGCAGGTGTAAAAAAAATCTTCTATTCTTCCTCAGCTTGTATGTACCCTGAGTACAATCAGCTTGACCCTGAAAACCCTAAATGTTCGGAAGAATCAGCGTATCCTGCGGCACCTGACAGCGAATATGGCTGGGAAAAATTATTCAGCGAACGTCTATACCTGACTTACCAACGCAATTTAGGGATTACTGTAAAAGTAGCTCGTTTTCATAATATCTTTGGCCCGCAAGGTACCTGGAAAGGTGGTAAAGAAAAAGCACCTGCGGCTATCTGTCGTAAAGTAATTGAAGCAGAAGATGGTGGCACTATCGAAATCTGGGGCGATGGCAAACAAACCCGTTCGTTTTTGTATGTAGATGAATGTGTGGAAGGTGTCCGTCGTTTGATGGAATCTGATTTCTCTGGTCCTGTAAATATCGGTTCGGAAGAAATGATTTCAATCAATGATTTTGCGAAAATGATTGCCGAAATTTCGGGCAAGAAAATTATCATTAAAAATATTTCAGGCCCAGAGGGAGTTCGTGGTCGTAATTCAGACAATGCTCTGATTCAGGAGAAATTAGGTTGGGCACCATCACAATCATTGAAAGAGGGTATCACAAAAACCTACCAATGGATTTCGGAACAAGCCAATAAAGAAGTAGCAGAATTGGTGTAAGGAGTAATCATTGGAAGATGAGAATAATAGAAGTAAAATGATTAAAATTTCTTTATCTTATTTAGGCTTTCCTTGGAAATTCTCTTAGATAAAATATTCTAACGACAAGACACTCAAAAATCTGAGTGTCTTGTTGATTTTCAAAGAGCAACATCTTTAAAAAGTACAATCTATCGTGAGTTTTTCGTCAATTGAGACTTTTCTGTTTACGAGTAGACACACTGAACCACCCCATTTTATGGGTGAGTTTTGATATGAAATTTTCAATTTAAGCGGCCATTTGGGCTTGCCTTTGAGCTTTCTGTCTTCGTTTGGCAATCAAAACAGCATTGGCAGTGTGAATACCGAAAAATAGCCAAACTTGTTCGTTGTCAGGACTTCTGGCTTTGTTCTTATGCAAGAGGTAATGTTCCTTTTCATTACCAAAACTGCCTTCTAAACGTGTAGCTCTTTCTTTATTAAGTACTGCTTTGATTTGTTTGGTAGCTTTATCATCTTTTCCAGTACCCTTTCTAATAAAGTTGGTCTGGATGTTCTTCTGAGTAGTATATTTACGATTTTCATTGGTAGCATAAATCCTGTCAGCAGCTATATGGGTACATAGACCAAAAGTACTTTTATGTTTGACTATACTGATTTTCAGACGTTTACACTCATTGAAGGCTTCATAACTTCCATATTCAATTATGCTGATTCCACCTACCTGCAACTTATGAACCTTCATTCCGAACTCTAAGGGTTTATTCTCTTTTCCCCTGATAATGGGTCTGAGGTAGGGTTTGTACAAACTTACTATCCGGTTTGGTATCTTGGCTTGTGGGTGTAAGTATCGCTGTTTTTGCTGTTGATAAACCAGTTTAATGGTCTTAAATGTTTCAGCGTCTACCATACTTAATCCTTTCGCTTGAGTTTGATTGAGCAGGGATTGATAGGCTTCTATTCCTTTATCCAACAATTTTAGTAAAGCATTTTGCCTGCTTCTGGTTTTTCTATAACTTTTCTTTCGCAGTTTGCTGTAAGAGATATATTTAGTCTTTTGGTCTTTAAACTTTGAGCGAGGTAATT
>NZ_SEWF01000036.1 GCF_004168285.1 Emticicia agri | reverse complement strand
CGAATACGCCGATTGGTTATGCAGCACGAAGTCAGAAAGGAGAGCGGTGGTCTAAGTTTCGGCTCAATTCGCTTACAGCACCTAATGTAGTGCATCGGCAAAGCATTATTCCCGGTCAGGTTGATTATGAATGGGTAAAAGATAAAGTTGTTAACTGGTGTAGCGTGATACAGGCAAGTGATTACAATGAAACGCTTGACGATTTTGAGTTTGAAGGAAACTGGTACCGCCCCGAAGATAATTTCAGAAAGAAAGTATTAGGCAAGTTTCCGAAGGTATCAGAAGATAACCTGATACCCGAAGTCTGGATTGAGTTGGCACAAAAGCGTTGGGTTGCCTATCATCAGGCATATGGGCAGGAAGGGTATTATACTGATGTTTTGCGTCTGGGGGTGGACGTGGCAGGTATGGGTCGGGATAGTACGGTTTTTTGCTATCGGTATGGGAATATTGTACAGCAGTTTACACAAACCAATTCGGGCGGAGTAGCCGACCACATGCAGGTAGCGGGCAGAATTGCTTCCATATTGGCGCTTGATAATCATGCGCTGAGTATGATTGACACCATCGGCGAGGGGGCAGGGGTTTATGCACGTATAGTAGAGTTAGGCTATAAATCAAGAGCCTTTTCGTGTAAATACAGTGAAGCTGCCAAAAATGAAAAGGGAGAGAGCCTGACCGACCTGACAGGGCAATATACTTTTGCCAATATGCGTGCCTACCTCTTCTGGGCTATCAGAGACTGGCTTAATCCAAAAAACGGGCAGGAAGCCATGCTGCCTCCAGGGTTTGGTCTGACCGAAGAGGCTACAGAAATCAAGTGGCGGTTTCAGAGCAATGGGGCTATTATTATTGAACCCAAAGAAGAAATCAAAAAACGATTAGGCAGAAGCACCGATGCCTTTGATGCACTGGCGAATACTTTTTATCCGGTTAAGATGAGTAGGAGAGTGAAGAATTTAGGGAATTTGTTTTAGGTTGGAGAAAGGAGGATGGAAAACGGAACAAAGGATTTGTTATTTATCGGTACCTGTTTATTTTGCCAGCGTATCTAATCCGTTGGGTTTACGTAATTTGTTGAGGGTAAAAAATATCTTTTAATAATTTCAGGTAGGTTCAGAAATTAAAATAGTCATACAATTTAAACCTCTATAACTTGTTTAAAGAATAAGACCTTAATATATTTCCGCTTCAATTGTTTATTTGGCAAGATACATTCATGAAGAAATTAACTGTCTGGGTGCTGGCATTGGTACTTTTTTCGTGTGGCACAAAAGAGATACTTTCTCCTGATTTATCGAAGGATATAACCGGAGTATATCAGGTCTATCTGATTGGTAACGGCGTGAAAACTATCAGTATGCCTACGCCTTCAGACACCATCAGTATAGCCTTGCAGCCGATAGATAAACAGCGTTGCTCGTATAGCATCACCCTGAAAAGTACCGGGGAGCCAAGCACACAGGACGGGATTTTTGAATTGAAAAAATCAGTTGAACAAACCGATCTTTATCAGGATAGTAAAATAATTGGGTTTGTGAAAAACAACGAACTGATTATTGATTATACAGATGACCAGGGAGTAAGAAGTGTGCTGAAAGCAAGAAAATAGAAACTGTCCCTTTAGCAAAGGAGCTAATTTTTATAAAAACCAAACCTGCTAATACATAGAGGTCGAGATGTGGCTAATCGGCTGACTATCAGAGTTTTAATTAAATAAATCTTTCATAAAATCAACCTTAACTATCTGTCAGATGAGCAAACCACTCACGTTATTTCGTTTTCTACTTATTTTTTTATGTTCAAGCGGTTCTGTACTTGCCCAGCAAGTGGCCGACATGGAATTTACTTACGCTATTCAGAAACCCATGTATGAAACAGGTAAAGGCTCGCTTGTGGTATTAGACGAAGCACACGCCAATTTTCACAAGCTCACAGGCAGATATGCCCCTTTCGGACAGATACTCCGCAAGGACGGGTATTCATTACAATCGGGTAGAGAAAAATTTACGACAGAGTTCTTATCAAATATAAAAGTATTAGTGATTGCCAATGCCCTCGCTGATAGCAGTAATGAATGGAAACTGCCTGCAAAGTCGGCTTTTACAGAACATGAAATCAAGGCGGTTGAACAATGGGTAAAAAAAGGGGGTAGCTTGCTTTTAATTGCCGACCACATGCCATTTTCCGGATGCTCGGCGCAATTAGCGCTGGCTTTAGGTTTTAATTTTATTGATGGTTTTGCCATGCGGAAAGATAAAAAACCGGAAATGTTTTCGACACTGAAAAATAACCTTGGGGCAAGCATCATTACCAAAGGCAGAAACAAAGACGAGAAAATAGACTCGGTATTGTTTTTTACGGGGCAGGCATTTATTGCACCCAAAGAAGCTACAATTCTAACACATCTGACCGATGATTATGAGGTATTGATGCCAACGGCCATGTGGCAGTTCAATGCAACAACACCAAGGGTATCGGGGCATAATCTGGTGAATGGCGCTTTTATGGAGTATGGCAAAGGACGAATAGTGGTGATGGGCGAAGCGGCCATGTTTTCGGCGCAGGTATCAGGCCCGTTAAAAATTAAAGCAGGCATGAATCATCCCAATGCCAGACAAAATGCCCAGTTTTTGTTGAATATCATTCATTGGTTAGATAGGAAGTTGTAATGATTGGCATGGCTTCTATAGTTTTTAAACCATTGAAAAAGCACTTGATTTATGAGTTCTCAGCAAGCCATCAATCTCCGACACGGACAACTCAGTGATTTGCCTGAATTGCAACAATTGTTCAGAGATACTATTCATGCGGTGTGTCAGTCAGATTATGAAGAAGCACAGTTAAAAGTATGGGCAGCAGGAGCAGAGAATACTACCAGATGGCATAGCATGCTGACTCAGCAGTATGTAATGGTAGCCCTGATAAATGATTCTATTGTAGGCTTTGGCACGTTGGACAAAGGTAAGTATATTGATATGTTTTATGTGCATAAAGATTACCAGAACCAGGGCATTGCTTCTAAACTGTATCAGGCTTTAGAAAAAGAAGCCCTAAGGCAAGGACAAACCAGACTAACAGCCGATGTAAGCAAAACTGCCCGGCCATTTTTTGAAAAAAGAGGGTTTACAGTAGTAGCCGAACAAACGGTAGTAAGACAGGGAGTTGCCTTGACAAATTTCAAGATGGAGAAGTTTCTTTTGGAAATGTGAAGTTTTTTGCGTATATTATTAGAAGGAGGGTATTTGGAAAGTTAATGAATGCCAAATATTATTTGGAAAACCACCCCATCCCAACCCTTCCCCAACTGTGGGGAAGGGCAAAAAAGTCCCTCTCCCCACAGTTGGGGAGCGGCCGCCGCTACGGAGGGATTTAGGGTGTGGGCGGACGTCGCACGGGTTGTGTGGTGCCAAATAATATTTTGCATGCCTTGGCTTTTCAAACACTCTCTTTTTACTAATATAACAATGAAAAGAGTAACATTACAAACAGATTACAAACCACACACTTTGAGTTGGTTGAATGACAGATTAATTGATTGGAGCTATTCAGGTAGGCAATATCTCCTTAACGGAAAAACAGAAACCCTCGGGAATTATGGGTATGGTTTTGATTGCGACGGTGCCGTTACGTCTGATGATGGCGTTTATGCAGTTATTTATGAGAAGTTAGGCACTAAAGGCGTTTTGCTGAAAAATGGCCGGATGTTAAGAGAACTGAATCGCTCTTATTATCAGGCGCATGTGTATGAGTATCCGGCGAATTTTTTTAAGGCACAGAACGGTAAAACTTACCTGATACATTGCCCGGAAGAGTACAACCTGATAGAACTGGAAGAAGTAGAAACAGGTAAGCGAGTGAAAACACGGAAGAAAAGAAAACCTGAAGATTTTTTTCATTCGAGGTTTGAAGTGAGTGAAGATAATAGCATGCTGATGAGTAGAGGCTGGGTATGGCATCCTATGGATTATGTAGAGGCGTTTAACCTGGAAGAATGTCTAACTAATCCGCAGTTATTAGATAGGTCGGAGTTGTGTCCGATTGCAGACGAAATAGATGAAGTTTTTGCCGGAAGTTTTATTGACAATGAAAGCGTGCTGATAGGACATAATTTTGAAACCAATGAAACCAACCGAATGGCTGTATGGCATACAAAAAACAATCAGATTTCCGGTCAACTCACTTTGGATTTTGAAATAGGCGCACACCTGACCGTGATTGACGATACCTTTGCGTGGGATTTGTACGAATACCCGAAGTTATTCAATTATCGGACAGGAGAACTGGTAGCAAAGGCAGAGGATATTCATAGCGGAAAACAGGCGTCCTGTATTTTTCATAAGCGTCATGATTTACCACTGATTGCTATCAACAAAAAAACGAAACAGGTAGCTGTGGCTACGGGAGAAACAATTGAGGTACTTTCTATGTAAAGTGTACCTGCTCTAACTATCTTATATATACGTTTCTCGTTAGTCAGGATTTTTACAGCTGACATCTTCACTTTAGTTATACATTGCTCTCTTTAAATTCAGGTGTAAAATCAAAGGAGTTTGCTTTCGCAAACCCCCTGACTTCTTTTATTCATAATTATCCCATAAATACAATCTTTACTCTTTAATACGTGCAATAAAAGCATCCAGGCTTCCGGCACTGCTAATCGTTGTATTCCCAAAAGTAGCAGTGCCACTGAAATATCCGGTTATGTAGATATTGTTGTGGGTATCAATGGTCATGCCTGTACTCATTTCGGCAGCAGAAGTGCCTGCTTTCTGTACCCATTCCAAAACCCCATCAATATTATACTTGGCAACAAAAACATCAATATTACCCAGACTGGTTATTTTGGTGTCGCCAAAGGTGGCAGTATTAATAAAATATCCTGTTACAAATACGTTGCCATTCAGGTCACGCACAATGCCCATGCCGCCATCGCCACCGCTGCCACCTGCTCTCTGCGCCCACGAAAAGTCGCCATTCAGGTTATACTTGGCAACAAAAATATCGAAGCCTCCGGCAGAAACAAGACTGGCAGTACCAATGGTAGCTGTCCCTGAAAAATCGCCTGTTACATATACCTCTCCGCCACTACTCACAGTTATGCCATTGCCATTATCAGTCAGTGAACCTCCGGCTTTTCGTACCCAGTCAAAAATCCCGTCGGTAGTGTATTTACAGATAAATATATCGCTTCCTGTGGCTGAGACAAAAGTTCCTCCAAACGAGGCCGTTCCCTGAAAATATCCCGTAGCATATACATTGCCTGAGCCATCTACGGCAATGGCATTACCTACATCGTCCATCGTACTTCCGGCCTGTCTGACCCATTGTTTTTCGCCTATCGAATTATATTTGGCAAGAAAAATATCGGCATTGCCTGCACTCGTTATGGTAGTATCACCAAAAGTGGCATTATAAAAAACCGAACCTGTAAGGTAGGCATTGCCTGACGCATCAAGACCGATGCTATTGCCTATGTCGTATCCTGTTCCTCCGGCACTTCTTACCCATTGCAAGGCACCGTGGGTCGTATATTTAGCCAGAAAAATATCGTAGAGTCCGGCACTGGTTACATTGTCGGTATCACTGAAATCGGCCGCCATAAAGAAACTTCCGGTTATATACGGATTCCCGCTTGCGTCCACCGCAATGCCATTCGCCCGGTCGTCGCCTGTACCTCCTGCACGTTTTGCCCATTGCAAAGCACCTGCTCTATTGTATTTGGCAATAAAAAGGTCGTCTCCGCCGCTACTGGTAAGAATAGTATTCTCAAAAGCAGCAACACCTCTGAACCGACCACATACATAAATAAAACCATTGGGGTCAACCGCTATCTGATGCCCATAATCAGCTTCGTTGCCACCCTCAGCCCAGGCTGTAATGGCAGGCAGATTAAGGTCATCGTCGTTGATAAGTCTGGCCCATCGGTTGCCTGTGTAAAAACGCAGACATCTGAAGGTTAAGTCAACGGCTAAATCGCCGATTTCGGGCGAGGGTAATGCCAGTATGGCATCATAAGTAAGACGGGGATAATAGCCAATTGGCAGGGGAGTAATGCCGCTCGGCAGGATGGTTACATTCTGCGCATGTATGCTTATGGTGGTGAACAGTAAAGCCACTACAACACAGCAGTTTTTTACCCACGAGATAGTCCGGTGAGGAAACGCTAAAGTATTGATTCTCATAAATTTAGGTGATTAGATATTGCGGTTTATAAAATCAGGTCAGTAATCAATAACGCCGCAAATGTATCAGTAACCATACTTACTAAAAAATAAATAATTGTTAATTTCAAAGGAATTTTATTGAACGGTATAAGTGGATTGTGAGTGGAGAAATGCGACTACAAAATGGCCTCAGAAAACGGCTGATTTACCGCCTGTAAGTTTTAGCTATATCGTATCCTGATAAAAGGCATTTGATTCTATCCACTCATAGAGTCTGGCTATCGGTTCAGGAATAGATATACCATCTGGTAAGGTATTTTGTAATTGTTCAAGTAAGAGTCCCATGCGTTTATTGGCTGTTTTCAGCGATACAATATTAAATAAATTTATCAGATAGCCGGAGGTGTTGATGATAAATATTTATTTCATAATTTATGCTTATAATATAAGTATAAATATTATATTTGTGAGAAAAATACACACACATGAAAATATTTGAAATTACAGAGACAGACGACATTGAGGCATCGGTTAAATTCTTCAGAGATGCTACAGAACAACCACCTATAGAAGTATTGAAAACACAGTATCAGGTAGCAGAACACCCCGTGTTTGACTTACGCAACCGCCCCGACAGAAAAGTACTGAAAGAAGATGGTAGCTTTGAACGCTGGGATGCCGTGAATCGGCTGGGCTTGCCTATTCAGAAAAAAATAGTAGGGGCGTCGGTAGCATTTCTTTTCGGGAATCCGGTGAAACTCTCGTGCCAGACCCGTAATCAGGCAGAAACGCAGGTATTAGAACTGGTAAAAAAGATTCTTTATGCCAATAAGATAGATAGTTTCAACCGCCGCATTGCCAGAGATTTGTTCAGAGCAACCGCCGTAGCAGAAGTATGGTTTGCGGTAGGAGAAAGTAGCGACGAGAAACATACTGATTACGGGTTTGAGACGCCTTACCGCATTAAGGTAATGAAACTGAGCCCCTGGGATGGGAACGAGTTATACCCGTACTTTGACAAATATGGCAATATGACGGCTTTTTGCCGGGCTTATCGTTTGTTTGCCGATAAAAAAGAAGTGGCCTACTTTGAGGTATATACCAATGAAGAATATAAACTCTTTGAAAAAACAGACGATGGCTGGCAGGAAATAGAATCAAGTATAAACAGTATTGGTAAAATTCCGGTGGTTTATGCCCGTGAAGAACAGTCAGACTGGGCAGATGTGCAGACTGCTATTGAGCGTTTAGAGCATCTGTTAAGCAATTTTGCTGATACAAATGATTATCATGGCAATCCCAAGATTTTTATTGAAGGTGAAATTGAGGGTTTTGTGAAAAAAGGAGAATCGGGTGCGATTATTCAGGGTGAAAAAGGGGCTAAAGCCTCTTACCTGAGTTGGGACCATGCCCCCGAATCTATCAGGCTCGAAATTGAAACGCTTTTCAGGGTTATCTATTCGTTTACACAAACCCCCGATATTTCGTTTGACACGCTGAAAGACCTTAAGCAAGGGATTTCGGGCGTGGCTTTAGAAATGTTGTTTATGGATGCCCATCTGAAAGTACAGGAAAAACGGGAGATATTTGATGAATACCTGCAACGCCGCACCAATATTCTTAAAGCCTATATAGGCTGGCTGAAACCAGACCTGAAAACACCAGCTGCCGCCATGGATATTCAGTCAGATATTACGCCTTACCTCATTCATGACATGGATAGTGTAGTAAGAAATATGAAGAGTGCCAACGGTGGCAAAGCCCTTATCTCGCAAAGAACTGCTATCGAAAAATCGGGTCTGGTTGCCAATGCCGAAGCAGAACTGAAACAGATAAAAGCAGAGGAAGAAATAAAGATGAGCGATAGGTAAAGATAAGATTTTGAACACGTTTAAACAGTTGTAATTTAGGTTTAGGATTCGGAAAGGCAAATACACTTGTGTTTGTCTTTTTTTGTATTTAAATGCCCGATTTTCCGTATTATTGCGGTATAATTAAAGGTTAATGTTGTTGGCTAAAACTACGCTTTAAAAAATGAAAAAAATATTTCTTGCCCTGTTACTGGTGGGCTTGTTGTGTACCTGCAAACCCAAATCGGAAACAATTACCCCACAGGAAATACAGAGTCCTTGCCGGATACTGTCTTAATTATGAGATTGTCTGTATAATAGCTAAGGCTCTATGACCAAACGGGATATACACGCCAACGGTACAACCCTGACCACCAGCGAAGCATGGGTTTATGCGTGTGAGTAGGTGTTGGTAAAATAAAAAATAGAGTTCAAGGAAATGAAATCCCTGAACTCTATTTTTATCAAAACCCTATCAATTATCAGTCGTTTGTGGGCCTTCTACAGGTTTGCTGGTTTTTTCTTTGTTAGAAACAGGCATCACATCAGTTGATTGTAAGCCTTGCACAGGGGTTTTTGGTCCGGCATTGCTGATAACTTTTTTGTCTTCTACTGATGTTCCAGCAATGGTTTGTGTAACAGCTTTAACAGTATTCACCATCGGCGTATCATCAATGGAGGAGGTAGGGCCATCGGCTCTAACATTTTTCATGTCGTCGCGGTACCATACGCCCATTGTTTCTGGTTTGCCAAATGCTTTGGGGTGCAGGTATTTGCCTCTTTCTTCCGATTTTTTCAGTTCTTCTGTCGGAATACGATTCGATTTGGCAAAAGCATCTTTTCTTACCCCCGTTACCTGCCAGCTTACTTTTACATTGGGTTTATCGGTGGCTACTTCAAAGGTATTCTCTTCTATTTCTTTAGCCACAATCGCCTGCGAGAATGAACCGATAACGGTTAACTGATAACGGAACTCCATATTGAGTGCTTCAAAATACGCAGGTAACTTTACCTGAGCTTTACCTGAGGCATCGGTGATGATATTGCCGTTGTAGATATTCATCATATCAGGGCTTTCTACAAAACTGTGCGAGAGGTATTTGTTTTCAGGGTCGAGTGGATGGTCTATTCTGAATGAGCCGCCACCTTTGGCAAGATTTCCTGCAATAACTACATTGCCCGTGCCATTTTCTATTCTGAGACGCTCGCCTCCTCCACCTAATTCAAAAATCTGTAAATCATCATTGGCAGGATTATTCCGGATATTCCATTGATTTACTCCGGCTTTTGCAAAGCGCAGGGCTGCATCGCCATTGGCTCCATCAATATCAATCAATGAAAAAGTGCTGCTCGAACGACTGCGGATACCTGTGGCACCCCCATGTAGCACATCAAGGCGATAGGAAGGAGAAGCCGTTTCGCCAATGCCTACATTGCCTGTACCATTCTGAATCACAAAGCGACTACCGCCACCGCCTAACTCAAATATTTCGTAGTAATCATCTGCCGGACGGTTGCGTGTATTCCATTGATTTACACCAGCCTTGGCAAACCGTAAGGCAGCATCACCGGAGGCACCATCAATGTCAATGGTAGAAAACGAACTGCTTGAACGGCTACGGATACCTGTAGAACCCCCATGTAAAACATCAAGGCGATAAGTTGGATTAGTAGTCTCGCCGATACCTACATTTCCAGTACCATCCTGAACCACAAAGCGGCTTCCGCCACCCCCTAATTCAAATATTTCATAATAATCATCTGCCGGGCGATTGCGTGTATTCCATTGATTTACGCCAGCTTTAGCAAATCGTAGTGCGGCATCACCATTAGCAGCATCAATATCAACCAATGAAAATGTACTGTTTGAACGACTACGGATACCTGTGGCACCTCCATGTAAAACATCAAGGCGATAAGTAGGATTAGCAGTTTCGCCGATACCTACATTCCCTGTGCCATCCTGAATAACAAAGCGACTCCCTCCACCGCCTAACTCAAATATTTCGTAATAATCATCTCCCGGTCTATTACGTGTATTCCACTGGGTTACCCCGGCTTTTGCAAATCGCAAAGCAGCGTCCCCATTGAAAGCATCAATATCAATTAATGAATAACTTGCACTGGAACGATTAAGAATACCTGTGGAGCCGCCATGCTGAACAGTTAATTTATGGCTGATAGACCCTGGTACACCTATGCCTACATTACCACTGATTTTTGCTACTGACAGGCGGGTTCCTCTTCCGATTTCGTAGAGTTCAAGAAAATTATCAGCAGCTCTGTTGTGTAATGTCCAGAGTGCAGTATCTATTCGCATAAAACGTATGCCGGCATCACCATTTGAAGCAATTATATCGGTATAGTTATAGCCGAAAGTTGACTTACTTGATATAATAGTGCCAAATCTGTCAACCGCGCCCATTCTTTGGGCAAAGGAGATAAAAGGTAATAACAGTAAAAGAAGAGTTTTTTTCATGGTCTAAAATATAAAAATTTGTAATTACAGTAAATTCAGTTTTAAAGGGCATTTTATTGCAGAAACTTATGTGTAAACAGGGTTTAAATAATGAAAGAGTAATTGTTATTCAGCCTGTAAGTGATGAATAATAAAAGCAAAACCAGCCATAGAGGGCTGGTTGCGGCGATAAATTTATAGCAGAAATCGGGAAAAGTATAGCGTATTCTTATTGAGTGGTAGGGAAATTTACTGAGTGGTTGCAGGAATTCTCCTTTTTTGTGCATAAAGTACTGATAATAAATAAGTTATGATTCTGTGGTAAGTGAAACCCTCATTTTCTTACCCTTTCCCGTTCTTCATCTTCGTTGCTCCGGCTGATGTTGCGGGTATTTTTGCCAAAACTTCTGGAATAGGTAAGTTTAATGACTCTATATAGTGCTGTTTCGTCTTTGAAGTTTGACTCACTTCTGATATGGAAAGCAATCGGGGTCATGATACCTATATGGGTATAGTAAGAGGTGGTCTGGAAAACATCGGGCAGTGATAACTGAAAAGTACCTTTGTCGTTTCTGAGTTTTTTGGCAATGCCCAGATTGACTACACCAAAACCATTCAACCGATTGGCTCCATCAAAAAACGGGAAGTTCTGCCAGCCTGAAATTTCAATTTCAAAATTACGGGGCAATGTAATGTGCTGGGTAAAGTTCAGGTTCTGAAAAAGGTAGGTTTTTTCTGCCGGATTGAGGCTATAAGAAATTCTATAACGGCGCAATGCGGTAGTACTAACCAAAGTGATTTTCCACCACGAAGCCAATTGAAAAGGTGCGTTGATAAAAAGATTGATGCTTTTCTGATAATCAAGGTTCTGAGGTGAAGAAACACCAATATCGTTTTGTGGGTTGGCAGTTATCTGATAGCGCAGAATCGGATGCATGTCGTATTGGAGCGATAGCCCCATGTTATAGCCGTTTTTATTCAGTTCGGCTTTCAGTACATTGGTAATAGTGGGTTTTAGTAGCGGATTGCCTGAAAAAACAAAAGTGGCATCATTGTAAAAAAGGTTAGAGATTAAATCAGTATAAGCAGGTCGGGTGATACGACGGTTGTAACTCAAATTAAAGTTGGTTTTGCTGTTGACAGTATGGGTATAAAGCAACGAAGGGAAAAGCCCGGCAATGGTAAAGCCATCTTTATAGATAGTAATGTCTCGTTGCCAGTATTCGTAGCGCAAACCTGCATGAAGGTTAGATTTTGGGTTGAGCAGAAAACGGAATTGGGAGTAAGCCGCTAATATTTTCTCTTGTCCGCTGATGGCGCTTTGCGTGCGTGGGTCAATTTCCCATACATCGCTTACTTTGCGTTCTACATTACTATCGTTGGCATTAGAAGTATAACTGCCTTTGATACCCAGTTCAATTTGTGTTTTCGGGTTGACTTGCAACGAATAGTCAGCTTTAAAAACTCCTACATGAATGGTAGAATGGCTTTGCCCCCGATTCCCATAATTGAAGATAGGATTAGTAGGAGGGATATTGTTGCCATCCCGGTCGAAATACCTGAATGTAATGAGGTTTGGGCTATTGTTTGCATAACCTATATAACTCAAATCAAGGTTTAGCTGTGCTTTGGGGCTTAGTTTGTGGTAAAGATAAGCCGATGAAATAAAATTCTGCCGCTGATTGGTGCCCTCTGACAAACCCCTTGACCCCAGAAAACTGCCATCGGGCATGATACGGTCGCCGATGATTTCTACAAGGTTATGGGTTTTGCCTGATGCCAACGATAATTCTGCACCAAAAGAGGTTTTAGCAGTAGGCCGGAACTCGGCCAGTACATTGAGGTTATGTACCTGCTGCAAACGGTCGGTTAGTCCTCCGAAAATAGTACTGTTATACCCACCCATAAACGGAAAATTGGAAGTACCATTTCCCTTATATCCTGAGTAATCATGGTTATGCCCGAAAGAGTATGAAACATTGAGATTCGCTTTTTTGAACCCATGCGATAAACTTGCAGCCGCAAGTGCTTTTTCCCGATAGCCATAGCCTGCTGTAGCTGAGAGATTGAGTCGGGTACCCTCGTTTTCGTTCTTTTTGAATATAATATTGATGATGCCTGCTCCTCCTTCAGAATCGTACCGGGCGGTAGGGGAGGTAATCAGTTCTATTTTTTCAATGTTATCGGCTACGGTACTTTCAAGCAGGTTCATGAGTTCTTCCATCGACATTGGTACTCTGCGTCCATTAAACAGAATAGTTACCCCACTTTGTCCGTTCAGACTGAACTGATTGTTGCGTCGGTCGGATATAACACCCGGCAGCCGCTCTAATACTTGCAGGGCATTGCTTCCTTTAGTCAGGAGGCTGCTTTGAATATTGATTACCTTGCCCATAGGGGTTTGCTGAATCAGTTCTTTTTTTGCAGAAACTGATACTTCGTTCAGCGCATTGTTTTCTTCGGTTAAAGTAACAGGAGGGATGTGAATAGATGAGTAATGAAAGCTAAAGTTTTCAGACTGGTAGGTACGAAAGCCGATACTGCTGATACGTAGCAGAAAAGTGCCTGTTTTGTTGGGATTTAAATGAAAATTTCCGTTTTCATCGGTGGCTGTGCCTGTAACAATGGTTGAGTCCTGCGCGGCAAGCAATACAATATTGGCAAATGGTACGGCTTCATTTTTTGGAGTAGTTACCCGGCCCGTGATTTGCCCCCAAGCGGTTAGTGAACTGAAAGTAGTAAGTAATAGCAATAGCGTTTTCATCGGTTACTGAATTTTTCGATGAAATTATACTAGCACACTAACGTTTTTTTTGAGAGTTGATAAACTGTATGGGAAGATTGATGAAGTGTAAGGAATGAGGGATTTGGCTGAATGGTTATTAGCGGGTTTTTGATAGATAGTCAACTCGTTGGGTGAAGTAAATATAGAGCCATTAATATATCGTCCCTACAGGACTTAGGGGTTAATTTTGCTGTTTTTTCTACCGCGCGGCGGCCGCCGATATATCGTCCCTCTGGGACTTGGAAATATTCCGACTAAGAGTTATAATAGAGATATTACACTTTAATTTTGCCCAATAAATGTAGAATTAACGCATTGTAGAATAGAACTTGATTTCAAAAATATTTTATATATAGTAATTTTTATGTTATGTGCAGACTTCAGTCTGCGCCTGTAAGATGATAATTCCGTTGTTATCTTAGGCGGTGAATTCCATTCGCTGTTACTTAGAATATTATTAAACAAGTCTGATAGTAAACTCTACAGAACTCTAAGCAGTTGAAACCACATTTTAATCACCATTATTTGTCGGTTTGGCGAATGAGGTCTATCTTTGTTATCCGATGAACGTAACCAAACCAACCACCACACCCCAGTCCGGGCTTGTGCAGCAGACAGTCTATTCGGTATTGTATTCGATTAGCTTTGCTCACTTGCTCAACGATATGATTCAGGCTATTATTCCGGCTATATATCCGTTAATCAAGGAGAGTTTTCACCTCAGTTTCTCCGAAATTGGCATTGTTACGCTGGCGTATCAGCTGACTGCCTCTATTCTTCAACCGTTTGTGGGGCTTTATACCGACCGTTATCCGAAGCCTTTTTCTTTAGCTGTTGGAATGGCTATTTCTTTGGTTGGGCTCGTAAATCTGGCTTATGCCTCTGATTTTTACTGGATTCTGTTTGCGGTTAGTCTGATAGGCGTAGGGTCGTCTATTTTTCATCCCGATTCTTCACGGGTGGCCTATCTGGCATCCGGAGGTAAACGTGGGCTGGCGCAGGCCATATTTCAGTTGGGGGGTAACGCAGGGAGCGCCTTGGGGCCTTTATTAGCTGCTTTGTTGGTAGTGCCTTATGGTCAGCATAGTGTGATGTGGTTTGGCATTTTTGCGCTTATGGGTATTGTTTTATTGTATAATATAGGCAACTGGTATAAAACCGTGGCCTTGCCCAAAGCCAATAAAACCGTGCAGGAGGTAAGCACCGGATTAAGTCGCAACCGCATTCTGGTGTCTATGTTTATTCTGATTTTACTGATGTTTTCGAAGTTTTTCTATATGGCAGGTATGACCAGTTATTATACTTTTTACCTGATGGATAAATTTCAGTTAAGCGTAAAAGATGCACAGATTCAGTTATTTATCTTTCTGGCAGCCATTGCCGTAGGTACTTTTGCCGGAGGCCCGCTGGGCGACCGATTCGGACGAAAATATATTATCTGGATTTCTATTTTAGGGGCTGCACCCTTTACTTTGCTGTTGCCTTATGCCAATCTGTTTTATACGCCTGTATTGGCTGTATTTATCGGGTTACTTATCTCATCGGCATTTTCGGCGATTTTAGTGTATGCCCAGGAACTAATGCCGGGCAAAGTAGGCATGATTTCCGGCCTTTTCTTTGGACTGGCTTTTGGCATGGGTGGCCTTGGCTCTGCTTTGCTGGGTACTTTAGCCGACCATACCAGTATCAGCTATATGTTTGATGTATGTTCGTATCTGCCCTTGATCGGGATTCTGACTGGCTTTTTGCCTGATATAGAAAAACGCCGGAAATAAAGCCTGTTTCTGAAACCATTGTAGTCTCTTCTATAGTTCTGTTTCTCAATTTCCGTAATTCGGCTACAACACGCAGGGGTTTGGATACTTTTATGTGGCTTGTCTGTAAGACCTTTGTGCTATTATTAAATACAGACAAAAAATATGAAAGTTACCTTGCTTACAGGGGCATCAAGCGGAATAGGTGAGGCCTGGGCCGACAGGCTGGCAGCCGAAAAACACAACCTTGTGCTGGTGGCACGCTCAGAATCCAAACTTAAAGAATTGAGTACCACATTGAGCCATAAATATGGTGTTTCGGTGCAATACATCGCCATTGATTTATCGCAACCGCAGGCAGATTTAAGGATAGTAGAAGAAACAGAAAAGCGTAAACTGACCGTAGCATGTCTGATTAACAATGCCGGAATTGGAACCGCAGGCGATTTTACGCAACTGAACCTTGCCAACGAACTGGGCATGATGCAACTGAATATGATGGCGGTGGTTTCGCTCACACATCATTACCTGAAACAAATGCGTGAGCGTAACAGCGGTACTATTATCAATGTGGCTTCTATGGCGGCCTTTATGCCTGCACCTTTTATGGCAGCTTATGCCGCAAGCAAAGCATTTGTAAAATCGTTTACAGAGGCGCTGGCAGAAGAAAACCGTCCGTTTAATATCCGTATTATGTTGTTGTGTCCGGGGGCTACCGAGACTAAATTTTTTGAAACAGCCAACATTAACGAATCCGATAAAAAAGCCTTGCTTGGCAAAGCCAATATACAAACCCCCGACATGGTGGCCGACGAAGCCATGAAGGGAATGAAAAGCCAAAAAATAGTAGTCATATCGGGTTTGACCAACAGAATAGGGGTTAAATTAGGGGCTTTGTTGCCAAATTCGGTAATTGCGAAATTTATTGCTAAAGGTGCACGTTCTACCTTTCAAAAGGGATACTCTTACGTATGAAAACCAAAGCTAAAACTTTATTTACCATTGATACCATTGCACTTCAGCATGAGTTAATGGGTTTGCCAAAACCGCAGCACCCGCTGGTAAGTATTGCCAGATTTGAAGAATCGTCAGGCCCTACTACCAGAGAAACAGGTGCTTTTATGAATAAGTTTTATGCCATTGCCATTAAACGTAAATGCACCTGCCAGACTAAATACGGGCAAAACAACTTTGACTATAACCAGGGCATGATGTCTTTTTTTGCACCTGACCAGTTGCTAAGCTGGAATGCCGACGATGAAATGCCGTCAACGGGGTGGTCTATCAGTATCCACCCTGATTTTCTGAGGGGGCACGTGTTAGAAAAGCAGATAAAGATATATGGCTTTTTTCATTATGCCGTCAACGAAGCTCTGCACCTGTCGCCCAAAGAAGAAAAAATGATAGAGCGATTGTTGGAAAATATTCATGAGGAATACCACGCCAATATAGATAATTTCAGTCAGGAAATTATTCTGTCGCACCTGTCGCTTTTGTTAAATTATGCCAATCGGTTTTATAACCGTCAGTTTATTACCCGCAGGCACGTGAGCCACGATTTACTGATAAAGTTAGAAGAGATTTTAGACGATTATTTTAACGGTGGCCAAATAGAAGAACAGGGTTTACCGACAGTAAAATTTATTTCTGACCAACTGCATCTTTCGCCCAATTACCTGAGCGATTTATTGCGTAACCTGACCGGACAAAACACCCAGCAGCATATTCACAATAAACTCATTGAAAAAGCAAAATCTATGCTGACCTCGTCGAGCATGACCGTTGGTGAAATAGCCTATTATCTCGGCTTTGAATATGCACAGTCGTTCAATAAACTCTTTAAAAGCAAAACACGGGTTACCCCGCTCGAATTCAGGGCCTCTTTTAATTGATGGGAATGGAAATGGTTCAGCAAATACTGTTTTCTTTACCTTTTTTGTTTTTGCAGGTACTTTTGCCTATTATGAACTTATCTAACATTATTTTCAGCGAATTCTATTCGCTGACATTTTAGAAGTTAAATAAAAATGTTAGACAATTTCTACTTCTCTTACCCTCTTTCTGTCAAAAAACAAGCATTTTTTCATTCTTTTATCGGGTGGTACAAGTAAATTTTTCGTGTGTCCAACCGATAAAATTATGAGCAGTTATTGAAGTGTTTTTGACTTCTGCGCCTATCCTTTCATTATCATTGCAACCGTTTTTTACATCTCAAGAAAAGCTATTATTTAACATCTTCTTATGAAAACGGTATTAATCTTTTTATCCATTATGCTTATGCTCTCGTTTGGGGCAATGGCACAATCTATCACGTTAGAGCCGGGTAACCCCGCAGACCCTGACAAGGGTTCTATTGTTTACGATAAAAATACTAATCAACTCAAATACTGGAACGGCACCAACTGGATACCGGTTACCAATGCTGCGGCAGGCGGTGGCTGGGCTGCCAATGGTACTGCTATTCATAATGCCAATACAGGTAATGTAGGTATAGGTACTACCACACCTGTGGCTCCTTTGCATGTAAGAGAAGGGAAAACCGTTTTATTCGGTGCTGATACCTCCGGCTTCGGTACAAAATTTATCTGGTATCCCCAAAAAGCAGCCCTGAGAGCCGGAACTGTTTCTAATCCGGGGGTAGCATGGAACCTTGATAAAGTCGGACAAAATTCAATGGCATTAGGGTTTAACACATTAGCTTCGGGCATAGTGGCAGTAGCTATCGGTAATACTACTGAGGCGAGTGGTAATTATTCGTTAGCTTTAGGTACCCAGACCGAAGCCAAAGGGGCCTATTCAACTGCCTTGGGGATAAAAACCAAAGCCACGGGGGCGTATTCAACTGCATTGGGTGCAGAAACAAGTGCGACGGCAACCTTTTCGACAGCTATGGGCTATAATACAATTGCAAGCGGAAATTACTCAACAGCTTTAGGCTACTATACTCACACAAACAGTGCCTATGCTACTGTAATAGGTTATAATAATGCTGATGCCACCGATGCTTTGTTTATGGTGGGCGACGGTTTTACAGTTAATAGCGGACACAATGCCCTTACGGTACTAAAAAACGGGAATGTGGGTATAGGTGGGTTAAATTCGCCTGATGCCCCTTTGCATGTTGGCCAGGGCCTGAATGGGAAAATAAATTTGCAATCCAACAAATATTTTAATCATAGTACTGATTCAGAAATACACAATTTAGGTAACGGTAATTATGATGTCAGTATTCTTGCCAATCATAATATTGTTACCAAAGGTAGTTTTGTTTCTTCTCAGAGCGTAACTTCGTCAGACGTACGCATCAAAAATATTGTAGGGGTTTCTGATGCAGCCAAAGATCTGGCGCTATTGCTTCAATTAAAAATTACAGACTACCGCTATAAAGATGAGGTGGGTATGGGCAACCAGTTATTCAAGAAAGTGATTGCACAAGAAGTAGAAGCAGTATATCCTGAGGCAGTGAAGCAAATCACCTCAATTATCCCTGATATTTATAGCCTTGCCGAAAAAACAGCTTACGATGCAACGCAAAAACGCCTGACTGTTGTGCTGGCAAAAGATTATCAACTGAAAGCAGGTGATAAAATAAAAGTTATTCACCCTGTTCATGGGGAGGTTACGACTATCATCGAATCTGTAAAAGATAAGAGTTTTACCCTGAACAACTGGCTTTACGAAAGTGAGAAGCTATTTGTGTATGGCCGTGAAGTAAAAGATTTCAGAACGGTTGACTATGAAGCACTCTCGATGTTAGGTATCAGCGCCATTCAGCAATTAGCCAAAGAAGTAGAAGAACTGAAAAAACAAAACAAAGTGCTGAAAACAGATTTAACGGCTCGTCTGGAAGCGGTAGAGCGTAGGTTGATGAAATAAAGAGTTTTTTAATACGTGTAATGTGGGGCATTACACGTATTTCTATTTCTCATCCATATTATTAGGTTCAAAATTACTTTCTTCTCTTTCGGGTGGAGTTTTACTGTCATCGGCTACATAGCTGATACCGCCATCTTCTTTGGGTGGGGCTTCATCGGGTAGGTCTTCATCTTCCAGATTTTCATCTTCCAGCACGTCTTCATCGTCCACTTCACCACCGTTGTAAGAGGTACCATCACCAGGATTCAGAAAAAAGTTCAGGAATCGGGCATTGTACATCAGCGCAGGCGACAAAGCCAATAGTTGTAATGTTTTCATTGGATTATCATTTATCAATTCTATTGCTAAAAAACTGTACCAGTGGGAGGAGAAAGGAAAAAGCAGAAAGGAACAAGTGAGAACGGAGCAAGGAACACGGAAAGCATAAGAACAGAGGTCATAAAATAAATGTGGCACGCTCTTTCTCTTTCGAGGATAAGCGTGCCACGCTGTTGCTGTTGAGGTTACTGTCTATAAGCAATTCCCATCTGGTTGGCTCTGTACGATTCTTCTGTGCCGTGAAATTCGATGATGGCACTGCTTGCGTAAGGGTCGTCGTTCCAGGCGTCTTTTACTTTAAGTGCTTTGCCTGTTGGTAGATAAACTGCTGTTACTTTATAACGACCTATCGGAATGTCTATCAGTCTGTTGCGGTTTTGTGTGCCTGCTTTACCACCTCTGAATTTTAAAGTTTTACCTTGTGAGCCGTCAATCAAAGCACCGTCTGGTTGAAAAGTAAACTCTACGTTTTCGGTATCGTTCATGTTTTCTTCGTTGGGGTCTTTGTATAATTCTGCCGAACCACCATAGAATAAATTCAGGCTTAAATCAGGCTGTTGTCCTTGCAATTTCCACTGGAAGTTTCTGACAGGTTTTTCTTCCTGAGAAAACGAATCGTTGTTTTCAGGGTGAAGTAATATTTTATATACACGGCCATTGTATTGTTTCAGTATATATCCTTTAGCTACCCATTGTCCTAACCCTGCTACCATTGCTATTTTATAAGACCCATCAGCCGATGAGGTAACTTCTGCTCCACGACCTTTAAAAACGGTATTATCAATGTAAATAGTAGCTTTTGAAAGGGGATTGCCGCTTGGGTCGGTTACTTTACCAATCAGGTATCCTACCTGACCTTTGCCGTCTCCCGGTGCTGGCTCGTTGCCTTCGGGGATAGTACATGAAGCGGTAGAAGCTAATAAACAAGCAGAGGCAATAACTGAACGAAAAATATATAAGATTGACATGGCTATCAATAGTTTTTGTGATTGATAGTTAAATAAGATAAAACAGTTGAATTGGTTGCCCGTGCAGTAGCGATGGCAAAGAGCGACCAGACAATGGTTGAGTAAAGTCCACCGAAATAAAGGGCAAAATCATTGCGACCTAACAACATACCTACCGGAAACCATAGACCCATCAGCAAGGGTAGAAACTGCTGATAACCTCTGAAAATACCGCTTCTGATAACTGCCCACGCTACGGGAAACATGAGTAAATGACTGATAGGCCAACCTGCATCGAGTATATAAAACAGCAGTGGCTTTTCGGTGGAAACAATGGCCCATACGTTAGATATATCAGCAATAATTAAGGTACACATCAAGATACGGATAGCGTACCAGCCAAAATCTCGTTTGCCGTTGTCTAATAAACGACGAAGATTTTCTGCTGACCGGAGCCAGGCTGTAATGTAGATGAGTCCGGCAAAACCCGAAAACCAGGGGGCTGTGGTAGCGAAATCGGGGTATCTGGCACCGACCCACATGTCGATGAACAGAAACGGAGCGCCCAATACTGCCGGAATTGCGGTGTGATTCATTTTTTTCATTTGCTTTTCATAATTAATGATTCAAAACTACGCCAAGCAAAAATGGGATAAAAAAAAGGGTGTAATGAATTGCAGAATTGGGGTGTTGAATTGTGAGAAATGGGAATGAGTTGTAATGGAATAATTGGGTAGGGTTTGACTGGTGTATAGTATAGCATTTTTAAGTGTCAGCGACTGAAGTCGCCGTGGCGGTCGCCGTCTAAGGTAATAAAGGAAGTATTTTAGCCACCAAATTATTATGTCTCACAAAATAAAAGTTCTTACAAATTCCTGATTGTTGTGGAGACAGGGCACTGTGCTGTTAGCCGTAGAGATAAGGTTTTATGGAGTAGTCAAAAAGATTCGTATTTTTAATGAGGATGCTTATTAGCTTTAGAACTCTCCAAATTAAAAAATTCTCCAAATAGGATGGTTTTGTAGAGACAGGGCAATGTGTCGTTAGGAATAGAGTTGAGACAAATTTAAGACAGTCTCTACAAAAAAACAACCCAATCTTTACGTCTTATCCTAATGTGCCTATCTTTATGTTTAACGACACATTGCCCTGTCTCTACTTTGCACATCTTTGCAAATATTTCTATTAAGAAAAAAAGAATGTCTATTCCTCGAATCATAAACATCCGATACACCCTTCACTTATTTTCCTACCCTGCAAACAATATAAAGCCCGTTGGGTTGTTTATACTAATAACCACAGACTTGATATACGTAATAGCCAATGAAACGACTAATCATTTTACTACTGATTACTGCGCATGCTGTACAGGCACAGACCATTGCAGAGTTCAGACAATGGTATCTTGACAAACAAATCATTAATCCGGCCTTATTGGTCAATGCGCCTGCCAACAATGCCTTACTATCTTTTTCGCCGGGGAGCTATACCCTCAAATATCCCGGCAACAAGTATAACTTCAACAATTACCAGTATCTGGCTTCGGGCACCTATCATCCTACTAAAAGTCCGCACCATTTTGGGGCGTATGTATGGGGTCAGCAACAGTCGAGCAATTCGCTGATACTGAATTATGCCTATGAAATGCCTATTGACCGACATACTAATGTAGCCTTCGGTGCAAATCTTGGGGTATATGACCCGTTGAAGTTTAATAATGGGAAGGTATTCAGGTATGGGCTTGGAGTAGCTTTGCAAAACAAGAATAAAGAGAATTATGTGGGGCTATCTTTTCCACATATAGTTACGTCCGTTGCTAAAGGAGAATTTTCTAATGGAGCATATAAGGCATTGATTCTGCAAGGAGGTTATACCTTTTATCTGCCTTACGACATTAAATTTATTCCGGCGGCGTATTTACAGGTTGATATAAATAAAAGACACGGACCTGCCGGCCCGGGTCAGTTATTTGCAGCCGACGTAGCTTTCAGATATAAAGAATTGATTTATGTAAACGGAGCTGTAAGTGTAAAAAACTTTGATTTTAAAACAACTGGATTGCAACGGTTCGGGGTGGGTATTAAACCTAAACCTGAAATTATGTTTGGCTACCAGAGAGACGCCTTAGACGCTACCGATTTTAAGTATCACAGCATCTGGGTCAGGTATTTTTTCCCGTCAGGCAACAGAGGTAAAACTGCCACCAATACCTCAAAAACTGTAACCAATACTAACAGACCTGTAACGAATACCCCGAAACCGACGGTCAATCCACCGAAGACAACCACGGTAAAACCCAAACCTGCGGTAAGCAAGCCCAAGCCTGTGGTTAAAAAGAAACAGTAAGCTGGCATGAAATTTTTCATATTAAATCTAACAAACGTAACTGATATGAAAAACGTAAGAATATATATAGCTTCGGCATTGGTATTGACCTGTTTTTGTTGTAGCAAAAAATCAAGCCAGCTGGGTAAATGTGAAGAGAAAGTGAGAGACGATAGGGCTTGTACCGCCATTTATCAACCTGTGTGCGGGTGTAATAATAAAACCTATGGCAATTCCTGCGAAGCAGAGGCACGTGGAATAACGAAATATACTGAGGGGGAGTGTAAAGCGGCCACCCCTAACCGATAAGTCGGACCTCCCTGAAGGGGGATTTTTTAAAGGGTGGAAATATAGTTCCATCAGGGATTATGTAAATGAACCCCTGATGGAAAAATTAGTCTTACTCCTTTATCCAGATTGCGCCGTTTTTGGTGGTGAATTTTTTGAGTTTTTGGTTGACTGCCAGATTTTCGAGTATTTCGTTGGCTTTTTGGGAAGATACTTCGGCAAGCTCTGAAAATTCTCTTAGCGTGAGCGTAGGATATTTATGGAAAAGGCTTTCCCAGTCTTTTTGGTAGGTGGTTTTTGCTACTGCCGGATAAATTTTACTAATACCATTTTCATAGACTGTGTAAGGTTTGGTGCCATAGATAAATTCTGAATTTCCGGCTCTATTGGTAACAAAAACAGAAGGGAAACCCCTTACACCCATTTGTCGGGCAAGATTTAAATCAGCCTGGAAAAGCTCTTTTGCTACGCCATTATAATCCTGTTCTAATTTTTGGGTGTCTAAGCCTGCTTTTGTAGCTGCTTGTGCCAATACTTCCCATTTAGTGATGTTTTTCTTTTGCAGAAACACCATTTCACGCATCGAACGAAGAAAAACAATGGCTTTTTTCTCGTCCTGCAATTGTGCTGCTTTAAAAGCTATCGATGGCGGATACGACGAATCTAAAGGGTCTTCTAACCATACATCGCCATCAATAGGCATCTGGTAGTGCAGACTTACTTCGTCCCAGTGGTGGGCTACATCTGAGGGTTTGCTGATGCCGCCGCTATTATAACTCCAGTCGGGCAGCAGTCCGCCCATGTGGTATTCAATTTCTACTTCAGCGCCGTATTCCAGTTTTAGCTTTCGCAGTTGAGGTTCTATGCCCCAGCACGAAGAACAGATAGGGTCTGTGAAATAGATAATTTTTACAGGTTTATGCTGTGCAGCTACTGTTTGTTTTTCAGCCGTGTTTTTTGTGCCGGGTATCTCACAGATACCAGATTCGGGGTCGCACAAGAGCGGATTATTGTTTGTTGTCATTGGTTTTTTGGTTTGTGCCTGACAGCAAAGACTGCCAAGTATAAAAAGAATCTTTACATACTTCATTCGCCTATATAGCTTGAATTTTTATGATTTTTGAACCATTTTCAGCCTATCTGCTTTATATTGAAGTTGTTTAGGATTATTTCTTTCGTTTAAAAATGCGCTGTTTTGGCTACGCCTGCGTCAAATAATTTCGACAATAGCGCTGCTATTGCCTCATCATTTGACTTGGCTCGCTCAAAACATCTCAATTTTTAAATAGAAATTAAAATCCTAAACAACTTCATTTCTACAAAGGTCTGAAACCTTTAGCAAGCAGTCAATAAGTCAAAAAAACATGACTACTCAAAAGATGGAAGTAAATACAGAGACATGCCCGGCACAGCTATTGTTGAAACTATTGTCGGGGAAATGGAAGCCGGAAATTTTTCGTCTGGCTGTTATTGGGCCGTTGCGTTTCAGTAATTTACTGCGTCGGTTAGAGGGGTCAAATAAGCAGTAGCTGGCATTGGCATTGAAAGAACTGGAAGAAGCCGGATTACTGGAAAAAGTAACCATCAAGCTGAAACCATTGCATATTGAGTATTACCTGACCGAAAAAGGAAAAACGATGATTCCGGTTTTTGAGACATTGGAGGCGCTTGTTGATTGAGGTAGATGATGAGTTGGGGGAGTAGGTAAGTTTCTTGCCTAAGAGTTCTTTTCAAGAGACTGTTAGGGGGCGGAAGTTTGGGGTATATTGTGTGATTATAAAAGTAATTAACCATAAAAGTATTATTCATGAGCATGATTGGAATTTTGCTTCGGGTTACAGCAATCGAGCTTGAAGCCTTTCGAACAGATAGTTCGCTATTAATTGAAAAATTAAATAATGAAGAAGAACCTAATTTAATTGATATTGATAAAGCCTGGGCTGGTATTATTTTTCTGATAGACAAGCAAACTATTTACGATGGGCCAGACAGTATTCTCTTTGGCAGACGAGTGATAGATCGAAAGCAGGATTTAGGCTATGGCCCTGCATATTATTTTATTCCTGACCAAGTAAAAGAGTCTAATGAACGGATTTTGAGAATTTCTGAGGAAGAATTACGTAATAATTATGATGCGAAAGCAATGATGGAAGCTGAGGTTTATCCGGAGATATGGGAGGATGAGGAGGCGGGTTTTAATTATTTACTTTCCTTTTTTAAAAAGGTTCAGAGTTTTTATGCAAAGGCTAGTAGCAATAATGAAGCAATTATTACTTTTTTGAATTAAGAAGGCTTAATTCTCAAAGCAGGATCATTGCTTGGGGTTAATCCTTTTGAAACCAGATTACTGCTAATGAGTTGGGTTTTATAAGGTTAGCTAAGCTCCTGCCCTAAGAGTCCTTTGCAAGAGACTCTTAGGGGACGAGAAATTTAATTCAAAAGTGTTAGAAAATCTTCGGTTACAACATATCTTCCATCACCTGTAAATTCTGTCCATGAATTATCAATATCAAAAGCCTCAATCAGGTCAAACCTGTTTTGCTCATTGAGGTAATTTTGTCTTGCCAATACTTCCTTGAAAGATTCTGAATCAGTAAGATTTGTTTTATTTTCCGCTATAAATTCTTTGATATAGGCCCATTCAATTACCAGAATTTCACCGCTATCAACCCCAAACAAACATTCTTCTGATAAATCATATTCTTCAAAATCTTCTTCAAAAATTCTGAATATCTCTGAAGCATCTATTACATATTCCCCTTCAACAAAGCTATTTATCTGATAAAAGCCAATAATAGACCCACCATGAGGGAATAATGTTTTATTGATTTTTTCTGCTTTGGTAAAGGTAATCGGCTCTTCAAGAGGCAAATGATGAAAATAATCCAGCAATTCTTCACGAAGAAATAAGGGGTCAATTATGAGTACAGTAGGAGAGGATAAGTAAAGTTTAAAATTCATTTTTTACTGGTTGGCTTCGATAAAATGTCTGTCATTATATGAGCTTAATCTTCAAAAAACAAACCAGAAAATTCTCGGAATCGTGCCAGTAATAAAATAAATCAAGATTTAACAGAAACGGGTCTCTGCATTTCATCAATTATTTCTTACCTTACGTCAAGCAGGGTTTGGGTGCCAAGTGGAATATGGCTAATTTTGGTGTATAAGAATGGCTTATTTTCTTTGTCTGTTTTGATGCAAAACTGGTTTTTCAGATATAAACTTCACCATATTCTTTTCTGGATATGCTACCATCTGCTGTGGCTCTGGATTAATATCGGCAATCTGCCTGATGCGTATGCGTATCTTTTTTTAGGGGCTTTTCCGGTTAAATTCTATGGGTATATCATTTTTCAGGCTTTAGGAGCTTATTTTAACCTGTATTACCTGATACCCCGGTTTTTGTATGTAGGCAAGTATAAAACCTATATTGCGCTGGTTATGGTTACCATTCTAATTTGTTCGGCTTTAATTGTGAGTGGGTATTATCTGGCACCTTATTTCTCTGATTTAACCTTTGAGCAGATATTCGGTCGTCGGCCTGACCAGTTCCTGCTTATTTTTGCTACCAATGCCTTTCCGTCAACAGTTGGGAGCATGACTTTAGCCATGAGTATCAAATTAGGCAAAAACTGGCTGGAAACCGAAAAAAAACGTCTGGCTCTGGAAAAAGATAACCTCGAAACCGAACTGAAATACCTGAAATCGCAGATAAATCCTCATTTTTTGTTCAATACCATTAATTCTATTTTTGTGCTGATTCACAAAAATCCTGATTTGGCTTCTGAATCTTTGGCATCGTTTTCTGACATGTTGAGGTATCAGTTGTATGAGTGTAACGACCAGGAAATACCACTCAGCAAAGAATTACATTTTTTAGAGAATTTTATAGAATTAGAATCACTCAGGCTGAATGAAAACCAGACTGAGTTACAGTTTGAAATCAATCATGCTTCGGCACAGGGAGCCAATATTGCGCCGTTTATCCTGTTGTCATTTGTTGAAAATGCTTTCAAACACGTATCTAAAGGCAAAACGCAGAAGAATTTTATACGGATGTGTCTGGCCGTAAAAGACCATAAAACACTTGAAATGCAGATAGAAAACAGTCGGGGAGGAGATACGAACTCGCCCTCGTCGGGCATAGGTATGAAGAATGTGCAACGGCGGCTAAACCTGATTTATCCGCATCAGCACCAATTGTGTATTGATTCAGACCATAAAACCTATAAAGTAGCACTGACCATCCATTTGCCATGAAACTCAGGTGTGTAATAGTAGATGATGAGCCATTAGCCAGTGAGGGTTTAATGAAGTATATTGAGGTAATTGATTACCTTGAATTAGCCGCTATTGCCGAAAATCCGCTTGAACTGAATAAAATACTGGAAAATGAACGGATAGACCTGATTTTTTTAGATATTCAGATGCCGCACATGACGGGGCTTGACTTTCTGAAAATCAAGCCAAATCTGCCAATGGTGATTATTACTACGGCTTACCCCAACTATGCCCTTGAGGGCTTTCAGTTTGATGTGGTTGATTATCTGCTGAAACCCATTACTTTTAATCGGTTTTATAAGGCTACCAATAAAGCAAAGGAACTACACTTACTGAAAAATCAGAAAGCTGAAAATCTGAATCAGCCATCAGAACCTGACTATCTGTTTATCAAGTGCGAAAGCAAATATGAAAAGATTCTGATTGATGAGATATTGTTTGTACAAGCCTTACAAAACTACGTGATTATTTTTACCACCCGGGGCAAATACATGACTTTATTGCCCCTGAAAACGGTAGAGGAATACCTTGACCCGAATCGTTTTTTGCGGGTACATAAATCGTATCTGGTGGCGATTGCCAAAATCGGCAGTATCGAAAACAACGACATCACGATTCAAAGCCATCTGATTCCCATCAGCCGCACCATGCGTGAGCAAGTTATTGCTATTGTGGTGAAGAGTAAGTTGTTGAGTAGATAGAGTAATTGTCGATTTTCAAACGGGTCGCCGTTGCGATGCAGATTGTCGAATAGAAAAAGAGATTGGCGATTTTGATAAGTATTTTGAGTAATAAATTGATAATATTTTCAATTGTGAAACATCGACTGGGCGTCCCCGTGTTTTATAGTATACATTGTGACTATCGTTTTATTGCCACTATGTACACAATGGACACGGGGACGCCCAGTCAATGTTTCACAATTTTATTTATTAGAATTATATCAATGAGTACTATGTGTTAATAAATCACTTAAAATCTTCTGACGGCTCTGGCTCTGTGGGCATAAAAAGGGTAGGCACCTGGTTCGTGATTATGCTTGTTTTTTGTGTAATTTGAGATTTCTCCATCAAAAAAATTAAGCATAGTACCTTCAGTAGGAGTTGCTTCTGACGATGACCAGTAATAAGAATCAAGTTTAACGGTATTAGAGAATCCTGTTAAAAATTGTCTGTTTTCATACATAATTGTAAGCTCTGCTATAGAAGGTAAATACCAGCCACCATACCTATTAAAATTCATCTGGCGACATAAAAAGGCACCAGTTAAAGTCCAGCCAAATTTATGAACAAGTATTTCTGTGTTTTTTTCGCCATCAAATACTCCGGTTCCCATAGCCATCACATACATAGGAAAACCAAACTCATCATTTACCATATCTCCCCACTTGACACCAATATTTCCATAGGGGAAAGGAGCGGTCATCGGTACATCGGCTGGTGCGGCAACTATGCCATGCTGACCTGAATCGTCAACCCAGATAACAGTGCCGCCTTGTGCCTGCTGTCCTACTGAATAAATGGTAGTATTGCCATTGGTTATATTAAACATGGCTTTCCATTGCGTGCCGTCGTACATATAGGCACCTACAGGCGAGCAGTTATTACAAAAAACCTGTAAACCTGCTTTAGGTGTTAAAGCCGCCCGTTGAGTCATGCTCATGCTTGGGATTGCTACACCTCCGGTAGTGCTTTTGGTATCGATTAAAGCTGAGGTACCCGATGGGGTAATGGTTACACTTTGGGCAGATAATTGGTAAGTAAACAGGAACACAGCAACGAGTAAAAGGGAAATTTGTCTCATGACTTATCATAATTAGAATGGATAATAAGCCAAAGCTAATTCTTAGTCGGTACTGATTTTTCTTAGAATGTACTGGTGGCAGGGAATGTGATAAAGTTGGTGAAGATTAATTGATAGTTGGCGGGTAGGAGAAACTTTATTTTATTGTCGAATGTCGATTGCAAATTGTCGATTAAGAAAAAAACATTCGACAATCTGCAATCGATATTCGACATTTTTAAATTGACAATCCGAAATCGCAACGGCGACCCGTTCGAAAATCGACAATCACTTGACAATTTCTTTATTCATATTTCATTTCAATAGCCTTTACCTCCCCTTTGCCTGCGGATTTGCCGGATACATTCAGGCCGACTCTTGCGGCTCTGTCCCAGCGAGGTAGCCATAGCGTTTCTACTTCGGCTACTTTGTTTTTAGCTTCGGGTTTCTGGCCTTTTATTTCCCAACTGAATTCGTAAAAGCGGCCATTGTAGCTTTGTAGTTTCAGGGTTACCTCTTTGGTATCTGCCGGAAGTTCCTGTGTTTTAACCACTTCATGTACCCCATCTTTTATGCGCCAAAGCTCTGTTTTAGACCCACGCACCCCATACCCAAGGGCATTTTTGGCATCGCCATAAATCACAATGTTTTGCAGCATATCAGCTTTCGGACTTATTTCTGCCGAAAACGTATAACTGCCCTTTTTGATAGTAAAACCAATAAAGTTTCCGGTTTCTATGGGGTTTGTATTTTCAATCTGTAAAGCACCGTTCTGAACAGCATAGGCAGGTTTTGGATAACGCACGTCGTGTATCCAACGCATATGAGGCATGGGCTGGCTAAAGTTGACATTGAAACCCGAGTAATTGGCTATGCTTGTACCAGCCGGAGATTCGGCTTGCTCGGGTGTAGCTTTACCGTATCTGAACACAGGCCACTGGGTGGTTTCGTCCCAAACCAGTTCGCTCAAAACGCCTTGTCTGCCTACAAAAGTAAAATCAGCGGCACTATACGCATGATGCAGATAGAAATAACGGTTATCGGGCGTGGTAACTACTGTGCCATGCCCCGGACATTTCCAAACCTCATCACCTACCAGTACCGGATTTCCTGCATACTTTGTCCAGGGACCTTGCAGTTTTTCTGCCCTTGCAAAACCTACCATATAATTGCATTTGCTGCCACAACACGAATTGCCCGAATAGAGCATATACCAGTATTTGCCTCGTTTAAAAATAGCCTGCCCTTCGGCACCGCCTTTCTCCCAGTCGTCAGGGTTGGCTTTAATCAGCGCAAAGGCTTCACCAGTTACTTTCAATCCATCGGCCGATAGTTCTGCGCCCAACAGTTCTATTACTCTGCCTTTATCGAGGCCGTAGGCTTTCCAGGTTATAAATAGTTTTCCTTTGTCTTCTACCACGTAGGCGTCAATGGCTTCCGAAGTCCATTCAATCATTAACCCGTGGTCGGTAAAACCTTTGGTAATGTCTTTGGTGGTAGCTACCCCGATAAACGACTGTTTATCTGATTTCCGGCGGGCGGTATAATAGCAATAAAAAGTGCCATTACGATAGAATAATTCGGGTGCCCAGAAACTACCCATTGTCCACTCAGGAATCTCGGCAAATACAGGGCCGACATATTCCCAGTCAACTAAGTTTTTCGACCTGTAAATCGGATACGCAGGTCCCCATTCTGAGGAAGTTCCGGCGGCATAATAGGTATCATCTACACGAATCACAGACGGGTCGGCATAGTCTCCGGCTATTACAGGGTTTCTATAAGTGCTTACCTGTTTCAGGGGCTGCTTTTGTGCCATTGCAGCAGAAACTGCAAAAGTGAATACAAAAAGAATCGTTAATAATCTCATGCGATAGGGGATTGAATAGATGAGCGAAGAAAAGGAATTATTTTGATATAAGAAACCCTGACCGACGAATATCTGGATTGTAACGATAGATTTGGCCCAGGATGATTTGAAAAATCGGGACGGGTTTACAACCAATTGGGGGTTCTAAAAGTCATGGCTATGAATAAACGCTGAACCATGAAAAAATTACTGACTTTTGTTTGCTGGCTAATGGGGTACGCTGTTGTGGCACAACAGCAGGTAACTGATTTTGAGGGTTTAAAGATTAAAAACCTGCGCTATGTACAAAAAGTAGATACCATAAATGGGAAGTTGATTTTTTCAATTTATAATGCAGAGATTTCCAATTATAGCACCTGGGTAACTGATGGTTCTCCCGAAAATACCCATTTGCTGACCGATAGCACCGGAAAAGGGCCTGATTTGATTCAGGGAAGTTTAAGAGCATACGACTACCTGTATTTAAGAAGAGAATATATTTACCGGACAAAAGGAGAAACTTTAGAGCGTGTGATTCCTAACACTTCGTCCCTTGAAGGTTTTCATGTATTCAATAACAAAATTCTACTTTATTACCGTAACTATCAATCAAATGGCACAGAGAACAGGAATGTCTCTGAATTTGACTGGCTGAATGAAGACAATACACGCACCAAGTGGGATGAAAATGTGATACTGTATAAAATTATTGATTCTACCCTGCACTACCTGAAATTTAATTACCAGACAAGGCTCTATGAACTATGCCGGTTGACTAAAAACGGCGTTCTTACTAAAAATATCATAGCCAATCCGAATGTAGGCATTATCAATAATTTTCAGTATCTGTCTCATCATGGCATGGACTACTATTTTTTTGACGTGGGAAATGGGAGGAAAATGCTGGCTAAGCCCGAAAATAGCAATGATGACGTGCAATTGGCTGACTGGGGTGTAAATTCCTATTTTCCGTTAGCAGTACAAGACAGCGCACAGCATATTTATTTCCTGAAATACGATGGTACGCTGACATTTTATGCGCTATCTGCTGATAATGAGCTGACACCGTGGAAGAATGTATTGGTTAGTAGTATTTCTCTTAGTAATAATGATATTTATGGCTATGGTGTTGTGTATCGGAATTTTATTATGACTGGAGATAAACTGGTTTTTACTTCTACCAAAGGCAGCGAAGGTATCAATTCTTATTTTCTGAATGTATTTGACCTTAAATCCGGTGTTAATATAAGAAGTAAGAATCTGGTAGAGTATTTCAGGTGGTATTATTGGGATATGGGCATCAGTGTGATTGATAGCAATACGTATGTGCTTGATAACCTCGCCAATATGAAAATTACTTATAGTTTTCTGAAAGATACCGTACTCTCAGTCAATCCTTATCCACTCAAAATTGATTCGTTGGTTACGCTTCCACAACATACATTGCTGTTGTCAGACGGTATTTATAATTTCGATAAGGGGGTAAAAACACCTCTGCTTCCGATAAGGCCAATCTATGACATTAATCAGTCTGCAGGTTTTCAGTTCAGGCTATTCAATAACCGGATTATTTACTGGAAATATAACCCTGTCAGCCAGTACAATGAGGTCTGGGCAAGTAAAGGAGAAAAAAACGACCTGGAGCTATTGGTGAGTTTCAAAGGCGGATTTAACTATTGGGGAGATAACCTGTTTGTGCAGGAGACAAAAATTTATTTTCATGCTGCCAACGAACTCGGAGGTATTTCTTATTATGAAACTGATGGTACAAAAGCCGGAACCAGAAAAATATTTGAGACTAAAGCCATTTTGGGGAATATAACACAAAATGTACGAAAGAATGCTGCACAATTGATTGTAAGATTGGCTGATGGGGCTAATACAGGCAATATCGTCATTATTAAAGACGGTAAAGGAAAACTGGTGAGTTTTCCGATAAAAAATTATTTTGAAACCTACCTGACACAGAACGACGCCTATATTACTAAAACCGATGTTTATACAAATGATTTATACAAAGTAACAGGTGATACGCTCACACTCATTGACAGGAATATTTATAATACAACGGCTTACCATGACAGCCTGTTTTATACGAGGGGTGTTTCTATGCAGGATAATCCCCTTGACTTATATACTATCGTTGATGGCTCGGCTACGCCTGTCAGGTTTTTGACTAACCCTATAAACGATTATGGGATTTATGGAAATAAACTGCTATATACCCAATACCTGAACGGAAGCCATGTTTTTACGGTAGTTGATTTACCAACCAATAAAACAGAAATCAGCCGTGCGAGGAGTGCCGCCAATGGCATAAGACAATACCTGAACGGAGCATTGGTGCTGTTCAGAGATACAAAACTACTGCTGATAAGAAACGGCTCTATGAAAGAATATGACATGGGGTTTCACCCAACCAATGGGATTTTTGCTTTCAATAAAGGTATTTTATTAGTGGGCGTGAAAGATATTACTTATTACGATTTGTCGAATGATAATATCAGTAAAGTTTTAATCAACGAATACTTTAATGCCAGTTGGCTACTCAATTTACTGCTTAAAGACAATGATTTCTTTATGATTCCTTTGGGTGCAGAAAATGAGCAACCAACATGGGCTTACTGGTCGGTGGTAGAAAAAAGGTTGTGGAAGTTTAATCCCAACATAGCATCGTTTGCCAATGTCCATAAGAATGGTGCATTTTCGTCCACTAAAAATGGTGAACATAAAACTTACTGGTATTTCAATGGAAGTCAGTTAATTGAAAGCTATCAGTTGCCCGATTATGACCCTAATAAAGTTTTCAAAACCAATGAACACTTGTATGCACCCATAGCTACGGCTGAAACCGGACCGGAACTCTATCAGTTTGATACCAAATCGCTGATGGCATACCCTGAGATTGTGCACGGGGCAGAGGGAGCAGATATACGGCTGGCATTTGACTACAATAATCAGGTGTATGTATATGGTTTTACGTTAGATAACGGCTGGCAAATCTGGAAAATGTCAGACCCGAAAGCTGTATTTATCGAGCCTGATGGCCCATTAGCAACAGAACCTATTGTAGAAACGCTTGTGGTCTATCCCAACCCCACACAAGACCGTGTGTCTGTCAATACCGAAAAAACGCTACCATACAGAATAATCAATACCCGAGGGCAGGTATTGATGCAGGGGAAGGCAGTACCTAAGCAGGAAATTGATATAAGACAATTACCCCAGGGCATCTATCTGATTCAGTTGTTTGATGAGCGAAGGGTATATGTGCGAAAGGTGGTGAAAGAATGATAATTTATTTATGCAGGAGTAGTTTTTTAGTAAAGTACTGGCCTTCTCTGTTTTGCAGGCGTACCAGATAGACACCATCACTCAGGTTCGATAAATCTAACTCCCATCGGCATTGGGTGTGGTATTGTTCGTAGCCTGTTACTTTTTTAGTAAATGCTTTTACTATACGTCCTTTGGTATCTAAAATGTCTACTTTTATGGCACAACCCTGCTCAATAAGATTGGTAAGAATAGCCGTGCCACTTGTCGGATTGGGATATAAAAACATTTCAGGAAAGCCCGAATCGGCGTTATCGGGTAATACTTCATACGTATAATTCACTCGTCCGTCATTTGTCCATTTTATCTGAGGCTCCGGCAGAAATACCCTATCACCAGTCTGATGCGTTTCTCTTTTCAACGAATCGTTTTCATCATATTCGTAAATAAACCGATGGTCGTTGAAATAAAACGGTACATCAGAGCCATCATCGGGCGATTCACTATGTCTGGTTTGCTGAACTAACTGCCCTTTGGCATTATAAATATTCTCTAAAAAACCATGAAAAATATATTTGTTTTTAGGCGCATAATAAGAAGAATCAAGTTGCAGCACCAGTTGTTTTTGGGCATTGTAATTTTTGTGTGATTTATAAAAGCGTGTGGTTAAAATGCTCTCATTCCCGTCGGCATCATAGGCAAAATCAGTTCTTAAATTGCCATCCATCTGATAAATCAGTTGCTCTGCCTGATTGTAAAAGTATTGGCTTCGGTCTAACTCTACCAGTTGCTGAGTCGGGTGGTCCCAGCCAAAACGGATGATTTCTATGAGTTGCTGGCTGGCATTATAGAAGTATTGGTGTTTGTTTTGTGGAAAGTAGGTTTTCTTGCTTGTATCATAAACTAATATCTGCGTTTCAGTCAATTTCCCTGCTTCATTGTACTGAAAGGTCTCTGTTCTGCTTCCTAAAAAACTGTCGGCTAAATAAATAGATGGAAACTGGTAGCTGATTTCGGTTACCTGTCCTTTTGCATCGTATTTATACCCGATTTTCTCGTTCATAGTAAAACCACTTGCTTTGATAGGTGCCGACCCGGTGAGCCGTTCAATAATCCGGCCATTGCTGTACTGGTCAATCTTTTTCCGATATATGGCATAGGGTTGCCAGCCTGCCAAGGAGTCGTAACTTTCGGTAGATTGATAGGTAACTCTCTGCTGGGCAAAAACTTTCAGGTCGGATAGTAAACAAAAGATGAAACTCACGAGAGCTACCCGAAGCAACCACTTGCCGGAATTGTTTTTCGGCTTAGGAGCATTGTTTGTTTTAGTAGGTATGTTTTTCATAGCCAAGCAAGTGAACAGAAACACCATTCTTCCTGTGGAATGTATCTGGTTCTTAAACAAAGATAGAAGGAAAAATAGGATTTGTTGAGGGGCAACGGTTTAATATTTTAAAGCGGTTGATTCCCTTTTTGTGGGGCGAACCCGGAGGTTCGCCTCACAATTAAATTACTCGCTTCTCAAACTCTTTATCGGGTTCATCAGAGCCGCTTTGATGCTCTGGAAACTTACGGTCAGGAGTGCTACCGCGATGGCTAATAGCCCGGCAACTGCAAATATCCACCAACTGATTTCAACCCGATAGGCAAAGTCTTCTAACCACTCGCTCATCGCATACCAGGCAATCGGGGTTACAATCAGAATTGCTATAAAGATTAGTTTGACAAAATCTTTAGATAGAAGCACAACCACACTCATGACCGAAGCCCCTAACACTTTACGGACACCAATTTCTTTGGTTCGCTGTTGGGCTGTAAACATGGCCAGACCAAATAAACCGAGACACGAAATAATGATGTTAAGCGTAGCAAAAATACTGAACAACTGTCCGGTGCGCTGTTCTGACTGATACGTTTTGTTGAAGCGGTCGTTCAGAAAAGAGTACGAAAACGGATTGTTAGTTTGTGCCTTCCATTTTCGTTCCAATACTTCCAGAAAATCCGGTATATCGCTGGTACGTACTCTGATAGCCATCTGGTAAGTATCGGCACCATAATACATCACCAAAGGAGCTATACGGTTATGAATTGACTCAAAATGAAAATCTCTTACCACACCAATTACTGTAAATATACGTTTACTGTCAGGCTCTCCGGTGCCAAGGGTTCTTAATTGCTGACCAATCGGATTTTTGAAACCAAACTCTTTGGCAGCTGCTTCATTAATTAATACAGCGGCTGTATCAGACTTTACATCTTTTGAGAAATTACGCCCGGCCACCAGTTTAATACCCAGCGTAGGCAAGTAATCATCATCAATACTATACGTTTTATCACGATACGTAACAGGCTGATCAGAGCCATTGACCACCTCAAATCCATCAGCGCCGTTGTTGGAGGCTCCGGCAGGAATATACCCTGCCATTGTAGCGTTGGCTACCTGAGATAATTGCTTGATTTCGTTTTTAAAGGTAGTTAATTGCTTGCCCAATATATAAGTATCATGCAAAACCAATACCTGGTCTTTATCGAAACCTACTTTTTTATTCTGAATAAAATTCAACTGCCTATACACCACTATAGTGCCGATAATCATACCGATAGAAACCACAAACTGGATAGTAACCAAGGTACTACGTAGCCAGCTACTTTTGAATCCGGCGTTGATTTTACCTTTCAGTACACTCACAGGTTTAAAAGCAGACAGGAAAAACGCCGGATAACTTCCGGCCAGTAATCCGATAAACAGGCAGGCTAATAGAATAGCAGGCAGCATCATGCCTTTTACCAGTACACTCACCTCAAATGCTTTACCCGATAGCTGATTAAAATAAGGCAAGGCCATTGCTACTATAACCAATGCAACTGCCAAAGCCATAAATGTAACCAATACCGACTCGCTCAGAAACTGCCCGATTAACTGCCCTTGTACTGAGCCTAATACTTTGCGGATACCTACTTCTTTAGCCCGGTTAGCCGAACCTGCCGTTGAAAGATTCATGAAATTGATGCAGGCAATCAACAAAATAAATAACGCAATTGCCGAGAATATATACACATACTTACTATCACTATTGGCTTCTATTTCTCCGTCTAAATGAGATTTAAGGTGAATGTCTGTAACGGGTTGAAAGACAAACTCAATTTTATCTCCACGTTTTTTGAAATCAGCCAGACTGATACCTATAAACTCGTGGATTTCCGGCCCAAGGTATTTCTCTATCAGGGCAGGCATAGTAGCATTCAATTTTTCGAGGGTGTACCCTTCTCGAAGTACAGCGTAGGTAAGTGCTCCGCTTGATAGCCATTTCTCACCCAGTTGTTCTCCATGAATGGAGGCAAACATATCATAATGAAAGTGCGTATTAGAGGGTACATCTTTACAAAGTCCGGTAATACGATACACATCTTTTTCACCAAAAGTCAGGGTTTTACCGATAGGGTCTGTATTGCCAAAATATTTTTCGGCTATGCTTTCTGTAATTACGAGTGTTTTGGGTTCTTTAAGAATAGTTTTGGGGTTTCCCTTCAGCAATGGAATAGAGAATACATCAAAGAAATTGGAATCGGCAAAAACAATACGCTCTTCCTTAAAGCTCTCATTTCCTTTTTTTACAATGAATGTTCCCCTGGAATCCATTCTGGTAGCTGTTTCAACACCCGGAATTTCCCTCATTAATGCAGGGGCCGCAGGAGCACTGGCGAAGGCAGTTTGTATTTTTTTCCCGGCAAGCATCCCTTCAATCACCATTCTATAGGTACGATTGGCTTTTGTATGATACTTATCATAGCTTAGTTCATGCTGAACAAACAAAACAATGAGCAGGCAGGAAGCTATGCCAATAGCAAGCCCGAGAATATTGATGGTAGTGTAAGCCTTGCGGAGCATCAGGTTACGCCAGGCGATTTTTAAGTAATTGCGAATCATAACAGGAGATAGGGATATGGACTGAGAATAATTAGCTGACTGATTGTTGAAAAAGAAAGGGGTAAGGTAATGCAGTACTGCCCACCAGTAATCTTTGTTGGCCTGCCGTATGTTTACCTGTGTAAGTCGTTTATGATAAAACTCGTGCAAATCGCCCTGTACATCTTCTTTCAGGTCGGGCGAAAGAAACCATTCCAGGAGTCTGTCCGGCCAGCGGGGTGGTTGGGGTAGGTTATTGTCGGTCATCATCGCTTTTTCAGGGTTTATTTAATAATTACCTGCAGTTTTCCGGCCGGAATATCCTGCCAGAGATTAGCCCGCATTTCCTGAATTTCGAGCAGGGCTTTGCTTCCGGTGGCAGTTAGTGCAAAAAAACGTTTCCGTCGGCCACCACGCTCTGCGGTTGCACCGCCTAATTCAGAGGCCAGATAGCCTTTTTCTTCAAGGCGGTAGAGGGTAGCATGCACGGCACTCATGGTAATACTGCGCCCTGTTTGCTGTTGCAGACGCTCCCAGATGGTAACACCATAGGCTTCTTCGGTACAGCCCGCAATCACGAGTAGCACTACTTCTTCAAACTCGCCTAAAAAGGTTCTTTTCATGCGTTTGGGGGTTAAGGAATGATTTGTTATAATAATAGAAAACAAATAAGATGCCAAATTATAAAAACGCCCTTCAAGGCATCAGGAAGGCCGGTTTTTGATTTTTAGTTTATTTAAACTTGTCCAGAAATGGACAGTTTTCGTCCACAAATGGACGGCAAGTTATGAGATTAATTCCGGGTCATTTTATAAAATATACTGAACCGAGTAGAGGGATTGGTTGGTAAAGAAGAATAGCAAAATATATTGTTTATATTTGCCCTGCTTCAAAACCTATCTATTCAGCATGGAAAAAATAAACTGGGGAATTATTGGTTGCGGTGATGTAACCGAACTCAAAAGCGGCCCCGCTTTTAATAAAGTACCACAATCAGCATTAATTGCTGTGATGCGCCGTGATGCCGCCAAAGCAGAAGACTATGCCCGCAGGCATCAGGTGCCTAAATGGTACACCGATGCTTACGAACTCATCAATGACCCCGAAATTAATGCCATTTATGTAGCCACGCCTCCATCAACACATGAAGCATATACCCTTGCGGCCATTAAAGCCGGAAAACCTGTGTATGTGGAGAAACCAATGGCCGGAGATTATGGTGCTGCTTACCGCATGGCAGAAGCCGCTACCGCCGCCAATAGTAAACTGGTAGTAGCCCATTACAGACGAGAGCAACAGCGATTTAAAAAAGTAAAACAATTGCTTGCCGAAAAGGCAATAGGAGAGGTGAGACTCGTAAGACTTGAATTAGCCAAAATCCCTTTGACTGCTGAAGAAATGGCAGACCCTAAAACAGCCTGGCGCATTGACCCTGCCACAGCCGGAGGTGGTTTGTTTCATGACCTTTCGCCGCACCAGCTTGACCTGATGTATTATTTTTTTGGTGATGTAGCCAAAGTAAATGGCCTGGCTTCCAATCAGGGCGGCTTTTATGCGGCTGACGATATGGTGGTAGCCAATATCTTGTTTAAAAGCGGCGTAGTATTTAATGGTACGTGGTGCTTTAATGCAGGGCAGGCGGCTGATTATTGCGAAATACAAGGCACGAAAGGCAAAATAAGTTTTACGGTTTTCAGTACCGATAGTATTACAGTTGAGAGAGAGGGAAAAACAGAGACGCTTACCTTTGACCCGTTGATGCACGTACAACAGCCCATGATTGAAGCCGTTGTCAGGTACTTTTTAGACAAAGGCCCAAACCCTGACAGTGGCTACGAAGGCGCAGAGGTCATGCGATTGATAGAGACAAGTGTAGCGAGGTAGGAAATGTATAGTAAAAACAGGGAGAGAGTAAAGATTTTAAAGCAGATTTGGTGAAAGGGATACCTTTTGTTAGGATGTGCACAACTGAAATATATTACTTGTTGTGTTTCAAAATTTTACTTTTAAGTTTAGTGAGGCATTTAATATTGGCTCTAAAGGTATTGATTTTCTGTTCACCTTTCATATGTTTTTATTGAACGTTAAGACTGATTTGATTAGTACAAAGGTGTAACGCCACTTTTATCTATATATTCTTCAATAATTTTAGTTTCTGTAACATCTACAAATTCTAAAAAGTCAGCATTTTTAATTTGACTCCATAGTGAGTGATTTTCAACTATTTTGGGTTCTTTTCCTATGACAAAGTATTTCCCTTCTTTCCGGAATTTTATATCCAATGCTTTGATTAATGAAATATATCTGCTTATATCATTTTCTAAAAAGTATTGTTTTTTCTCAAAATCAAATATTTGTCCGGTAACCGGAACGCCATTTGCGCCAATAAAATTAACCTCTATTGGTGTAATCAGATTTTCTAATTCTGTTGGAGTAACTATTTTATCAATATTTACTTTTTCCTCAATTTTAGGATATAAATCTTTCCTTACTTTATCAAAAATATTTGGTATAGGGGTTATGTCAGAAGATTCTTCATATTTGAAAATAAATTTCTCAAAGAAAACCTTAAAATTGTCTATATGTAATTCTATATCTATATTTTTAGGTGGTGAAAACTGAATTACATTATTTGAATAGTCAGACAAGTAACTGATATAAGAATTATTTATCCAGTTTTCTTTGACTGAACTATCCGAACTAATATCTTTTTCTAAGGCTTTCAGATAAGTTTTGATGAAGGCTTTTTTTTCATTCCCAAATAGGTTTTTCAAGGTAGCCAGCTTGGTTTTTGAATACTTAAAGAAAAGCTGTTCATTATCAGACATAATCAGCCCAATGCTGATTTTTTCATCACTCAAATTATTAACCGATATATATATGATTGAAAAAAAAGCTTTCATTTTTCTAAAAAGATATTTATTAATGTTTTGAAATTATCTTCACAATTTCTTTTCCAATCATTAGAAAAGATAGTGGATCTCATTTTTCTTTTATATTCCTCTCTATTAATCAACCACGATTCTGGTAATAAATTGCCTATTTCATCAATTCTATTCTCGCATTCCTGACAGTAAAGATAAAATTTATCAGATAGAATATCAACTGCTGCTCTTAAATTGCCTGATTTCTTAAATAAGATTTCTGCTAAGTTAGTTTTGATAATTGAATCTTCTTCTGTTAGTTGTGACATTCCATTCTCCCAAGAATTAGTGTTAAAAATATGGGTGTGATCAATTGCATAAAAAGCATTTGAATGAATCAGTAGATTAAAATTATTATGGTTTCGGTCCTCATTGGCCAACCAAATATCGAATAGAGCGATTTTTAGAAAATCTTCTCTGTCTTTTATTCTATTTGCAAAACCTTTTTCTTTAAACATGGGTAAGGTAGCCTTATCGATTTCTTTAGAATCTGCTAAATAGATTGTCCCAAAACATTCTTTTTGAAAAAGCTGATAATTTAAGTTGGGAAATTTCCCAACAGGAATGTGTGATTGGCTGATTTTTACCAAGGCAGTTTGCGGCATTTTTATTCCCCAAATTTTGGCAAATTCAGAAGCTACTAATTCATTCGCTAATTTTTGAGCATCCCGATATTTACAAACCCATTCATTCAAATCATTACAAATAACAAGAACTGGTTTATCGCCAGTAGGGAAAACCCTGATAATTTCAGAAATTGAATGTAACTGTTTCATGAATTCACTCTGAATAGTCTTAGATTTTGTTTAAATAACATTTATTTAAAAGTCATGAAACTTCCAATTTAATACCTTTTGCATAAATAAACGCTATTAATTTTTTTCTGGTTAGTTTAATTGGCAAACATAAATTTTTCGAGATATTCTATTTAAACTCAGAGAGACGTGTATTTTGGCACGTCTCTCTGATAAAATAAGTAACTGACTATGCTACAGCCTCAGCCGAATTCCGGCGTTCAGGATGCCGTTGTAGCCGAAAGAGGTTTCTCCGAAAAGGGCAATAGCATTGCCTAACTCAAAGCCGATAGGAGCCACATTAAAGGCAAATACTACACGGCTGTCGCTATTGTTTTCATATTTCTGCGAAGCAAAAGAGGCTCCTGCGCCTATACCTGAATAAAGCCTGAATACCGGATTATTGAGCCAGTAGTAATCCACTCTTGGAATAATACTCCAGTATTTTCCTTCGCTATCGCCTAAATACTGGCCGCTTGAATTGTTATAGACTTTTTTGGTGAATTTCTCATACACTACATCAACCCCATACTTCCATTTATTTTGTGTCGAGAATTTGATTCCGGCAATCAGTGCTCCGCTAAAAGTAGCATCATCGTAGCGGATTGTGCCGCCTGTAATGGCTGTACCTAAAATATCACTCAGGCCTTCGACCATCTGTGGAACGGTAACCAACCCATAGCCTGCCGTAAGTGTAAGTTTACGTTGTGTGGTGTTCTGGGCAAAAGAGCAGAGGCAGATGCTTAGATATAAGCATACAAAAATGAGTACTTTTTTCATGACGATAGTATTTTAGTAGTGAAAGAAAAATACAGAAGGGGACTATCGTAATGAATTTTAAGAAAGTTAGGGATTTAGTTTAAAATTCCAAGAAATAAATGAGGAAATGAGATAAGTATTTATCATCACCTCACGATTATTTCCGTCAACCCTGCATGACCTTTGCCGTCTCTCAGGAGTTGATTGGCAGGCGTGGCCGGGTCTGCTGTCCAGTCGCCGTCAATGATGTATTTGTAGAGGTATCGGCCGGGTTTCAGGTTTAATTTGCATTGCCAGCCACCATTTACTCTGGCAAGTGGGGTGCCAAACATATTCCAGTTATTGAAATCACTTACAATAGATACGGCTCCAGCGTTTGCAAAACCTTTCAGAAAAAAGGTGGTGTTTCCCTCTAAACTGGGCAGAATACTGATGTGTTCACGTCGGGGCAAAAGGCTATCCTGCATAGCTACCTGATAGATGAGATAAGCAACGAGAATGGCGCTTTCTTTCAGGTCGTTGCTATTCACGTATTCGGCTACATCCATTGTTGTATGATGCACCGCCGAAATATAATTGAGCGGGTCTTGTATGAACTGAAATGCCGGAATGTTGAGGGCATCAAATAACTCATGGTCGGTCTGATTGGCATTCTGAATCGTTACCGTGCTATTCCCTGCTTTGTCAAAAGGTGTCAGTATTTGCTCAAAGATTGATTTTGCGGCGATATTGCCTTGTGCATAAATACCCCGTATTTTACCTGTACCATTATCGAGATTGAAATAGGCTGAGATAGAAGTGAAGTCCTTTTGAGGGCTTCCGTCAGTTAATTTTCCTACATGTTGGTTTATATAACCCCTCGAACCTGCAAATACCTGTTCTTCACCACCCCAGAGCGCAATTCGTATGGTTCGGCGAGGTGCTAATCCGGCAGATTTCAATAAATGGATGGCTTCCATCATAACGGCGCAGCCCGCGGCATTATCAACCGCACCTGTGCCTCCATGCCATGAGTCTAAATGTGCTCCGATAATAACCTGCTGATGTTTCAATAAAGCATCTTTTCCTTTGATTTCGGCGATTATATTGACATTGTATGCAGGATTATAATTAAATGTGGTTTGCAGGTTGAGCCTTAACAGGGGTTTCTTTCCGGCTTTTATGAGCCTTACCATTCTGCCGAAATGTTCGTTGGCTATCACAAACGAGGGAATAGGTTTAATGTCATTCACCTTTCTGTAAGAGGGTACATGATGGTTGCCGTCGGCATGTAAAATGCCATAAGGATAGTCGCTGGGTTCTATCAGCGCTAATACACCCTCTTTTTCACAGAACTCAAAAAATGCCTGTAATTCTTTTCTCCTTGCCTCCTGACTCTGGATAGCCTGATTGGTTGAGCGTCGGCTATGGTACCCGATTAGCAGGTCGTTAGGGTCAGGATTGTCGGCTGCCTGTTGCAACATTTCTTTCGATAATCTTTCAGATAAAATCTGTTGGGAAGCATTAAACGGATGGTAATCTTGTCCTAATAATACAACCTTGCCTTTTAGTTTTCCTTTCAGCTTTATCAGACTATCAGCATGATTCAGTAAAATAGCTTCTCCATTTACTACTCCTTGGGTACTTTTTGTATAAGCCAGTGGGTACGCCATGATAGACATATAAGCAGGTGAAGTCATTTCTACATTGAAAGATTCAATTTGCCAACCCCGGTATTGCTGGTCGAAAGATTCGAAATAGGCAGTATCGGTTCCATAACCAGCTAATTGCTGCCTGGCCCATCGGGCAGACTCATAATAGTTTTTAGTACCTAACAAGCGGGGGCCATTAAGGTCGGCCAGATGAGTGATGATGTCTGTGATTTGGTGGGTTTCGGCAACTGTTCTGATTCTGGCTAATGCCACACTATCAACAGGATTTTGCGCAATAGCAAGGCTGCGAAAAAACATAAGTACAGTAAGCAGACGAATGGAAAAGGTTGCAGGCATAAAAAGGTTTTTTATGAAATGGGGCCATCAGCTTCAAGACAACGCTTTTGTATAAACGAATAGAGTTAGCTGGAATGTATAAAAAGACTTTGATTTAATTGGGCTGTTTGAGTAGTGGTTTTCTTTATAAAAAAGGGTGTAATAAGCCGGGAAATAAAAAAATGGCATCTTTTAATAACTTTTGCTTAAAGTTTTGTTATGTCTATGTATGAAGATTTCCTGAAAACTATGTCTGATTCACTTATGAAACTTTTACTACAAATCTTATCCGGTATTTTATTCACTATACCATCATTAGGACAAATCACTCCTAAAAAATTACTGATTTATTATAGCTATCCATCAAGTCTGAATTACCCGACCAATGGGTATGACCTGGATAAAGTAGCGAATGATTTGAAGCAATATGATTATGTCGTATTAGGGGCTGACCTTGAACTGGCTTCACACCCAGACCATAATAATACCATCAGTATAATCAGTAAAATGGCAGGTTCATCGACAAAAGTATTTGGGTACATAGATTTAGGGGTTAAATCTCCCGGCAAAAACTTCCCGATGAACCAGATTCAGCAAAGAGTAGATGCCTGGAAAGCGATGGGTGTACAAGGTATTTTTTTTGATGATTTTGGTTACGATTTTCAGGTGAGCCGTCAACGCCAGAATGATGCTGTAAACTATGTGCATAGCCGAAGTCTGAAAGTAATTGCGAATGGGTGGAATCCTGATGACGTTTTTGGTAGTGCGGTGGTTCCTACTTATAATCCTAATGGACAGGCAACAGTATTGAATGCAGGAGATTTTTACCTGAGTGAAAGCTACCTGATTATCAAATGGGAATATGAAACCAATCTGAACTTCTGGAAAACCAAGGCAGATAAACTCAGAAATTATCAGCAGAGCCTGAATTTTAAGGTGCTTTCTATCACCACCAGTGACACCTTACAGGCCAACAATTATGAGGCTGCCCGATTCTTTTATGCCTGGTATGGTGCCGCCATTGACGGGCATGAAGCCACGGGTTGGGGAGAGTTTAAATTTGCCTGCTGCGACCCCAATAATGCAAAATCGCCTTTCAGAACCCGACCCAATGTAAATATCGGTACGGCCTTTACCTCGCCTGTACAACAGAATAGTAATGAGATATATAGATATACCAATCTCGGTAAAATAGCAATCAATTTTGCTTCGCATGCGTATAGTTTTACGCCAATGCCTACCTGTACCAGTATTACTTCGGGCAACTGGCACGCTTACACAACATGGAATTGTGGCAGAGTACCCACTGACGACGATAATGTGATTGTTAAAAGCGGTCATAAAGTTACTGTTAATCACCCTACCGGGATTACTACCTGTGGCTACTTCTATGCAGAACCCGGTTCTACTTTTAATTGTGTTACGAGGTTTTTGTCGAAGCCGTAGGGTTGTCAGTGGATTGGTATTTTTTACAATCTTTTGGCTTTAGGGTTATCTCATAAGTTTTTTGTCCCAAATAATAGCGCAACGGTGTACCATTTTTGTGAGATTTCCTTATGAGACCGCCCTACACATATCACCTTATGTCTATCACCTCAATCTTCACCCGTTTATTCAGAAAGGGTTTGTTGTATTCAATTTTAGAATCGTATAAATGGCCTACTTTACAGCCGATTTCGTTGCGGGTGTGGTAGGCATAAATGCTTTTGAGCTGGCGGTAATATTCGGTGTGCTGTGAGCGCAGGAAAGTCAGTTGGTAAACGACGTCTTTTTTGTGTTTCATGTTGGGTTGTGTGGTTGTGCGACGAAGCTGGAGCTTCGTGCCACAGTTGGGGGAAATCCTTGTTCATGTAATGAGTAACAAATGTAATGAAAATTATAAATGCTTATAATATAAGTATGAATTTTTTGTTTTTATCTTTGTTAAACCAAACAGACTCATTTACAAAATCCACACTTTATGACCTTAAAGGGAAAAATTCTACCACTGCTGAAAACTAAGTATAAGCACTTAGGGTTCGGCGAAAGGGCTTTTGATGCAGTTGCTACCCTGCTGGAAACTACGGTAACTGATGAAAGCGAAATCGACAACGCCATGAGCGGGGTCGAGCCTTTGCTAAAGGCTTTTCAGGGCGATGCCGACAAGCGGGTAACTGATGCCATTGCCAGACAAAAATCGGGTAAAACAAGCAACGAAACTGTAAAAGAAAGCCTGACTGAAAATGATGATGTACCCGCCTGGGCACAGGGCTTGATTGAATCGAACAGCGCATTAATGGCGAAAGTGAATGCGCTGGAGAGCGGCAAGACGACTGAGTCGAGAAGGGAGATACTTGAAGCGCTGTTGAAAGATACGCCGGAGTCGTTCAGACAAATGAAACTACGTGATTTTGCCCGAATGAGTTTCAGCGACGAAAGCGAGTTTGAGACTTACAAAACTGAATTAGAAACAGGGTTGGAAGAGGTCAGACCATTATTCGGCGAGCAAGGGTCGGGTAAAATTCCACCGCCAATGCCCGGTAAATCCGGTAAAAACGGTATTTCGTTAGATACACAGGCTTATATTGACGCCAGAAAAGCCGAAAGCGAGGGTAGGGGTGCCACTATGGGTAAACCTGTTTTTGGCGAAAAGGCAGAACATAAGCCGACGAATACGGGCATGGGCAAGCAGATTTTTAATTCTTAATTATTCAATCTCAATTATGCAAAATTTTCGAGAGAGCGATGCAGCGGCTGAGAAAGTTGCGTTCGCTACCAAGTTAGAAGACATAACCGGAGGAGTAACAGTAGCAGTAGCCGATTTTACTGACGGAGCCGTTATTCCGGCAGGTTCGGTTATCGGCAAAGATGGCAATGGTTTGTATCATGTGCTGAAAACTGCCAAACTCCATACGGCCGCTACCAATAGTGCTACCGATTATCTGGTACTCAAAGGCCACGGATTTAAAACAGGTGATTTTATTGCTGCCCTCACGGGTGCCAAAGCCTATGCCATTACGGCTATTAATACAAGCAATGCCAATTACGACACTATTTCGGTGGGTACGACCTTGGGTGTAGCTATTGCCCAGTATGCAGGTATTTTTCAGGCGGCGGCAGAGGCTGCTTCCAATACTTCTGCTTTTAAAGTAACCCCGCTGGCTGTTACAGGCCATAGCATGGAACTTAAATCGGGTGAAACCAATGTGGTGGATGCCTGGTTGCGAGCCACGCTGATTGAAGCCAATGTACCTGTTACCACTGCGCAGTTAAAAGCAGCTTTACCACAAGTATTGTGGGTGTAAGAGTTTAATTTTTTCATTCAAATTTTATTCAATTCATGATAAAATCATTGATAAACGGATTGAGCGAGAAGGATATGCAGGCAGTTGCCAATGAATATGCCCTGAGTGATTTTTATTTTCCGACGCTTTTTCCGCTTAAATTCGTTACCTCTCTCAAATGGGAATCGTTAGAGGGAGAGTTTGGGGTACCTGTGGCAGGTGATGTGATTTCGTGGGATTCTCGTGCGCCACGTAAAAGACGTGAGGTGGTTTCTAAATTAAGTGGCAGTATTCCTAAAATCGGAGTGGCACGTGAAAAAACCGAGTCGCAGATGAATGAGTACAATACGCTTAAACGCTATGCCGACGATGCCGCCAAAAAAGAACTGCTGAACTGGATTTGGGAAGATCAGCTATTTGTATTCAATGGCGTAAACGCTCGTCTCGAATGGCTGGCACTAAGAGCCGCTTCTACAGGAAAGGTGATGCTGACCAATACCAACAATGAGGGTGTGGTAACCGAAGCCAATGTTGATTTTCTGGTACCCGGTGCCAATAAATCGGGGGTAACGGTAAACATTACTGTTGACAATGCCGAAACATCGAAGCCTATCACCAAAATTAAAGACGTGGTAAAGGCAGCCAAAAACAAAGGCAAAAAACTGAACTATATCTTTACAGACCAGGATATGATTGATGCCATTTTAGTATCGGCAGAAACCATTGCTTTTGTGGCTCCGTGGGCTACACAAACCCCTGCGCCTACACAGGTATCGTTACTATCAACGCTGAACATGGCTTTGAAAGCACAGGGTTTACCGGTAATCGGGTTGGTAGAGAGTTTTATCGAAATCGAAATCAAAGGGGTACGCACACAGGTAAATCCGTGGGAGGCGGGCGTTTTGCTATTCTCTGAAACGCCAACATTGGGGAATACTGCGCACACCCGTCTGGCCGATGAAGATGTAGAAAGCTCAAATGCGCTGAAAGTAAAGCGTGAGCACGTGCTTATCAAACGCTTTGCTACCGAAGAGCCATTGGTAGAAACCTGTCTGGGCATTGCCAATGCTTTTCCGGTAATAAACAGCGCAAGCGCCAAATGGCTGGTTGATGGCTTGAATGCTACGTGGACTAAATAAGGGAATGGTGAATTAGCGAATGGTGAATTAGTGAATGTGGACGCCGTGCGGGTGAATTAGCGAATATGGAAACTATTCCTCTAAGGCATCAGCAAGATGCTCTTTGAAAATTCTCCATAGATAGAATCTAATTATTCACTAATTCACCATTCGTAATTAAACAGATGTTAAAATGTTAATAGCAGACTACATAAAAAGTAAGCTCGGGAAGTTTGGGGTAACTATTGACGACAACGAATTAGCAGCCTTGTTTCTGAAAAACGGGATTGGTTCTGATGAGACGTATATAGTTGATAGTGTAGATAAAATTGAGCGGGCTTTGTATGAATATATTCCCGAATTACTGGTAGTGTCTTCTATTACTGAAGGAGGCTTTGGTATCAGTTATGACAAGGAGGGAATATTGGATTATTACGCTTTGCTGTGCCATAATTTAGGGCTTGAAAACAAGCTGACAGTACAACAACCCAAGGTCAGAAACAAATCATATCTCTGGTAATGTCAATCCAATATCCATACATTGTAGAAAGGCTCAATGTGGGTCTTGCCACGCAGGACGAAAACGGAAATTTTCAGTCCAATTCTTCTACTTGGGTAGCCATTGGTGCATGCCGGAATGAAAATGGCAGACAGCAGAAGTTTAGCAAAGAGGATGGCTCTTATTTACAGGCCACTCACCTGATTCAATGCCCGGCAGGAACTTTGCCTTTGCAAGCCGGAACACGCATCAGGGTATTGGAAAGTGACGGTACATTGAGGGTTGAGGGAGAAGTAATTTATGCCACAAAAGACCGCTTTCATACAAGAATATGGCTTTGAAATCTGCCTTTGCACAGGCCGACATCAAAAAGGTGTTGGATGCGAGCCTGCGAAATCTCCGTACGGAAATACTTCAATCGATGAAAAAGTCGGGTGAGGAAAGTGTGCGAATAGCCCGTGCCAATGCAGACACCATTGATGCCTCTGGCAAACTGGCGCAGTCGGTTGGTTATGTGATTGTAGCCGATGGTGTGATAGTAGCCCGGGAGTTTGACCGGAGTGCTGACAAGCCCGTTGAAGAGCATGCAGCCAATAGCTCTGACAGCGGGCAACAGGCAACAACCAATGAGGCACTGGCAGGAGAAAAACTGGCTGAATCGCTGGCTGCTCAGTATTCCAAAGGCTATGCTTTGATAGTGGTTTCAGGTTCAGCGTATGCCGTGGAGGCAGAATCTCGCTCGCAGGATGTGCTGACAAGTGCTGAAATGTATGTCGGGCAGCAATTGCCAAAGCTGTTAGAAAGGCTTACCCAATCATAAAATTGTATCAGTAAAAATGAAAACAACAGCCGACCAGGACAGCATTCTGTACAACCTCATCAATCAGTCGGTGCTGAAAACTTTTATCAGAGGCGGCATCTATAAAGGCGAACGCCCTTTGGATTCAACCAACGAAGATATAGTTATCAGCAGTACCGCCATCAGCGAGGGAACACTACAGGCAGGTGTAGCCAATGTGAATGTATATATCCCTAAGATTTATCAGAACATCGGCGGAAAAATGCAGACCATTAAAGACACCGCACGTGTAGCCGAAGTACTGGCTGTTGCCGGAGAAGTGCTGCACGAAGCCTATGGGAGCTACTACTCACTCTGGACATCGAGACAGGGAGATTATGACGAGCCTGACATCAAGCAGACAAGGCTCCATTTCAGAATTGAATTCAGACTAAGTAACACAAATTAAAATTTTAAAAACAAAATGGCAGATTTAATCACAATTGGTTTAGCAAAAATAGAAGTAGGCAATAAAGGTGTTAATGACGCAATGGGCACAACGCTGGCCGTTATTGGTAATACGGCAGAAGGTAGCTGTACGATTGAAACGTCAGACCCCGAAATAACCGAGTTTTTTGTCGAAGAAAAAGAAGGGCCTATCCATACGGCAATCAAGCAAGGGCAAACAACCATTTCTTTCCAGTTAGCCGCTCCTGACCTGGCGCAGTGTGAAGCTGTTTTCGGGGGTGAATATGATGAAGAAGATGATACCTGGACTTATCCGGTTTCGGCAGTTGCCATCGAAAAATCGGTGAAAATTACGCCTAAAGAGGGTCTTATCTTTGCTATTCCAAGAGCAAGAATTTCGGCAAAATTTACAGGGCAGTTTGGTCGCTCAGATACCTTAAAGGTTGAAGTAACCATTCTTGTTTTGCAACCTGCCAACAATGCACCATCTATGACTTTATCGTTGGTAGCGTAATGAGTTTGAGATAGTTTTTTGTTGATTTCATTGAGGGGGTTGAAAAGTTTTTTGTGCTAAATGATATTTGGAATTTTTTCCTCACCCCAACCCCTCTCCCGAGGGAGAGGGGCTAAAAGTCTCCCTCTCCTGCAGGAGAGGGAGATTTAGAGGGTGAGGAGAAATATGCATCAAATACTCTTTCCCACTCCTCAACTTTTCACACCCTCTCTTTATAACCCTTTCTACTATGTTTGAAAATTTTGATTTTGACCCCCATAAAGCTGAACAGCACGAAGCCGATGTGCTGATTAATAAGGGGATACGCTTTACATTGCCGAAACGGAGTCTATTACGGCATTTTTCTAAACGGAAGCATCGCATTTTTACGATTCAACAACCTTATTTAGGTACGCTTGATGTGTTGAGCCGGGTTTTTCTGAGCATTGAATTTGATGAGTCTATGCTCACAGAAAATGCACTCGCAGAAGCCAAACGCATTACCGCTGAATCGGCAAAGAAATGTGCTTTGGCTGTGGCCATAGCGGTGCTGAATTCCAGATGGAAAATCAGGCTTTTTGCCCCGTTGATAGCCAACTATTTTTTATGGCGCATACAGCCCTCAAAGCTCGTGCAATTAGCCATTTACATCAATCAAATCAATAATTTAGGGGATTTTATCAGCTCTATCAGATTGATGTCCGCCACAAGGACGACAGCTCCTCATCGGATAGAGACAGCCACACCAGCGGACTAAACAGCCCGTTTGGGTCAAGAGGAGCCATTTGCAGTCATTTTCATTGGTCGTATGCGTATCTGCAATGGGGTATTCCGTGGGGCATTGTACAACGGATGTTAGCCGACGCACCGCAGTATCATTACCAGGACCATTCAACCAGAAACAAACCCAAAGATTTAAAAACCGCCAAAAAACTAACCAACCAGAATGCAAAAGAAATGATGGAATATTTTAAGGGGTTGAGTGGGGGGTGAGCAGTCGAGAGCCTGCTTTTTTAACTAAACATATTAAACAAAAATAAGATGAAAACAGAAAACTGGACATGCGATACATGTGGTCAACCTATAAAACGTATAAAAGATGGCTGGATAGAATGGCTTTCTAAAGCAGATAGTCTTGAGGGCTATGGCTTGCGCTTGGTACATCATAAATCTGCCAGCCCGTTGGCTACTTCTCATGGATGTTATTATGACGAAGAAAAAACTATCCGTGAAGAAAATGCATTTGTGGCTAATTCGGCAGTAGATTATTATTTGGGAGCCGATGGTCTGGTAAACCTGTTGGAACTGATGCACGGAGATTTACTGCCCAAAAATGAAGTCATAGAAATGATAATGCGACTGCATGTTCCCGGTTATGAGCAGGCAAGAAAATATATAGAAACTGCGATGGCAGAAGGTATTATTCGTGAAAAAGAATTTCCTGAATTTCGCACACAAGACGAGCTTCAGGTAGTGATTGATTGGGTTGGGGTTTAGGTTTAGGGTGAAATTCCAGTTGTAGTGTCAGTTGTTTTTAAATGGCATTTAGTGCCGTTCTAAGAACAGCTAATATACTGACTAATAATTCCGTTACGGATAACATTTAGCCAAACGAGAGTATTAAATTTTATGAATAAAATATCGTCTTTAGTATATTGATTTTGGGCTTAATCTACCAACAACTGTACTTCGTAACCATCCTTATATTATAGAGTTTTCTAAACTTAGAGTATTTTGGATTATGATTTGAGAGTTTATGGTTTCATTTACACTTTGTTTTTTTCCAAATATTTCATGACTTTTTGACAAACATTTATTAATTCCTTAGCACTCTCAATACCATTGTTATAATGCATAGTATAAAAATCTATAGCTTCTTGGCATCTAGTTTTATAATTCTCATCATTGCATATTTTTGAGATTATTATGATTTTTATATTTTTATATGGACTAGAAAAATGATTTGACCGACCTTTATCATCTAAACTATCCCACAAATCCAATACATTTTTTGGATTGCTATATCGCTCAAAAGCGTTCAGGTAATAGTCATTAAAGGCAAATTTAAAACTGTTGCAGACTTCACTAACATCGTTCTGACTATCTACTCCTTTTGCCAAAATTCCATATTGATTCGTATTAATTCCAATTGTTAAAGTTCTTATAAAATGTAAGGAATTTACTTCAGGGTTAAAGTTTAATACATTAAGAAGAGTTTCCTCAACCTTAAAAAAACATATTGAAGCTCCACCCACAGAAAAAGACTGCCCTGTTCCAGCAGAAATTGCAATACTGCATATTAAATCATTTTCTATCTTGTGAAAAAGAGTATTGTCAAATTGATTTACCTTCTTAAATCCATACTGTTTTAAAAAGGGCTGTAATTCGTTCAGTGCCCACTTTTTTATGATGGTTTTTCCAAAATATGCCATACTTTTATTTGTTATCTGGTGCTATAAAATTACGATAATGGCTTGTATCTATATTACTTTTATTCAAAGTCCCATTCTTTAATCCTGTATCACTTATTTTAAATGCTTTGGTTTTACTAATACTAATAGTTGATGCATCTAACTGTTTTCCATTGTTGTCAGTGAAAATCACGCCATTTAATAATTTAGTTTCAGACCTTGGACTTTTCAACTCAAAAACCCCAACTTTTCCAACTCCATTCTCGATTATCCGGTAGGATTGCTTTTGTCGTGGTGTAAATTCTGTAGAACCACTGATTTTAGTTTCTAATAAAATCACATTATCAATTATAATCCCATCTTCTCTATATTTCACCAACAAAATATCGGCTTTAGTATATTGGTCCTCGACTTTATCAACATACAAATACACTTCCCCAGTTCGGCTTAACATTATTTCAGTCGCACTGTCAGTCGTATTTATAACCATATTTTATGCCGTTCTAAGAACGGCTGACACACTGACTAAATGGACATTTAGCCAAACAATTAGATTGACTAATAACTCCTTTACGGATAAACACTTAGCCAATCACTCCCCATCATAAACAGGGTCGTTCAGTAGCGTTAATTGAAAAGAACCTTTGTTGTTGGCTGAGTAGAAAAACAATTCTTCTTCTGCGCAGAACTCTATCAGCGTTTCATAATGTAATAGAGTAAAGGTTGGGTAAAGTATATGCAGCAAATCGCCTTCGTGCAAAACGGCTGTAAAATTATCTAATAAAGCGGTGTCGCCTAATTTTTCAAGAATATTATCTACCTGTTGCGTTGTCATGGTTTTATATTTAATGGGCTACAAAGCTAAGTATATTTGAGTGATTAAGAGCATGTTTAAATTTTGTTATTCTGACCGAAAAGTGCAGATTTTTCAGATAGACAAGGCGCATTTTGCAGATGTAGCCGGCAGCTACATCGAAAAAATGCAACGCAGTATAGCTGAAAAAGATGAGCTTTGCAGGTCGAATCATAATTTTTAAACATGCTCTAAAGATAAATTCTTATGGCATGCCCAAGTAATCTTCTATCTTTACCTGAGGTTATCATTCATACAAGAGATTATCTAACAGGGTTAGTGATTTGATTATGCAAAAACTATTCGATGAAAAAGAGCGGCATAACATAGATTTTGCAAAGCATCAGCACAATAGTTATGATTTCTATAACGATACGGCAAGGGAAGAATTTGTTGCAGTAAGGAATCGGTTAGAAGATTGGTTTAGCAGATATCCTGATAGTGATAAGAAACAATTAAAACGGGATTTACAAACCCGATTCGAGCCTGCGTTTTTTGAGTTATTTATACACGAATTATTTTACCGGCAAGGCTTTACGCTAACGGTTCACCCGGATATTCCGGATTCTACCAGGAAACCCGATTTTTTAGCCAAAAAAGGAGAGATAGCATTTTATATAGAGGCAAAAATAGCGTATGACGACTTTTACGAGAAGGTAGTAATAGCTAAACAAAGTTCGATTTATGATAAACTGAACGAAATAGACTCAGCTTATATTGGAATTTGTATAGAAGAGCTTTATTTTCTGTCAACCAATCAGCCCAGGTTAAACAAAATCAAAACCTTTTTTCAGCAGGCTATCCATGAATATACGCAGCAAGAGCCGGAAGATACCGAAACCATAGAAAGGCAAATCTATGAAGACAATGATGTGAAAATCGTATTTTCTCTGTTGACAGTTGAAACTCAACTTATTCATACGTGTATCAGTGAACCACCGATTGTCTTTTTGGGTGGATGCGAAGAGCAATTAAAAAAAAGTATCATTGAGAAAGCATACAGATATGGCAACCTTGATAAACCCTTTCTTATCTGCATTAATTCTTTAAGCTATAAAAAAACTTCAACAGAAGATGTTTACAATGCTTTGTTTGGCAATTACAGACGTATGGCAAATATAGAAAATCTGAATCAGGACTTTAAAACCAGTAGTGATGGTATATTTGCTCCTGATTCAGCGTTTTCATGCAAAAATGCTTCAGGTGTTTTTATCACTGCCGTAAACGAACATAATTTAGCTATGGCTAAACATTGGTTAGTAAGGCACCCATTTACTAAAAATGCTTTTGATATGGATGCTCTGGATTTGAGTTATATTCATGTCAACAATAAAAAAATAGAAGAAGTGAAAAAGCTGTCTATCGGGCAACTCATGGTATAGGAGTTATTGAGGATTGATGGGTATAAATGTTTCATATCAATAGGCGTATTCTCAGCTACCTGCTATCTTTGTTCTATGTTAGCATCAATAAAAGATATTATCCGGCGAGAGGCGAAACAGTTTTTTCAGTTGAAAAAATCGGAGCGGTTGTGGCATATTCCTGTGCTGGCTTCGGTGTGTACGGGTTTGCCTTTACTGGTTGGGTATTCCCTCGGGCGGCTCGATTTCGGCACACTGGCCTGTATGGGTGGTCTGGTTATACTGTATCTACCCTCTACAAGTCTCGAAAACCGGATGCTTACTTTGCTGGTGTGTGCCTTTGGGTTTATTATGAGTTTTGCTGTGGGCATTGCCTTTAGTTTTAATCCCTATCTGTCGGCTCTTGTGTTAGGCATCTATGCTTTTAGTGTCAACTGGCTTACCAATTATTTCAGACTGTCGCCGCCCGGTAATTTCTTTTTTGTGATGATAGCCTCTATGGCCAGTTGTATGCCTTTTGATTTACTGGCAATTCCGACAAAGGTTGGCCTAATCGCCTTAGGCACAATGGGTGGTTTTGTGTTTGCGATGGGTTATAGTCTGTATATTGTGAGGCGGTACCCCGATAAAATGAAAGACCCGGGTATAAGAAAGCGCCACTATACCAACCTCACGGAATCGATAATTATCGGATTGTTTATAGCCATTTCTTTGCTTACAGGGCATATCTTCCGGTTAGATAATCCTTACTGGATTCCGGTTTCGTGTCTGGCTATTATGCAAGGGCTCAATGTGGTGCAGGTAGGTCAGCGGAGTTTCCACCGTATTGTGGGTACGTTTATAGGTATGGGTTTTTCGTGGCTTTTGTTGCAGTTAAACCTGAGCACCCTGCAAATCTGTATCAGCATTATTGTGCTGCAATTTATTATTGAGGTGCTGGTGGTAAGACACTATGCACTGGCGGTGATATTTATTACGCCTATGACGGTGTTTCTGATAGAGCTAAGCCGGGGAACAGCGATAGATGCCAATCGGGTGATTGCTGCCCGGTTTCTTGATATTTTTATTGGTAGCCTTATTGGAGTAGTAGGAGGCTGGCTGTTGCACAACCAGAAACTGCACCGCAAAGCCGAAAGACAATTGCGTAAAACAAGAATAGCTATTTTACGGAAATAGCTATTTATCTTTCTTTTTCCCGTAGCCTTCCTGTGGCTCTGCTACCATCATCAATGGTCTTTCAAATTCTCCGATTTCTATTCTATGGCAGCCGATGGCTGTCAGGCATTGCAAAAGAAACCCCGCACTGAATGTTCCCCGACTGATTTTACTGTCGATTCCTATTTTTGTTTCTTCAATCCCCATTTCATTGAGCCGTAATGCTAAATCGGCATTAGATATGCCCCGCTTCACGAGTTCTGATTTCAGGAGCCGCTTGGCTTTTTCGTTCCAGTCTGTCATAAAAGTATAAATATATTTGCATAATCATCAATTAATTTGCATATTTGCAAATAATATGATAAAAATGAAAATTTATAGTGTCTTATGAAAAAAATATTCTATCCAGATTCCTGTATTTGTGTTCGATTGATGAACCTAAAACAAGCACAGGTAATACAGGTGCAACTTACGAAGTTTATCACGCTTTTTTTTAAAACATTCAGTAATTCTATGAAAAAGACCTTTCTATTTTTATTGTTGGTGTGTGCTTTAGGCGCATGCAAATCTGTTAATTCGCTGTTGTTTGATGCTTATACGGGTAACACCTATCATTTTACGTACGAATTAGTTAAACCAACCCCCAATACGGCTTTGCTATTTAATGATGATAAAATTGAGGCTACGTTTGACATAAAATTGAACGGGCTGAATTTTGTTGTGAAAAACAAAACCAATGAAACCATGAAAGTTATCTGGGACGAAGCCTCAATGGTATTAGGAGGGAAGGCTGAAAAAGTAACGCATTCGGGTATCAGATATATGGAAAAAGCCGCAAGCCAACCTGCTACAACCGTACCTGCCGGAGCTTCTTTAGACGATATGGTGATACCTACCAGCAATATTTATTATCAGGAGGGATTTTATAGTTCTTATGTATCGGTGGCAGGCGACTGGAAAACGAGGGCTTTATTTCCAAACCGGGACTATGACAAGCCCAAATTGAAAGAAGAAATTTTAGCCTTACGAGGTACCACTTTTTCATTATATCTACCTATTTTACATCAGGGTAAAACACTTGAATACCTTTTTGAATTCAGAATAACCGATGTAAAGCCTCAGGGAAATAAGACTGAAAGCAAGAAAATAGGCGGAAGCGGTAAATAGTCTGTTCAGGCAGATTGAAATTTTTCATCGACCAGTAATTGCCATCTTCTATGGCGGTGTCTGAAAAACATTCTTGCCCACGATGATAGAATAGGGGTAAGAATACCGCCATAAATTATAATTTCGTCCTGATAGACCAGTATCTCTTTGTTGATGTATTGTAGCTCAATGGTATGGTCCCATACTTTAGCGAAGGCATCGTGTTCTCGGGTCTGAATAATTTTATTTTCCTCATCAATTTTCTCAAAGAACAGCGTGTGGAGTCCACCAAACGGAAAAAAGCCATTAATCAGCATACGGGTCGTAATGGTGCTTCCCTGTTTCCATGTCTCAGGAAAATGCCCACCAGTTGGCTTAAAGGTAACTTTTCCTTCCGAAAGGAATTCAAGCAGGGCACTGGTTTTTACTCTTTGCCAGGCCTCGTCGATATTCATTTCCATCGATGAAGCAATGGTTAGTTTGTGCGCCGTTACCGTTTTTCCTTTATATTGAATCTTTGTTTTTTTTATGGGTGCAAATAATATATTGCCTTGAATTAATCGGTCTCGCATGGTCAGTATCAGAATTTATGTAATCGGGGTTAAAATTATATCAAACCCACAACATAAGAAAACTTGTGAAGTATATTTTAGTTTTCAAAGACTCTTTCAACTGTATTGATTGCTGAAATAATGAGGATAACGTGATATAGCTGAGGCCGGGAAGAAGAATAGTTGAGGGTAGTAGGGTGTGAGTGGCACGGTGAGGAAACTGGCACGCTCATGTGCTTGCGAGCGTGCCATAGTATAGGCTTACAATTTCAAAACCCTGATATTTCTATACCATACGGTGCTGCCCCAATCCTGCAAACCGATTCTTCCGGTATAGATGCCTTTGCCGATAGGTGCTTTGGCCAAGCCGCTTTTGGCAATTTTATCTTTCCAGTCCTGGCTATTCAAATCATGCTCCTGAACCGTAAAACCATTCTGAGTAACAGTAAGTTTACCTTTTTTGACAATGATATGAATCTGATTCCATTCACCTTGCGGATTGCTCTCACGCAGGCGAGCATTGGCTACTCCAAAGAAATCGCTGGCACGGTGGGTATTTTCAGCAGCACCCTCATAAATTTTGTCGTCTATTACCTGCAATTCCAGCCCTGTATTGTGCATGAATGTATATTGAGGGGCTTCTTTTACAAAAAAGAAGATTCCACTATTGGCAAATTTACTCACTTTCCATTCGACTTTTAATTCAAAATCTCCTTTAAGTTCTTCGTCTGTTACAATATCACCGCCGTTTTTGGCTTTGTTTCCGGCACGCTCGGGTACATTCAGTTTAATGGCTCCCTGCTCAATTATCCAGGCCGTCCCCGGCTCTTTGCCGCCATAGGCGTGCCAGCCTTTCAGGTCTTTTCCATTAAAAAGCAATTGCCAGCCTGCTTTCTTTTCTTCGGGAGTCAGGGTATTCTGGGCATGGGTTTGTAGCAGACCAAAGCCCAATAGTAGTAATAATAGGGATAGCTTGTTCATCAGGTTGAATATCGTTAAAGGTTGAAAAACAAATATAGAGTTATTTTCAGATTTGAAAAATGATAAATGTGAGTACATATAGAAAATAGAAGAATTTACCTGTATAGATTTGTACAGAAAACCTCCTGCACTCGTTATATATACGTACAATTCTTTATTGCTGACTAATCTAAGCTACCTGTTTATTATGTTTCATAGAAAAACTCTTTTTTTGTTATGCCTCTTCACTATTGCTTTACTGGCAATTTTTGCAGCTTGTACAACCAATCATCCGACTACCGAAACCGCTAAACCTGTTTTTCATATTCCCGTGGTTGTGCAGGAGCCAACTAAAGATACTGTTGAGTTTATAAAGGCATATACTTTAAGGCATGTCTATTTCAATTATTTAGGAAAGTACAAATTTACCGATACATTGAAATTAGCGGAAAATCCTGAAAGGGATACAATATTCTTGAATGACGAAATAATTGGATACTCGCATATAAGAGCAGGCGACACGCTCAATACTGATGGTTTTCAGATTTTTGTAGATTATAAAACCTCCATACATAAGAACCAATATAAGCATATGGGTTATCATGAGAGTAATTATTATTTCCCGATATATATTGTGAATGAAACCTCCAGAGCCAAATTGTTTATTGCCAAAGACAGATACATGTTCGGAATACAAGAAGCTATGGATACCACTGACAGTAGAGGATTTAAGCCAATAGAGTATAGAGGTCATGATTTTTGTGGAAATGGTTATTTTGGTATGATAGTGAGACCCGGAGAATTTATTCTGGGTTTAATACCCAAATATGAGGGTAATGAAAAACAAAGCATGAAAATACGATTAAGAATTGGCCCGCAGATTTATTTTTCTCCTGAATATAGTGGGACTTTTAATCGAGAGCAATTTATATTAAAACGAGATAAATGGGGGTACCTTTCGTTAGAAGATTGCAATACTAATACTATAAAATCTCAATTTTATGGGGCAATTCCTAAAGGTTATAAAGAAAGAGGTGTAAATTAGCATTTTCAACCACGATAGCGTACCATTATGTATTTCAGAGATTTAAAAATTGCACCCAAAGAAGAATGGGAGTTTATATATAAACAATATTGCCAGACTTTTCCGATTGATGAGCGGCGCAATGCAGAACAGTTTTATCAATTGTTCTGCAATGAGCATACCCGTATTTTCGGGATTGATGCCAATGAGAATGCGATGGGCTATTTTGTTACCTGGCCTATGAGCAATTTTCTGTTTGTTGAGTTTTTTGAAATTTATCAGATATTCCGCAGTACAGGGTTAGGGGCAAGGGCGTTGGAAGAACTAAAGAAGCAATATAAAGTGCTGGTTTTAGAAACCGAACCCCCGGCTATGGGAAGCATTGCCAAAAAACGCATTGAATTCTATGAGCGCAACGGTTTTTATATAGCAGACCCTGACTATATTCAACCGGCCTACGATGCCACCAAAAATAGTATCAATCTCTACCTGATGGCCACCGATGCTATTGAGGTAAATGCCGTTAAAACCGAAATTTACAGGAAGGTGTATAAAGTAGTGATGTAGGTGGTTTTACTCCTGCTTGAATGGGTTATGAGTTCTGCACTTTATGAACCGTGCTCTTTTACTAACGATGGCACGGTTAGTTTTTGCGCATCCAACTTTTTAATATTTTTGCTTTATCGTTAACATTTAAAACCAATGTATCGGATAATTAAATGTGTTTTGCTATTGACTATTTTTTCGGGTTGCAGTGAAGTGCAGACCCCAGAAAACAGTTTTCATTCCAGAATTATAAATGCTCAATTGCCATTAAAACTGGTGGATATTGATTGGCAGAACCAGAAAAAAATACTTCAGGTAAATGACGGTATAGAATCCAGAATAGAAGATACTGTTCGGGAATACTATAAAGCAGCTAACTTTCTAGATAGTTTACAAGATAATTATTACATAGGTGCCATCCGTTTACAGGCTGACTTTCAAACTATTTTCTTAGTGGTATTAAGGCATTATCCTACCGGGTACACTAATAGTAAAGTTTTGTTTTACGATAATGACATGAAGGAGTTTATTCCAGGTACATTTGATTTCAATCTTTTGGCTCTTTACGATAATGCTGACAGAAAATTGAAAATATCAAATCTAAAGGAGCTATTCAAAATTGAAACACCAGAAATACAATTAGTTGATTTTAATGGTGATGGCTTTAGAGATTTTCAATTTACCAGTTTGAAACATAATGGTACTTACAATGCTATTCAGACTACAATTATCAGTATCAAGAATCACAAAATAGATACACTTAGCACTACTGAAAAAGTAATTGGCTCATATAATTAACCGGAGTGAGCCCTCGTTGGGCTGACTATTTATTCAGCCCAACGGGCAATAATATACGCAATACTTTGGTCTGCTTATTAAGTAATACGACAAAATTATTTTAAATTTTAATTTTAGAAAAGTCGATTTGATAGTCAAAACCAAATTTAGACCAAATTTTGTCAAGGGCTTTTTTGAGGGTTTCCAAATCTTGATAATCACTAGGCTTAAGCCAATAATATTTAGTATGCCTCCAAAGCCTTTCGATTCTGTTTAGATGTGGACTGTAAGCAGGCAAATAGAAAATATAGAGCCCTTTGTTTTGCCACAATTCTAACTTTTCTTGAAAAACTTTGGCGTGATGAATTCTGGCATTATCAATTACTAAAACTGTTGGTTTTCTAATTTTATCAATAAATATTTCTATTGAATTGATGACAAAATCAGCATTAATAGTACCTTTTACATCAAAAGTGTAAAGTTCATTTCCATCAGCATTCATCAACCCAAATACATTGATATTCTTGCCTTTTTGTGGCAGAATATAAACGGGTTCATCTGGAAATTGCCAGCAGTAAGGTACGACACAATTGAGCGAAAAACCAGCCTGATCACCATAAAATAAGTCAATATGACTTTGTTGGTGGAGCTCGAGTAAGTCATTTAAGCAGTCTTCTTTATATGCGTACTCAGAAGTGTTTTGCTTTGACTTTAAACTTTTTCTGGCTCTTTTCCAACTGGCTCGACAAGTGTTTTTAAAAAACGCTCTAATGTTCTTTGAGAGAAGTCTTTCTGTAATGCTTCTTTCAGTTCTTGACGTACTTTTTTCAGAGTCTGAGGGCTTGATTTTACTTTGCTTTTTACCAATGATTCATCAGCTGCATTGAAAATAGGTTTGCGACCCTGACCCAATTGATTGCGTAAACCTACTATCCCATGCGTTTCCCAACTGTCAAACCAGTTAGTGATGGTAGGGTGGCTTACTTGAAATATAGATTTTAGGCTATACATATCATACCCCTGATGACTTAGCAATAGACAATGACAACGTTGTTTGAATTGATGATGGGTAGCATTTTTGTACCCTTCTTCCATTGTGATGACCTCACTTGGCTCTAATTTAATATATCGTTTTGCTCGCATAGAGCAAAGTTAACAATTTTAAAATAATTTTGTCGCATTACTTAA